>JBMNUB010000004.1:0-123281 GCA_050946055.1 Candidatus Fimadaptatus sp. | reverse complement strand
GACGGTATTCGCCCGATGCCATTTGCGCGGTCGAAGGACATATGACACGCTTTGCGCATTAATGCGGCGGCGAATTGATATGATTAAATTGCAAACGCTCCTCTGCGCGCTATCGCACAGGGGAGCGCTGCTTGTCAAAGCGTCTTTTTGACAAGTGTGGACGGGGGAGAATCTCCCCCCGCCACTGCCACCCCTACTCAGTTTTCACTGAAATCCTGCGGATTTCCGGGCGTGGAAACTGCAAGGTAGATATGCTGCTCTGGGAAATGGGATTTCCCGACGCAAAAAATCCTGAGCGCCCACCGCACATGTCGCTGGGCGCTACCTAAGTCGAGAGGGCTGCGAGGCCCGCCGAGCTCTCCGGGGGTTTTTGACAGTCTGCGCTCCTCTGCGCGCTATCGCACAGGGGAGCGTTCGTTGCGCGGCAGGGCACCGTCAATGCAAAAGCGCGTATGCCTGCTGTGTGGGCAATCAGGATTGCGCTTCGACGAAATCCACCAGTTGAGTCAATGTCTGTATAGTCCATTTATCCGCATTGCCGCCGTTTCGGTCTATCAGGAATGAGGTGAAACCCAGCGCCCTTGCGCCATCGGCCTCGGGCTTGTAATCGTCTACGTATAAGCTGTCGTGTGCGGATACGCCTTGGGCATCCAGCGCGGCGTTGAATATTATCGGGCTGGGCTTTTCGGCACCAACAAGGGAACTGGCAGTAAACGAAGTAAAGTATTTCGATATGTCCAATTGCTCAAGCGTATATTGCAAAGAGGGCGAAGTGTCGCTGATTACGCCCATTCGATATCCATTTCTGTAAAAGTATTCCAGAACCTCTCGCGTCTCTGGAAACAGGGCGCGGTCTTTGTTGCACCAGAGCTCGTCAAAGAGTATCTTTGCGCGTGCGGATACGTCTTCCTTTACGCCTTCGCCTATAAGCAGATATTCATAATACCGCCGAAAGAACTCGCGCTCGTCATCTATGTTTCGATACCATGGCTGTCGTCCTTCGCTGGCAAGCTCGAAAAGGCGCATCATCTTATCGTACTCTAACTCAAACGGCTTGCCGCTCCACTTGCCTATGGTTTCGTCGCGCCATAGCTTCTTCGCCTTGTCAAAGTATGTGAGTGTGCCATCGCGGTCAAAGAATATCGCCTTGTACTTCAAAAAATGTCACCTTGCTTTCTTGCTCTATTGCTTTTACTCAAATTATCCACATAAAAAGCGCCCTTAAATGTAATTTGCGTGACTTTAAGGGCGCTTGTATATCGGTATTGCGGGGCGGCATAAAATGCGTCAGCTTGTCAAAGCGTCTTTTTGACAAGCATGGACGGGGGAGCATCTCCACCGCCACTGCCCCCGCTCAGCTTCCACTGAAATCATTAATGTTTGCGGGCATGGAAACTGCAAGGTAGATATTTTTTATCGGGAAAAATAGGTTCCCCTGCGCAAAAAATCCTGAGCGCCCGCCGCACATGTCACCGGGCGCGATTGAAGTCGGCGGGACTCGCGGCCTGCCGGGCTCTCCGGGGTTTTTGACAGTCTGACGCGCTGCGCTTTTGCAGGAGGATGCTTACTTGGCTGCCGAGTCCTCATTTGCGGGCATGCGCTCCAGCTGCACGCCGCCCTCGGCCAGTATCTCCAGAGCGAAGTCGTCAGGATACCCCTCGCGGTACACCACGCGGGTTATGCCGGAGTTCACGATTATCTTGGCGCACATCACGCAGGGCTGATGCGTGCAGTACAGCGTGGCTCCGTCTATCGATATGCCCAGCTTTGCCGCCTGTATGATGGCGTTCTGCTCGGCGTGCACGGCGTAGCACAGCTCCTGCCGCTGGCCGGAGGGTATGTTCAGCTTGCGGCGCAGGCACTCGCCGCGCTCTATGCAGGTCTTGACTCCTGCGGGCGCACCGTTGTAGCCCGTGGTCATCACGCGCTTGTTCTTGACTATGACCGCGCCTATCTTGCGGTTGGGCTGGTAGCAGCTGGCCCATGTGGACACAAGGTCTGCCATCTGCATGAACCGTTTATCCCATTTATCCATATCGCTTCTCCCATCGAATTTAGTTTTGCCGTTTACCGCATTTTATCATCAAGCGCCGCCGCTTGTCAATCTATGGGCCAAACTCGTGTAAGGATTTGGTTACAAAACCTGGGCAAAAGCCAAATGCGGTAAAATAGCAAGAAATCTTGAGAAAAACAAAGCAGTGATGGCATAATTTAAAAAATACAGGAAAATGCGCCGCACAAGACCGCTAAACGGTGCGCTCAGGGATTGCTAGAAATCGCCTTTTTGGATAAACTAATCAACGTAATCGGTTAGCACTCACCGCATGAGAGTGCTAACAAGTGAGAATGACAATTCACCTTTTGAGGAGGTTGTATCATGAACATCAAGCCTTTGGGCGATCGCGTGGTTATCAAGAATGTTGAAGCGGAGGAGACCACCCGCAGCGGCATAGTGCTGCCCGGTTCCGCAAAGGAAAAGCCGCAGATGGCTGAGGTAATAGCCGTAGGCCCCGGCGGCAATGTGGACGGCAAGGAAATAGTGATGCAGGTAAAGCCGGGCGACAAGGTAATCTATTCCAAGTACGCGGGCAACGAGATAAAGCTCGACGGCAAGGAAATGATAATCGTTCGCCAGTCCGACATACTGGGCATAGTGGAATAATAAGATAGCAGACATAGAGTTTGGAGGCATATATCATGGCTAAGCAGATTCAGTATGGCGAGGAAGCGCGCCGCTCTCTGGAAGCGGGCATAAACGCCCTTGCCGATACCGTTAAGATAACTCTGGGACCCAAGGGCCGCAACGTAGTGCTGGACAAGAAGTACGGCAGCCCGCTCATCACCAACGACGGCGTGACCATCGCCAAGGACATCGAGCTGGAAGACCCATTTGAGAACATGGGCGCTCAGCTGGTGAAGGAAGTCGCCACCAAGACCAACGACGTAGCCGGCGACGGTACCACCACCGCCACCCTGCTGGCTCAGGCCATGATCCGCGAGGGTCTGAAGAACGTCGCTGCCGGTGCCAACCCCATGGTTCTGCGCCGCGGCATAGAGCGCGCTACCGAGGCTACCGTTGAGGAGCTGAAGAAGCTGAGCAAGCCCGTAAGCGGCACCAAGTCCATCGCTCAGGTAGCCGCCATATCGGCCTCCGATGAGACCATAGGCGAGCTGATTTCCAGCGCCATGGACAAGGTGGGCAACGACGGCGTCATAACCGTTGAGGAGTCCAAGACCATGAAGACCGAGCTGGATCTGGTCGAGGGCATGCAGTTCGACCGCGGCTACGCTTCCGCTTACATGGTGACCGACACCGAGAAGATGGAAGCCCTGCTGGACGATCCGCTGATACTGATAACCGACAAGAAGATCTCCAACATTCAGGAGATACTGCCCGTGCTGGAGCAGGTTGTGCAGTCCGGCAAGAAGCTGCTGATAATCGCTGAGGATGTCGAGGGCGAGGCTCTGACCACTCTGGTTGTCAACAAGCTGCGCGGCACCTTCACCTGCGTCGCCGTCAAGGCTCCGGGCTTTGGCGACCGCCGCAAGGCCATGCTGCAGGATATCGCCGTGCTGACCGGCGGCCAGGTCATCTCCGATGAGCTGGGCATAGAGATGAAGGATGTCACCATTGACATGCTGGGCCGCGCCCGCACCGTCAAGGTAGACAAGGAGAACACCACCATAGTCGATGGCGCCGGCGATGCCAACGAAATCAAGGCGCGCGTTGCTTCCATCCGCGCTCAGATAGAGGAGACCACCAGCGACTACGACAAGGAGAAGCTGCAGGAGCGTCTGGCCAAGCTGGCTGGCGGCGTTGCGGTAATCCATGTCGGCGCGGCTACCGAGGTGGAGATGAAGGAGCGCAAGCTGCGCATAGAGGACGCTCTGGCGGCGACCCGTGCGGCCGTGCAGGAGGGCATAGTCCCCGGCGGCGGAACCAGCTACATCCACACCCTGCCCACGCTGAAGGCTCTGAGCGAGCAGGCCACCGGCGACGAGCGCACCGGCATACAGATAGTGCTGCGCGCCCTTGAGGAGCCGGTACGCCAGATCGCCATCAACGCCGGCGTTGAAGGCTCTGTCGTGGTCGAGACCATCAAGTCCAGCGGCAAGACCGGCTGGGGCTATGATGCGGCCAAGGATCGCTACACCGACATGGAGGAGAGCGGCATAATCGACCCGACCAAGGTTGCCCGCTCCGCTCTGCAGAATGCTGCCTCCGTTGCGGCCAGCGTGCTGACCACCGAGTCTCTGGTCACCGACCTGCCCGAGAAGAACCCGCCGGCAGCGCCCGCGGCCAACCCCGGCATGGGCGGCATGTACTAAGAAGTACGCCCGCAAGGCCAAGTGAACATACTGCGTCCCCTGTGCATGATTGCGCGGGGGACGTTTTGCACATGGGGCAAAGTGCAGTCTGAGCAGCTATCTGCGCCGCGGCGGATTGACAAAATGAAACACGATTCAAGGAGACTGCTACATGAAGTTTGAAAAGGTAGACAGAAGTTCTTGGGGGCGCGAGGAATACTTTGAACATTACTTTTCCAACAATCCATGCACTTACAGCATGACGGTCAAGCTGGATATAACTATGATAAGGGAGAGGCATATCAAGCTTTACCCAGCCATGCTCTACTACCTTACGACCGTGGTAAATGCCCATCCCGAGTTTAGAATGGACTTTAACAAGGCCGGTGAACTGGGCGTTTACAGCGAAATGACGCCATATTATACGGTGTTCAATCGGCAAAGCGAGACTTTCTTCAACGTATGGACGGAGTACAAGCCCAATATTGAGGACTTTTGCGCGGCGTATGAGGCTGACATGCAAAGGTATGCGGGTACAAAGGGCATGCTTGGCAAGCCCGATGTACCGGACAACTACTTCAATGTATCGATGGTGCCGTGGGCGGCGTTTGAGGGGTTTAATCTCAACATACAAAGCGGATATGCCTACTTAAAGCCCATATTCACAATGGGTAAGTACTATCAGGAGAATGGCAGAACCATGATGCCGCTGGCGGTACAGGCGCATCATGCCGTATGCGACGGCTTCCACGTCTGCCGGTTCATAAATGAACTGCAGGAGCTGATAAACGCCTGACGCGGCAGGGCATGGAATGGGATGTGCGCCGTGCATGGAGCAGTCCGCCGCTGACCGGGCATTTTGAGCGCATACTGGGGGACTATTATGGGGTGCGCAACTTATGCGGTTGCATTTAGGCGTGCATTGTCCTATAATAGCGGAGAACATACTTCGGGGGAGGTAGTATTGATATGGAACTTACGGGCAAGGTGGTAAACTTTCTGGGAGACAGCATAACTGAAGGCGCGGGCGTGGCTGATCCCGACAACATATACGTCAGCCGTCTGGCGCGCATGCTGGAGCTGGGCGCGGCCAACAACTACGGCATAGGCGGCACGCGCATAGCGCGCCAGCAGGACCGCAGCGAGACCGAGCGATACGATCAGGATTTCTGCCTGCGCTGCGTGGACATGGACCCCAGCGCCTCGTTGAACATAGTAATGGGCGGCACCAACGACTTCGGCCACGGCAATGCGCCCATAGGCACGCCTGACGACCGCACGCCCGAAACCTTCTGGGGCGCGTGTCACTTCCTGATGAGCACGCTCATCACCAGGTATCCGGGCGCGGTGAACGTTATATGCACGCCGCTGCACCGCCTGAACGAGGAGTCGCCCACCGGCGACCGCAAGCCCGAACCCGTAGGCACGCTCAAGCAATATGTGGACATAATCCGCACCGTGGCCGAGTACTACTCGCTGCCCGTGTGCGACCTGTATGCAATCAGCGGACTTCAGCCGCGCGTGCCTGCCATACAGGAGCGCTATGTGCCGGACGGCCTGCACCCCAACGATGACGGCCACGCCATACTTGCCGACCGCATAGCGGGCTTCCTGCGCGCGCTGTGATTGGGCGATAGGGCTTGTTCAAGTGGCGTATGCGCAGAAGTGTATTTGCTATGCATGCAAAGCCGCACAGCGGGATTGCTGCGCGCAGTTCTGGGATGACATGGCTTGCTAAACCGGCAAGCGCATTGAGCCGCATCTGTTATATGCGCAAAGCCGCATATCCGTGCTGACCACGGGTGTCCTGATATTGATAATATGCTTTTGCTTGGGCCGCGTCCGCGTTGGGCGCGGCTTTTTGCGTGCATGGCAGTGCGCAGATTCATGTACATGCCTGCGCTCAAAAAGCATATTGCCGCGATGAGACGTGTCGCGTGCGTATCTTTTTGCCGCGCCGTGGGCATACTTGCCCTATATCGAAAAAAGAGGTGGTAGGTATGTCGATAGGCTTGATACTGCTGATGATAGTCACGATACTGATACTGCTGGGGCTGTGCCGGGGCGTGCTGGACAAGATGGGCCTTAGCGACAGGCAGGCGCTTGTGATAACGGCGGCGCTGTTCGTGGGCGGGCTGATACCCGATATACCGCTGGGCGGCGAGGTGTACGTCAATCTGGGCGGCGCGGTGTTCCCGCTGGCGATATGCGTGTACCTGATAGCGCGCGCAGGCACGGGCAAGGAGCGCGTGAGGGCGCTGATAGGCGCGCTGGCGACCGGACTCATGGTGTACTGGCTGGGGCGCTTCATGCCCGACGAGCCGGAGGCCATAGTGTTTGATCCCAACTATATATACGGCCTTGTGGGCGGTCTTGTGGCATATCTACTGGGCAGATCGCGGCGGGGCGCGTTCGTGGCGGGCGTGCTGGGCGTTATGGGCGCGGACATATATCAGGCGATAGAGCTGCGCATGCGCGGCGTAAATCAGGCGCTGCATCTGGGCGGCGCGGGCGCGGTGGACGTGATAGTCGTGGCGGGACTGACCGGTGTCATACTTGCCGAGGTGATAGGCGAGATAGTGGAGCGCGTGACGCGCGGCGCTCAGCGCGACGGCAGCCGCGAGTTCAATCATGGCCGCATAAGGAGGAAGGACGGACAATGAGGAGCAGACTGTTTGCGCTGGCACTGGCGCTGATGCTGATACTGCCCGGCACGGCGCGCGGCGAGGCGGCTGAGCCAAATACAAGCGCCGCGCCCGCCGCAACGCCGATTGCATCTGATGACGCCAGCGAGCAGGTGTACGCCATATACGATGAAGAGGGCAAGTACCTAACCAGCATATATGGCTCGGTGAGCGTGGATGACGAGTACATAAGCGCGGATGATAAGCTGTACCGCATAATCTCGGTGGATGAAGCAAAGCATGAGGCGGTGGCGCGCTACATAGGTCAGGAGGACATGACGGGGCTTTTGGACGCTGCCCTGCCCACTATAGCGCAGGATGCCAAGCGGCTGGTGGCCATATACTCGACCCACTCCGATGAATCGTATGTCCCCACCGACGGCACGGAGTCCAAGGAGGAGGACGCGGGCATATACGACGTGGATGAGGCCCTCAAAAAGGCGCTGGAGGAGCGCGGCATAGAGGTGGAGCTGGACTTAACCACGCATCTGCCCCACGACGCGGGCGCATACCGCCGCTCGCGCGCCACGGCTGCGCGCCTGCTTAAGCTCCAGCCCGCAGCGCTGATAGACGTACACAGGGACGGCATACCCGACCCCGACGAGTACGAACAGCGCATAGAGGGCGAAGAAGCGTCCAAGGTGCGTCTGCTCGTGGGGCGCTCCAATCCCAACGCCGCCGCCAACCGAAAGTTCGCCAAGCAGATAAAGGCCGCTGCCGACGAGATGTATCCCGAACTCATAAAGGACATATTCATAGGCAAGGGAGATTACAATCAGGAGCTTATGCCGCGCGCGATACTGCTGGAGTTCGGCACGCACACGATAAGCAAGGAGCGCGCCATAGCCTCGACCGAGTACATGGCCGACGTGCTGGACAGGGTGCTGTTTGGCACGACTGCCAAGGCCGAAGGCGCAGCGGGAGCTGCGGGTGCGGCGGGCGCGGATGCAGGCGGCGATGCGGGCAATGCCACGTCCGCCGGTCAGGCGGGCGGCAGCGGCGCGCTCTGGGGCATACTGCTGGTCGTGGGCATAGCGATAGCGGGCGTCATAATATACGGCCTTATGACCACGGGCAGCTTCTTAGGCATGTGGCGCAAGATAAAGCGCGGTGCCAGCGAGACGACAGGCGGCCTTATCGGCGACAGGCCCGACGATGATGAGCGCGACAGGGATTGACCGGCGCAGCAAAGCGCCGCTTTAGGCCGCGTCCGGCGGCAAGATATGCGCGATATTGCATACCGAATGCACGCCGCGTCCGCTTGAATAATGCGGGCGCGGCGATGCTGCGCATTGCGGGAAAGGCTGCGCAGGCTGTACACGGCGCGGCAGGGAGGTGCTAAAGCGCGGCGCGGCAGTGTGCATGGCTCTGTGCTGGCGGTACGTGCAGTGCGCAAGGCTGTACAGCGCTATGCGCAGGACGGTATGATGCAAATAGCCGTGCGGTGCGGCAGAGTGAATATTGTAGAGGAGCAAAGCTTTGCGCCGGGCGGTATGCCGCGGCGCGTCGGGGTATACCTGTTACAGGTCAGCCTGCATGCGGCGGGCGGCATCATTAAGCGTCATACGGCGCGTTGCCGCGCCGCACGCAGCCGGCAACGCCCGCCGCCACGAGTGGATAATGCCCGCTGCAGGAGTCGTTGCATGCGGCGGCGTAACCGTAATTGACTTGACATATCCGTGCGCAGGGTGGATAATTACACTATAAATTCCGCATACGGAGGGCATAGATGGGGTTTAAGATCGCCAAGGTGGAACGCGGCGGCCTTGCCGATGAGCTGGGACTCAGGCGGGGCGACGAGCTGCTGGAGATAAACGGCGAAAAGCTGGTGGACCTTATAGATTATCAGCAGCTGATGAGCTGCGAGGAACTGGCGCTGACCGTGCGCGAGCGCTCGGGCGACATCAGCGAAGTGGAATGCGACAAGGATATGGACGAGGAGCTGGGCGTTGACTTCGAGGACGATTTGCTTGGGCCCGTGCGCCTGTGCGCCAACCGCTGCAAGTTCTGCTTCGTTGACCAGCTGCCCAAGGGCATGCGCAAGTCGCTCTATGTCAAGGACGACGACTGGCGCATGTCGCTGATGATGGGCAACTACGTGACGCTGACCAACGTGCCGGATCGCGAGCTGGACAGGATAATACGCCGCCATGCCAGCCCGCTGTACATATCGGTACACGCCAGTGACGGCAAGGTGCGCGCAGACCTTATGGGCCAGCCGCGCGCAGCCCGCCTGATGGAGCAGCTTGGCAAGCTGCGGGACGGCGGCATAAGCTTCCATGCGCAGGCAGTGCTGTGTCCGGGGCTAAACGACGGCGATGTGCTGGAAAAGACCGTGCGCGACATGGCCGCTATGCATCCGAGTTGCCTGACGCTGGCGCTTGTGCCAGTGGGGCTGACCGGGCATCGCAGGGGACTGTGCAATATCCGCCCATATGACGCCAAGGCGGCGGGCGAGCTGCTTGACCGCGTGGCAGCGTGGCAGGCGGAGTTCAGGCGGACGCTGGGCACGGCGCTGGTGTTTGCCGCCGACGAGTTCTACGTGCTGGCCGGGCGCGATGTGCCAAGTGACGAGGAGTATGAGGACTATCCTCAGATAGACAACGGCGTGGGGCTGATACGCTTCCAGCGCGAGGGCTTTGAGAGCGCGTACCGCGAGTATCTTGCCTCGGGCAAAGCGCCGCGCGCGCGCCGCGTTGCGGTTATAACAGGCGTATCAGCGCGCGAGGAGATGGAGCGCCTGATAAGCGGGCATCCGCTTGAGGGCGTGGACGTGCGCGTGCATGCCGTGCGCAACGACTTCTTCGGAAATACTGTAACTGTCGCAGGGCTGGTTACGGGCGGCGACATACTGTCTCAGCTCAAGGGGCTTGAGGCCGACGAAGTGCTGATACCGCGCGCCATGCTGCGCGACGGCGGCAATGTATTCCTGGATAACACACCTTTGGATGAATTGGCAAAGCGACTGGGCTGTCCCGTGACGCCGGTGTTTTCCGACGGCGAGGAGCTGCTTCATGCGCTTGCAGGGGAGGATGTAAATGGCTAGACCTCTTGTCGCCATAGTTGGCCGTCCAAACGTGGGCAAGTCCACGTTCTTCAATAAGATGGCAGGCAGGCGCATATCGATAGTTGAGGATACCCCCGGCGTGACGCGCGACCGCGTCTATGCCGACTGCGAATGGCAGAACCATGCCTTTACGCTTATAGACACCGGCGGCATAGACCCCATGAGCGACGATCCGCTGCTCAAGCAGATGCGCGCTCAGGCAGAGATCGCGATAGAGACCTGCGACCTGATACTGTTCTTCGTGGACGGCAAGCAGGGCCTGACCGACGACGACAAGGACGTGGCTACCATGCTGCGCAAGAGCACAAAGCCCATCGTGCTGGTCGTCAACAAGGTCGATTCCATGGACACCTACGACAGCATATACGAGTTCTATGAGCTGGGGCTGGGCGATCCGATAGCCATATCCTCGGTGAACCTGATGAACTTTGGCGATCTGCTGGAGGCGGTTACCGACCAGCTGCCGCACTTCGAGGCAGAGGACGAGGATGACGAGACGGTCAAGATTGCCGTGGTAGGCCGCCCCAATGTGGGCAAGTCCTCTATAGTCAACCGCATACTGGGTCAGGACAGGGTCATGGTAAGCGACATAGCCGGCACGACCCGCGATGCCATAGACACCGGATTTGAGCGCGACGGGCGGCGCTTTGTGATAATCGACACCGCCGGCATACGCAAAAAGAAGGTCATAGAGGACGCGACGGTCGAGCGTTACAGCGTGATACGCTCCTTCGCCGCCATAGACCGCTGCGACGTGGCGCTGATAGTCATAGACGCGCGCGACGGCGTGACCGAGCAGGACACCAAGATAGCCGGTTATGTCCACGAGCAGGGCAAGGCTTCTATAATAGTCGTGAACAAGTGGGATCTCATCGAAAAGGACACCGGCACGCTTGAAAAGTACCGCGCGCAGGTGATAGAGGACTTCAAGTTCATGGACTATGCGCCCGTCATATTCGTGTCGGCGCTGACCGGGCAGCGCCTGCCCAAGCTGGTAGAGGGCGTGACTGCGGCGTTTGATCAGGCGACGCGCCGCATAACCACGGGCCTTCTCAACGACGTGCTGGCCGATGCCATGGCTGCGCAGCAGCCGCCGTCCCAGAGCGGCAGGCGGCTCAAGATATTCTATGCCACGCAGCAGGGCGTGCGTCCGCCGCTGTTCGTGATGTTCGTGAACGATCAGACGCTCATGCACTATTCGTATGAGCGATATCTGGAGAACTTCTTCCGCAAGTCGTTTGGCTTTGAGGGAACGCCGATAAAGTTCGTGCTGCGCGAGCGCAAGAAAGAGGAAAACTGACATGCTGAAGATGATACTGGCGGTCGTGATAGGTTATGCGCTGGGCAATATATCGACCGGCCTCATAATATCCAAGATGGTAAACGGCATGGACATACGCAAGGCGGGCAGCGGCAACGCGGGCGCAACCAATGTCCTGCGCACATTGGGCTGGCTGCCCAGCCTGCTGACCTTCTTAGGCGATGCGGTCAAGGGCGTGCTGGCGGCGCTGATAGGCATGTGGCTGGGCGGCGAGCACGGCGCGCTGCTGGGCGGTCTGGCGTCGATAGTGGGTCACAACTGGCCGGTTGCGTTCGGGTTCAAGGGCGGCAAGGGCATATCGACCTCGTTCGGCGTGATACTGGTGGTGCAGCCGTACAACGCGCCTTGGCTGCTGCTGGCCATGGCGGTGGCGCTGTACTTCACGCGCACGGTGTCGGTGGGCTCTATATGCGCGGCGCTTTTGTACCTGATACTAAACGTGTTTGAGTCGATGCTGACCAACATGCCCATGTTCCTGTTCTCGGTGGCGGTGGTGGTGCTGGCGATATTCCAGCATCGCGCCAACATAGGCCGCCTGATAAAGCACAATGAGAATGCGCTGGACTTCAAGAAGATACAGCGCTGGAAGAAAAACTGACGATTTTCCTGCCGGGGCGGCGGGGCGGCGCGAATGCGGGAGCTATGCGCGGCTCTGCCGCTCTTTTGCATATGGACAGGGCGGAGGGGATGCGCGGGGCATCGGGCGAAGGGTGAGCGGAAGCCAAATGCACAGGCAGTGCGGCAGACTTGAGCGGAAGCCAAATGCGTGGGCATTGGGTGAAACGTGAGCCGAAGCTGAATGTACGGGCATGGCGCGCGGCGTTAGACGAAGCCCGTCGCAAGGGCATGGCGCGCGGCGTGAGACGAGGCCCGTCGCAAGGGCATAGCGCGCGGCATGAGCCGAAGCCCGTCGCACGGGCATAGCGCGCGGCATGAGCCGAAGCCCAGTGTGCCGCTCATCGCACATATGCTCATGCAGCCATCACACCAATCAGAACCGGGCCAGCACATCTCACTAAAGCATGCGCGCCCATAACGGCGCGCGGAGGATGGATATGCGTCACACCGACATGAACAGCGCGCACGCTGACCTTGTGCGCACGGCGCGCAGGGGACGTGCGCTTGAGCCGGGTGCGGCAGGGTTTACGCCCGGCCTTGGCGGCATGTGGCGGCGCAGACCCATGGTGCTGACGGCGCTGGTGCTGCTGGCGGGCGACATAATAGGACTGAGCGGGCAGATACCGCTTGCGGCATGGGAGGCAATGGCGGCGGCAAGCGCGCTCGTGGCGATAGTATCGGCGCTGGCGCGCAGACCGAGAGCGTGGATGCTGCTCATATGCGTGATGATGCTGGGCGGCATGCTGGGCGCGAGCGTCATGACCGCGCCAGAGCTGCCAGCCGGGGGCGAACACTTCATAAGCGGCCGCGTGCTGAGCGTGGAGCGCGACGATGCGGAGCGCATGGTGCTGGACATTGACGATGTGGAGGTCGATGGAGACAGGGTCAAGGGGCGCATGCGCCTGACGCTGTACCGGCCAAGGCTGGAAGTGGGCGAAGTCGCCGACATGTCGCTGCCCGAAGGCATGGCGATAGGCGCGCGGGTGTCGCTGTTTGGGCGCACCTACATTGCGCAGGGCGCGCGCGGCGAGGGCGGATTTGACTATCGCGCGTATCTCATGCGCAGGGGTGTATACGTATGCGGCAGCGGTGAACTGGCAGGGGCGGGATTCGAGGCCACGGGACAGCTCAGGCTGCTCGACTGGGTGTATGGGATAAAGCGCGGCATAGTGTCGGCGCTGGAGGCAGAACTGGGCGGGCACGCCGCAACTGCGCGCGCCATAATGCTGGGCGACGGCGACGCACTGCCCGAGGACGTGTATGATAACTTCCGCATGGCGGGGTTGAGCCACATACTGGCGGTGTCGGGCCTGCACGTGAGCTTCATGGCACTGCTGATGGGCTGGCTGCTAAGGCCGGTGCCGGGCTGGCTGCGCGCATTTATCACGGCGATTATGCTGGCTATGTACTGTGCGCTGGCGGGATTTACGCCCTCGGTCATGCGCGCGGCCATAATGGGCATGGTGGCGCTGTGCGCGCAGCGGGCGGGTCTGCTGTATGATGCGCCCTCGTCGCTGGGCATAGCCGCTGTGCTGATAGTCATTCTCAGGCCGGGCGCGGCGCTGGATACCGGCTTTGCGCTCTCGTTTGGCTCGGTGCTGTCTATATATGCGCTGTATCCCGGACTGCGTGCGCGTCTGCCGCGCTTGGGCAAGGGCCACAGCGGCGGCGAAGGTAGGCAAAGGCTCTTTAGCAAGCGCCTGCCGGTCATGGACAAGACCACGCTTAGTCAGGATAGCGCGCATGGGGCTGCGGGCAAGAACTTGCCATGCATGGCGAATAAGGCGCACAAGCCGCACGGCGCGCAGACTCTTGCGGACGGGACAATATCGACTGCGGCAGGCGATGCGCACAGGATGCGCAGAACACAAGGGCTTGCGGGCAAGCTCACGCCGCGCATAATGAAGGGCACACGCAAGCTGGCATGCGCGCTAGGCAACTTTGCCATGAACGGCATAGCGCTGTCGGCATGCGTGACCGTGGGGCTGATGCCGCTGACCAGCGCCTACTTCGGGCAGATAAACCTGATGGGCATACTCACATCGTTTGCAGGCATAGCGGCGGGCTGCGGCGTGCTGTGCATGGGCTGGCTGACCGCGCTGCTGCACGGTTGGGCAAGCGGACTGGCGCGGCTGGCTGCGGGCGCGGCGGCGCTGTGCGCGCGGGCGATAGAGGGCGTGGCAGAGTGGACGGCGGGCATGGACTGGGCGATAGTCAGCATGCGCGCCATGGACATGTGGTGGCTGCTGGCGATAGTGCCGCTTATCATGTATGCCTCGCGGTACAGGCCGCTGGCGCGCAGATGGCGCATGGCATGCGCGTGCGCGGCGCTGTGCCTGATGGCGGTGCTGCTGCTTCCGCCGCAGCCGTTTGAGGGGCTGGAGTTTGTCATGGTCGATGTGGGGCAGGGCGATGGCATGCTGTTTACCGATGGCGCGTCGGCAATAATCGTGGACACGGGCAGTGAGGGCGCGGCGCTGAGCGACCATGTGCGCCGCCGGGGACTGCGCGCCGACAAGCTGATAATTACGCACCTGCACGAGGATCACGCGGGCGACGCGCTGCGCCTTGTGCGCATGGCGGGAATAGACGAGGTGTATCTGCCCTATGCCGCCGAGAGCGCCGCAGATGCCTGTGTGCTGGAGGCGCTGGACATGATAAGGGCAAGCGGCGCAGAGGTGCGCAGGCTGAAGGCGGGCGACGCGATAGACACGGGCATAGCCGGGCTGGAGCTTCGCGTGCTGCATCCGGGCGCACAGCCGGAGTTTGAGGATGCCAACGACTACTCGCTGGTGCTGCGCGCGGAGTACGCCGGGCGCTCGCTGCTGCTGACCGGCGACCTGACACAGTCGGGCGATGACTTTGACGCTGTTGAGTGCGACGTGCTAAAGGTGGCGCATCACGGCAGTGCGGGTTCATCGTCGCTGGAGTTTCTGGCCAAGGCTAATCCCAAACTGGCGCTAATATCGGCTTCGGCGCACAACAGGTATGGACTGCCGAGCAGGATGGCGCTTGAGCGGCTGAATCACATAGGAGCGCGCGTGCTTTGTACCGCGCAGACCGGGGACATAACCATTCACATTACGCCCAAGGGCGAGATGAGCGCGCACACATATCTGGGCGCGGCGGAGGAAACATGGATCACACCGAATTCTTTGACAAGCTGAAGGCGGGCTATATAGCGCGGGGCTATCTGTTCACGGGCGAGGAGAACTTCGTAAAGCGAGAGGCGCTAAGGCGCATAGAGAGCGCACTGCTGCCCGAAGGCTTGGAGGCGCTCAACGAAAACATACTGGAGGGCAAGCCGGCCGATGACATAATCGCCGCCTGCGAGACTCTGCCCATGATGGCCGAGCGCAGGCTTGTCGTGGTGCGCGACTTTGCGCCGCTGATGAGCGGACAGAGCCGCGGCGAAAAGGAGGAGAGCGAGCGCATCGCCGAGTACCTTAAGCGCCTGCCCTCAAGCTGCTGCCTTGTAATGTACATGCGCGGTGCGGCGGATGGGCGCAAGGCGCTGTTCAAGGCGTTTGGCAAGGCCGAACATGCGCATGTGGTGTCGTTTGATCAGCTGGATGACAGGCAACTCAACAAGTGGCTGAGCGCGCGCTTTGGCAAGCTGGGCAAGCGCATATCGCCGGACGTGGTATCGCAGCTGGCGTTTCGCGCGGGCGCGTCGCTCACCCGGCTGGATGGCGAGGTGGCAAAGCTGGCCGCGCACGCGGGCGAGCGCGATGACATAACGATAGACGACCTTGAGATAGTCACGCCCACGCTGGAATGCACCATATTTCAGCTGATTGACCGCCTGATAGAGAAAAACGGCGCGGCGGCGTTTCGCATGCTGGATGTGATGCTGGAGTCGGGCGAGGACAGGGTGCGCGTGCTGGCCATGATAACCCGGCAGATGCGCTTCATGGCGCACATAAAGCTAATGGAGCGCCGCCGCGCGTCCGATGCGGAGATAGTCAAGGCGCTGGGCATAACGCCCTACGGCCTGCGCAACACGCGCCGCCAGCTGCGCGCATTCAGCGAGGAGCAGTTGACCGGCGCTTACCGCGACTGCGTAAACGCCGAGTTCGCCATAAAGAGCGGCACCATGAGCGACAGCGAGGCGCTGGGCAGACTCATGCTGAATTGGCTCACCACCTGAGTGCAGGCTGTGGAAAAAGCAAGAGGATGCGCAAGCCGGGGCAGGGCGCAAATGTGCCTGCGCGGGCAGCGCTTCAGTTGAATGCGTGCGCGCGACAAAGGGAGACGCAGGTGCCAACCGGCATAGGGCTGTGGATGAAGCGCGCGGAGCAGGCATGCGGCAAGGCTTGCCAGAACAGTTTCGTATGCCAACCGGCATAGGGCTGTGGATGAAGCGCGCGGACAAGTGAGAAGCACGTGTAGTAGGCATGCGGCAAGGCTTGCCAGAACAGTTTCGTATGCCAACCGGCATAGGGCTGTACATAAAGCGCGCGGGCGAGTGAGAAGCACGTGTGGCGGGCATGCGGCAAGGCTTGCCAGAACAGTTTCGTATGCCAACCTGCATAGGGCTGTGGATGAAGCGCGCGGGCGAGTGAGAAGCACGTGTAGTAGGCATGCGGCAAGGCTTGCCAGAACAGTTTCGTATGCCAACCTGCATAGGGCTGTGGATGAAGCGCGCGGGCGAGTGAGAAGCACGTGTAGTAGGCATGCGGCAAGGCTTGCCTGAGCGGTAATGGAGGCGCGCATTGCGCGTGCGTCAAAACGCTTTTAGCGCGCGTGGGTGCGGCTGAGCTGGATGCGGCACAGATGCCGGTAGGCGATATACACATATGCGCGCGGCATAATTTCATTGGGCTGTGGATAAAGCGCTCAGATGGCGCTTTGCGGTTGACAAATGCAGGCAGTGTTATTAAAATGGACGTAATGAAACTACCGGGGAAGGCCCGGAAACATGTTGCAAAAGGAGAAGTACATTATGCCCAAGTATCTGATAGGCGTAGACATAGGAACATCCGGCACCAAGAGCATAATCGCAGATGAATCCGGCCGCGTGGTGGCGTCATGCACCGAGGAGTATCCGCTGTATACACCCCGTCCCGGCTGGGCCGAGCAACGCCCCGAGGATTGGTGGGACGCGGTGGTCAAGTCCGTGCAGACCATAATCGCCCGCGCGCAGCTGCCCGCCTCCGAGATAGCGGGTCTTAGCCTGTCCGGGCAGATGCACGGCCTTGTCGCTATGGATGCGGACATGAACGTCATTCGCCCGGCTATGCTCTGGTGCGATCAGCGCACCGAGCGCCAGTGCGACTGGATAACCGAGCAGGCGGGCGGTCTGGATGCGCTGGTGGCGCTGACCAACAACCGCATGCTGACCGGATACACCGGCGGCAAGCTGATATGGCTGCGCGATGAGGAACCGGCCAGCTTTGAGCGCATGAAGCTGTTCCTCAACCCCAAGGACTACATTCGCTTCATGTTGACGGGCGAGGTCGCAATAGACATGTCCGACGCTTCCGG
This sequence comes from Candidatus Fimadaptatus sp., assembly GCA_050946055.1. Lineage (GTDB taxonomy): Bacteria > Bacillota > Clostridia > Christensenellales > Aristaeellaceae > Fimadaptatus. The sequence goes on along the minus strand of JBMNUB010000004.1, from coordinate 105,796 downwards.
CACGGGCTTCTTTAACGTAAGAGAACGCCGCTGGAGCTGGGAGCTGATAGACCGCGTGGGCCTTTCCCGTTCCATATTCCCCGAGTGCGTGGAGTCCACAGCGCTTTCCGGACACATAACGCCCGAGGTTGCGCGCCTGACGGGTCTGCCCGAGGGTCTGAACGTATACGCGGGCGGCGGCGACGCCGTAATACAGACCACCGGCGCGGGCCTTGTGCGTCAGGGCATAATAGGCGTGGTCATAGGCACGGCGGGCAACGTGTCCATGGGCCTTAACGGCTACAAGGACAATCCCGGCGGCAAGCTCCAGGTGTTCTGTAACAACGAGCCGGGGCTGTGGCATGCGTTTGGCTGCACGCTGGCGGCTGGCGGCGCTTATCGCTGGTATCGCGATGCGCTGTGCGAGGCCGATATAGCGGCTGCCCGCGCCAGCGGACGCAATGTGTACGACATAATGGGCGATGCGGCGGCGGCTTCCTGCCCCGGCGCAAACGGCGTGATATTCGCCCCCTATCTGTCGGGCGAGCGCTGCCCGTATCCCGATGCCAACGCGCGCGGCTGCTTCTACGGCCTGTCGCTGGGTACGACCAGAGCCGACATCACCCGCTCTGTCATGGAGGGCGTGACTTACAGCTTAAAGCAGGTAATAGACATAGCCAACCAGCTCGACCCAACCGTGCCTAACGAGAAGATATACACCTCGGGCGGCGGCGCGGCTTCGGCGCTCTGGCGGCAGATGCAGGCCGACATATTCAAGCTGCCGGTGTACACAATGTCCGCGGCTTCCGAGGGCGGCGCATACGGCGCGGTCATGGTGGCGGGCGTGGGCGCGGGCGTGTGGAAGAATCTGGCCGAGGCTACCAGCATAGTCCGCGTGGAGACCGAGACTCTGCCCGATCCCAAGAACTTCGCGGCATATGAGGATGCATACGCGATATACAGCGAGCTGTACCCCAGCCTCAAGCCGGTGTACGACAAGGCGGCAGCGCTTCAGAAGTAAGCGCGTCGGCGCTTTGACGCAGGGCAAGGCTCTGCGGCGGGCAGATGAAGGCTGCGCAGCAAACGCAGACAGGGCTTAACGGGGCGCTCCGCATCGGAGCGCCCTGCTCGTGTTGCGGGAGCGATGGGCAGCCGGGCGGGATGCGTATGTCATGCGCAGCGGTCGTGAGGGATGTGCATATCGCACATCGGTCGTACTGAATGTGCGCCTGTCCCTTGTGGCAGCCATGCAAGGCGAATGGCTGTTCAGCGCGTCAACTGCACCGGATGCGCTGTTTGCCATGTGACCGTGTGAAGCGCGCCTGCTTAGCGCATTACATCAATGCACAGCGAGTGGCCGTTCAGCGCGTCAGCATTTGCGCGCAATGCCCTTGCTCAAAGCCCAACCCCGCAAAACCAATATACAGGAGGTAAGCGCATGGAGATAACCCCGATAGCGCACATATCGACCGATTTGCCCGCAAAGTTCGGACTGCCGCGCCAGAGCGGTCTGGTCGATGAGCTGGAGGGCGCGATAGTTATGGAGAGCGCGTTTCGTCAGGCCGAGGCGCTGCGCGGACTGGAGGAGTTCTCGCACATATGGCTGATATGGGACTTCTCCGAGGCGCACATGAGCCATTGGTCGGCAACGGTGCGCCCGCCCCGACTGGGCGGCAATGAGCGCAAGGGCGTGTTTGCCACGCGCTCGCCGTTTCGCCCCAACAGTCTGGGGCTGTCCTGCGTGCGCCTTGAGCGCATAGACTACGATGCGCCCGACGGCCCTGTGATATACGTGCGCGGCATTGACATGATGGACGGCACGCCCATATACGACATAAAGCCCTATGTGCCGGTGGCCGACTGCCATCCCGACGCCAGAGAGGGCTTTACCCAGAGGACGCGCGGGCATTCGCTCAGTGTGCGCTTTGACGAGGGGCTTATAGAGCGCGTACCCGAGGGCAAGCGCGCGGCGCTTATGGGTCTGCTGGCGCAGGATCCGCGCCCCGGCTATATAGATGCGCCCGAGAGAAAGTACGGCGTGGAGTTTGCTGGGCTGAATGTGCGCTTTACGGTGACGGGGGATGTGCTGAGCGTGTTTGAGATAGAGGATGCGCGCGCTTTGGGTGGCGCCTGATAGGGCAGTAGGTGGAAATTGCTGTAATATATCGCCGCGTTTTGGGCAAAAAAGTGGGGCTGCGGCGCTCAACAGGGCGTGTTCCCCTTGACATGAATGCGGCAAAGGGCATATAATGGATGTAATTTAGAAAACACAGGATCATGCCGATACCGAGGAGGCGAACAGATAATGAGCGAAAAGTTTGGCGAGACCATGCAGCTGGGCAGCAGGAACGCCGACATACCCGACGCAAAGAGCATAATAATGAGCGTATACGCGGCTCTCAAGGCCAAGGGATACGACCCGATAACCCAGATAGTGGGCTATATAATATCGGGCGATCCTACCTATATAACGAGCTACAACAATGCCCGCTCCATGATAAAGCGTCTGGAGCGCGATGAGATACTTGAGGAGCTGGTTCGCTTTTATGTCAGGTCCAATGAAGGCAAGCGCTGAGTTGGGCAGGGCCGTGTTGGGGCGCACGGGCATAGAGGTGTCCAGACTGTGCTTCGGCGCGCTGACCATGAGCCCGCTTCAGCTGGACATGCCGCCCGAACGCGGCGCGGAGCTGATACTCTATGCATATGAGCGCGGCGTGGATTTCGTCGATACAGCCGAATATTATCGCAATTATGCGCATATAAAGCCGGCTTTGGCGCGTGAGCCCTCTATAAAGGTCGCCGCCAAAGCCTATTGTTATGACCGCAAGACCGCGCAGAAGTCGCTGGAGGACGCCATGCGCGGGCTGGGGCGCGACTATATCGACATATTCGAGCTGCACGAGCAGGAGGACATACACACGCTGCGCGGCCATCGCGAGGCGCTGGACTACCTGAACGAGCAGAAGGTCAAGGGGCGCGTGGGTGCGGTGGGCGTGTCCACGCATCACGTGGAGTGCGTGCATGCGGCGGTGTACTTCGGCGGCGTGGACATAATATTCCCGATAATAAACATCGCGGGTCTGGGCATACTGGGCGGCACGCGCGAGGACATGGAGCGCGAGATAGCGCGCGCGGCAGACGCAGGCGTGGGCCTTTACGCCATGAAGGCGCTGGGCGGCGGGCATCTGATAAGCCGCCGTGAGGAGGCCATAAGCTACGCGCTCAACCTGCCCGGCATATCGTCGGTGGCGGTGGGCATGCGCAGCGAGGATGAGATAGACTGCAATGTGGCGCTGTTTGCCGGGCTTGAGCCGCCGCGCGACGCGATAGAGCGCATAGCGCGCAGCGAGCGCCGGCTTATGATACACGACTGGTGTCAGGGCTGCGGGCGCTGCGTGGCCAGATGCGGTCAAGGCGCGCTGTCGCTGGTAGATGGTCACGCGCAGGTGGACCTCGGCAAGTGCGTGCTGTGCGGCTACTGTGCGGGCGTGTGTCCCGAGTTCTGCATAAAGGTGTGCTGATGCGCATGGGCGCAATCGGCGAGCGTTGATGTATGTGAATGTTCGCGAGTGACTCCATAATATGATAAAACAACGGGCATGCCATACTGACTTCATAATTTGTGACTATTATAATAATGCGCACGGAGGGTGGCTGGCGAGTGAACGAGGCAAAGCGCATATTGGCGCTGGACGTGGGCGAAAGGCGCATAGGCGTGGCGGTGAGCGATCCGCTGGGCATAACGGCGCAGAGCGTGGACACCATAAACCGAAAGTCGCTGAATGCGGATATTCAGGCGATAGCGGACTTCCTTGCAAGGTACGACACCGACAGGCTGCTGCTGGGGCTGCCCAGCACGCTCAGCGGCGAGGAGGGCATGCAGGCGCGCGTGACGCGCGAGTTCGCCGAGCATCTGACAAGCCGCGGCTGGGAAGTACGCTTCTTTGACGAGCGCATGACCACGGCCATGGCGCGCGGCGCGCTCATAGAGAGCGGCATGCGCCGCGAAAAGCGCAAGCAGTACATAGACCGCGTGGCGGCTGTGCTGATATTGCAGAGTTTCTTGGACAGCGGCGGCTGGAAGGCCGCGCCGTACCGATATACAGGGAGCGAGGTATTTCGTATAATGGATGACAAGTACGATGGCAACATGGATTTTGACGGCATAGTCGAGCTGGTGGACGAGGAAGGCAAGAACGTTCGCTTTGAGTTCCTGATGATGCTGGAGCATGAGGGCGGCAACTATCTGCTGCTTACGCCCGCCGAGGAAATTGATGGCGTGGACGAGGACGAAGTGATCATACTCAAGGTGGACACCGACGAGAATGGCGAGGACGTGTACGTGTCCGTCGATGACGAGAAGCTGATGGAGACGCTGTTTGAAAAGTACCTGACTATGGTTGAAAATGAGGAGGATGACGGCGAATAACGCCGCCTGCTCAAGCGGAAAAAGCGCCCGCATTGCCTGTTGTATGGCGATGCGGGCGCTTTTGCATGCGCGAAAGCGAGGGAAGGTGCGGGAGCGCGGGAAAGCGCGGAGCAAGGGAAAGCGCGGGAGCAAGGGAAAGCGCGGGAGCGAGGGAAGGCGTGGAGCAAGAGGATAGTGCGGGAGCGAGGGAAGGTGCGGGAGCGAGGGAAGGTGCGGGAGCGAGGGAAGGTGCGGGAGCGAGGGAAGGTGCGGGAGCGAGGGAAGGTGCGGGAGCGAGGGAAGGTACGGGAGCGAGGGAAGGTGCGGGAGCGAGGGAAGGTGCGGGAGCGAGGGAAAGCGCGGGAGCGAGGGAATGCGCGGGAGCTAGTGTAGGAACATGAGATAGAGCAGAGCTTGGGAGTGTAAGGAGGCTTAAGCGCGCAGTCGAGGTCTGCGGCTGAAGCAACAAGAGCAGGTTGCCTGTGAAAGCATGGCGATGAATGAAACGGGCATGATGGGCATGCGGTGGGCAAGAAAAGTGCGCGTGGGCATGTGCCCATACGTGGGTATGGAAGGCGCGCCGCGCATTAGGCAGTGCGGCTGGAATGTCAAGACTGCGGGGCGTGCGTATATTCAGCTGATATGTCAAGGCTGCGATGGCATGCGGTATAGCAATCGCGCCGCACAGCGACATCTCGGTCGTTATGCGGCGCGATTGTATGCGGGTATGAAACTATTCGTCATCGACGCTGCCGGGCGCTATGTCCCATTTGGGCGCATATGGCACGGGACAGCGGTTCAGGCGCTTGGCGGCGCGCACCTGAGCATAGCAGCCGCATAGGCGGCAGGTGTACTTGAATAGATGCTCGCACCCGGCACAGATGTTCAGCCGCCGCTCAAACTCGGCCTCGCTCACGCGCACATCGCCGGGCAGCTGATCTATGTATTCGTCAAGATATTTGGCCAGCTGCGCTTCGGGTATGTCCTGCTCTATGCAGCGGCGGCAGAGTATCTCGCTTCCGCTCACCACGTACATTACTCGTCACGCCCCTCGATGTCATCGAATACCATGCGCATGGTTATGCCATGATTGTAGTTGCCAAAGCCGCGCCCGAACAGCGTAAGCCCGCCGGCGTGACGCGCACTCTCGGGCGCGCAGATGCGATAGCGTATCTCGCCGCCCGAAACTATCCCCAGATCGTCCAGCGTGTAGCGGCCTATGCGGTCGCCGTCGATGAACGCGCCCTGACGGTTTATCACCAGCGGCTTGAGCAGGCCGTATTGATTGAGGCCGTATACCCACCAGTCGGGCGTGTATATGCCGCGCTTTAACCCGAAGTCGCCGGGACTGGTCCAGCAGCCCAGCTCATGGCCGTTTATAGAGAAGTATATGTCGCTGGGCCAATCCTCGTTGAAGCCCTTGGCCTCACTGCATAGCTCCTGAGTGAGCTGGAGTTCCACAAGGCGCTGATTGGGCTGCATGTAGTTGGGCAGGCGGTATTCCAGATAGCCCGAACGCATCCATATTATTGCGGCGTATACCCTGTCCGGGTCGTCGAACACGCGCGGGTCGTCGAACTTGCCCAGCGTGCGCTCGGTAGTGGCCACGCCGCAGGTGGGCTTGGCGGAGTAGGATACGTAGCTGCCTATCGGTATCTCGGCATCATAGGTGTTGCGGCGCTGCTGCTCGTGCAGCAGGTTTATCAGAAACTTGCTCTCGCGCAGATGGCAGCGCTTTTGTATGCCGCGCTTGCCCGAGGCAGTCTCTATCATAAGCACGCCCGCCTCTTCAAGCAGGCGTATGTGCGCGGTCATGGCCGAGTTGGTCACGCCCAGCCTTTCGGATAGCTCGTTTAGATTCATGCCCTGATCGCCGCTGAGCAGCTGCACTATCTGAAGCCTTAGCGGGCTGGATAGCGCTTTGCATAGGCTGAGCAGCTGTTCGCTGTCGTTTATTTCATGCATGGTTTGTAAATACGCTCCTTTAATTCACCAGATACTTTATTATAGCATGAACAGGAGCGGTTAGCAACAGAATACGGTAAAGCAGTGTACGAAAAATTGTGCGGGAATATTGACAAACGCCGAATGGGATGCTATCATCGAATCAAGTAAAGAGAATACTTTATCTATCAATGATAAGCAGCAACATAAGGAGGCGCGAATACATGAGGTACGTGGTGCAGCCCTATAAGAAGGGCGCGTTCATACATCCGGAGGTGTATGGCAATTTCTCGGAGCATCTGGGTCGATGCATATATGAGGGCGTTTACGTGGGCGAGGATTCCCCCATACCCAACGTGAACGGCATGCGCGTGGACGTGGTGGAGGCGCTCAAGAAGATGAAGCTGCCGGCACTGCGCTGGCCGGGCGGCTGCTTTGCGGATACCTATCACTGGCGCGACGGCATAGGCCCCAAGGCGCAGCGCAAGAAGATGATAAACACCAACTGGGGCGGCGTGGTGGAGGACAACTCCTTTGGCACGCATGAGTTCATGGAGCTGTGCCGTCAGGTTGGCTGCGAGCCTTATATAAACGGCAATCTGGGCAGCGGCACGGTGCAGGAGATGAGCGAATGGGTGGAGTACATGACATTTGACGGCATGTCGCCCATGAGCGAGCTGCGCAAGCAGAACGGTCAGGAGCAGCCATGGAAGGTGAAGTACTTCGGCGTGGGCAACGAGAACTGGGGCTGCGGCGGCAATATGACCGCGCAGTACTACTCCGACGAGTACCGCCGCTACCAGACCTATCTCAACAACTACGGCGACAACAAGCTCTATAAGATAGCATGCGGCCCCGGCACCAGCCCCGAAGCCCCCAACTACGAGTGGACCGAGACCATGATGAAGAACGCGGGACGCATGATGAACGGACTGTCGCTGCACTACTACACGACGATAGGCCCTGACTGGGACCATAAGGGCGCGGCTACCGGCTTTACCGAGCGCGAGTACTACGACACCATGGGCAAGGGATACTTCATGGAGGAACTGCTCAGCAAGCACTCCGCCATAATGGACAGGTACGACCCGCAGCGCAGGGTGGGCCTGATAGTGGACGAGTGGGGCACCTGGTTCGACGTAGAGCCCGGCACCAACCCCGGCTTCCTGTATCAGCAGAACACCATGCGCGACGCGCTGCTGGCGGGCCTAACGCTCAACTGCTTCAACCATCATGCAGAGCGCGTACACATGGCCAACATCGCGCAGCTGATAAACGTGCTTCAGGCCGTGGCGCTGACCGACGGCGAGCGAATGATACTTACGCCTACCTACCATGTATTCGAGATGTACTCGGTGCATCAGGGCGCGCATCAGCTGGCCAGCTCCATAGCTGACTGCATGGCCAAGGCGCCCAACGGCTTTGAGTATCCCGAGGTGTCCGAGTCCGCGTCCATAAACGACAAGGGCGAGGTAAACGTAACGCTGTGCAACACCTCTCTCACCGATGCGCACGCCATAGAGCTGCTGCTCGACCAGAGCGACATGCAGCTGATAAGCGGCAGCGTGCTGACCGGCGCCATGGGCGATTACAACACGTTTGAAGCGCCCAAGTGCGTGAGCAGCCATGACTTTAGCGATGTCAAGGCCGAGCGCACCTGCTCCGGCACCGAAGTGCGCTTTGAGATACCGGCCTGCTCGGTGGTAAGGCTGACCTTCGGCGCGGCCAAGTAATAGGGACATAGGTATGAATGAGCGGCTGCTCCTGTGCATATGCATGCGGGAGCAGCCGCTGTTTTGATATGTGCGCGCTTGAGGATGGGATAAAGCGAAAGCTGGAATGAATTTTAATGGGATATGATATGCATGCTTGGGAACGATACGCGGTTTAAGCGGATGCGCTTTGGCATTACACCTATGGCATGCGCTGGAGGGATTATGCGCATAGAAGCATATCATATGTGCCGAAAAATGCAGGTTGTTTACGGTTTTATGGGTGATTAACGCGCTAAGGCATATCATGACTTCGCCGTGAGAGGAATGGTAATGAAGAACTGGCTTGCACTTTTCAGAATTACCCTCTCGCTGGAATTGCAATGTTTGACTGCTGCTTTCAAGCTTTCCCGGATTTCGGCAAAGAGCTTCTTTTTTGAGCCATTTAGCCTGGGTTTAAGTGAAGAACCAAAATGCATGCGGACGAGCAAAACGATATCAAAGCTGCGGAACATGTAAAATTATGACGATATGACTTGCAAAGCGCGCGCCAAAGCGGTATAATACCGCATAACGGCATTGAAGGAGAGAGTACCGCTGTGACCGGCTCATAAGAGAGGCGCGCCATGGGCTGAAAGCGCGTCGGGACGCGGGCAGGCGGGAAGTTCACTCCGGAGCCGACGGGCTGAAGGCTTTGGCAGGTAGGCTCGTCCGGAGTCACGCCCGTTACGCGCGTGAGAGGTTAGGCGCACAGCGCCCGACGAATCTTTGGGTGGTACAGCGTGAGCTATGGCTCTCGCCCCTTGCATATGGGGGCGGGGGCTTTTTTCGTGGCCGGCGCGCGACCTCCATGGCATTGCCCAGCCTTCGGCTGCGCAACGCCATGTCGCCCGCCCGCCGTCCCTTGCGCATCGCCCGGACAGACTATTGGCATGATAAGCATGGAAAGGAATGATAGATAAGTGCGCGAACAACTGCAGAAGATATTGCAAGAAGCGCTGGACGCCCTGAAGGAGATAAAGTCCACGCCCGAGCTGGAAGCGCTGAGGGTGCGCCTGCTGGGTAAGAAGGGCGAGCTGACCGGCCTGCTGCGCGGCATGGGTAAGCTCTCGCCCGAGGAGCGCCCCGTGATGGGCCAGCTGGTCAATAGCGTGCGCCAGCAGATAGAGGAGGCCATGGATGAGCAGGCCGCTTCGATAACCGCCGCCGAAAAGGAGGCGCGGCTGAGCGCTGAAGCCATAGACGTGACCCTGCCCGGCAGGGAGCGTAGGCTGGGCGCGCTGCATCCCATATCCCAGGCCGAAAACGCTCTGCTCGATATATTCACCGGCATGGGCTTTGAGGTCGTGCAGGGGCCGGAGATAGAGCTGGATCACTATAACTTCGAGCTGATGAACCTGCCTAAGAACCACCCCGCCCGCGATGCTCAGGATACCTTCTATATATCCGATAACGTGCTGCTGCGCACCCACACTTCGCCGGTGCAGGCGCGCATAATGACCACCCGTAAGCCGCCCATTCGCATAGTCTGCCCCGGTAGAGTGTATCGCGCCGATGAGGCCGACGCTTCCCACTCGCCTGTGTTCCATCAGATGGAGGGCCTCGTAATAGACGAGCATATAACCATGGGCGACCTCAAGGGTACGCTGGATGAGTTCGCAAAGGCCATGTTCGGCGAGGGCGTGACTACGAGATTCCGCCCGTCCTTCTTCCCGTTCACTGAGCCCTCCGCTGAGGTGGACGTGAGCTGCGCGGCCTGCGGCGGCAAGGGCTGTAAGATATGTAAGGGCACAGGCTGGCTGGAGATACTGGGCGCGGGCATGGTAAACCCCCGCGTGCTGTCCATGTGCGGCATAGATCCCGATAAGTACACAGGCTTCGCCTTCGGCATGGGCATAGAGCGCATAGCTATACTCAAGTATCAGCTGCCCGATATGCGCTGCCTGTACGAAAACGATCTGCGCCTGCTCAGTCAGTTCAAATAGGAGGGTGGAATAAATGCTCGCACCGATAAGTTGGCTTAGACAATATGTCGATATAGATGTTCCTACGGATGAATACGTGCGCCGCATGATAATGGCCGGAAACGGCGTGGAAGGCGTGGAGGTAACCGGTAGCCAGTTCTCTAAGGTCGTGGTTGGCGATGTCGTCAGCTGTGTCGATCACCCGAACTCCGATCACCTGCATATCTGCATGGTGGATGTCGGTCAGGGCGAACCCATACAGATAGTCTGCGGCGCACCTAATGTCCATCAGGGCATGCGCGTAGCCGCTGCGCTGGATGGTGCCAGCCTGCCCGGCGGCAAGATAAAGAAGGGCAAGCTGCGCGGCGAGGTGTCCAACGGCATGCTCTGCTCCGGCCCTGAACTGGATGTACCCGATTCGCTCTATCCCAATATAGGCGACGAGGGCATAATGGAGATATTCGAGGACGTGCCCGCCGGTACTGACGTGAAGGAAGTGTTCGGCTTGGGCGATGATGTCATCGACTTCGAAGTGCTCGCCAATCGCCCCGATTGCCTGAGCATATGGGGCATGGCGCGCGAGTCCGCCGCCGTGCTGGGCAAGGAGTTCAAGGCGCCTGACCTCGCCGTCAGGGAGGCCGATGTCGCGCCCATGGACGAGAGCGTGTCCATAGAGGTCAGGGATAGCGAGCTTTGCCCCCGCTATATAGGCAAGCTCATACGCAATGTGCGCATAGCTCCCTCGCCTAAGTGGGTGCGCGAGTACCTGCACGCCGCCGGCCTGCGCTCCATAAATAACATAGTCGATATAACCAACCTCGTAATGCTCGAGACCGGCAACCCCATGCACGCCTTCGATATGAGCAAGGTGCGCGATGGCAAGATAATCGTCCGCCGCGCCAATCCCGGCGAACTGCTCATGACGCTGGACGGCAAGCAGCGCGAGCTGGATGACAGCATGCTGGTAATCGCCGACGGCCAGCAGGCCACCGGCCTTGCCGGCATAATGGGCGGCGAGGAGTCCGAGATAACCGAGGCCACCCATGACGTGCTGTTTGAGTGCGCGGCGTTTGACCGCACCTGCATACGCCTGACCAGCCGTAAGCTGGGCATGCGCACCGATGCTTCCGGTCACTATGAGCGCGGAGTGTCGCCCGCCATGTCCATGGATGCCATGATGCGCGCCTGCCAGCTGGTCAATATGCTGGATGCGGGCGATGTAGCGCCCGGCATGGTCGATATATACCCCAATCCTGAGCCTGAGACCGTCATAAAGGCCTCCGTAAGCCGCGTGCAGCAGCACATAGGCATACAGGTGCCTGCCGAGCGCATGGTCGAGATACTGCGCAGCCTGTCCATAGATACCGAGCGCGACGGCGATATGCTGACCTGCCGCGTGCCGCGCTATCGCGTGGACATGGAGAGCTATGCCGATGTCGCCGAGGAAGTGCTGAGACTATATGGCTATGACAATATACCCACCACGCTCATGAAGGGCGTGACCGTGCGCGGCGGCAAGAACCATGAGCATGTGGTCGTAGATCGCATACGCGAGGCGCTGCTGGCCGAGGGCGCATATGAGATAGAGACCTATTCCTTCGTAAGCCCGCGCGACATAGAGAAGCTGGGCATACCTGAGGGCGATAAGCGCTTGGATCCCGTGCGCCTGCTCAATCCTCTGGGCGAGGATACCTCCGTCATGCGCACTACGCTCACCCCTTCCATGCTCCAGACGCTGAGCTATAACATGAGCCATGGCAACGCCGAGGCGCTGCTGTTTGAGACCGCCGTGCGCTTTGAAAAGACCGAGGAGATGGCGCACACTCCCGACGGCAAGCTGGCCAATCTCCCCAATGAGCGCATGACGCTCACCGTGGGCATGTATGGCGGCGAGGCTGACTTCTATCGCATGAAGGCCGTGGTAGACGCGCTGCTGGCTCACTTCGGTGAAACCGGCAGGTATGCGCCCGACGGCGACTGCTACTTCCATCCCGGCCGCAAGGCGGTGGTCAGCGTGGACGGCAGGCAGGTGGCGCAGCTGGGCGAGATACACCCCGACGTGGCCGAGGCCTTCGGCATGGCGGGCAAGCGCGTGTACGTGGCCGAGGTGGACGTGGAGGCGCTGGACGCATGCACGCCTGCAATCAGCGCGCCCCGTCCCATACCCAAGTTCCCCGCCGTCAGCCGCGATATAGCGCTGGTCATGGACGACAGCCAGCCCGTGGGCGACATAATCGACGAGATATACCATGCCGCGGGCAAGATATGCGAGAGCGTGAGCGTGTTCGACGTGTATCGCGGCGCACAGCTGGGCGAGGGCAAGAAGTCCGTGGCGTTCTCGCTGATGCTGCGCGCGGCTGACCATACGCTGGTCGAGGACGAGATAAACTCCGCCATGAACAAGGTCATGGGCAACTGCAAGCATAAGTTCGGCGCTGAGATACGCTGATGCGTTCAGTGCGTGCGCAAGGCATGTACGGCGCGGGTAGCGGCGCGGCATGACTGCGCGGTGCTTAGGTGATATATCGGGGCGGGTCGCGATTTGCGGCTCGTCCCTTTGCGTATGCTGATACGTGAACGCCGATGCTTGGGAAGCTGTGACGCGGCGAGTAAGACAATTGCTTTGCATATGGCGACATATAAGCGCCTGTGCTGGGGAAGCCGTGACTCGGCGCGTAAGTCAGCTTCTTTGTGCATGGCGCTATGCGAGCGCGCAAGACATATGCGCTTGCGCTGTGCGGCGCGGCAGGATATAATGCTTATGTGGAAATGGAAAGGAACGCACAGGCACACGAATCTGCCATGCGAAAACAGCATGCGCAGGCAGTGCATATGCGCCGGGCGCGGAACGCGCTTTGCGGCGTGCAAACATGCCTGAGCGGATATTATGACAGGGGGCGGGAGCATGACCATAACGGAGGTCAGCAAGCGGTTTGAACTTACGCCGGATACTCTGCGCTATTACGAGCGCATAGGGCTGCTGCCCGAGGTCAGCCGCACTTCGGGCGGCATACGCGATTACTCCGAGGAGGACTGCAACTGGGTGGCATACATAAAGTGCATGCGCTCGGCGGGCGTGTCGGTGGAGACGCTGATAGAGTACGTGGCGCTCTGCCGGCAGGGCGATGCCACCATACCCGCGCGCAAGCGGCTGCTTCAGGAGCAGCGCGAGCAGATCGCCGCGCGCCTTGAGGAAATGCAGAATACCCTTGCGCGGCTGGACAGAAAGCTCGAGGGCTATGAGGAACACATGCTCAGATATGAACAGGAGCATCTGAGCAAGTGATGCAGGTTCGCACATCGGAATGCGCCGCTTACAGCTTTGAGCTGAGCGCGAAGTATGGTGGATTTGAGTGACGTGCGTGTTTAAGCGCATTGCGTGTGGTACTTTGACGCGCGCATGCCTAAACATGCCGCGCACAGCCCTGAAAAATGCACATAGGCACTCTACGCGCCCTGCGCAGACAGCATGCCGCATTGGACTAAGATATCCGCTTGCAGATAGATGCAAGCGGACAGACTGTCAAAAAACCCCCGGAGAGCTCGGTGGGCCTCGCAGCCCTCTCGACTTAGGTAGCGCCCAGCGACATGTGCGGTGGGCGCTCAGGATTTTTTGCGTCGGGAAATCCCATTTCCCAGAGCAGCATATCTACCTTGCAGTTTCCACGCCCGGAAATCCGCAGGATTTCAGTGGAAACTGAGTAGGGGTGGCAGTGGCGGGGGAGATTCTCCCCCGTCCACGCTTGTCAAAAAGACGCTTTGACAAGCAGTCCGCTTGCAGATAGATGCAGGCGGATATTTTTATGCATCGCGGGGCAGGGCAGATGAACGCAGATTCGGCAAGACGGCTGGCAGCTTTCGACACGCCCGGCGCGATAGATGTCGCATAATGCGGATATATGTCATTGTATGACAAAACATCATGATGATGAATGTAAAATTTGATAGAATCCCACATAATGTCCGAATAAAGCAGGAAAACCATATGCCAAGCGGCGAATTGACCATACATATGGCGATTAACAGAGCGATAAATGCTGAAATATGATGAGAAAAGGGCAGTATACGGCGCGGACACACATATGCGCATGCGCAATGCGCGCACATAAACGCGCAAGTATAGAAAAAGGCGCGGACGCAAAACGCATCCGTGCCCTGCTTAAATAGCCATGATACCGGCGCAGCACTTATACGTGCCGCGCATGCGCTCACTTGCGGAAGGCTACCTCGTGGCCGGTGCCGTCGGCGATGTAGGCGTTCTCCATCAGCTCGGTGAGATCGCGGGCGGCCTTGAGGTCGAAGGGTATCTCGCGGCCATAGAGTATGCCCTCGACCCACTGGCGTATGGGCGCGGTATCATCTGCGGGCAACTCGGGCGTGAAGAAGTCGTCTTGACCGGCCAGACGCACCTTGATGGACTGATCCTGGCATATGACCACGCCCTTGGTGCCGTATACCTCGAACATGTTGGGGTTCATCGGGGCGACAAGGCTGGTCTCGGATATGACGATTGCGCCGTTTTCAAACTCTATCGTGCAGACCGAGTTGTCCTCAACGGCGCGGTCGGTGATGTTGTTGAACATGGACTGTATGCGGCGCGGGCGGCCCATCATCCAGCTGGCCAGATACATGGGATGTGCGCCCAGGTCCATCATGGCGCCGCCGCCGGTCATGTCGCGGTCGTACCAGTAGTCGGGCAGCCAGTCGCGCAGCGAGCCGTCGTGGGCATTGCGCACGCGCAGCACCGTGACCTTGCCCAGCGTACCCTCATCTATCAGCTGCTTTATGTACTTGTTGCGCCCCCAGCAGCGCTGAGGGAAGGATATGCAGAACTTTACGCCGCTTTCCTCGACGGCGCGCGCGATTTCGTCGCATTCGCGCACGGTCAGCGCCAGCACCTTTTCGGTGAATATGTGCTTGCCGGCGCGCGCGGCGGCTATCATTACCTCGGGGTGCATGGCGGTGGGGCAGTCAACGGCGACCGCATCCACGTCGGGGCGGCGCAGCAGCGCGTCCAAGTCAGGCTCGAACGCCACTCCCAGCTCGCGCGCCCACTCGGCACCGCGCTCGGCATCCTCATCCCATATGCAGGTGACGCGCACGTCATCCATGGCCATCAGCTCGCGCGCATAACCGGCGGCGTGAACGTGCCACTTGCTAAGCATGGCTACATTAAGCATGATATAATGACCTCCAATGTGTTTGATTTAGTGCATTGCAGGAATGCCGCGCGAACGCAGCGTATGATAATATTATATATACAATGCAGCTAAAGTCAACCGTTTGCGAAAAATACTTTAGAAGGCGGTGAATCCGTGAAAAAGCTGTCGATGGCTGGCATGATGAGATTTGGCGCGCTGGACGTGGTAGGGCGCGGCGATTGGACTCCGGCCATACACAATGCGCTGTTTGCCGCGCGCGGCAATGAAGCCATGATGCTCATGCTGCATGCGCGCCCCGGGCAGGAGCGCGAGGCGCTGGCCATAATGGGTACTGCCATAGCGGGCATGAGCGTCGCTGCGCCGTTTGCGGTGCGCATGCGCAAACTTCTGGATGAGGTTGACGGCGATGCCGCGCAGCTGAGAATGGTGGATACAGTCGCCTGCCTGCCCACGGGCGGGCTGGCGGGGGCGCTGCTCCTGCCCGGCGCGATAGAGCGGGCTATGCGCGGCGCATGCGTGCGCGGAAGCCGCGCGCTGGTGCTGGGCGCGGGCGTAAAGGCGACGTGCGCGGCGCATGCTCTTATGGGCATGGGCGCACAGGTGACAATAGCCGCGCCTGCCGGGCCGCTCAGCGCGGACAGGCTGGCCGCGCGTCTGGGCGGGGGAGCGCGCTCAATAGCATGGCAGCGGGCAGGCGCACAGCGCTGCGACGTGCTTATAAACGCCACCGGGCTGGGCGGGCGCGGATATGCGCCCTTGGACATAGAACCTTGCGCGGAGGCACAGCTCGTGCTGGACATGGTGATCGACCCCGTGGATACGCAGCTAATTGCGGCGGCAGCGGCAAGCGGCGCGCGCACATTGGCGGGCTTTGACATAGAGGCGCGCGTGGCCGAGTGCGCGCAGGATATGTGGGGATTTGCGCCGCTGCGCCCCGCTGTGCGCATGGATGCGATAGGACAGGTGCGCGAGTGCGCGCGTGAATGCGGATGAGCCAGTGCGGGCAGGGGCGCACTGGCCGCGCATGGGCGGAAGATTTGCGCCCTTTAGCTGCGCATATGCACAAAAAATGCGGCCGCCGTTATGGCGGTCGCGGAAAGATTGCTTATGAAAATTATATTGCGAATCATATCTGGCGGGGACGCCCCATGAAGCAAACAGCTATCAGTCCCGGCCCTACATGAACGCCTATTACCGAACCTACGGGCAGCTTGACTATCTCGCCTATAGGCATCGCGGCGCGGAGCATGCTCTCCAACATGTCCGCATCCTCGAGCGATTCCGAGTGCATTATGGCGACTGTGGAGTTCTCGGGGTCGGTGATATTGTCCTGAACGTACTGCACAAGCCTGCGCAGTCCGCGCCTGTGACCCTTCACCTTGTCACAGGGGACTATCTTGCCTTCCTTGCTTATCACCAGGAAGGGCTTTATGTCCAGTATAGTGCCGAAGAACGCAGCCGAGCCGGACACGCGCCCGCCGCGGCGCAGGTGATTTAGGTCATCCACCACGAACGCACCGTGCGCGCACAGGTAGTTATTGCGCAGCCAGTCCAGCACTTCGTCCATATCCGCGCCATTTGCGCGCATGCCAACTGCATGCTTAACCAGCAGGCCGTGCGCCATGGACATGGCCAGCGTGTCGAATATCTCTATGCGCCTGCCGGGATATTGCTGCATCAGCTCATCGGCAGCGGCGCGCAGGTTGTCTATGGTCTTGCTCAGCTGCGACGAGAACGATATGAACAGCACATCGTTGCCCGCGCTCACATGCGGCTCGATGTACTCTATGTAAGCGTGCATGGGCAGCTGTGAGGTGGTGGCGTTTACGCCCGACTTGAGCGCAGAGAATATCTTGAGATAATCCTTGTCGCGCCCCATATCGGCCAGATGCTCCTCGCCGTTTAGCGAATACGGCATCAGCACTATGGGCAGCTGCCACTCATCGACCAGCGAATAGGGCAGGTCGGTGTGGGAGTCGGTCATTATTACGTAAGGCATCGATCCTCTCCTTTCTGTATGCATGGGCATACATGATATGCGCGCCGGCATATGTGCGCCGCCGCGCTCACTTCATTATAATATAATCAATCCAAAATGGCAAGCGCGCCGGGCAGCTAAGCGCATTGCCGCAAAAAAGTTACACATGGTTGCGGCATCACATGGTTGCGGAGGCGCTGGTGTGCAGCTGCGCCATATGCGCCTGAGCCGCGCGGTTTGCCGCTGCCAAGCCCGGCAGAGTGTTGCTGTGCCTGCCGAGGGCATGCTTAACACATATGCCTGAGCCGCGCGGTTTGCCGCTGCCAAGCCCGGCAGAGTGTTGCTGTGCATACCTAGGGCATGCTTAACATATGCGCCTGAGCCGCGCGGTTTGCCGCTGCCAAGCCCGGCAGAGTGTTGCTGTGCATACCTAGGGCATGCTTAACATATGCGCCTGAGCCGCGCGGTTTGCCGCTGCCAAGCCTGGCAGAGTGTTGCTGTGCATACCTAGGGCATGCTTAACATATGCGCCTGAGCCGCGCGGTTTGCCGCTGCCAAGCCCGGCAGAGTGTAGCTGTGCCTGCCGAGAGCATGCTTAACACATATGCCTGAGCCGCGCGCAGGTTGCCTGAAGCTGCATTCCGGATGCGGACGCATATGAGCGAAACGTTTATCGCTTTGGAGGGCGGTGGCGGCGCTATGCGCGCGGCATTCGGGCGGGATTTGCCCGCGCCCGGCCGGGTATGTCAAATATGCGGCGGAGCGGGGGTCTGCTTATACGTAAAATGTGTGGTACATGCACATTTTAGCCCTTGGGTTTTCTGCAAACCATTGCGGGAATACTTACCAAAATTTACAGTTGACAAACCGGCATTATAGCCCCTTTTTTTATATCAAATACATTGACTTAACGATGGATTTCGTGTAGGCTTTAGGCGAAGATAGAATGAAAATGTTTTGTCCTGCGCACCGAGGTGGGCGCGGGGACGGCGGGCGGCCGTTGCCATGGCGGCGTAGGCGCACGTAATGCGGGAGACAGCAGCATGCGACATATCCCGCGCGCGGCGCACACCGGCATCCGGGCGAACAACGTCAGGGCAGAACGCAACAACGATGGTACCTAGCAAAACGACATTGTGGGAGAATTGCTTCAATGGACATACTCAAGCGAATAGGCGGACTTATCAAGGTTTACCGCAAGAGGGTGTACCTGGGGCTGTTTTTGCAGCTGGTGGTCATAGTCACACTGCTGCTGGCTCCGTACATCACCAAGGACATAGTAAACCAGGTGATACCAAACCGCGATCTTGCGCGTTTGACTCCGCTGGCGGCTATGCTGTTGGGCATGGTGCTTTTGCGCGCCGTATCCAACTACAGCCGGGGCCTGATTATGGAGCGCGTTTCTCAGAACGTGGTATACGATCTGCGCACGGGACTGTACGGCCATCTTCAGGAGCTGCCGTATGAATTTTACGACCACAACCGCGTGGGCGAGATAATGAGCCGCATGACCGGCGACATAGAGGGCATACGCAACCTCATAGCGGGCGGTATTATAACGGTGTTCGACAACTCGCTCAGGTTCGTGGGCGGTCTGGTATTCATGACGTTTATGAGCTGGCAGCTGACGCTGGCGCTTATAATCATAGCGCCGCTGCTGGCCGTCACCGCATGGCAGTTCAACAAGCACATACGCCCGGTATTCAAGGACGTGCGCGAGCAGAACGCCGTGCTGAACACCCGCACTCAGGAGAACCTCGCCGGCATACGCGTGGTCAAGGCATTTGCCCGCGAGGAATATGAGGAGGAGATGTTCAAGCGCGACAATCAGGAGCTACTGCGCCTGAACCTCAAGGCGACGTGGATATGGTCCAACTTCGTGCCTCTTATGGAATTCATGAGCAGCATATGCACGCCCGTCATGATAGGCGTGGGCGGCATGCTGCTCATTAACGGGCAGATGGATCTGGGTACGCTTATCGCGATAACCGGATACATAAGCCTTATAACCAACCCCATGCGCCAGCTCTCCAACATAATCAACATGCTGGCGCAGGCGATAACCTCGGCTGAGAAGCTGTTCTACTACATCGACTTCGGCGCGGCCATACGCGACGGGGAAGACGCGCGCCAGCCCGAGAGCTTCAAGGGTCATGTAAAGTACGACCATGTGACCTTCAGCTACGGCGGACGCGATGTGCTAAAGGATATAAGCTTCGAGGCGCTGCCCGGCCAGACCGTGGCGGTCGTGGGCGCAACGGGCTCGGGCAAGTCCACGCTCGTGTCGCTGATGGGCAGGTTCTATGACATAAAGAGCGGCAGCGTGCAGGTGGACGGCATAGACGTGCGCAAGCAGAAGCTCAAGCCCCTGCGCGCGCACATAGGCTATGTCATGCAGGACACCTTCCTGTTCTCGGATACTCTGGCAGACAACATACGCTTTGGCGAGCCGGATGCGTCCATGGAGCGAGTGGAGGCCGCCGCGCGCAACGCACAGGCCGAGGAGTTTATCAGCCACATGCCCAACGGTTACGACGAGATAGTCGGCGAGCGCGGCACGGGCCTGTCCGGCGGCCAGAAGCAGCGCACCGCCATAGCGCGCGCACTGCTTATAAACGCCTCGATACTGATATTCGACGACTCCACCTCGGCTGTCGATATGGAGACCGAATACGAGATACAGCAGGCGCTTGGGCGCTTGCCCGGCACGCGCACGACCTTCATAATAGCGCACCGCATATCCTCGGTCAAGAACGCTGACCAGATACTTGTGCTGGATGACGGGCGCATAGTCGAGCGCGGCACGCACAATGAGCTGCTCAAGCAAAAGGGCATATACTACGGCATGGTGCGCGATCAGTACAGGGACTTCGAGAAGCTCGCTGCGGGAGGTGAACTCTAAATGGCTAAGATGCTCAGGCAGATAGACGATGAGGCGTTGGAGAGGCCATTTAATAAAGCGCAGTTCATACGTCTGCTCAAGTACCTGGGACCTTATAAGAAGAGCATATTCATAGCTCTTACTCTTATGACAATAGCCACGCTGTCCTCGCTGGGCTCCACCATGATGCTAAGCCGTGCCGTGGACGCGCTGGACGGCGGCACGGAAGAGTCGCTGGGCTACTATGTGGGCGGCATGGTGCTGCTGGCCATAGTCGGCGCGCTGTGTACCCGTCACAGGATAAGGCTTATGGATACCGCGGGCCGCAAGGCTCTGGCCACGCTGCGCGAGGATCTGTTCAACCACATACAGGGACTGTCGTTCTCGTTCTTCGATTCGCGCTCGCCCGGCAAGATACTGGTGCGCGTGATAAACGACGTAAACTCGCTCAACGACCTGTTCACAAACGGCATAGTCAACGTGCTGATAGACTGCTTCACGCTGATACTGCTGCTGGTCATAATGCTCTGCGTCAACTGGCAGCTGACGCTGCTTGCGCTGTGCATAATCCCGGTGCTGTTCCTAATCATATTCAAGATAAAGCGCGAGATGCGCAAGCGCTGGCAGATAACCCGCGTCAAGACCTCCAACATGAACGGCTATCTGCATGAGTCGCTCAGCGGCATGCGCGTTACCGAGGCTTACGTGCGCGAGGATGAGAACCTGGATACCTTCCGCAACGTAAACGACGACATACGCTCCTCGTGGATGCGCGCCATACAGATAAACAACGCCTTCTGGCCGGCTCTTGACATAACCGGCACGATAGGCACCGTGCTCGTATACTACGTGGGCATAAGCCTTATGGGCAACGCCGCCGCGCCTCTTGCGCTGGCCGACCTGCTGCTTATGATATGGTATCTGGGCAGATTCTGGGAGCCGCTCAACACGCTGTCCAACTTCTACAACAACATACTCTCGGCTACCGCTTCTATGGAGCGCATATTCGAGATAATGGACACCCCTGCGGACGTGCAGGACAAGCCCGGCGCTTACGACCTGCCGCCCATCAAGGGCCGCGTGGAGTTCGACCATGTGAGCTTCTACTATGACCCGGACAAGCCGGTTCTAAACGACGTGACATTCACCGCCGAGCCCGGCCAGACCATAGCGCTCGTCGGCGCGACCGGCGCGGGCAAGTCCACGATAGTCAACCTGATAAGCCGCTTCTACGACGTGTGCGGCGGCCAGCTGCGCATAGACGGCCACGACATACGCGACGTGAAGATAGATTCGCTGCGCAAGCAGATGTCGGTCATGATGCAGGAGAGCTTCATATTCTCCGGCACCATAATGGACAACATACGCTACGGCCGTCTGGACGCCACCGACGCAGAGGTCATAGAGGCGGCCAAGGCCGTGCATGCGCACGAATTCATAATGCAGATGCAAAAGGGCTATCAGACCGAGGTCAACGAGCGCGGTTCGTCCCTGTCCACCGGACAGAGGCAGCTGATATCGTTTGCGCGCGCGCTGCTCAACGACCCCAAGATACTGATACTGGACGAGGCCACATCGTCCATAGACACCCACATAGAGCTGCTGATACAGGATGCGCTGGAAGTGCTGCTGCGCGGACGCACCAGCTTTGTCATAGCGCACCGCCTGTCCACGATACGCAACGCGGACTGCATAATGGTCATGCGCGACGGCAAGATAGCTGAGCGCGGCAACCACGACCAGCTCATCAAGATCAAGGATGGCCAGTACAAGGAGCTGTGCGATGCCCAGTATCGCTTCCTGCTGGAGGACGCCGGCAAGGCGGTCTGACGCGAGGGAAGATTGGCATAGTACGGATATAGAATGGGCATGTAACGGACTATGGAGCGCCGCTGCGGAGGGATTCCGCAGCGGCGCTCCTTTTGCATGTGCGGAGCTTGAACGGGTTCGATGAATGCAGAGATAGGGCTGTATGTAATCACAATGGATGGCGCGAATGGCGGATTGCGCCCCTTGTATTGATTGCGCGCGAGATATGCGCCGCAGCCAACGCCGCCACAATGGCTATAATCGAGCATCGGCTGCGCGCGGGTGAGACGCGCCGGCACAACTGTGAATGGCGCTGCCAATGCATGAGCCGCTTTGGCGCGGCTGAGTCCTGCAAGCAGTGCGCGCCTGCATGCGTAGACAGAAATCGTGCGCGCTATTGCGTCTGCGTCTGCGCAAGTTGCTTGTATATGATGCTTGCGCGCGTGGCGCTGGCTGAGCGGCACGGAAGTTGTACATGTGCGGCAGACATGGCAGCGTGCAGCAGGCTAATGCTCAAGCCATAGCTTACACGTGCGGCAGGCATGGCAGCGTGCGGCAGGCTCCCGCTCCTGTCAGAGCTTACATCCACCGTGTGCGGCACGTATCCTGCACGGCCCAAGTCCGGACTATCGCATGCTGCGCGCAATGGGCGACTCTCAGGCACTTGGCCGCGCCCTCAAATAAACTTCCGCATTTCTGCAAAAATGAGAAAAACAGCCGTTTCTTTCATTTTGCTTTCATGTTGGGGCTTTATAATACAGCCATAGTCGAGAGGGGGTAAGCGATATGAACAAAGCCAGAGTAGCAGCTCTCATGCTGGCGCTGATTATACCGGGCAGTTCGGCCATGGCCGCCGGCACGGGAATAGTGCCGCCGAGCGCTACTCACACAATACAGCAGGAGGTTCAAAAGCCCAGACTCAGCCGGGATGAGTTCATACAGGTGCTGGGCATGGAGCCGCCGCTGGGCGATGTGGGCGAACAGGCCGTGGACAATATGTACGACTTCTACCTGAGAGTGGCGGATGTGATGGACGATACGCGCAGCGCCATACCGGGCGAGAATGAGCAGCCGGATGCCGCCCTGCTGGAGGAAATAGAGCAGCAGGCAGAACTGCTGGACGATGAGATGGATGCCTTTGAGGATTCCATAAAGGCGACCTACCGCGCCGGCAGCCTGACGCGCGATGAGTACAACTTCTACAAGGCCGAGCTGGAGTACATAGACGATGGACTGGATGTGGCCGAGGCCATAATCGACGCCATACTCGAGGACTATTGGGACGATGACCGCAACGAGGAAGACATGCGCAAGATGCGGGAACACGTGGCACTGCTTGAACAGGTGATGGAACTCAAGTACCCGCACGGTACTCCGGAAGACGATGATTACTATGGCAACGGCTTGTTTAGCGACAAGTACGAAGAAGGCCAGGATGACGATGGCCGCGGCGATGATGACCGCGACGATGATGACCGCGATGACGATGACCGCGACGACGATGACCGCGATGACGATGATGACAACGATGACGATGACGGCGACTGAGGGGAAGCTGCGCATCGCATGACACAAAACGATTGATGAGGAGAGATAAATCATGAAGAAGACTATATCCACTATAATGGCTACCGTACTGACTGTTACCGGACTGGGCATGACGACCATGGGCTTTGCCTCCGCGCCTTCGATAGAATCCACCGAGTACAAGGGCAGTGGCCGCGTCGAAGTAGATTTCACCCGCGACGTGGACTACAAAAACGCCAAGGTCACAGTCAAGGACTCCTCGGGCAAGAAGTACACCGCCAAGATAACCGACAAGGACGATGATGATCTCACATTCAAGGTGTCCAACATCGCCTCGGGCAAGAAGTACACCTACACCATATCGGGCGTGCGCCGCGAAGGCACCTCGTCCTACGGCTCGGTTTCGGGCAGCTTCAGCGTAAAGGGTTCCAGCACTTCCAGTGAGTCGGTCAAGATAGAGGACGTTGATTACGATTCCCGCGGCTACGTTGAGGTTGAGTTTACCAAGCGAGTGCAGTATAATAATGTCAAGGTCACTGTCAAGGATTCTAACGGCAAGAGCTACACGGCAACCGTGCGCAGCAAGGGCTCCGATGAGCTGAAGTTCCGCGTAACCAACATCTCCGAGGGGCGCGGCAAGAAGTACACCTTCACGATAAGCGGAGTAAAGGTAAAGGGAGCCAGCGACTACGGCACGGCCAGCGGCAGCTTCTATGCCTATGATGACTGATGTATAAGTAAAATGAACGGCAGTGGGCGGCGTCTGACAGCGAAGCAGACGCCGCCCCTTGCCGCAATGGAGGCGTTTTGATTGTACGTACTGTATGTCGAGGACGAGGCGGCGCTGCGCAAGGCCACTCAGCGCCAGCTAAAGGGGCTGGGCATAAACGTGGATGTGGCGGAGGATGGCGAGGAAGGGCGCTTCTTCATGACCAGCGGCCAGCACTATGACGCGATAATACTGGACATAATGCTGCCCAAGGTGGACGGGCTGACGCTGCTGTCCGAGCTGCGCGCGCGCGGCGACGCTACGCCCGTGTTGCTTTTGACCGCGCGCGATGCCGTGAGCGACCGCGTGGCCGGGCTGGACTGCGGCGCGGACGATTACCTGACCAAGCCGTTCGCGTTCGAGGAGCTGAGCGCGAGACTGCGCGCACTGCTCAGGCGCGGCGCGGGCAGCGCGTCCAATGAACTGGTGGCAGGCGCGCTCACTCTGGACATGAACGCCCGCGTGGCCCGCGTAAACGGCGCCGAGATAAAGCTGTCCAGCCGCGAGTTTGAGATACTGTCCATGCTGATGCGCAACCGCAACATAGTGCTGACCCGCCGCCAGATAGAGGACAATGTGTGGCATTCCGACATGGACATAGGCTCCAATGTCGTGGATGTGTACATACGCGCGCTGCGCTCCAAGCTGGGCGAGGCGGGCGCGATGATAGCCACTGTGCGCGGCGCGGGCTATGTGCTAAGGAGCGACAAGTGAAGCTGACGGTCAAGGCGCGGCTGAGCGCATCGATACTGATAACGTCGCTGCTGCTGCTGGGCGTGGCGCTGGGCGCGATACTGGTGGCATATAATCACATAGGGCTGAAGGCGGCGTGGGCGCGCGTGGAGGACATGGCGCGCGATGCCGAGGACGATGCGGAGTTTGCAAACAGCGGCAGGCTCAGGCTGGATGACGATGTGCTGCTGTACTCCGAGGGCGTGAGCGTGGTCTTTCTGGACGGAGATGGCAAGCGGCTGGCGGGCGTATATCCGCTGTCATTCCCGGCGGACGTGCCTATATTGACGGACAGGGAGCGGCGGCTGGAGGGCAAGCCGGGCGACTGGCTGGTCTATGACGTGGACTCGGGCGACGGGTTCTATGTGCGCGCGGTGATGTCGCTGTATGAGCATCAGCTGACCATGAACAAGATGACGCTGATCGCCGCGGCGCTGACGCTGGGCTTTGCGCTGACCATGGCGGTGCTGGCGTGGCTGATGGCTCGGCGGGCGTTTAAGCCGGTGGCCGAGCTGGTGCGCCATGCCGAATCCATACACGGCGGCGGTCAGCTGGACGAGCGGCTGCCCGTGCCGGACACGCACGACGAGATAGAGCAGCTGGCGCGCACGTTCAACGCAATGTTTCGCCGTCTGGACGATTCCTTCCGCGCCGAGCGCCAGTTCACCTCCGACGTGTCGCACGAGCTGCGCACGCCCGTGGGCGCAATAATGGCGCAGTGCGAGCTGGGGCTTATAGGCGACGAGGATGAGCGCATGGAGGCGCTGGACGCGATATATGCCACCGCACAGCACATGTCCACGCTGGTCAACCGCCTGCTCATGCTGGCGCGCGCCGATCAGGGCAGGCAGGTGCTGCACATAGAGCGGCTGGAGCTGAGGCCGCTGTGCGAATTCGCCTGTCAATCGCTGGAGGAGCGCGCAGAGGAGCGCGGCGTGGAGCTGGAGCTTATGCCGGGCGAGGATGCGCCCGAGATAGACGGCGACTCGGCGCTGATAGTGTCTCTGATAACCAACCTTGTGGGCAACGCCATAAATTACAGCGATATGGACAAAGCCAAGCGCTGGGTGCGCGTCAGCGTGAGCGGCAGCGACGGCGATGCGCGCATAAGCGTGTCGGACAATGGTCTGGGCATACCGGAGGAACACGTCGCGCACATATTCGACCGCTTCTATCGCGTGGACAGCGCGCGCGGCGGCGAAGGCACGGGACTGGGGCTGTGCCTGTGTGCATGGATAGCGGCGGCGCATGGCGGGCGCGTGGAGGTCGAGTCGCGTCTGGGCGAGGGCAGCTGCTTTACAGCCATACTTACGGGTGCGAGTGAGGGCGCAGCGCCCGCATGCGACATGAGCGGACGTGCGGCGGGCGCACATGGCACAGGCGCTGCGGGATAGCAAAAGCAGGGCAAACGTGCGTATGCCGTTCGGCAAACAGGGACAGGCCCGGCTTCAAGCGATATATCATGCTTGAAGCCGGGCCTGATGTTATATATGGCAATATGCCGCATGCCGGCAAACGCATGCGTGCTGGAGCATGACTCTGCGATTGCGGTCGGTTTTGCGCGCATGAGCCAAGACACGATGTTCGCGGTCTGATTCGCATGGCCAGAGTCAAGGCGCTATGTCCGCAACCATATTCTCAGACCCAAAGCCGAAGCGCGATGCCCGCATTTGGATGGACATGCCAGAATCGAAGGGAGATGTTTGCAATCTGATTGCATGCCCAAAGCCGAAACGCGATGCCATCATCCGGATAAACGTGCCATAGCCAAGGCGCTATGTCCGCAACCATATTCACATGTCCAAATCCCAGACACAATTCCCGCAGCTTAGCAGGCGCACAGCGTCACTTGCGGTGCGACTCTATATACTGGCGCGGAGACATGCCGGTCACGCGGCGGAATACCTTGGAGAAGTAGCTCTGGCTGGTGAAGCCGACGCGCCCCGCGACTTCTGTCACGTTGAGATCGCCGCTGGCCAGCAGGCGCTTGCTCTCGTCCACGCGCACGGCGTTCAGGTACTCGGTGAAGGGCGTGCCGCACACCTTCTTGAACAGCGTGGAGAAGTAGCTCTCGCTCAGATGCACCTCATGCGCCACGCCGGACAGCGTTATGTCGCTGGCGAAGTTGAGGGCGATGTAGTTCATGGCGCGCTTGAGCGCAAAGTAAGCCGAAGGTCCGCCCGCACCATGTCCGGGGAAGGCGCTGGAGGAGAAGCGCTCCACTATGTCCTGCATCATGTAGCATATGTCGTCTATGGTGCCGGCCTGCCATATCTTGCGCATGTAGGCGCGGTTCATGTCCAGCGCCTCGCCGGTTGCCACGCCGCCGTCTATGGCTGCGCGCGACAGCAGCGAGCACAGCGCCGCCGTATGGCTCTTTATGCCCTCCAGATCGCCGCCTGTGGAGAACAGCGCAAAGCCCAGCAGCTCGTTTAGCATGGCATTTGCGCCGGAGACGTCGCCGTCCTTTACGCAGGCCACCAGCTGGCGCTCCTTCTCGTAGGGGTATGTGGGCGCGGAGGCCGAGAAGCCCTTGTACATCTGTATTGTCTCGCCGATGCGGTTCTGCTGCATCTGATGGCGGCGCGCAGGCTCAAGCTCGCTGCCCACGGCCTCCCAATCGTCGAACACATAGCGCACCACGCGGCACAGCGCGCCCGTGCGCTCGGGCGACAGCACGGTCAGCTCGCCGCACATGCCCATCATGTCCAGAGCGCTGTCCACGGGTATCGAATAGCGTCGCGCAGTCTCCTGCACTATCTGAGGATCGCATTCGCCTATGACGAACGGCCCCAGCAGTATCGAGCCTTCAAACTCGCCTGCGCGCACCAGCGGCATGGCGATGTGGCACACGCCCGCATGACAGTTGAACAGATATGCTTCGCCCAGATCGAGCGCGCGCCGCCCGGCCAGTGCATGCAGCGCATCGCAGGTCTCGCCCTGCGGCAGATAGCGCCTGAACAGGCGGCAATAGTCCACATCCTCACCGCACATGGCCAGCGTGCCGCCCGTGGCATCCAGAGCGCGCACATTAAGCCCGGTCAGGTCGTGCAGCGCGCGCATTCTTTCGGATAGATCATCAAATGGCATAAGCGATACCTCCCGGACAGCATTATACCACATCTTCAAAAAAATTTACATGCACATTGGAGTATAAAAAACGGAAATGAAGGCGAAAATGTCACTGTTTACAATTTTGCCGCAGGGTGATATCATTGTGCCGGACAGCTTGACCACAGCGCGCGCCCGATCGCAGTGCCGTTGTGGAACGGCTGAGGGATGCTGACGCATGGAGTAAGGCATAAGCGGTGGCATGAGGGTATACCAGCGTGCTGCTAAGCATGGTCGGACATGCGTGGGCGGTAGCGATACCTGTGGGCATAAGCAGACATGCGCATGTATTAGCGATGCCTGTGGGCATGATTAGCAGCGCGCTGGCGGCATATGCGCATGCCGGAAAGAGGTGAATGTCATGAGATACAGCGAGGGAATGGCGATAGGCGCGGCGTCGATACTGGCCGCTATGTATTCCGCATGGCAGGGCGGGGAGCTTGCCAAGTGCCTGACGATAGCCGTGTGCGCAGGCATGGCGATAGACGCGGCGGTGCGCTTTGTTCTGTCGCGCGGACGGCGCAGGAAGGATGCGCGCCGGTGAGCGGCGCTTTGCTGCCCTGCGGCGCAAGCGGTGGATGTGTTCGGCTGCGCGGGCGATGGGCATGCGCCTTGCGGCCTGCATAAGCGCAGCTTGGCTCTGCATGCGCGGCGCAAGTCGCCTGCGTGAGCGGCGCTTTGCTGCCATGTGGCGCAAGCAGTGGACGTGTTCGGCTGCGCGGGCGATGGGCATGCGCCTTGCGGCCTGCATAAGCGCAGCTTGGCTCTGCATGCGCGGCGCAAGTCGCCCGCGTGAGCGGCGTTTTGCTGCCATGTGGCGCAAGCGGTGGACGTGTTCGGCTGCGCGGGCGATGGGCATGCGCCTTGCGGCCTGCATAAGCGCAGCTTGGCTCTGCATGCGTGGCGCAAGTCGCCCGCGTGAGCGGCATATTGACAATGCGCGAGCAATCGGCGCACATATATGACCATATGCATACCGCCCGGCCTCCCTCGATGTGGGGAAGCCGGGCGGTATGCTTTGCCTGACTATCGGCGCATTGCACTGCCGGAGTTACATGTCGCTTATGCAGTACTCCATAAAGCTGACCTCGCCGTCCTCTATGGTGTAGTGCAGCTCGACCAGCTGGTTGCCGCTGCGCACGTACATGTAGTTTATGCTGGTCATGCGGTCACCGTCGTACTCTATCCAGCCATAAGAGCCGCCGTCCAGAGTGTACAGCTCGCGCTCGCCGTTCTTTATCTCGTGTTTTTCGTCGCGGAACTCGTCTATTATGTCCTCCGCATCCCAGCCGACCTTGGTGCCGCGCACGCCGGTTATGTCGTTATTGTTTATGCGCACGGCGGTCACCACGGGCGTGCCGTTTTTGACGGTGAAATCGACCTCGCCGAAGCTGTAATGCTGCGTGAAGAAGGTGCTGGTGTCGCCGGTGGTCTCCAGCAGCTTCTTGAACTGCTTGTTTACGGCCTTCTGATCGGTCACATCCACGTAGAACGACTTGAAGCTGTCGTCATCGCTGAAGGGCGCGGCCAGCTCGCCCAGTATCACGTACTCGGCGCTGGTCTCGGCGGAGTATACTCCGTCGGAGTTGCGCGCCACCATGCGCAGCTTATACGTGCCGGGGCGCAGCGATATGCCGTCATCATACTGGGAGGATTCGGCGCTGGGCGCGCTGCCGTCGGTGGTGTAGTACACCTTGCAGCCCTCGGGCGCGGTGACCTTGATTACCTTGCGGCCATTATCGCCGGCCGAATACCGGCCGGGCTTGGAGGTGAACTGCGGCGCAGCTACGGTGGGGAACTTTATGGTATAGGTCTTGTGTGTCTCGCCCGAGTACAGGTCGTTCTGGAACGCGAACGCGCGCACAGTGAACACGCCTTCGCCCAGCTCTATGGGCAGCACATACTTGTTTGAATACACAGTGGGCTGAGAGCCGTCGGTGGTGTAGTATATGGTCGCGCCCTCGTCGCTGGCCATCTGCAGCTTTATCGCGGACTCATACTCGCCCTCCTCGGGGTCAAAGCGCACGGCGCTGGGGCCATAGGTGAGCAGCATGTCATTGTAACCCTGATTGCCGGTATTCTGGTACGCAAGGCGAAGCATCTCAACCATATCGCCCTCGCTCGCGCCGCGCGACTTCATCAGCTCTATCACGCTGTCATAGGGCGCGGTCTCGGTGGGGCGCAGCGATATGGCAAGGCGGTAGGCGCGCTCAGCACGCTCGGCATTGCCCGCGCTCTTCAGCGTCTGAGCCAGCTTCAGCGCGCCCTCGTAGTTGGCGCTGTCGCGGCTGAGCGCGGACTCATAGCGCGCTACGGCACTTGCGGTGTCGCCCGCGGCCAATGCCTCGTCGCCCAGCTGCCAGTATGCGGAGGCGGGCGCATTCAGCCCCATATTGGCCTTCCAGCGCTGCCCGGCCGGGGTGAAGGTGAGGAAGCATATCACAAGAAGTATCAGCGCCATGAAGCTCAGCACGCCTATTCCGGCCATCATCATGGTGTTGCTGCGCGGCTTGGACGATGAGCGCCTGAAGTCGCGCTCCTCGACCTCGTCATCCTCTATCTCGTCTGGATCGAACACGGGGTCGGGCCTGCGCCGGGCATAGTCATCCTGCTGCGGACGGCGCTCGCGCGCACCTGCGGGCATGGGTACGCGATGTTCTCCTTCATCCTGCGCCTGTGCATTGCGCACGCCGGGCGCATCCTGACCGGCTATGGGCGGCTGCGCTGCGGGGCGGCTGCGCTCAGGCGAACGTGCGGCACCCGGCTCAGCGGCCGCGCTCTGATTGGCGTCGGAATGCGGCATGGGTGCGGTCGGGCGCGGCCTAGCCCCGCGTGCCTGCGCTCCGGCAGGACGCGGTCTGACGGCACCCTGCTGACCGGTGGGCGAATCTACGCCCTGAGCGGCCTGCGGATTGCGGCGCAGATGTCCTTCGGCAGGCGCGTGCTGAGGCCGCGCGTAGGGCGATTCGGGTTGCGCAGGCTGAGGCCGCGCGTAGGGCGATTCGGGTTGCGCAGGCTGAGGCCGCGCGTAGGGCGATTCGGGTTGCGCAGGCTGAGGCCGTGCGTAGGGCGATTCGGGTTGCGCAGGCTGAGGCCGTGCGTAGGGCGATTCGGGTTGCACGGGCGAAGCGCCATCGGCTTCCGCCTGCCGCGCAGCCTCGGCCTGCCGCGCGCGGCGCAGATCGGCGCGCCGGAATACCTGAGTGTCCTCGCTGGCATCCAGCGGCGCACCGCAGCGCGCGCAGTTGCCGGCAGAGGGCGCGTTGTCATAGTGGCATCTGTTGCATATCATCTGTAATACCTCCGTATGTCGGCAAGGCGGATTACATGTTCTTCATGGACTCGTAGTACTCGTCGCCAGCGAACTCGCGCTCGGTCTTGACCTCGCCGCCCAGCTCCTCTATCGCGTCGCGTATCTCAAGGTAGTCAAGGTAGTTCAGCTCCTGAAGCTCCAGCATGGGCATCAGCTCGTCTATGGCGCGCGCGTCGCCCAGCTTGCCCAGATACGACGCTATCAGCGCGCGCTTGTCGGGCATGGAGCGGAGCAGGCGCAGGGCGTAGTCGTACACTCGCTCGTCGCCGGGGAAGTTGCAGGCCACGTCCAGCAGCACAAGACCATGCGCCGGGCGCGCGGCAAGCATCGCCTCCACAACGCCGGGCATCACCTGAGCGCCCAGACTGACCAGCATCTCGCCCGCCAGATTGCTCATCTCGCTCTCCTCGTCGCGGGCGTGGGTAATCAGCGATATGAGTCCCGTCATGGTGCGGGGCGACTGTATCTGCTCAAGTGTGCCGAGCGCGCTCATGCGCGCCTCATCGCTCTGATCGCGGTCAAAGGCTATGTCCATGAGCGGCTCCACCGCGGCCTCGCCCAGCGCGGCTATGCGCTCAAGCAGCTGGTCGGGCAGGGGAATGTCGCTGCGGATGTACTTGAGCATCCACTTGCACAGCATGGCTGCATCGTCGTACTGCTCAAAGTAGAGCGCGGGCGTCTGGCCGTCCAGCCAGTCGGCGGGCAGATTTATCCACTTGAGGTAGACGTCGGGCATCTGCGCCTCCATCTCGTCCACGTTCTTGAAGCGGGAGCGGTTCTCCGTCATCCAGCGCTGTACATACTTGTCGAACTGAGAGTCAAAGTTTATGCATTTCATGGCTGTTCCTCCTGATGACCGGCTATTTGCAAATATGAGTAGACTGCGCGCGTGAGCCGGGCGCAGTTTATGCCGCGGCGGTTGGCAACTGCGCGCAGGCTGATAGCTTCGCCTTTAAGTATGCGCATGGTGCATTCCAGCGCGCTGGCAAGTTCGTCCTCGTTTAACCCCATGTCTCCACAGCTATTCAGCACCTTGTGCATATCGGTTATGGCGGAGGGCTCGTCGCGCAGGCGTCTTGCGGCCTTGCGCAGGCTAAGGCGCGGCTCCAGCAATGCGGATATGCGGCACATCAGCTCCTCGTTCAGCGACATGAGCTTGCCGCGCATGAATATCAGCTTGGGCAAGGGCATGCTCGCCATGACCATCATGTAAAGCACGGTCATGCGCATCTTATCGGGGGCATCTTGCGACACGAGATACTTCCACAGCTCGCTGCACGCCTGCTCGCCGCCCAGACATAGCAGTATGGTGGCGGAGGTCACGCATGTCTGCATGCTGCTATGGTATAGCCCCCATGCCATCAGCTTCGTTTCGCGGTCGCTGAGGCTGGCCGAACCGCCTTTGCCGTTCATTATGTTCGCGCTCAGCTTGGCCGCATTGCCCGACCACAGCATGAGCATCTCCGCGTCGGGATAGGCTAAAGCCGCTTGCGGGGCAGCTTCGAGCAGCTCAGCGTAGTGACTGGCGATGATGTCGCCGGGGTATATGTCCAGCGAGCGGGAGAGCGGCATCATCGCCGCACGCACCGAAGCGCCCGTATTGAACTGCGCCACGGCCCGACAGGCGCTGGGGTAGGGCGCGCCGGGATCGTGCTCCAGAATGCGCGCGGCTATGTCCATGACCAGCGAGTCAATGTTCAGCGCGGCGGCCTGCCTGAGTAAAAACAGGTCGTATTTGCGATCGTCGGTGAGCGCGAATGCGTTGACAAGCAGCTGCTGCGCCTGAGCGGGGTCGCTGTCGGAGAGTATGATAGATGCTATGTACAGCACCCATGGGTCGCGTTGCATGGTGGTGAGTGCGCGCACCATGTGCTCGGTGGATTCGGCCTGTTCTTTCATGCCGTTAAGCGCCCATGCCAGCGCTATATGCCCCAGCGGACTGGCCTTGTGCCGCACGAGGTAGCGTCTGGCGGCTATGTATGCGTTCAATATGTCGTTTGCGCTTATGAAGTGCAGTATGCGCTCTAAAAAGCGCATGCGCGGCTGCTTGCTGTAGCTCAATATAGTCCGCGCTACGACCTGTTCATACAGATTGTTGAACAGCTCTGCGTCCTTGCCCATGCGCATGTCCTTGAGCGGCCGCAGCATTATCTGCGCGGCATGTGGATAGCCCATGTTGCGCAGGTTGCGCGCCTGCAAAAATAGCGCCCGGCGCAGAGAGGGCTGATTCCTGAGCGCGCCTGAGGTGATTGCACATTTGTTCATGAGGCGGTTGACCTCATGATATGATGCGTCCACGCAGCCCATAGTGTAGAGCATCTCCGCCAGGTCTGCTTGGTAGGTCACATTGTCAGGGGCTTCTGCACAGGCGCGCCTGAAAAGCTTCAGCGCCTCGATGTACTCGCCGGAATTGTGCCGCGCCCGGGCACGCCTGTTTATGAATGCGGCATCGCGGGTAAAGTTGAGTACCGATCCGGTCGTGTCTGACATATTGCTCCTTTCGATACGTGCTGTGCGCGCTATGTCAGGCCTGAGTGGCCTGACGCAGCAGTTCACGCAGTTCGTCGCCGGTGAAGTGATAGCGCCTGTTGCAGAAGTGGCACTCGAGCTGAGCGCCATTGTCCTCGTCTATCATGGCCTGCAGCTCCTCACGTCCCAGCGATATCAGCGCGCGCTGTATGCGCTCCTCGTCGCAGTCGCAGCGGAAGCAGGGCGTGCGCCGCTCTATTATGCGCGGCTCAAGACCGGCAAAGAAGCTCTGACACAGCTCATCGGGGGTGTGGTCAACGAACTGGCGCGATATGTCGGCGTAGCTTGACGCGCGCGCTTCCAGCTCGCTGAGCACCTCCTCGGAGCAGCCGGGCAGCGGCTGTACAAGCAGTCCGCCCGCGCTTATAACATGCGCCTCCCCGGCCGAAGCGGGCGCCATCAGCACGCCCAGCGACAGCAGCGTGGGCTGCTGCTCGCTCACGGTGAAGTAATACGCAAAGTCGTTGGCTATCTCGCCGCTGACCAGTTCGACCTGACCTACATACGGCTCGCGCATGCCCAGATCCTTTACCACGGTCAGGCGGCCATTGCCCACTGCGCCGCCCACATCCAGCTTGCCGTCGGCGCGCAGCTCGGTCTCAACTCGGGGCTTGTCCACATAGCCCTTGACCGTGAGATCTTCGTGCGCCACGGCCACCAGCGCGCCCAGAGGCCCATCGCCCTTTATGGTTGCGGTTATGCTGCCCTGAGCGGTCTTTATCATAGCGCCCATCATGGCGGACACAGTCAGCAGCCGCCCCAGCGCCGCGCTGGCTACATTGGACAGCGTGTGCGTCGCGCGCGCCTGCTCACAGAGCATGGTGGAATTGATGAGCAACGCACGCGCCTGCCCATCCATGAGGGTGATGTGAAGCAGCTCGTCGCCGCTGTACGATATTGGCATGTTTTCCATATATTTCTCCTTGAGCCGCATGGGCGGCACTGTGAATTGTGCATGTGCGTGAGCGCGGCGCATGGAACTGCGCCCGTGCGCTGCGCGGCATCAGGGCGCGCTGCACCCTGAATGACCATCTGCAAATGAGCGCGCTTGCCCCGGTGAGGAGCGTGCGCGCATATGCGGACAGCGCCGCACGGGTTGCACGGTGTCTGTCCGCGAAGCCGCCGCGATGTGGCGGCGCATGTCGCGTTGTATTGCGATAACGAAATAGCTAAGGGGGAAGCCCTTCCGCCAAGTCTTGCGCGATGCAAAGCCTATGTGCAAACGCCGAAGGGATAGCCCCTAACCGTCAGCCTTGCGCGCCGCAAAGTGCAGGCGCAGCTCATCCTCGCGCGGCAAGTCAAGCGTTCGGTCGCCATAGACATCGGCCTGTTCAAAGCCCGCTTCGCGCAGCCATGAGAGTATCTCCTGAGCGTCGTGGGCGCGCTGCGTCTGGCGCTCGGTGAAGCGCCGGTATAGCTCGCTCTTTGCCTCGCGCACGAAGAAGGTCAGGTCCATGTTGACCAGACAGCGCTCCGGGTCATAGCTGTTCTGCCAGAGATAGGCCGCGTCATCGCGCTCCTCGCCGAAGAAGCCGTTGCCCAGCACGCGCTCCAGCTTGTGGCGCGAGGATATGTCAAACGCCAGCACGCCGCCCGGCCTGAGCGCCGACATGGCTGCGGCAAAGAAGCGCTTCACGTCGCCCTCGCTCAGCAGGTA
Source organism: Candidatus Fimadaptatus sp. (assembly GCA_050946055.1). Lineage (GTDB taxonomy): Bacteria > Bacillota > Clostridia > Christensenellales > Aristaeellaceae > Fimadaptatus. The sequence goes on along the minus strand of JBMNUB010000004.1, from coordinate 70,321 downwards.
GTTGACGCCGTCGCAGGCGCATATCACCGCATCTACGCGATGGGGCAGCGCAAGCGCGCGCATGTCCTGCCTGACGAAGCGCGCGCTTATCCCGGCGCGGCGCGCCTTGTCGGAGGCCAGACGCAGCATGTCCTCGCTTATGTCCGAGGCCAGCAGCCTTGCGCCGCGGCGCGCCAGCTCTATCGTAAGAGAGCCGGTGCCGCAGCCGCATTCGCATATCTCGCCGCCCGCATAGCCGTGCGCGCGCAGCAGCATGAGGTAGTATTCCGCCCAAGCGGGATAGTCAAAATCGTCCATAAAGCGGTCGTACACCGCCGCAAACTCCTGGTACATCTACACTTCTCCGCACGGCTGCCGTCCGCCTTTGGTGAATGCTAGTCATCGCCGGGTTCTGCGGCGCGCATGCTCCTTGCGACCATGCCGCCTATGCGGCCTGTCTCCTCGGCGGTAAGCGCACCCCAGCCGCCTTCAAGCACCTTGTCCAGCAGTCCCAGTTCGTCAGCAGCCTCGTACTTTAGCTTTTCCCTCATCATCTGCGGTGAAACATTTACCTTGCGCATATCGCATACCTCCCTGCGCGGCTCGCCGCGCGACTTTAGTATGCACATCTCTCAATGCAACCATTCGGGGCGCGGCATGCCGCGTCCCGAATGAGCGAAGGGGCAGATGACAAAACGACCTTGCGTCAGTATCGCAAAATTATAGAATGCCTATGCCATATGCGTCATGTGAATGCGATGCGCAAGAGCATGTCATATGCATCATTAACATGTGGTGCGCAATAGCATACCTCAATGCCCGCCGGTATTACTTGTCGCCTTTGGGCTTGCTTTCGCCGGCATCGGCAGACTCGTCCACTTTGACAGATTCATCCGCCGGGGCAGGCTCGGCCTTGGGCACCTGAGCGGCTTCGGGCTTCTCGTCAGGCTCAATGTTGCGCTCGGCCTGCGCGTCCAGCCAGGAGCGATCCTCGGGCAGGCGCGGCGGCCACGCTTCGCCCACGCCGCCGGGGCCGGGGGTGGGGCGATAGCCGGGCTGAGCGTTTACCGGAGTATCGTCGTCGTCATCCTCGTCGTAGTCGTACTCGGGCGAGCGCAGACCCATGTTTACGGGCGCGCCCTCTATGCGCGGGTTCATGAACTTGTCAAACAGCGCATTGGCGTAGGACGCATACAGGAAGCCGCTGAAGGAGAAGCCTATCAGTATGTATATTATCAGCCACACCAGCAGCGCCCAAGGCGTGCCGGTCGCGAAGAACACGGCAAAGCACAGTATGGTGGGCGCAAGCGAGAGCAGCCATATGCCCACGCTCTGCGGCAGGTTGCCCACGACCAGTATCACGCAGTTGCGCAGCAGCGTGCCGAACTTCATATCGTAGGTTATCATCATCGGGTATGCCAGCATGTTCATCATCCACCATATGCAGACGATGACTATCATCAGTCCCTCAAGTACGCTCATCATTATGGCCATGAACGTGCCGGACGCGGTGGCCGCCTGCTGATGATAGAAGTACCATCCCACAAAGCCCACCAGGTTTATAACGCCGTTTAGTATGCCAAAGAGCAGGCCCTGCTTCCAGTTGGCCTTTATGGAGTCCTTTATGTCGGAGAAGCCGAATGCGTGCTGGTCGCGCGCCCAGTTGCGCAGTATGTACATCACGCCGGTTGCGCCCACGCCCGCAAGTCCCATACAGGGTATCAGTATCGCCAGCAGCATGGTGGCCAGCGAGAACCAGTCGCGCAGGAACTGCGCCTCGAGCGCCGCATCCTCCATCATGGCGACGGCTATGGTATTCAGGAAGTTGAACGCATATCCGCACACGACTATGGCCGGTATGCAGAACAGAATGTATATCAGGTTCTGCGAAATCAAGCCGCTAAAGCGTATCTTGAGCATGGCCATGAACAGCTCGCGGCGGTTCTTTGGCAAATCCTCGGGGTTAAAGTCGGCCTGACCGGCCTTGCCGTAATAGAATTTTTGGAAAAAGCCCATCTTTCATCCTCCTGAATCAAATTATGTCCATTAGGCCAATGAACACCTTGAGCCCATTTAGCAGCGAAGCCTCGTCCAAATCGAAGTCGGACGCATGCAGCGGACTGTCATAGCGGCCGTCCTTTGCCGTGCCGCAGAAGAAGAACGCACCGCGCGCCCGGCGCTGATAGAAGGAGAAGTCCTCTGCTATCATGAGCGGCTTTGTGTCCACGCACATGTCGCCAGCCGCCTCGCGCACGCGGGATGCCGCATGCGGGTCGTTTATGACGGGCAGATAGCGCGTAAGCACGTCTATGCGGCAGCTTACGCCGTATGCGCGCTCTATGGCCTCGCAGTGGCCGCGTATCAGCTCCATGCAGCGTGCCTCAAGCTCGTCGCTGTAAGTGCGCAGCGTGGCGTGCATGACTGCGCGCTCGGCCACCACATTGCGGCGGGTGCCGGCTTCCATTGCGCCCACGGTGAACACCTTGCGCTCAAAGGGGTCGGTTTGGCGCGTGAACACGGTCTGAAGCATGCCGTACAGCGCCACGGCTGCGGCCAGCGCATCGTTGCCCAGATGTGGCATGGCGCCGTGCGCGGCACGCCCCGAGATCACTATGTCCATCTCGCATGCCGAGGCCATAAGCGGCCCGTCGGGGCAGGCTATAGTGCCGGAGGGCAGCGTGGGCATGACGTGCATGCCATACACCTCGTCCACATGCGGGTTTTCCAGCCCGCCCGCAGCGATTATCAGTTCCGCGCCGCCGTCCGCTTCCTCGGCGGGCTGGAACAGTATCACCACGTTGTCGCACAGGCGCTCGCGGTTCCGGGCGCAAAAGCGCGCCACGGCCAGCATAGTTGCCATGTGGCCGTCGTGGCCGCAGGCATGCATGAATCCGGGACGTGTCGAGCAGAACTCGCGCCCCGTGTTTTCGGACACGCCCAGCGCGTCCATGTCCGCGCGCAGCGCAATGGTGCGCCGTGCGCCCTCAACCTGCGCACGCCCCATGAACACGCAGCGTATGCCCGTGCCTGCTATGGGGCTGAGCATGTCCGGCTCCAGCGCGGACAGCTGCTCCATAAGGTATGCATGGGTGAGGTACTCCTCATGCGCGGTCTCCGGGATGGCATGCAGCGTGCGCCGGTCGCGCACTATGTCATCCAGCGCTCCTGATATGTATTCGCTCCTGATGCTCATGGCATCCAATCAGATCACCCGCCATACAATATTCCACTGTTTATAATACCACAAATTCCGCGTTTTGCAATATCTAAGGCGCAAGCTTTTCAAAACAGGTATAATTTTTGCGCAATGCGTCACATTTGGGTGAAACCTGTCCGGCAAGTTCGCAAAAGCGCGCACGGCGCATCTGCATGTGCGCTTGCGGGAGAAAAGGCAGGCGCGCCTGTGCTTTGCTGGATGCAAGTCATGCACGCGCTAACGCAGACCGCAGGGCAAGCCAAACGCAAATGTGGAATGCAAGGCAAGCGGCGTGCAATCAGCCGCAAGCCGCGCCATGCACGCACGACCGCAGAAGGCAATTCAATCGAGACTGAATCAGCCACAAGCCGCGCCATGTATGCACGATTGCAGAATGCAATTCAAGCAACACTCAATCAAACGCAAACTAGGCCATGTGCGCACGAACACAGAATGCAATCACCTGCAACTCCAAACGCACCGCCCACGAACCCAATCCCATCCGCGCATAGCGCAGCTTCCTCATAAGCCAAACCGCCCGCCGTACCACATGGGCGCGGCGGGCGGAAAGCGCAGCGAATATTGTATGGATCATAGCGGCGCGAATGAGCGCCCTTAATCAGCTCAGCTTCTCTATCGCGGCGCGCACGCGGCGGAGCGTCTCGTCCTTGCCCAGCAGGTAGGCTATCTCTACCGCGCCGCCGGGAGTGGAGGCCTTGCCGGATATGGCTATGCGCAGCGGCCACAGCACCTGACCGTTCTTCATGCCGCTTTCGGCTATGGCGGGCAGCAGAGTATCGTGTATGGACTGCTCGCTGAAGTCGTCCATGCCCTCCAGTATGGGCAGCGCCCACTTGAGCGCATTTAGCGCCACCTCGGGATTGGTCTTCATCTTCTTGTGGGTGTAAAGCTCTGTGTCGTACTCGGGCATGTCCTCAAGGAAGTCCACCATGCCCGCGACCTCGCCCAGCACCTCGGTGCGGCCGTGCAGCAGCTCCAGTATCCTGCCGGTGTCAAAGCGGTCTGCGTCCTTCATGCCCTTGCGCAGGAAGGGCAGCGCCATGCCGCGATACTCGTCAAGCGAAAGGCGGCGGATGTACTCGGCGTTCATCCAGCGCAGCTTCTGCATGTCGAATATGGCGGGGGACTTGCTGAGGCCCTTGAGCGAGAAGGCGGCCTTGAGCTCATCCATGGTGAAGAACTCCTGATCGGTTCCCGGCGACCAGCCCAGCAGCGCTATGTAGTTGATTATCGCCTTGTCCAGATAGCCCATGGCGCGCAGATCCTCGAAGGTGGGATCGCCCGCGCGCTTGGACAGCTTGTGGTGCGCGTCGCGCATTACGGGGGTTACGTGAACATACTTGGGTATGTCCCAGCCAAAGGCGTTGTACAGCAGGTTGTACTTGGGCGAGGAGGACAGGTACTCTATGCCGCGCATGACGTGGGTTATGCCCATCAGGTGATCGTCAACGACGTTGGCGAAGTTGTAGGTGGGCAGACCGTCGCTCTTGAGCAGCACGTTGTCGTCCAGAGTGGAGTTTTCCACGGTTATCGTGCCGTACAGCTCGTCGTCGAAGGAAGTCGTGCCTTCGGTGGGTATGTTCTGGCGGATGACGTAAGGCTCGCCCGCCGCTATGCGCGCCTTGGCTTCGTCCAGAGGTATGGACAGGCAGTGCTTGTCATAGCGGAAGGTCTCGCCGGTCTTTTCGCACTCGGCGCGCAGCGTGTCCAGACGCTCCTTGGTGCAGAAGCAGGGATAGGCCGCGCCCAGCTCGACCAGCTTCCAGGCGTATTCCTTATATATGTCGCGGCGCAGGGACTGTATGTAGGGGCCGTAATCGCCGCCCACATCCGGGCCCTCGTCGTAGTCCAGATTGACCTCGCGCAGTGTCTTGTATATAAGCTCGGTAGCGCCCGGAACCTCGCGCTCCTGATCGGTGTCCTCTATGCGCAGTATGAACTTGCCATCGGGCTGGGACTTTGCCAGCAGGTATGTAAACAGCGCCGTGCGCAGGTTGCCCACATGCATGTAGCCGGTGGGACTGGGCGCAAAACGTGTGCGTATCATGTACATTCCTCCGTGATTACTTTTTTGCTTCCTTTGCCCAGGTGTCCTTGAGCGGCACTATGCGGTTGAACACGGGCGCGCCCTCGCGGGTGTCCGGGTCACAGCAGAAGTAGCCCATGCGCAGGAACTGGTAGCGGTCGCCGGGCTTAGCGTTCATCAGTGCGCGCTCGCACTTTACGCCGGTCAGCACGCGCTTGGAAGCGGGGTTGAACATCTCGGTGAAGTCGCGCTTGGCGGGCTTAGCGTCCGCATCGCCGCTCAGCTCGTCGGTCTCGGGTTCGGCGGCGGCTTCAAGCTCCTCCTCGTTGAGGCTGAGCATCTGCTCGTACAGGCGAACCTCCGCGTCTATGCAGTCGCAGGCGGCCACCCAGTGCAGCGTGCCCTTGACCTTGCGGTTGGCACCCTCGGAGCCGGACTTGCTGGTGAGGTCGGCGGTGCAGTGCAGCTCGACTATGTTGCCCGCATCGTCCTTTATGACCTCCTCGCACTTGATTATGTAAGCGCCCTTGAGACGCACCTCGCGCTCGGGGGCAAGGCGGAAGAACTTCTTGGGCGGCTCCTCCATAAAGTCCTCGCGCTCTATGTACAGCTCGCGGCCAAAGGTGACCTGGCGCGTACCCCACTCGGGGTGATCGGGATGGTTCTCCATCTCCACAGTCTCGGTCTTGTCCTCGGGCCAGTTGGTTATAATTACCTTTATGGGATCGAGTACGGCCATGGCGCGGTGCGCGGTGCCGTTGAGATCCTCGCGCACGCAGTGCTCCAGCAGGCGCTCGTCCACGGTGGAGTCGGCCTTGGCCACGCCTACGCGCTCAAGGAAGTCGCGTATGGCTTCGGCGGAGTAACCGCGGCGGCGCATGCCGACCAGAGTGGGCATGCGGGGATCGTCCCAGCCATCGACGAAGTGCTCCTCGACCAGACGGCGCAGGTAGCGCTTGGACATGACGGTGTTGGTTATGTTCAGGCGCGCGAACTCTATCTGGCGCGGTGGATGCTCAAAGCCGGCCTGCTCGACCACCCAGTCGTAGAGCGGGCGGTGTATCTCGTACTCCAGCGAGCACAGCGAGTGGGTTATGCCCTCAATGGCGTCCTGCAGCGGATGCTGGAAGTCGTACATGGGGTATATGCACCACTTGTCGCCGGTGCGGTGATGGTGATGGCGCAGTATGCGATAGAGCGTGGGGTCGCGCATGATGAGGTTGGGCGAGGCCATGTCTATCTTGGCGCGCAGCACGTACTTGCCGTCGGGGAACTCGCCGGCCTTCATGCGCTTAAACAGATCCAGACTCTCCTCTATGGGGCGGTCGCGGTTGGGGCTGTTTACGCCGGGCTGGGTGAGCGTACCGCGATACTGGCGCATCTGTTCGGACGTAAGGTCATCCACATAGGCCACGCCCTTGCGTATCAGGTCGCAGGCTATTTCGAACAGCCTGTCGAAGAAGTCGGACGCATAGTAGAGATGCGCCCACTCAAAGCCCAGCCAGCGTATGTCGCGCTGTATGGCATCGACGAACTCGGTGTCCTCCTTGGTGGGGTTGGTATCGTCAAAACGCAGGTTGCACTGGCCGCCGTACTTTTTCGCTATGCCGAAATCTATGCACAGCGCCTTGGCGTGGCCGATGTGCAGATAGCCGTTCGGCTCGGGCGGGAAGCGGGTGTGTACCTTATCCGCGACGCGGCCGGACGCTATATCACTGTTGATTATGTCCTCTATAAAATTTGTGTGAGCGGCGTTCTCCTGCATGATGCAGCCTCCTTAGATAGCCTTAGGCCATAATGAAATACATTGTAGCACGTTTTGCTCTCTTTTACAAATGGGGCGATGTGAAAATTTCTATTAAGCGGCACATTTTTGCAAAATGCGCGGACATTAAGCGCGATATGGCGATGATTAAAGCGCTATGACGCTGCGGCGGCTCAGACAAAAGCGGGCGCAGTGTGCATGGCCGCGCCGTATAAGCGGGTTGGGCATTATGCGCATTCACATGCGGCGTAGGCTAAAGCGGATGCCTGGCCGTGCATCCGCGCAGAGCGGCGGCCATATAACATGCCGCGCGCCTGCGCACCGGGCAATGCGTTGAATGCGCCCCATGCGCAGCGCGCAATGGTATTATGCCACCAAAACCCAAGGTATATCACCCTAATGAATATATTCGCAAAGTTCCAGCCCGGTCTCCTTCTGGAATGCAGCCGCCCATGCCTTGTCGCGATACAGAACTATAAGACACTGGGAGTCTTCGATAAAGAACAGCCGTTTGCCGTTGCCATTTTCCTTTATTATGGCGCTTAACTGGTTTGCGGCAGCCATGTCGAACCAATCGCCCTGTGGATGAGCCTTTATGGTAAATTCCTCGCCCTTCCACTCAAACGTGGCAGTCCGAACGCCCGTGTCCCAGTCCCAGTTCACCCGGCTGGTATCCTCGCGTATGTTTCGGAAGTCGAGTTCGCCTTCATCCAAGGACGAAACGCCGGTCAGAAACTCGGTGTACATGCCTTCCACGTTGAATACCTCCATGTCAAAGCTGTATACTCCGTTGCGGGAAGGCGTAAATGTCAGGGTATCGTAGTCGTATTCGCCCCAACCCAGCAGCATGAGCATGGCCGTGGCTCTGTCGGATGTCGTGTCAAACTGCGGATAGCCATACTCTGCTCCCATGGAGCTTAGAATATCCGCGTCCGCGCCCGATATGCCGTACCTTTCAAATATCTCCACAAGCTCCTCGTATGATTTTGGCGCTTCGGGCTGTTCATTGTGCGCAGCCTTGGGCGCGGCGTCCATTGCGCCAAACCCGCCCATACCTAAGACAAGCAGCGTCATCAATGCAAATATCCTGGCCATATAAGACTTCACCATACTTTACATATAATTGTATATGCACATCGTGCCGCGCGGCCGCTTGCGCATGCATATACGCCATGCGCAGCGCGATATGACAAACCGGTTCTCCGTGAACGCTTATTGCCCATAACCCAATAAAGCAAAAATCGCGCCGCATTGCACAAGGCCGCGCGGCGCGATGTCTATGTTCGGGGTTTCAGGCGGTCAAAGGCTCATCAATAGCCCTGACGGGAGTAGGCTATAACTTCTACCGAGGCAGGCTCTACGCCGTCGGCAGTCCACTTCTCGAACAGGGTGCTGTCCACGGTGCGGCTTATCTCTATGGAAGCGCCGGCCGGTATGCCAACGTAGGAGGGAGAGTAGGAATCGGCATAGATTATCTTGCCGTCCTTGTCAAACAGCGCGTAGGACACGTATATCTCACGCACGGTCTCCTCGGTGCTGTTGGTCACGGTCATGGTCACGGTGGGGTACTCGTTGGAGGAGGTGTAGCTGTAGGGCTTCATGCCGTACTCGGCGGTGGAATCCAGCATCACGTTGGTGTTTTCCTTGGCGGACTTGCCGCTCACGTCCAGAGTGTAGTCGTCGATGTAGTCGGCGCTTTCGGCCTCGTCAACGTTTATGGACTGGGAGAGGAACGCCTTCTGGCCGGGCTCGATTATGCCGGGATAGCAGTAGAGGTAGTCCTCGGCATCTATCGAATCGCCTTCTGCGTCGAGCAGCTCCAGCAGACCCGCGTTGAACTCAACGGGCTTGTCGCCGGTGTTCTCCAGCACTGCGTATACATATGCGGTGTAGCCGGAATAGCTCTCGCATACGGTCATGGTCTCATCGGCCACGGAGAGCTTGCCGGCGGCAAAGGCGGCTGAGGACATGGTGAGCGCCATGACCAGCACAAGAGCCATACATATTAGCTTCTTCATTGCAAATTACCTCCATATACTGGTGTCAATCCATATGTTACAACAGCCGCTGTCTTATGTCAATAAAAATTTATGCGGCACTGTATGGCTTAAATGTGGCATCGAATGCGCGCGGTAAGATGCCCGCAACGCGCGCCATGAGTCCGGCGCAATGCCATATGCACGGGAGCCGGATTCCGCTGCGTAATACATGCCTGCCGCGCGCGGGCTGACACGGCAGCGGCACGGCGAACCCCATCAAACTCACACATGTGATAATATTCCGGGGCGGGCATTCATAGTATCTGCTAGGACGGTGATGCACGGCATGGACTGGAGGAAGGCACTGGGCGCGTCGCTGACGGAGGAGCTGAACATGGCGCTTGCGGCGCTTACCGATGAGGAAGCGGATGCGGCCACCGAGCTGCGCGTGCGCGTGGACGGCGCGCGGCTCTGCGGCAGGCACGGCGCGCGCAAGCTGTGCGGCATGGACGCTTCGGGCATGCGCCTGCTAATAGAGCGCATGACGCGCGGGCGCATGCATGCGCTGGGCGAGTGTGTGCGGCAGGGCTATCTGCCGCTGGAGGGCGGGTTTCGCGCGGGCGTATGCGGGCGGGCGATAGTGCGCGACGGGCAGGTAGAGGGGCTGGAGGACATAGGCGGCATATGCGTGCGCATAGCGCGCGACGTGCCGGGCGCGGCGGATGGCATTATGGCGCACATGCTGTGCGGAAGCAGGGTGCGCTCGGCGCTGGTGGTGTCCGCGCCGGGGCTGGGCAAGACCACGCTGCTGCGCGACGCGGCGCGGCAGCTGATTGGTCAGGGCATGAACATAGCCATAGCCGACGAGCGCGGCGAGCTAAATGGCATAGCGGGCGCGGACGTGCTGAGCATGTGTCCCAAGGCGCAGGCGCTTGCCATGCTCACGCGCACCATGCGCCCGGACGCGATAGTGACAGACGAACTGGGCGCGCCGGGCGACGCTCAGGCGGCGGCGGACGCGGTGCGCTGCGGCGCGGCGGTAATAGCCAGCGCGCATGCCGGCACGCCCGCGCATGCCGCGCAGAGACCGGGTCTGGGCGAGACAGTGCGAAATGGGCTGTTTGAACGCATCATATCGATAGGCGGCCCGCAGCCGGGGCAGAACATAACCGTTTACGACGAGAGGGGGAAGCGACTGTGCTGAGATTGGCGGCGGCAGGGCTTATAGGCATATCCTGCTTTATGACGGGCATGATGCTGGTGATGCGCATGCGCGCGCGGATAAAGCTCATAGAGGCATGGCAGACGGCGCTTAGGCAGATAGAGGAGTGCATGTGCGAGCGGCTCATGACGGTGGACGAGGCGCTTGCGGCCTACAAGGGCGCGGACAGGTGCAAAGTGTGGCTGAATGCGCTGATGGCGGCGGACGATATGCGCCTTGCGTGGGAACTGCTTATCAAGAATGCGCGCACCACGCCGCTCATGCCCGAGGAACTGGAGGCGCTGACGCAGGTAATGCCCGAGCTGGGCGCGCTGGACATGGAGCGCCAGCGCGCGGCGTTTGCGCAGGCGCGGCGCAGTCTGGATGCATGCGCCGGGCATGCGCGCGACGACCTCAGCAAGAACGCGCGCGTGTACACGACGCTTGGCTCGCTGGGCGGCATGCTGGCGGCGATACTGATAATATAGGCGGGAGGGCGCGGCGTGAACATAGACATGGTGTTCAAGATAGCGGCCATAGGGATACTTGTGGCCGTGCTGAGTCAGGTGCTGGAGCGCACCGGCCGCGAGGATATGGCTACGCTCACGGGCGTGGCGGGGCTGGTGCTGGTGTTGCTGATGGTGGTGAACCTGATAGCGCAGCTCTTTTCATCGGTCAAGAGCATATTCGGGCTGTGAAGCGAAGCAGATGCGCAAAGAGGCGCGCATACGGGAGGTCGGGCCAATGAGCATGGACAGGATAGTGGCGTTTGCGGTGGTGGCGTCGCTGCTGGGCGTGGTGCTTAAGCAGACGCGGCCAGATATGGCGATGGCGCTGACGCTGTTTGCGGGCGCGGCGCTGCTGATGTCATATGCGGCGGGGCTGTGGGAAGCCGTGGACGCGATGAATGCGCTGGGCGCGCGGGCGGGCCTGCAGGGCGGGCTGGTGGGTACGCTGTGCAAGGTGCTGGGCGTGGCGCTGCTGGGCGAGTTTGGCGCGCAGGTCTGCCGAGATGCAGGGCAGGGCGCGCTGGCGTGCAAGGTGGAATTGGGCGCGCGGCTGATACTGACGCTCATGGCGCTGCCCATGCTCACCTCCATACTGGATTCGGCGCTGAGGCTGGCATCATGAGCGGAATGCGGCGCGCAGCGGCGCTCATGTGCATTGCGCTTATGCTATGGGCAATATTGCCGCAGCACATCGCACTGGGCATGGCGGGGAATATGGATTCCGATGCGCAGCGACTGCGCGCGGGCAATGTACAGCCGTATGCGAACCGTGGACCTGCGGGTGCGCATGGCGCTTGGTACGCCGCGCCGGGTGACGCGCCCCTGAACGGCGCTTCATCGCCCGGCGGCATGCATGGCGCAGATGCTTCATATCAGGACAAAGCGTCAAACGATGCCGAACATTATGCGGGCGGTGCGAACGCTGACGCCGCGCCAACCGGCGCCGCGCACGACATCGATTCTGACGGCACCGCCGAAGCACCGACAGCCGCGCCGCCTGCCGCCCTGCCCGATGGCGCGGCTGACATGCTTCGCGAGCGCGCGGATGAGGTGACGCGGGCGATAGATGACGCGGCGCAGGCTCGGCTGGATGCGCTTGACATAGCGGCGCTGCAAAGCGCTGCCGACAGGCTGGGCGCGGGCGTGGACGTGCGCGCGCTGCTGGCGGGCATGCGTGAGGGCGAGGGCGTGGATGCGGAGGCGCTGCTGCGCGGCGTGCTGGGCATGCTGGCCTCGCTCATGCGCGGCAGGGCGGGCTTCATGCTGGCGATGCTTTGCTGCTTTGTGCTGGCGGGCATGGCATCGCGCATATGTGAGGGCGGCGCGCGCGTGAGCGAGATGACCTGCCTGTGCGTGACTGCCGGACTGGTCGCGGGCGATATTGCGTCGCTGGCGGGTCAGGCGCGCGAGGCGCTGTCAGCCATGGGCAGCGCGGCGGATGCGCTGCTGCCGCTGATATCGGGCGCTATGGCGGCGGCGGGCGCGCGGACTTCGGCGGGGCTGCTGGGCGGCCTGCTCACGGCGGTGGCGGGCGCGGGCATGCAGTTCGGGCGCGAACATGTGATAGGCATGGCCATGGTGAGCGCGGCGCTGGAGATATGCTCCGGGCTTACGCCGCGATTGAATCTCAGGCGCGCGGCGGAGCTGCTGCGCAGCCTGTGCGGCATGCTGGTGGGCGCGGCACTGGTGCTGGCGCTGGGCGCGATGACCATAAACGGCATGGCTGCCGACGTGGATGGCGTATCGGTGCGCGCGGCCAAGTATGCTCTGGACAACCTCGTACCCGTAGTGGGCGGTCAGCTCAAGGACACGGTGGAGATAATGACGGCCAGCTGCATGATGGTGCAGAGTCTGATAGGCTCATGCGGCATGCTGATACTGCTCATGGGCGCGGCAAGGCCGGCGGCAACGCTGGCAGCGGCCTACATATCATATAAGATATGTGCGGCTGCGGCGCAGACTCTGGGCGGAACGCCGCTGAGCGACATGTGCGAGGGGCTGGCTGGCGCGCTGCGCGTGCTGGTGGTGGCGGTGCTGGGCGCGGCTGCGCTTATGATAATGCTGCTGGGCGCGATGGGTACGGCAGCGAGGTCGCTGATGGCAGGGTGAATGCATGGACGGCGGGAACGAGCAGTATGAGTGCGCGCGGCGGGCATGGCATGCCGGGAGCGCACTTGGCAGGCGGCTCGCTGCGGCGGGCATGGCGGGGCGATGCCCTGCGGTCAGCGCGGCGAGGGCGGTGGATGAAAGCGGGGCAAATGGAATATGGAGCTTGGCGGGCTGATGATTGCGCCCATAGCGCTGGGGGCAATGCTGTGGATAGTGGACATGCTGCTGCCCGAGGGCAGGATAGCGCGCCTGGCGGGCGCAGTAGCGGCGATGCTGGCGCTTTATGCGCTGCTGATGCCTGTGCTGGACTGGCTGGGCGGCGGGGCGCAGGGGATGGACTTCAGCGCGCAGGACATAATGACGGGGCAGGCAAGCGATGAGGAGCGAAGCGGTGCCTGAGCGAGCGCGCGGCTTGTGCGCGCAGGCGGTGCGCAATGCGTCAGACATGTATGAGCAGGGCAGGCGCATATATATAGAAGGATGACTGCAACGGGAGGTGTGCGCATGGCGGGCAGGTTCGCGCCGGGCGGGCGGATGTGGCTGCTCATATGCGTGCCGCTGGCGGCGGCGCTGGTGCTGTTGGCCATGGCGCAGGCGGGCGCGCCGGATGAGGGCGGCATGACCGAGCTGGAGCAGCGGCTCAGCGCCACATTGGAGCGCGTGGAGGGCGCGGGGCATGTGCGGGCGATGGTGCTGTGCGATGCTCCGGCAGGGGCATTTGGCCAGACGCTGCCGGGCGATGTGCGCGGGGTGATAATCGTGGCTGAAGGCGCATATGATCTGGGTGTGAAACTGCGCCTGCAAAGCGCCGCCATGACGCTGTTCTCGCTCACGGCGGACGAGGTGGAAGTGCTTTCCGGGCGGGAGGAGGATGGGCGATGAGGAATTGGGCGTTTCTCTTTAATGACCGCGCGCGCAAGGTGCGGGCGGTGATGGTGCTGGCGGCTACGGCGCTGATATTTGCGGCGATGCTGGTCAGCTTTAAGCAGGCGCCGCGCGGCGAGGCGCAGGTGTATGTGAGCGGCGCGGCGGATGCGCCGCAGGAGAGCGTGGATGCGCTGGCCGAGTTTGTGACCAGCCGCGCCGCCAGCCGCATATCTCAGATGGAGGCGCTGGACAGGCTGATAGACGCGGGCGGCGAGGGCGCGGAGGACGCAGCGCAGCAGAAGCTGGAGCTGGTGGGCTTTATGGAGGATGAAAATGCGCTCGAGGGCATGCTGCGCGCGCAGGGATTTGAGGGCGCGGTTTGCTCGGTGCATTCGGACAGCTGCAACGTTATGGTCAGGCAAGGCGATCTCAGTCAGGCGCAGACGGCGCGCATATTGGCCTGTGCGCGCGACCAGACCGGGCTTTCGCCCGCCAATATCAAAATTATTCCGGTTCAATGAGGTTAAAATAGCCAAGGGGGTTTGAATGTAGGCGCAAAATCTGCTATAATGCACTTATACAAGGAGGTGTATACGCTTGAGTGAAAATCTTACTACCAATGTCGAGCTGGATTCCACGGCCAACGGCACGGTCAGTTTTGCCACGGACGTAGTGGCCACGATAGCGGGCCTGGCGGCTACCGAGGTAGACGGTGTAGCCGCGATGATAAATAACGGCAACTTGGGCCTTGTGGACATGCTGCGCAAGAATCAGGGCAATCGCCCGCTCACGCGCGGAGTCAAGGTGGAGATAAACGGCGATAAGGTCATAGTGCAGCTCACCGTGACTGTGGATTACGGCTCGCCCGTACCCACTGTGGCGCGCGAGATACAGGACAATGTCAAAAAGGCCATAGAGACTATGACCGGCCTTGAGGTGCCGGAAATCAACATCTATGTGCAGGGCATAAGCTTTGAAAAGGAAAACCGCGCCATGGCCGAGCTGGAGGAGAAGCAGCGCGCTGCGCTGACCGCCGCCAAGGTCGAGCGCCTAGGTCGCGGCGAAGAGCCCAAGGCCGAGGATAGGCCCGAGGATGACGAGGAGAAGCGCGCCAAGCGCCGCAGCAGCGGATTCTCGCTGCGCCGCCGCGAGGACAAGCCTGAGGGTGAAGGCGAGGACGATGCGCAGCCCGATGCGACCGCAGATCAGCCGGAGCAGCCCGAAGCCGCGCCGCAGGAGGAGCCTGCCGCTGAAGAAGCGTCCGCGGACGAGCCGCAGGCCGTGCAGGCGGACGAGCAGCCCGCAGGCGATGGCGAGCCGGTCGATGACGGCGAGGCAGGCGAGGATGACGAACCCGTCTGCGACGGCCACTGCGATACCTGCACGCTGGAGTGCGACGCTGCCGAGCGTGGCGAAGCTGCCGCCGGTCAGACTGACGAGCGCCCCAATGGTGAGGTCAGCGCCGAGTAAACGTCGCGCCCGCTGTGTTCTTGCAGTAAAAGCGCCTTGATCGGTACAAAATCGTGACTGAGGCGGCGGGTGTCTTTACATATCGCCGCCCTTCATTGTATTATAGTGTAAGGGGCGCGCATGCGTCCTGCCGACTGGCATATGCTGCTATAAGAAGGGGGTCGATGGATGATGAAGAAATACTCGGTCTGGCAGAAGATACAGGCTGTACTCTGCTTTTTGATACTGCTGATAGCGCTGGCACCCATGGCGCTTATGGCGATAGTTCCGCAGTTTGCCGCCGACATATTCCGCGGCGTGCTGCTGGATGAAGCGATGAGCACATCGGTGGGTACGATGAGCGTCATGCAGCGCGCCATACTGGGCGGGAGCATGCTGATAGCGCTTTTGTGCGCGCTGCGCATGCTGGTGCTGATATTCAGCCGTGGCAAGCGCGACCGCACCGGCGTTGAGCTGCCCAACAGTCCCGAAGGCCCGATACACATATCCGTACCTGCGGTTGAGACGCTGGTAAGTCAGGGCATAAAGGACGTGCCGGGCCTTAGCGACGTGCGCATGAAGGTGTACGACCACCGCGATGCCATATCGATAGAGATAACCATGTCCGCGCGCAGCGACATAAACATACCCGAGACTATGCTGGAACTTCAGACGCGCATAAAGAGCTATGTGCAGGAGTCGGCGGGCGTGGATGTGCGCGACGTGCGTCTCAATGTCGATCGCGTGATACTGGCCGATGCCATACCCGCGTTGCCCGCGGGTCGGGGCGGACTGTTCCGCAAGGAGCAGACCGTGAGCGATCAGCCCGCGCAGTCGTATACGTTTAAAGAGGGCGAGGATAAGCCCATAGTCGAGACTCACGAACCCGTATCGGCTCAGGCGGAAGCGCCCAATGCCGATGCCGCGCGCTCCATGGACGATGACGACGATGAGCCGGGAGGCGGCCATAAGGGCTGGTTTGGCAGGCGCAATCATAAAAAGCGCGAGGATAAGCCTCAGACTCCGGGCATAAGCGCCGTAAAGCCGGACGGCGACGTGGGCAGCGTGTCCGATTACCTTCGCCGCTATGAGACGGGCGAAACCGAGACGCAAAGGCCCGGCGAGAGCGCAAACTCTGACGAGTCCATGGCTGCCCAGAGTGCGCCCGAGCAGCCCGAGTCCATAGTGAGCGACGCGCCCGAAGCCATAGTGAGCGACGCGCCCGAACAGGCAGAGGTGGTAAACGACGGTTGCGGCGACGCGATAGCTGATCCCGCTCCCTCGCCCGACGCCGGCGATGAGGACAAGCGCGAGGAGCGCCCGGACGTCATAGCACTGTGAGCGCGCGGAGGTGAAGGCTGTGGATAATGTCAACAAGAAGGTGCTGAGCGCATTTGGCGGCGTGCTGCTGGCGGTGATGCTGCTCAAGATGAACCTGTGGCATCTGGCGCTGATAGCGCTGCTTGGCGCGGCAGGATACGCGCTTATGAATCTGGATATAGGCAGGCGCTGGCGCGAGATGATGCGGCGGCGCAGCTGAATATGCGTATTTTTACCGCCCGGCGGCGTTTGATTTGCCGGGCGGTCAATTGCGTGAAAAGGGAAAATTACCGTTTGGTAAAATCAGAGTGCCGGAAAGGCGCATGTGGAGGATGTGGATAGATGGGTCAATCGCAGACTGAGCTTAGAACGCGATCGCGCGATGTGGCGTTCAAGCTGATATACGAGCGCGAAATGGGCGGCGACGGCGGCGAGACTTCGATAACCGAACTCATGGAGCTGTCACCTATGGAACTGGATATGGAGTACATTGCGCATGCCGTAAACGGCGTGTTCGACAACCTTTCCGAGATAGACGAGGCGATAGCGGCAAAGCTGCGCGGCTGGACCATACGCCGTTTGTCGCGCGTGGATCTGAGCATAATGCGCCTGGCCGTGTGCGAGATGAAGTACATGGATGGCATACCCAATGCGGCTTCTATAAACGAGGCGCTGGAATTGAGCCACATATATTCGACCGAGAAGGCCGCGCCGCTGATAAACGGCGTGCTGGGCGCGATAGGCCGCGATATGGAGGCAAAGTGACAGCCTGCCTGTAAGAAGCGCTTTTTATGGAGCTATGGACGCGCGTGAGCCGCTTGAGCAACGGCCAGCTTCCGCTTAAACCCGGTATATCGGGTGCGGTGGCTGAAGGTGAGTTGCTTTAAAGAGCTGTTTTGGGAAGCTGATTTCGCGCTTAAATGCCGCAAATGTGTTTGCGCATGTTGCGGGCGCGCGGCATAAGCTCACAGATTCCATGCAGAATCAGGCGTTCATGGGCATACGGGCATCGGGACGACAGGCGCGGAATATTAGCGCCGCGCCGCGCTGAACATGCAATTTATGCGCATCTGTTTGCGCAGAGTACATTACGCAGCCGCGCAAATGCGGCGTGGGACGAGCGAAAGGGGAATCGCCTTATGTCGGCACAGATAATAGACGGCAAGAGCATATCTGAACAGCTGCGCCAGCAGCTCAAGGACGAGGTGGCGCAGCTCATAGAGCGCGGCATGAAGCCCTGTCTGGCGGTAATAATCGTGGGCGAAGATCCGGCCAGCAAGGTATATGTGCGCAACAAGGAGCGCGCCTGCAAGCAGCTGGGCATGGACAGCATAATGCTGCGCATGCCTGAGGAGACCACCATGGACGAACTGCTGGGCGAGGTGCGCCGCCTGAATGCCGACCCTGCGGTCAACGGCATACTGGTTCAGCTGCCCCTGCCGCGCCATCTGGACGAGTCGGCGGTGCTGCGCGAGATAAGCCCGGAAAAGGACGTGGACGGCTTCCACGCCGTGAACGCGGGCAGGCTCATGCTGGGCGAAAAGTGTACTGTGGCCTGCACGCCTGCGGGCTGCCTTGACCTCATACGCTCTACCGGTGTCAAGATAGAGGGTGCGGAGGCGGTCGTCGTGGGCCGCAGCAACATAGTGGGCAAGCCCATGGCCATGCTGCTGCTCCAGAACAACGCCACCGTCACCATATGCCACTCCCGCACTAAGAACCTTGCCGAAGTCACCCGCCGCGCCGACATACTGGTGGCAGCGGTAGGCCGTCCGCGCATGATAACCGGCGACATGATAAAGCCCGGCGCGGTGGTCATAGACGTGGGCATAAACCGCGTGGATGGCAAGCTTGTGGGCGATGTGGACTTTGAGTCGGCCAGCGAAGTAGCCGGCTGGATAACCCCCGTGCCGGGCGGCGTAGGCCCCATGACCATAACCGGGCTCATGCGCAACACCATAGCGGCCACTCTCATGCAGCATGGCGTGGAATGACCCCGGCGATTGGACGCTCAGCGTGTCCGATCTGAATGAGTATGTGCGCAAGTCGCTCTCAGCCGACCCCATGCTGCGCTCTCTCAAGCTCAGGGGCGAGATATCCGGCCTCAAGCGCCATTCCAGCGGGCATATGTACTTTACGCTCAAGGACGAAGGCGCGCGCATAGCGGCGGTGATGTTCCGCCAGCAGGCGCAGGGCTTGGACTTTAGGCCCGCAGACGGCATGCGCGTAGTGGCGCAGGGCAGCGTGTCGCTGTATGCGGCGGCGGGGCAGTATCAGTTCTATGCCGAGAGCATGCGCCCCGACGGTCAGGGCGACCTGTTCCTGCGCTTTGAGCAGCTCAAGGACAAGCTGCTGCGCGAGGGGCTGTTCGATCAGTCGCTCAAGCAACCCCTGCCCATGCGCGCGCGCAGCGTGGGCATAGTCACATCTCCCACGGGCGCCGTGGTGCACGACATACAGACCGTGGCGGCGCGCCGCGATCCCACGGTAAAGCTCACGCTCTGCCCGGTTAACGTGCAGGGCGCGGCGGCGGCGGGCGAGATAGCGCGCGCGCTCATGCGCATGGACAGGCAGGGCTTTGACGTGCTGATAGTGGGGCGCGGCGGCGGCTCGCTGGAGGACTTGTGGGCGTTCAACGAGGAAGTAGTGGCGCGAGCCATAGCGGCATGCAAAACGCCTGTGATATCGGCGGTGGGGCATGAGGTGGACTTTACCATAGCCGACTTTGCAGCCGACGTGCGCGCAGCCACGCCCTCTGTGGCGGCCGAGCTTGCCATAGCCGACAGGGCCGAGCTTATGCGCATGCTGGACGAGCGGCGCATGCGGCTGGACAGGGCGGTAAACAGCGCGATTGAGCGCGCACAGGCCGGGCTGGAACGGGCTTTGGCGCGTCTGGAGGCGCAAGGCCCGCGCGGGCGCGTTGAGCTGATGCGCGTAAAGCTTGATGCTATGGATGAGAGGCTGCGTGCGGCGCGGGCAAGGCTAATGGACGGCGCACAGGCGCGCGTGCGCGAACTCAGCGGCGCGCTGGCAAGGCTCAGCCCTGCGCAGGACGTGGCGCGGCGTCTGCGCGATGTCGGGCTGCTCGGCGCGCGTCTGAACGCGGCGGCAGCGCGGGGTCTGGACGAGCGCGCGCGGCATGTGGATGCGCTTTGCGGGCGGCTGGACGCGCTTGATCCAGAAGCGGTCGTGGCGCGCGGTTACGCGATAGTTACGGTGGGCGGCAGGGCGCTGTCCGATGCGGGCAGCGTGTCGCCCGGCGATATGCTGGACGTGCGCATGCACGGCGGCACGGTCAGCGCGCTTGCCATAAGCATAGACGAGAGTGCGGAGGTAATGGATGGCAAAGGCACAGAAGCGCCTCGGGTTTGAAGGCCAGCTGGAGCAGCTTGAGGCGGTCATAGCCGCGCTGGAGAAGGGCGATATGCCGCTGGACAAGTCGATAGAGGCGTATCGCAGCGGCGTGGAGCTGGTGCGGTCGCTCAGGGGCGAGCTGGAGGGCGCGCGCGAGCAGCTGCGCGTGCTGGATGGCGACGGGGATGCGCAGGATGAGCGCGCATAGGTGCGCGAAAGGCGGTAGTTTATGACGCATGAAGAATACGCGCGCAGGGCTTTGGCCTACCGCGAACAGATAGAGAGCGAGCTTAGACGGCTCCTGCCTGAACCGGGCGTAGGCGATATACCGGCACCGCTTGCCCTGTCCATGCGCTATTCGCTGCTGGCGGGCGGCAAGCGCATGCGCCCCGTGCTGTTGCTGGCGGCGGCGGATGCGCTGGGCGGCGGCGAGGGCGCTTCGGTATGCGCCTGCGCGCTGGAGATGATACACACCTATTCGCTGATACACGACGATCTGCCGGGCATGGACGGCGACACCATGCGCCGCGGCAGGCCCACCAGTCACGTTGTGTTCGGCGAGGGGCAGGCGATACTTGCCGGCGACGGACTGCTCACGCGCGCATTCGAGTGCGTGCTGAGCGACGCAATAGGCCGGGGACAGCAGGCGGCGTTGCGCGAGGTGCGCGCGCTGGAGCGCATAGCTTCGGCGGCGGGCTGCGGCGGCATGGTGGCCGGACAGTGCGCCGATCTGGCCTGCGAGCGCGCCGGGGCGGATGCGGGCTATGCCGATATAGTTATGCCTGACAAAGCCATGAGCGCTGAGGACATGCTGTCCTACATACACATGCGCAAGACGGCGCGCATGATAATGGCGCCGTTTGAGGCGGCGTGCGAGCTGGCGGGCGCTGGCGAGGAAGTGCGCGAGCGCATGATGCGGTTTGCGCGTCCGTTCGGGCTGCTGTTTCAGGTGGTGGATGACTATCTGGACGTGTGCGGCGACAGCGCGGCGCTGGGCAAGAGCGTGGGCAAGGATGCCGGCAGCGGCAAGCTCACGTATGCGTCGCTCTACGGCGTGGAGCGCACGCTGGAAATACGCGATGAACTGGTGCGGCAGGCGCGCAAAGCGCTTAATGGCATGCCGGGCGAGGATTACTTTGCGCACGAGCTGGATGCCATGGCCTGCCGTGACAGGTGAGGGGGCGGTCAGTTGGACGGATTAGAGGCTTTGTTTGCCAATCGCGTGCTGTGGGCGGCGATAATGGGCTGGTTCGTGGCGCAGCTGCTCAAGGTATTGCTGACTTTCATAGTATACAAGCGCTGGGACTTTTCGCGCATGTTTGGCTCGGGCGGCATGCCCTCGTCGCATTCGTCGTTCATATGTGCGCTGGCCACGGCGACGGGACTGTCTCGCGGCTTTCAGAGCGTGGAGTTTGCAATAGCCGTAGCGCTGGCGCTGATAGTCATGTACGACGCGGCGGGCGTGCGGCGCTCGGCGGGCAAGCAGGCGGCGGCCATAAACCGTATAATACAGGACATGATGCGGCGCGGCAGCAAGCTCACTCAGGTACATCTAAAGGAGCTTATAGGCCACACGCCGTTTGAGGTAATAATGGGCGCGCTGCTGGGCATACTTATTGGGCTTATGTGCATGTGAATTGGCTGCCCGGCACAGGTTAGAGATATAATTGAAAAGCAGACAATACACGGGCGTCCTGCGCTGCATCAGCGGCTCAGGGCGCTCAATTTGTCAAGGGAGGCGCTTGATAGGCGGAGTCACGCCACTGCAACCCCTATCAGCTTCCACTGAGATCCTGAAGGCTTCCGGGCGTGGAAACTGCAAGGCAGATACCTTTGCTCTGGAAAATGGAATTTCCCGATGCAAAAATCATGCGCCCGTCGCATCTGTCGCGGGGCGCGATTTAATTAGAGCGGGCTGCGGCGCCTCAAGCTCTCCATGGTTTTGCGATAGTCCGGGCGTCCTGCGCTGCATCAGCGGCTCAGGGCGCTTTTTGCGTGCGCCCAATGTGCTTGCGGAAACCGGCTGGCTTATTATCCATTCACGGTTTCCCGGACGGCTAACGCGCCCGGCATCATGATTCCGCCATGGGAGGAAGGCAATAAAGGGCCAATGCGCATTTTGGTCATTGGTCCGCTTGTTAAGCCTCAAGGCTTGGAATTTGAAGCGTTTGGGGGAGCATTTATAAAACGCATATAGCAAGGGCTAAAATTACAAATAGCTTACGCAGCATAATAAAGGCTGCATAAGCTGTTTGTGATTGTCTTGCTAACGCTGCTGATTTATTCTGCGCACTTCATCCACGCTTACCTTTGGGTTTCTGTCCATATCCAGCAGTCCATTGACCTCCTGGAATACGTCGGTCAGCTGGGTATAGCAATAACCGCAGGAGTCAGGCATGTGCTTGAACGCCTGAGTTATGGCATCGAGGCGCTCTAGCAGGCTCTTTTCGTCATTGACCATGCCGTTGTAGCCCCAGTTTTCGCCGCCGGAGTCCTTCTGCATGGCTATGCCGCCGTACTCTGTTATGAGCATGGGCTTGCCTACGTGATCATATCCATGAGCGCTGGACAGGCGTTCGCTGCCGGGTGCGCCGCGCAGTATGCCATCCTTACTGCCGTATTCAGGCTTGAGCTGCTCGGGCCAGGCGGTGTAATCATGTATCGTGAATATATCAGTGGCGGCCATCTCCCAACCGTCGTTGCCGGAGACGAGACGCGTTCCGTCCAGGCAATGCACCAGGTGATACAGGCAGTCGTTGAGTTGCTGCGCTTCCTTCTGGCTCTGGATAAAGGGTACGCCCCAACTCTCATTGAGCGGTACCCAAGTTATCAGGCAGGGATGATTGTAGTCACGCTTTATGGCCTCGGACAGATCGCGTATCATATTGCGCTTTTCGCTGTCGCGCAGCCAGTATGCGCTGGGCAATTCACCCCATACAAGCAGTCCCAGTTTGTCAGCCCAGTAGAGATAGCGGGGATCTTCAAACTTCTGATGCTTGCGTGCGCCGTTGTAGCCCATCTGAAGGGTAAGCTCCACATCGCGGCGCAGCGCATCGTCGCTGGGCGCGGTGAGCAGACCATCGGGCCAATAGCCCTGATCCAGTATCAGCTTCTGATAGAGCGTAGAGAAGTTGAGCTTTATCCTATTGCCGCATACGCTTACCTCGCGCATGCCGAAGTATGTATTTAGCTCATCGCAGACATTGCCGCCCACTATCGTTTCTATGGTCAGGTCGTACAGCGCGGGGTCGTGCGGCCACCACATGTGTATGCCCTCGAGCTGCTCGTTGTGCCGCAGGAAAATCGTAGTGCTTACATGGCGGTCAGTGGTGAGGAATACTTCCTGGCGTGCCTCGATATTGCCGTCAAACGATGCCGTAAGCCTTATCGAGCAATCGCGGGGTAAGTCGTTTAAGTCTATCTCCACATTGAGCGCGCCGTGGGCGAGGTCAGGAGTGAGCCGGAAGTCCAAAGGATAGTACTGTCCTACACCTTCCAGCCATACGCTCTGCCATATGCCGGTCACGGGAGTGTACCAGCAGGCAAACGGCTCGGGACGATAGCTCTGCTTGCCGCGCGGCTGGTCAAAGTCCAGCCTGTCCTCGCATCTCACGGTCAGGGTATGGATTTCACCCTCTTTCTGGGTGAGGTGAGTTATGTCAAAGGTGAAGGGCGTGTAGCCGCCTTCGTGACAGCCCAGATACTGTCCGTCCAGCCATACGTCCGCGCGGTAATCCACTGCGCCAAAGTGCAGCAGGCGGCGCTTGCCGTTCATGGCTTCGGGTATGGAAATCTCGCGGCTGTACCAAACTACGTCGCAGGCATCCTGTACGTCTATGCCGGAGAGCTTGCTCTGATAAGCAAACGGCACCTGTATGGTCATGTCAAGCGGGGAAGCGTCCTTGTACCAAAGTTTGTCTATGCCGCAGTTTTCATGGTCGAAGGCAAAGTGCCATGCGCCGTTTAGCGTCATCCATTCCTTGCGAACGCGATCGGGACGCGGATGCTCTGTGCGAAGATTCTGATAAGGCATATAGTTGTTTCCTTCCTATTAGTGTGTGATTCGGTGCTGCGATAGCGCCTTAGCCCTCCTTGAACAGCTCCGGGGACTTCAGCACGCCCTGCGGCCAGAGCTGATATTCATACGACCAGCTCGCACCCTCGGAACGCCAGGACTCCGGTCCCCACCATTCAAGCTGCTTGTCAACCTGATGAACCTGACCAAATGTATTTACTCTGCTGCCGAACAATGTGAGGTCGATTTCATGCTTGCCGGCGCTTGCTATGCTGAAAGCTGCCTTATACGGCGAGAATATCATAAGGCCCGCATCCTGACCGTCTACGCTCAGGCGCATGAGATGCCCGCGGTACTGGCTGGCCGTAAGCGAGTATTCTCCAGACATCAGCTCACAGGTCATGTGATACGTTATGTTGCCGCCGTAGAAGGGCAGACCCTGGCGAGTAATATCGCCAAACGCCAAGCTGCGCACAGGCGCTGTAAGCGTGCCGCATATGCCGCGCATCGAAACTCCGAAGTCGCCCAGCAGGTATGCAGCCTCAACGTCTATCGAGCGGCCATAGGGCATTATGACATCCAGCGCATGGCTGCCCGGAGCGATGTCGGGAAGAGGACGGCGGCCTATGCAGTGATCGGTATACCAGCCGTCGGTGGGCAGTGCAGATACTCCATCCAGCATGACGCTGGATATGTCGGCGTTCTCAAGCGCCAATGCCGCGCCATGCACAGTTACTTCGCTGTCAAAGCGATAACGCAGGTGCAGCGTGTGAGGCGTGGAGCAATCCTGTTCTACCCATGGCTGTGCAAAACTCTCGCCGCGGCGCGCCCAGCCCAGCTCCTTGCGCAGTATGTTGTCCAGGCGCAGCACTTCTTCGACTGGGCGAAGAGGCTGATCGTCGAGCGCGTACTCTGCCATATCCAGCAGCAGCACATTGGGCTCGGACAGCGTAATTGGCACGGCGCTTAAGAAACGGCTAACCAGTTCTGGCGCGGACTTTGCTTTTGAACGCTGAGGCTGCGCACAAGCCACAGCCGTGGGCTCCATGTACAGCAGCAGCGAGTCGTGATCGTAAAGGTCAAGCTGAAGCACGGTCCAATTCTGCGCATGTTGTACATCCAGAGGCTGTATGCTGCCGGTCATGGTGTCGTAATGCTTGAGTGTCCATAGTCCATTGAGCCTTATAGTTATGCGCTTGCCCGAGGGGATATCCGGGTTTTCTGGGCCTTCCGCGTGGCACAGGAACAGCCAGCGGCAGTCGCCTTCCTTGCGCATCTGGTACAGTAGCGTGTCCATGGCTGCGCCGGATGCATCCCTGACCTCTACATCGCGCAGATCAGCCAGACGGCTAAGCAGCGTCACCTTGTCGAAGGTGCATTGTTCGCAAGAATTGTAGAGCTCCATAGGCTCTGAACTGGACAGTGCATCCATAAGTTCGGGTGCCTTCTCAAGGAATATCACGCGGCCACCCATATCACGATAACGGCGCAGCAGCTTGAGCGTGGTGGAGCGCATGGTCTTAAGTGGCGGCACTATTATGGCATCGTAGCGCATCTTGCCTACCGGGAATTTGCATCCGTCGATGTCATTTTCTGATATCTGTCCGGGCAGCAGGGATTCGCATATGAAGTCGAAATCTATCAGCCCGCGAAGCAGCCATTCAGTAAGCTCGAGGAAGCGCTTGTCCATCTGGTCGCGTATGGCGGCGGTGTTCTCTCGCGCACCCCAATGGAGCCAGTAGCTCTCCACGGGATGTATTACACCTACACGGCACAGCGGCTCTCCACGGGTGAGCGCATAGGCCGTGCGTGCAAAGTGATCTTCAATGGCCGAATACTGCTGGTACCAAGGCGCTTGATAGTTGAATGTCGCGGGGTAATCGCGCTTGGCCTCTCCATTCATGGATACCCACGAAAGGTGAGGTACTCTGACCGTCACGCCCAGTGCTGCCTGCCAGTCGCCCTGAAGCTTGTGGCCGCGGAAGTCAAAGTCCCAGTTAGTCACGCCGTACAGTTCGGACAATACGCCTTCGCGGCCGTATTGATGCGCGGCGGACTGCGCCTGCTTGGCTGTTGTAAATTCACGTCGGTCGCACAGCATGTCTATGCCGGGTATGTCAAACGCGCGGTAGGAACGCATCGTGTCGCCCAAAGAACCGGTCTGGCTTTCCAGAGTGGGCTCCTGCATCATGTGGCCGGTGAGCGATATGCCGTGCTCGCGGCACCACTTGCCGCATTGGTCGGCAAACGCCTGCGCAAAGCGCTCTGCAACATGGTCGTGATAGTGATAGCGCAGCGTGGATACTTTGCCGTCCGGCAGATCCCACAGCAGCTCGGGCAGCATGGCGGTGACATCCTGTCCGTATGCGCGCATGAAGCTCTCCGGGAAGTCGTGAGTCCAGGGCAGCGTGACAGGATGAGTGTCGAATGCAAACGACAGCGTACCCTTGCATGAGAACTGCGGCTCGTCGGTGAATATCGCGGGTATGCGCTTGCCGAACTGCTCGCCCACTGTCTCATAATAGCGGTCGTGGGTGGTGTGCAGGAATGCACGCACACTTTCCGGATCGAGCGTGTTGAGATACGCCTGATTGTTGAACCACGGATTGTCGCCCGCGAGCTGGACAGTGGCATACAGTGCAAAGCCGCTTACAGACTCGCCTTCCGATATGCGGCGATAATCGTTCAGCGTGCCGTCTGCAGCCAGGGATACGTCGAATACCGCCAGAGGCTCACTGTCAGGCAGCTTATCGCGCGAAAATACGAGGAAGCATTGGCGATAGCGATGATCGCGCGTGACAAGACCGCCCGCAGCGCCCGAAGGCCAGCGATCCTCGTCATATAACCATGCCAGCATGTCCTCATTTTCAGCCTTGTTTACGCACTGGCGTATTATATCCATGTATTCGTCACTCAGGTATTCGGTGGCCATGCCTGTGCGTACATGCATGTGAAAGCCGCCAAAACCCATCTTTTTGAACTGCTCTATCTGCCAGCACAACTCATTGGAATCCAGCTTGTTATTCCAAGCCCAGAAGGGAGTGGCGCGATATTCGCAGCCGGGATTGTTAAACTGTTCAGCGGACAAAGGCTCATGACTCTTGGGGTAAAGCATAAGACACCTCCCGATTATATTACCATACTGTACTTGGCATTTGCAAATCAAATGCACTTACTCTTTTACAGAACCAAGGGTTATGCCGGTTATGAAGAAGCGCTGCATAAAGGGATATACGCACATTATCGGCACAGTAGCTATGATTATCTGTGCCGCACGGAAGGATCGGTCGGACAGCTTGGTGAGCATGGTTATGTCGCTGGATGAGAAGCCCGTAACATCCATGGTCTTCATCATCTGCTGAAGGAGAGTCTGCAAAGGCCACATTGAGCGTTCGCTCATGAATATGAGACCGCCAAACCATTCGTTCCAATACCTGACCAGCGTAAACAGCACTATCGTGGCTATTGATGCGGTGGACAGCGGCAGGATTATGCGCGTCAGAGTTGTTATCTCGTCAGCACCGTCTATTGCCGCAGAATCCAGCAGGCCGCGATTTATGCCGCGGAAGAAGTTCATCATCATGACTATATACATTCCCGGCACGCAGCCGGGCAGTATCAGCGCCCATATGGAGTTGATCAGGTGTAGGTTGCGTATAAGTATGAAGCCGGGAACTACGCCGCCGTTTATCAGCATGGGTATTACGAATATCCAGCGGATTATGTTCCTGCCCTTTAGCTCAGACTTGTCCTTAGAAAGGGGATAGGCGACCAGCACGGTGCAGAGCAAACTTATGGCTGTGCCCACAACGGTGCGCACGACCGATATCACGAACGAGCGGCCAAATACTGCATTGCGGAAAACGAGGTCGTAGGCAGCAGTATTAAAGCCCATTGGGAAGAACGTGACCTTGTTAGCTCCTGCGGAAGCGGCATCGCTGAACGATACGGCCAGCACGTGTATTATCGGCAGCAGACAGGTCAGTGCCAGAATGCCCATCAGTATATAGTTAAATACCGTAAAAGCGAAGTATCCCTTTGATCTTGAAAGACTTGCATTCATGATAATATCTCCCCGTACTCAGAAGATTCGATAGTTGGCAAACTTGGAGGCAAGGCCGTTTGCTATCAGCATCATCGCAAGGCCTATTACGGATTTGACCAGGCCTATGGCAGTAGAAAGGGAATACTGCGCGTCCAGCAAACCCTGCCGGTATATAAACGTATCCAATATATCTCCGGTCTGATAAACGGCGGGATTGTACATGACCAGTATCTGCTCAAAGCCCGCGTTCATTATGCCGCCCAGACTTAGCACGGCAAGCATGACTATGGTGACGCTGATGCCGGGCAGAGTTACATGCCATGTCTGCTGTAAGCGACCTGCACCGTCTATGGTCGCCGCTTCATACAGTTCGGGATTGATGTTGGTTATTGCCGCGAGATACATTATAGCGCTGTAACCGAATTCTTTCCATGTTTCAAGGGCTATCATAGTTCCCTGAAAGTGATTGGCGCTTCCTAGGAAGAATATGGGTCGGCCGCCAAACAGCATTATTATCTGATTGATTATGCCTTTTGTGCTTAACATATCGGTGAATACGCCACCAATTATTACCCAGGATAAAAAGTGAGGAAAATAGGATATCGTCTGTATAGTGCGTTTGTATGTGTGACAGTGCACTTCGTTGAGCAACAGTGCAAATAGTATGGCACTTATTTGTCCGCAAACTATCTTGCCAATAGATATCGTGAGCGTGTTGCGCACTATGTTGTTAAAGTCGGGCATGTTCATGGCAGTGCGGAACCACTTAAGCCCCACAAATTCGCTCTTACTGAAGCCCAGTGCAGGATTATAGTCCTGAAAGGCCATTATCAAGCCGTACAGAGGCGTATAATCAAAGATGATCGTCAGTATAAGAGGTATAATCAGCATAGCATAAAGCTGCCAGGTGCGGGCAAGGTGCAGACTGTCCACCCAGCTCTTTTTTTGGGGTGAAGCAGGGATAGTGCGGTTCATGGGACGACCACCTTTCCAAATCGTTCAAACAGGGCCTGCGGACCGGATGATCCGCAGGCCCCATCCGTCAGTGCAGAGATATGGCTGCTGCCAGATTACTTGTTGTTGCTATTGTACCAATCGTTGACTTCCTTGGTTATCCGCTCACCGCCGTTATTCATCCAATCGGTGACGAAGGTGTCGAAGGAATCCAGCGACTGGGTACCCATTATGATGCGAGTGTAGGTCTCAAGCTCCAGCTTGTCCAGATATGCCTGCTTTTCGGTCATGGTATCGGTGGCTGCACCCGCAAACACATCGGCTACGTACTGGCCGCTCTTTTCAAACTCGCTCCAATAGGCCTCGGTATTGGCCCAGTTGGTGAGCATGTTGGGGTTGGAGTTGGTCCACTCGTCGTACATGCTCTTGCCGTTTACGGTCAGAAGGCTCATGTCGTTGGTGCGCACAGCTTCGGCCATGGACTTGAGGTCGCGGTTGAGCACGGATACGGGCTCACCGGTGAAGCCGAATATCTTGGCATAGTGAGTATAGAAGTTGTTGAAGTAGCCCATGCCCTGTATGTCCTCGGGATAGTCGTACTTCCACAGCTCGCGGGGCTGAGTGGCCTGCGGATAGTCACGCGCGACTTCCTCAATGTTGTTGGGGGTAAGCTCCTCGGTCACAGGATACTTGAAGGTGTAGCCGTATTCCTTCTCCATCAGCTCGCGTATCTCCATATCGCTGCGGAAGCGGGAATCCCAGTTCTCATTCAGCAGATAGAACAGTGCCTCAGGATGTTCGCAGGCGGTGGTTATGGCCTTCATGCTGGTGAACCAGCTCTTTACGTATACGCGGGTGGAGCCGTCTTCACCGTTCAGGAATGGCAGTATCTGAGGATCGGCTTCGGGCTTGTTGGCCCACATGGGAGTGAAGGGCGTAGCTATGCTTGCCCAAGAACCGTAGTATACGAGAAAGTCGCCGGCTATGGCGGTCTCGTTCATCTTGGCGCCGTCCTTGACTACGAATTCGGGGTCGATATAGCCCTTCTGGTACCACTCGGCCATCCGGCCCAGCGCTTGCTTTGCCTCGGGCTGAACGCTGCCGTAGCCTATCGTGCCGTCATCCTTCTTTATCCAGTAGCCTTTGCCAACCTTGTAAGGCGCATTGACTATCTGCATAGCGGCCAGCGAGTTTTCCATGGCGAGGGGATAGCTGCCAGGATACTTGGCAATATACGCATCGAATACGGCTTCCAGCTCATCCAAATTGGTGGGAACGTCCATGCCCAGCTCTTTCAGTATATCCATGCGTATGAAGCCGTTGTTCCAGAAGACTATGGTGTCGCTCATGACGGGGATGGAGTATATCTTGCCATCTACAGTACCGGGCAGGAAGTATGCGCCCTGAGTGGACTCAACCGCATCCTCAAGCCCCCACTTTACCAGCGGGGAAGCGTACTGCTCTATAAGGTCATCCAGCGGAACGAGCAGACCGGCCTTGGCGTACTTGGCTATTTGAGCGGGAGTGGCACTTATCACGTCGGGCATATCGTTGCTGGCGAATGCCAGATCGAGCTTCTGCTGATCGGTCGTGCCGTCGGGCGCGGTCCAGTCGAGCTTCCACTCTATGCCCAGCTTTTCCTTCTGCCAGCGAGTCCAGCCGTTGTTCTCGGCGGTGTCATCGTCCTGGAACATGGTAGTGGGCGTCACTATGGAGTGAGTGGTGAGCGTTATGGCAGGCTCATAGCGGGTAAAGTATTTCGGGTCATATGTCGCGGTATCTTCCTCGGCCAGAGCCGAACCGCAGGCAGAGAACATGAGACCTGCCGCTATCAGCGCGGAACCTATCCGATTGAACTTCTTCATCGGTATACCTCCTGTGATGATTAAAGCATATTGGATGATTTTTCTGCATCGGCGCCATGCATAAAATATCTTGTGACATTATCTTATAACGGAATGCAGACAAAGTAAACGACGTAATAACAGAAAAATTTGTCGTTTTTCTCTTTCATGCATGAAATTAAATGCAACAATGAAAATAATGCAAAGCCGGGAAGAAGCTCGGCTTTGCATTACACAATATAAATGGTCGCAGACTATGGCTGTCCGCCGCTCTTTTGATATTGCTTGGGGCTTACTCCGACGAGCTTTTTAAAGATGCGGCTGAAGTGGGTGATGTTTGTATATCCTACGCTTGCACCGGCTTCGCCTACTGAAAGCCCTTGAGTCAGCAGGCGCTTGGCGGCGCTCATGCGCTCGCTGATTATGTAGTCCTGAAGCGACATACCGGTTTCGTGGCGGAAGGTCTGCGATAGGTAGTTGGGATGATAAGCAAACCTTTCTGCCAAAGAAGCTACGGTTATGTCGCTTGCCAAATCCTGCTTTATTGCCTCTTTTATAGCCATGACCATGCTTTGAGTTTGGGTTACGCTGCTGGCATATACATGGTCTATGTACTGAACCACGGCGCGCTCGGCATACGAGTGGAACGTGTCCAGCGAAGTCGCTGAGGATATGCCCTCGAAAAAATCTATTGTCTCGCCCGCCCATGCCTGAAGCGGCAGTCCGCGCGAAAGAGAGTCGCTCACCAGTGTGCCGGTTATCTCGTGATATACCTGCAATACGGGCGAACGATTGGTGCTCTCCAGATGCCGCAGCTCTTGAAATATCACATCCAAGCGTTCGAGCGCCGACTTCTTATGCAGTCCGGCTATAAGCTCGGAGAATGTTGGTCTCAACTGAAGGCTTTCCATAGGCGCTATAGAACCACATGCATTCTCAGGACCTATTATGCTGTGCGATACAAGGAGTTGCTGCTGGTTTATGCGCTTTTTAAGCTCAAAGTATACCTGTGGCAGTTGTTCAACTGTGGCTGTCCTCGTCCAGTATATTGTGGTATACTTGCCCAGTGCATTAAGTATGGACTGCTGAAATGCTTCCATGCAGGAGACTATTCGTGCCTGACCTGAGCGCGCCTCGGGGTTGCTTGCCCACATGAACGCGAGTACGGTTATGCAGTCGCTGTTCAGCATGTCCACCATTGCACCGCCCGGAAAGAGTATGTCGGCAGCGCTGTCGCGGATTGCGTAATGACTAAGCAGCAGGTCATTTCCCTGCGTAGATGCAGGCATGTCTGGACGCACTGCGGCCAGGAAGCCCCAATAGCCATGGCGCATGAGCAGATTGTACTCTTTTAGCATGGCTTCGTCATCCAGAAACTGTATGTTGCCGCGTGCCAGCCAGTTGGAGATTATGCGTTCGCGCATTACCGGGCGCAGCATGCCTATGGTCTGCTCCATGTTTTTTATCCGCACCATCTGCATAAGCTCATTGGAGAGTTCATGCAGGGCTTCATCCGCGGCATTGAGCAGTTCTTCATACATTATCGGCTTTAGCATATATCTAAATACACCAAGCGATACGGCCTCGTGCGCATATGCAAACTCCTGATAGCCGGTCAGGAAGATTATCTTGGTATACGGCCAGTTGCGACGGATGATAGCCGCAAGCTCTGTTCCGTCCATCTCGGGCATGCGTATATCGGTTATCACCAGGTCTATATGCTCGTGCCGTATTATCTCTATTGCGTCCTTAGCAAGGGAGGCCTTGTATACGACCGATATGCCTATGTCCATCCAAGCGACGTTTTGATACAGGCCGTTTAGTATATTTGGCTCGTCATCGACCAGAAGCAGACTATACATTGCAATCAGCCTCCTTTTTTAGCGGTATTATCATCATGACGCTCGTGCCATGCGGCAGATGGTTTTCTATGGTCATTGAGATTTCGTCGCCATACATAAGCTTTAGCCGCAGATATACGTTTTCGATGCCGTGAGTATCTTCAAGAGGGCTTATTGAGCGCAGCCTTTCTCGTATGGCGCTGAGCTGCTCTGGCGGCATGCCTTTGCCTGTGTCGTCTACGGCTATGTGCAGGCGGTCATCCTTGATAGCAGCAGAAAGCTTGACTTCACAGAGCTGGCTCGTGCCTTCCATGCCGTGCAGCACGGCGTTTTCTACTATAGTCTGAATGGATAGTACCGGCACTTTCAACTTGCGCGCCTCGGGCTGTATATCCATGGACAACTTTAGCCTGTCCGGGAAGCGTAAAGACATTATGTGCAAATATACGTCTATGCTAGACAACTCATCGTCCAATGTGACGTCGTTTGCCCCCATATGAGCGCTGCGTTGGTAGCTCTTGCCCAGATATATAGCCATTTCAGAGGCACTGTCCAATTCACCAGTCTCTATCATGTTGTATAGGCTGAACAGGCTGTTGTACAGAAAGTGCGGATTTATCTGCGAACGCAGATAGCGCAGCTGTGCTTGCTTGAGCTGCAGCTGGTTTAGATAGGACTCCTTTATCATGTTGTCAAGCTGCTCGACAGTGGTATTGAACTGACGTGTCATGAACGAAAACTCGTTATAGTGCTGCTTTATATTTACACGCACACTAAGATTACCATTCTCCAATTCGCGCATTCCGTCAACTATTGCGTGCAAAGGCGCAAACATCTGCATGTACAGCGCCACTATGAACAGTGCGCTGGCCAGCAGTACAAATATCGTGAATACTATGTATATGGTCCTTAAATTCTCAAGTGGCAGGAAAAGCTCTGATTCATCAAGTACCAGACCTATGCGGCAAGGATAATTACCTATCTGATGCAGCATAAGTCTATACTGACGGCCTCTATATGATATAAGCTCGCTTTGCGGCTCATCTTGACTTGAGCTGCCAGCATATGCGCGCACCATCTCAGCCAGCTCGGAATTTTCACCGTCGTTGGTAGATATTATGTTGTTCATTCCGTCTATAAAGAAGGCGCTGTGAATATGGGTGTTGGCCACCATTGTGCTAAGGACGTTCCGCATCTCGGCGCGAGATATCTCTAGCAGACAATATGGGCTGGTCTGTTTGGGACGCACAAAGCCGCGGTACACAGAAAGGCAGCTCTTGGCAGGATCTTTTATCGAGGGACGAACGAGCCACATGGTCTTTTGCTCTATTGTCTGAAGTGTGGCGGCAGATTCAGGGTCAAGTTTTTCTACGCCGGAAAATATGGAGATAGTTCTATTTTGCTGGGGCAGAACTATATGCATTTCGCAGTTGAGAAAATTTGGCATGTTATAGAGCGCCATTTTATTGCGAAAAAGCACATAGTCAAATAGATCTATACGCGCGCCTCTTTGATTGGCTATGGACATCAGGTCATCGTCCAAGAGCATAGCGCCTGCCATTTGATCCAGAGTTGACATGCGGTCTGCAAGCTGGTCGCCTAATAGCGCCAGCGAATTCTCATGCGAGGATGTTATTTCATGCGCAGCAGCTTGTATGCCTTTGTAGCTGGAAAATTGACCCAGTGCAAGCGTGGGTATTATTACGAGAAGAAAGCAGATCATCATATTGCGTGCGACTGATGAATGAATTATCCAGCGCAGAGCCTTCATAGCCGTGCCTCCTTAAGCATACAGCATGATATTGCCATGACCTCTTTGAGAAGCACATAGTTGACCATTTTGCATGCCAGTCATGGTAAATATTTTAGCAAAAGTCTGAGGTTTGTCAAGGTAAAGCACATGCACGTTGCTCGGCGCATACTATATACGGCACCCCCTCATTGACAAACCCCGCCGCAAATGCTATGCTTACATCAAAAATCAGCGCGCAGCGCAAGCCACATTGCAGTAACTGAAAGGATGAACATTTGTCTATGGAAATGATTCAGAGGATAAGGCGGTGCCTTGAGGCGCTCAGACCGGAGCTTGAGCGGATAGACGGCCTGTACGACATGTTCGAAAAGTGCTTCTTGAACACGCTGGAGACCACCGTGCGCAGCATGGAAAAGGGCGATACCTTCGTCATAACCGGCGATATCGAGGCGATGTGGCTCAGGGATTCCACCGCGCAGGTGCTGCATTACCTGCGCTTCTGCGACGATGCTGACGTGGCGGCCATGGTCGAGGGGCTGATAGCCCGGCAGGCGGCTTGCATACTCATAGACCCGTATGCCAATGCGTTCAATGTCGAGGACAATGGACGCATGTGGACGCAGGATGAACCGGCGCATTCGGGCTGGGTCTGGGAGCGCAAGTACGAGATAGACTCGCTGTGCTATCCCATATTGCTGGCCAAGCGCTACTTTGACAAAACCGGCAGCCGCACGTTCCTGACTGAGGATTTCCATAGGGCGCTTTGCACCATACTGGATGTGCTGTGCTGCGAGCAGCGCCATGAGGATAGCCCGTACTGGTTCCGACGCACCGACTGCCCGCCGCAGGACACGCTGTCGCACGATGGCCATGGCGCGCCCGTGGGCTATACCGGCATGACTTGGAGCGGATTCCGCCCCAGCGACGATGCGTGCGTATACGGCTATCTGGTGCCGTCCAACCTCTTTGCCGGGAGCGCTATGGTATATGCGGCGGAGCTGGCGCGCATGATGGACGATG
Source organism: Candidatus Fimadaptatus sp. (assembly GCA_050946055.1). GTDB lineage: Bacteria > Bacillota > Clostridia > Christensenellales > Aristaeellaceae > Fimadaptatus. Next base: position 35,074 of record JBMNUB010000004.1, on the reverse strand, counting down.
AGCCGCTGGCCGTGCGCGCAGAGGCGCTGGCGCGCGACATACATGAGGGTCTGGAGCGCTATGCCAAGGTCGAGCATCCTGAGTATGGGCAGATATACGCCTACGAGACTGATGGTCTGGGTACTCATCTGCTCATGGATGACGCCAATGTGCCCAGCCTTCTGTCGCTGCCGTATCTGGGCGTGTGCGAAAAGGACGATCCCATGTACTTGAGGACGCGGGCGTTCGTGCTGAGTGCGGGCAACCCCTGCTATGGCGAGGGCAGGTTCGCGCGCGGCATAGGCAGCTTCCATACGCCCAAGGGCTATGTGTGGCCGATAGCGCTGTGCGTGCAGTCCATGACCACGGACGATGATGGCGAGGCGGCGCAGCTGATGCGCATGCTGCTGGACACGCATGCCGGCACGGGCTTCATGCACGAGAGCTTTGATCCCGACAATCCCAACGACTTTACCCGTACGTGGTTTGCGTGGGCGAACTCCATGTTCGGTGAGATGATATACCAGCTGCATGAGCAGGGCAGGCTGGGTAAGGTGGTTGAGCTGGCTGGCGCGGATAAGGCGTGATGGAGTGCGGCTAAGCTGGAGCATGCGGTGCGCGATGCGATGCGGCACAGCTAAGCTAGAGTGCGCGGTGCGCAATGTGGCGCGTCTAAGCCAGAGTTTGCGGTGCGCGATGTGGTGCGTCTAAGCCAGAGTTTGCGGTGCGCGATGTGTCGCGGCTAAGCCAGAGCGCGTGGTGTGCGATGCGTCGCGTCTAAGCCAGAGCACGCGGTGTGCAATGTGGCACATATAAGCCATAGCGCGCCAACAGAATACGTTCAAAGATACCCGCTTCCGAAGAAAAGTCAGAAGTGGGTATTTGCATGTCACAATGCACAATGATAGCGGACGGCGAATATATCCTCTCTATGTAATACCGCGCAGGGTATATGACATACGCGCAAAAACTATGACCAGCGCTATTTGCAGTCGGGCAAAGAAAAACTTCACTTTCTTGCGAAAATCGTGCTTGACGGATATGCGCCCATAGCTATAATAAAAAGCGCAATGGGGAGGCATGCATAATATGCAGTCGGATGGCGTAACGCCATGTATAAGTACTGCATGCGCATGTGCAAAGGAGGATATATATGAGATTCGTGATAGAACACCTGCTAAAGAGCTTCGAGAGCAAGAATGTGCTCAAAGACGTGAACTTTGCATTCGAGTCGGGCAAGATATACGGTCTGCTGGGCAGAAACGGCGCGGGCAAGACCACGCTTTTCAACTGCGTAAACCGCGACATCAAGTCAGACGGCGGCAGATTCTATATCGAGGATGGCGGTGAGCGCCGTGAGGTCACGGCGGACGACATAGGCTATGTGCTGTCCACGCCCGCTGTGCCGGAGTTCCTGACGGGCAGGGAGTTCCTCAAGTTCTTTATCGACATAAACTCCGAGTCCATATCTGACAAAAAGAGCATCGACGAGTACTTTGACTATGTGAGCATAGCCACTGAGGACAGGGATAAGCTGCTCAAGGACTACTCGCACGGCATGAAGAACAAGATGCAGATGCTGATAAACATAATATCGCGCCCCAACATACTGCTGCTGGATGAGCCGCTGACCTCGCTGGACGTGGTGGTGGCCGAGGAGATGAAGCAGCTGCTTCGCTCGCTCAAGCAGGATCGCATAACGATATTCTCCACGCACATAATGGACCTTGCGCTCGACCTCTGCGACGAGATAGTGCTGCTGCACCATGGCGAGCTGGAAACGGTCGATAAGGCCAATCTGGACAGCAAGGAGTTCAAGGACAAGATAATCGCGGCGCTCATGGAGGGGGAAAATGAATAAGACACTGAGGATATCGATGGCGCTTAGAAACGCCTATCGCGTCAACAGCATACTGTTCTCGCTCAAGCAGATGCCGCTGATAAAGGATTTGCTTCCCACCTCGCTGTACAGCTCGCGCGGGCTGAAGGCGTTTGCCAATGTGCTGTCCGTGCTGTGGGAGATAGCGTCTGCGTTTATAGGCAAGCTGCTGTATATGATACTGATGGTGTATGGCGCGGGACTGCTGTATGAAGGACTGCCGCAGCCGGGGCTGTTCTTGCACATACTGCTGCTGCTCACCATGATAGGCAGCTTTGCCAACACCGGCCTTTTCAATCCCACCAAGGACAAGTACTACGCCATATCGCTGATGCGCATGGACGCAAGGCAGTATACGCTGATAAACTACGCATACTACCTGATAAAGGTCGTTGTAGGCTTCATGCCGTTTGCGATAGCGCTAGGCGCGGAGGTAGGTCTGCCGGTATGGCAGGGCGCACTGCTGCCGTTTTGCATAGCGGGCATGAAGCTGTTCGTGGCGGCGTTTACACTGTGGGACTACGAAAAGCGCGGCCATGGCTATAACGAAAACAAGCTAAACAAGTACGAGTGGAGCTTGATAGGCGCAATGCTGGTCCTGGCATACGGACTGCCCGCGCTGGGCATAGTGCTGCCCGCGGCTGTATCCATGGCGCTGCTTCTGATATGCATACCTCTGGGCGTTGTCAGCGCTGTCAAGGTGATCAGGTTCAGCGATTACCGCGCGCTGGTGCGCGAGCTGCTGTCCGGAATGACGTTTCAGATGGACAGCGCGGCGCAGATAGCCAAGCAGACCAGCGAGAAGAGGATTTCCGCCGACACATCCATAACCAGCAGGCGCAGCGGTTTTGAATACCTGAACGATTTGTTCATAAAGCGGCACAAGAAGATACTCTGGAACTCGTCAAAGAAGATATCGTATGTGTGCGCCCTGCTCGCCATGGGCGTGCTGCTGGCGCTATACCTGCGGCCCGAACTCAAGCCGATGATAAACGGCATAGTGATGACCTGGCTGCCGTACTTTGTGTTCATAATGTACTGCCTAAATCGCGGCACGGGCTTTACTCAGGCGCTGTTCATGAACTGCGACCACAGCCTGCTCACCTACTCGTTCTACAAGCGCCCGAAGTTCATACTGCGCCTGTTTCAGATACGCCTGCGCGAGATAGTCAAGATAAACGCCGTGCCGGCGCTGGTAATAGGCATGGGACTGGCGCTGATACTCTTTGCCAGCGGGGGCACGGATGCGCCGCTGGACTACGCGGTGCTGATAGTGTCCATACTCTGCATGAGCATGTTCTTCTCGATACACTATCTCACGGTGTACTACCTGCTGCAGCCCTATAACGCCGGCACGGAGATGAAAAGCGGCACGTATAAGGTGATTATGGCCGTGACATACCTTGTATGCTTTTACATGATGCAGCTGCGCATGCCGATATTGATATTCGGCGCTATGACAATAGCCTTCTGCGTGCTGTACGGCATAGTGGCCAGCATACTCGTATATCGCTTTGCGCCAAATACGTTCAGGATAAGGACGTAAGTAGCAATGGACGGGCAATGCCCAAAACGTATCAGGGGCAGCAGCGCTTTTTGCTGCCGCTCCCTTGATTATCCACCGGCAGGGATGGACGGGGCTGTTGGCGGTGGAAGCAGCCTGCTTGCTTGTAGCCCTCCGGTTCGGCCGGGTTTGCCATGTCCTCCGATAAAATCAGTTCAATACGGCTTTGTATCCATTTGCCTTGCCGCCGGTGATGGCAATAGAGTATGTTTCGCCATAGCGGGCTTCCCATGAAATAGGCTCGACAAATTTCGTGATGTCATCCGGGTATATGTTTTCATAATTGGGGGCTACATATTCGGTTATGATTCGGAACTTAATCGACAGCTCAAAGGGATCGGAGGTGTTGTTCAGCTCCTCCTTATTCCACACCACGATATTATCAGAATCGCGCCTGATTAACGATTTGTCAGCATTTGATATGCCGCCGCTGTATTCATGACTGTTTGCGCGATAATCGAAAACCAGCAATCCAACATCTTCTTCCGTATCCAAATGTATGTGCAGGGCTATTTCATCGGCAGCGGGTACATGCTCATTTGGGATTATATTGCGATACGCCACAAAGCTCAACCCCAAAGCGATTGCTATGGCAGTGACGATCACGATTGCCTTTTTGTTCATTTTAGAAACACTCCGGCTTATCAATTTATTTCCTATTGATGTAAAGAAAACTCCAATGATTGCAGCAGTAAAGACAACCGGCGCTGCTATGACAGACAGCCATTCAAAGTGAATGAACGCTACTTAGAGAACAGCGGCTCAGGGCTTGTCATAATCCCGCCCGATGAGGAATGCTGGTCGCTATAAGGAATGACAAAACCGGCATCATGAAAGGGGAGATGCAGCTTGCCCTCAATGCTGCCCTTGGCGAACTTTTTGACAAGCCTAGGGCGCGGAAGGCTGATTAATTCCCTCCGCGCCCTTTCATGATTCCTATTATGTCATTGACCGACATTGGCCTTGCCCTGACTGCCATCGCGCCCGTACAAGAACGGCTGCGCCACCTTGCGGTTGAACAAATCTATCAGCGGCCCCATGAACAGCGCCGTTATCAGCGTGCCTACGCCCACGACCGCGCCCAGCGAAAAACCTATGCCCACGCATATCAGGTCTGTGCATATGCGTATCACGCGGAAGGGTATGGGCAGCTTCTTGTCCAGATGCAGCGCTATCGCGTCGTAGACCGATACGCCAAGGTCGGCGGTGAAGTATATCGACGAGGCAAAGCACATTATCACCACGCCCACTGCCAGAAACACTATGCGCAATGCAAGCGAGGGGTCGGGGAACAGCTGGCCTATCGCCCATGTGGAGAACTGCGCCACGTATCCGGTCATAAACAGGTTTATGAACGTGCCGAGGTTTATGAAGTGCTTGTCCATGAAGAACACGGCTATCAGCATCAGTATGCTCAGCAGCATGTACAGCGTGCCGAAGCCTATCGGTATCACGTTTGACAGGCCGTTGGCAAAGCACTGGAACGGGTCAGCGCCAAACATAGAGTTGTTAAAAAAGCCCACGCTCAGCGCGCACACGAACACGCCGAACAGCGTCATGCCCACGCGCTTCCTGTTTACCGCCTCGCCCCAGAATGCGCGCGCGGCGGTCAAAAGTTTTGCCGTCATGTCAAGTCTCCTCATGCAATTTTATGGATGCATTATAATAAAACGCACGCCGCCTTGCCAGCGCACAAGGGTTAAATATGAACGATGCCGGGAAATACGCGCCTCATACACGGCGAATTGCCGAATGAAGCGGCATATGGCGTCGACCTCACGCGCACGGTGGCGAATGAAGTTTGAGCATGTATCGCAAGGAGCATGCCGTGGCCGGTACGGATTCTGCCCCGCGCATAATGTCGAGCGAAACCCATGCCTGCGACAAACAAACAGCGCTTTCGCAACAGGAGAACATGTCCGGTGCGCCGAAACTTACCCGGACAAGCGGCAAGGGAGGTGGCTCATATGCCGGGCAACAAGGCGCACGCCAGCGTCACGGCAAAGCTGAGCGGCGAGCTGGATCACTTCAGCGCCGACTCTGTGCGCAGCATGCTGGATGAGCTTACCCGCGATAGGGCGGTAAGGTATCTGGTGCTGGATCTGAGCAATATGACATTTATGGATTCGTCGGGCGTGGGCGTGATAATAGGCAGGTACAAGCGCATGGCGGCGCGCGGCGGCGGCGTGAGCGTGTTCGGCGCCAATCGGCAGGTGGACAGGCTGCTGGAGCTGTCCGGGCTGTATAGGATAATCGGAAAATGTGAGCGGGCGGGTGATAGGACATGAACTGCGTAAACGAGATGAGGGTGGACTTTCTCGCCTGCGGTGAGAACGAGGGATTTGCGCGGCTGTGCGCAGCGGCGTTCATAATGCGCATGGACCCGACTGTGGAGCAGATGAACGACGTAAAGACCGCCGTGAGCGAAGCCGTGACCAATGCCATAATACACGGCTATGAGGGCCGGCATGGCATGGTGCGCCTGAGCGGCAGCATATTCGACGACGGCACGGCGGCGTTCGAGGTACACGATGCCGGGCGCGGCATAGACGATGTGGAGCAGGCGCGCCAGCCGTTTTACACATCGCGCCCCGACATGGAGCGCTCCGGGCTGGGCTTTACGGTCATGGAGACCCTTATGGACACGGTGGAGGTGACCTCGCAGCGCGGGCGAGGCACCATAGTGCGCATGACCAAGCATCTGGGCGCGCATGACGGCGACGCATGAGCGCAACATGGAATACATCCGCCGCGCGCAGGCGGGAGACAAGGCGGCGCTGGATGCGCTGGTAGAGGAGAACATGGCGCTGGTCAAGTCGGTGGCGGCGCGCTTCACCGGGCGCGGCGTGGAGTGGGACGATCTGTTCCAGCTAGGCTGCATGGGGCTGATAAAGGCGGCAAAGGGCTTTGACATGGAGTTCGGTGTGCGCTTTTCCACATACGCCGTGCCGCTCATAATGGGCGAGATACGGCGCTTCCTGCGCGACGATGGTCAGATGCGCGTGTCGCGGCTGCTGCGAGACAAGGCGCGCGCCTGCCTGCGCGCGCGCGAGCAGCTTGAGCGCGAGCAGGAGGGCGAGCCTACGATAGAGCAGGTGGCCGCGCGCGCCGGGCTGGAGGTGGCCGAAGCGGTGGAAGCGCTGGCCGCCAGCCGCAGCGTGCGGTCGCTGAGCGAGCCGATAGGCGAGGATGAACTTACGCTGGGCGACACCATAGGCAGCGACGATACCGACATGCGCATTGAGCGCATGGAGCTGGAGCGAGGCATGGAAGCGCTGGAGGAGCGCGAAGTCGAGCTTATACGCCTGCGCTACTTTGGCCAGCTCACTCAGGCGCGCACGGGTGCGATACTGGGCATATCGCAGGTGCAGGTGTCGCGGCTGGAGAGCCGCATAATCGCCAAGCTGCGCGCGGGCATGACGGGGTGAGGAATGCGCATGATGTATGATGCGGGGCGCGCTGCGCGGCGGTTATGTCGCGGGGTGATGTATGAGCATGATATCTGCTGTGGGATGCACAGCGCGGCGATTATGTTGTCGGGTGATGCATGCTCATGGTATGATATCTGATGCGGGATGCACAGCGCGGCGGTTATGTCGCTGGGTGAGGAATGCGCGCATGGCATGCGGCCCGCACCATATCAAAGCAGCGGTGCGCGCATATCGCACTTGACATGTCATCATAAATACAGTGGAAAAGGAGCGATATACATGCACAGACTGCTTATCTGCGGCGGCAACGGCGCGGGCAAGAGCACGGTGGGCAGTATGCTTGCCGGCTTGCTGGGCTGGAGGTTTCTGGACGTGGAGGACTACTTCTTCGAGCGCAAGGGCGACTATTCTTCGGCGCGGCCGCGGGAGACCGCGTGCGCGCTGCTTGCCGGGGACATGGCGGCGGGAGACTGCGTGCTGGCGGCAGTGCGCGGCGACATCGATGCGCGCGTGGATGCGCTGATAACCGAGGCGGCATACCTGAGCGCGGACAGGCAGGAGCGCATGAGGCGCGTGCGCGAGCGCTCTTATGCCATGTTCGGCGAGCGGGTGCAGGTGGGCGGCGACATGTACGAAGCAGAGCGCGCGTTCTGGGACATGGCGGCGCGCAGGCCGGATGACTATGCATATGCTTACCTGCGAGAGCGGGGCATAGACCATATATGCGTGGATGCGATGCGCCCGCCAGAGCAGAGCGCCCGCGAGATAGCGGATTGGATAAGCGGCAGGCGGGACTTGCCGTGAACGGAATGCTTTGCCCTTGTAAGGAATGCGAATATCGGCAAAGCGGTTATTGACGTTTCACCGTGGGATTAACACAAGAAAGCATGGCTTCTCAATTAGAGAAACTGCAATGAAGGGCTGGCTTGCGGTTTTAAGCACTAGCCATTTGGCTGGGATTGCTACGTTTGGTCTTTGCTTTAAATGTGCCAAAGATGTCTGCAAAGGGCTGCTTTTTCAACTCATTTAACATGAATTTCTGTGAATACCACAAAACGCGCCGCCGCAGAGACAACTCCCTGCGGCGGGCAGACTGTCGAAGACTTGCGGAGGGCCACGCAGTCGTCTCGACTTAGCATAGCGCCCGGCGGCATGTGCGGTGGATGCTTGCCATTTTTGCGGCGGGAAATTCGTTTCATGAAGACATCCGCTTGCGGCTTTCATGCCCGGAAATCAGCAGGGATTTCAGTTAAAGCTGGCATGCGGCGGGGGAGTATTTCCCGGTCGATGCCAGTCAAAATGCTTTTTGACAAAAACGCGCCGCCGCAGAGACAACTCCCTGCGGCGGCGCCAATTTGTGCAAAAGCTGTATTACAGGCCCATCTCCTGCTTGACCTCGATGAAGCACTTGACGGCGAAGTCCAGATCCTCATGAGTGTGACCGGCGGATATCTGGGTGCGGATGCGCGCCTTGCCCATGGGTACGACCGGATAGCAGAAGCCTATCACGTATACGCCCTTGGCCAGCATGCGCGCGGCGAACTCCTGCGCGGTGCGCGCGTCGTAGAGCATCACGGGAACGATGGGGTGCTCGCCGGGCAGCATGTCAAAGCCGGCGGCGGTCATCTTCTCGCGGAAGTAGCGCGCGTTCTCGTGTACGCGGTCGCGCAGCTCGGTGCTGCTCTCCAGCAGATCCAGCGTCTTGAGTGTGGCGGCGCATATCGCGGGAGCCACGGTGTTGGAGAACAGGTAGGGGCGGGAGCGCTGGCGCAGCAAGTCGATTATGGTCTTGCTGGCCGCAGTGTAGCCGCCCGACGCGCCGCCCAGCGCCTTGCCGAAGGTGCCGGTCAGTATGTCGACGCGGCCCATCACGCCGCAATGCTCGGGAGTGCCGCGGCCGTGCGCGCCCATGAAGCCGGTGGCATGGCTGTCGTCAACCATTACCAGCGCGTCGTACTTGTCGGCCAGATCGCATATCGCCTTGAGGTTGGCGATGTAGCCGTCCATGGAGAACACGCCGTCGGTGGCGATGAGGCGTATGCGCGCGTCCTTGGCCTCGATGAGCTTGGCCTCAAGGTCGGCCATGTCGCTGTTCTTGTAGCGCAGGCGCTTGGCCTTGCACAGGCGCACGCCGTCGATTATCGAGGCATGGTTGAGTTCGTCGGATATCACCGCGTCCTCGGGTCCCAGCAGCGTCTCAAACAGACCGCCGTTGGCATCGAAGCAGCTGGAGTAGAGTATCACGTCCTCCATGCCCAGGAACTTGGCCAGACGGCCTTCCAGCTCCTTGTGTATGCTCTGAGTGCCGCAGATGAAGCGCACGCTGCTCAGGCCAAAGCCCCACTTGTCGTAGCTGGACTTGGCGGCATCTATCAGCTCGCGGTTGTTGCTAAGTCCCAGATAGTTGTTGGCGCACATGTTCAGCACTTCGCCGGAACCGGCGGTGGTCTCGATGCGGGCCTTCTGCTCGGTGGTGATTATGCGCTCGTCCTTGTAGGTGCCTGCGTCGCGTATCTCGGAGAGCGTCTGCTCATAATACTTCAGTGCATTTTTCATTCTGCATCGCTCCAATCAAGTATAATCTTGCCGCTGTTGCCGGTGTTCATTATCTTGAACGCCTCGTCGAACTCGGTGTAGTTGAACTTGTGCGTTATAAGCGGCGTAAGATCCAGCCCGGACTGCACCATGGCCATCATCTTGTACCAGGTCTCGAACATGCGGCGACCGTATATGCCCTGCAGCGTAAGGCCCTTGAGTATTACGTCGGACATGTCCAGAGTTATGTCGCGGCTGAACAGGCCCAGCAGCGCTATCTTGCCGCCGTTGCGCATCTCGGATATCATCTGCTTGAAGGCCACGGGGCTGCCGGACATCTCCAGACCCACGTCAAAGCCCTCTATCATGTGCTCGCGGCGCATGACTTCGCTGAGGTTGTCGCGCCCCACGTTTACGGTAGCGGTCGCGCCCAGCTTGCGCGCCAGATCCAGACGGTAGTCGTTCATGTCGGTCACGACCACGTTGCGCGCGCCGTTGTGGCGGCATATGGCGGCGGCCATTACGCCTATGGGGCCTGCGCCGGTTATCAGCACATCCTCGCCCACCACGTCGAACATCAGCGCCGTGTGGGTGGCATTGCCGAATGCGTCGAAGAAGGCGATTACATCGTCGTCTATGTCGTCGGGCATGGGAACGACATTGCTGGCGGGTATGCACAGGTACTGCGCAAACGCGCCGTCGCGGTTTACGCCCACGCCCATGGTGTCCTTGCACCACTGCTGGTTGCCCGCGCGGCAGTTGCGGCAGTGGCCGCACACTATGTGGCCTTCGCCCGATACGCGCTGGCCTATGCTAAGGCCCTTGACCTGATCGCCCATGGCGGCTATCTCGCCCACGTACTCGTGGCCGACCACGCGCGGCGGCTCAATGTGCTTCTGGCTCCAGGGATCCCAGTTGTATATGTGCAGATCGGTGCCGCAGATAGCGGTCTTCTTTATGCGTATCAGCACGTCGTTGGGGCCTACCTCGGGTACGGGCACGCGCCTGAGCTCCAGTCCGGGGCCGGCTATGGGTTTTACCAATGCGGGCATATCCTTTGCCATGGCAGATTCCTCCCTTTCTGTGTCGCAGGATGCAGCGCTTGGGCATGAGCCAAAAGACGCTGGAGTAAGACTCCACCGCTTCTGATATGTGATATGCGCAAGGCTCTCCGGGCGCGGACACCATGAGGAAAGCCGGTGCATCCTTAAGCCGGAACCGGACTCTCCCGCCGCCCAAGGCATTATCGCCCGGACTTGCCGGGCGCGATATGAGCTCTGCGGACTGAACACCGCCTGAACTTACATCGGGTGACTTTGGCGAATAAAGGTATCGCGCACCGCGCCTGCATGCAGCCGCTCACTTCGGCTTTGCCCAAGGCGCGCGTAACATCCTCTGTATGCAGCATTTAGCCCATCGCGTGAAGCGATACCGCCGCTGTTTTGTTGACTATATTGTAAACAGTTAGCGTGGTTTCGTCAACCGCAAATCGGCCTTTTTCGCAAAAGATAATATTTGATACCACTAGTGAAATTAATTGCCGGACGCATGTTGACATGTTGCTACAAAAGCTGTACAATTATTCTAAATGTAGCCTGCGCGGCGGGCAATATAGGGAGGATAATGCAATATGAAGACCGAGACAAATCGCATAGTGATGGAGCTGTGCGAGGATACTCTGGGCTGGGCAATCGAGGCGCATGGCAGGCGCTGGACGACCGCCCCCGGGTTTGCCCCTTACTTTCAGGTAGGCGAGGATAAGTATCTGTTCTCCGACGCGGGCAGCGTGACCCACGACACATATTCCACGGGTCTGGGCGAGGGCATAGTCAGCCGCTTTGCGTTCTTCGGCGCGGTCGAGGCCGTGTTCGAGACCATAGTGTACGCAGAGAGCGCGACCGGGCGCGTGATATGCACGTTCGTGCCGCACATCATGCCCAAGTTCTCCGAGGTGTTCTGGCCCATGCCGCTGACCGCCGACGAACCGGGCAGCTATGCGGTCGTTCCCAACATGCAGGGTACGCTCATACCCACCGGCTTTGCCGAGGAGTACCCGGCGCTGCCCTTTGACGGACAGATGTGCTCCTGCGCGGCCTATCTGCCCATGTTCGGCGACGTCGCTCCCGACGGCGCGTACATGTGCGAGGTGATAGAGCCTTGGGACGCCAAGATGCACGTAAATCATCCCGCAGGCGGCGTGACCCGCACCTACATATCGCATCTGCCTTCGCTGGGCCGCATGGATACGCCCCGCACGCTGGAATACACCTTCCTGCCCGCGGGCAGCGACTTCAACGACATATGCAAGACCTTCCGCGCCCGCGCCGAGGAGAAGGGCCGCCTGATTACGCTGCGCCAGAAGGCCGCGCGCGTGCCTTCGCTGGACAAGCTGGTGGGCTGCAGCGTGTACCATGTGGGCATAAAGACGCATGTGTCGCCCGATTCCGCGTACTATGACACCGAGCATCCCGAGAACAACGATTCTCTTGTGACATTTGACCAGCGCGCCGAGGAGATACGCGAGCTCAAGCGCCATGGCGCCGAGAACGTGTACCTGCATCTGGACGGCTGGGGACAGCCCGGCTACGACAACCAGCATCCCGACTATCTGCCGGCATGCGCCGAGGCGGGCGGCTGGGACGGCATGCGCAGGCTCAACGCGGCCTGCCATGAGGCGGGCTACCTGTTCGGCATACACGACCAGTACCGCGACTACTATCTGGATGCCCCCAGCTATGATCCCGACAACGCCCTCCGTCAGGCCGACGGCAAGCTGTTCTACCTGTCGCGCTGGGCGGGCGGCAAGCAGAACTATCTGTGCGCCTCGCTCGCGCCCGCGTACCTGCAGCGCAACTTCGAGGAGCTGTTCCGTCAGGGCATAAAGCTGGACGCGGTGTATCTGGACGTATTCACCTGCAACGAAGGCGATGAGTGCATCAATCCCCGCCATCCCATGACGCGCTATCAGTCGCTGCGCTACCGCAAGCAGTGCTTCGACTACATGCTCTCGCGCGGCATACTGACCTCCAGCGAGGAGGTAAACGACTGGGCGACCGAGTCGCAGGTGTTCTGCCATTGGGCGCCCTACGGCAAGGGCGGCATACCCGTGCCGCTGTTCAACCTCGTGTATCACGACTGCCTGCTCACGCCTTGGATGCTGGACAAGGGCTATGGCATACCTGAGGGTCAGTCCGGCATGCTGCACGCGCTGCTAAACGGCGGCATGGCGTACATATCCGACGGCACCATACCCGGCGGCGAGGCGCTTGACAAGCATCTGGCGCGCTGCAAGGTCGTGTCCGACTTCAACCGCAAGGTGGCATATTGCGAGCTGGTCAAGCACGAACTGCTCACCGAGGATGGCAACGTGCGCCGCTCCACCTTCTCGGACGGCTCGACCGTGACCGTGGACTTTGCCAAGGGTACTTACGAGATAGCGTAATGAGTGCGCGCATCGCGCTCAACACATGACATCAAAACGGCGCTGCCGCAGAAACAAAGCTCTGCGGCAGCGCCGTTTGCTATTGAATGTGACCATGGTGTGCTGCGCTAAATATGTGCGGCAGTGCTGAGCGAAGGCATGCATACCGCCAGCCGGTTTGAGATGGATGCGGCCAGCGCACGCGATGTCCGAGAAGTGCATCCCGGAAGCCATCAGGCGATTGATGCAATCCGCGCGCGAAACTTGCGCCTTGTACTATCCGAACAGATGCTCTATCAGTATCTTTGTGCCTATGAGTATCAGTATCACGCCGCCCACGAGCGTTGCCCGCTTCTTGAACAGCTCGCCCAGACGGTTGCCCAGCCATACGCCTGCCATGGACAGCGCGCATGTCGTGCAGCCTATCAGCAGCACAGCCTGCCATATGTTGACCGAAAGCAGCGCAAACGATATGCCCACGGCCAGCGCGTCTATCGACGTGGCTACGGCCATGATGAGCAGCGTGAGCGTGCGCGTGGGGTCGGCGGGCTCGGCTTCTTCGTCCTCGTGCCATACATCCCAGAGCATATTGCCGCCTATTATCGCCAGCAGGCCAAACGCTATCCAGTGGTCGAACGCCTGTATGTACTGCGCCACGGTGCGCCCGGCGAGGTAGCCTATCAGCGGCATTAGCGCCTGAAAGCCGCCGAAGAACAGGCCGGTCTTGGCGGCGTTCCAGAGCGTGGGCCTTTTAAGCGTTATGCCGGTGGTGACCGATACGGCAAATGCGTCCATGGACAGCGCTATGGCCGTAAGCATCATTTCAAGCAGTGACATTGTATCCCCTCAAACATTCTGTCTATATATCCTCCGGGCTACGCGAACGCCGGTGTGCATGCAGGCGCGCCCGATGCGCCAGATTCCTTTGATTATATCGCGCCGCCGTGCAGAGGTCAACCTCATATTTTAAGTAATATGTGTAAAGTCACAAAATCATTACCTCGGGTAGTTGAGAGTTTGAGCGGGATAGTATATAATAAAGTGGTTGATTCGCATTAAGTCCGTAGGGCGTCATGGCTGGCCAAAGCGCGCTGCGACTCGCCTCAGGCTAAGAGCGAGCGGCGGCATGAGCCCTGAATGCCCGGCTTTTCCGCGTGGCAGGAGGCGTTTGGGGGCCGGCAAGGCCCATTGGCGGCTTATGCGCAATGCATGCGGACATGAGCGGCGGCTGCCCGCTGCGGCAGCGAGCTTGAACAGTCGCAAATAGGCCGGATAGAATATGATTTTACGAGCCTTGCGCGCTTTGATTCAGGAGGATTTCAGATGACCGAACAGACCTGCATACCCGAGGAGCAGCTTGCCCAGCGCGATGACAGCGTGGAGCTGATAATGCCCGCGCGGGAGAGCATGCTCATGCTTACGCGCCTTACGGTGGCCGGACTGCTGGCCAACCGCTCGCGCGACTTTGACACTCTGGAGGACGTAAAGTCGGCGGCGGCGGAGGCGTGCTATTGCCTGCTGCAGCAGCCCTGCGTGTATACGCGGCTGAGGCTGCGCTTTGCTTTTGAGGATGGTGGCATAACGCTGCGAGTGACCGGACTGGAGCCTACCATGCAGGCTCAGCGCCTTGAGTCCATGAAAAAGTGCGAGGAAGTGGCGCTGTGCATACTGGAATCCATGGTGGACAGCGTGGATATAGCCAAGGGCGAGGGCGTAATAGAGGGCTTTACACTCAAGAGGCGCATATCTTGACGGGGAGGTGGAAGGCTATGGCAGGATCTGCCTCCGAACGCGAGCGCACGCGCGAGATGATACAGGAGTATTGCCGCACGCGCGACAGGTCGCTGCGCAACCTGCTGGTGCAGGAGTACCTATACATAGCGGAGATATCGGCGCGCCGCTTCTCGGGGCGCGGCGTTGAGTACGATGACCTTCTGCAGGTGGCATCTCTTGCGCTGATAAAGGCGCTGGACAGATTCGACTGCTCCAAGGGCGTGGACTTCACCACGTTTGCCACGCCTTCGGTCGTGGGCGAGGTCAAGAACTACTTCAGGGACAAGCTGCGCCTGGTGCGCCTGCCGCGCAGGTCCACCGAGATACTGCAAAAGGCGGATGCCGTGCGCGAGCGGCTGAGCTTTGAGCTGGGGCGCAATCCCACGACCGCCGAGATAGCCGCGGCCATGAAGCTGCCCCTTGAGATAGTGGTGCAGGCCATGGAGAGCCGTATGGCGGGCTACGGCGTGTCGCTGGACGAGCCGGTGGGCGACGGCGAGGCGCAGATAGCAGACACTCTGGGCGCGCCCGACCCCAGCTTTGAGAGCGTGGAGATAAACGATTACTTAAAGCGCGAGCTGGATAAGCTCGACGACACCGAGCGCAGGGTAATAATCGCGCGCTTTGTGGGCGAGCGCTCGCAGCGCGACGTGGCCAGCGAGCTTAATGTGTCCCAGATGTACATATCGAGGCTTGAGCGCCGCGTGCTCAGCCGCCTTCGCCAGGCTTATGAGGCGTGATAAAAGCAGTACATATGTAAATTGAGGTGTGGGCTGTGGCCGGACGCAGGAGAGTGACCGGAAGGTTTTTTGTCATATTGGGAGTCGTGGCGGCGATAGTTGCCTTTGCGATATACATGTCGCGCGAGGAACCGGTGCGCGAGGTGGTGGTAGAGGCGGGCAGCATAGGCCAGACGCGCGAGATGGATGCTGTGATAATGCGCGACGAGACGGTGGTAAGCACCGAAAGCTACGCGCGCGTGGACTATGTGGCCGAGGAATGCGCGCTGGTGTCGGCCGGCGATACCGTGGCCAGCATATACGCCTCCGGATATTCCGAAAAGGAAATGGACAATCTGGAAAGCACGCGCAAGGAGATACGCGAGTACTATAATCAGATACTGGAAAACATACTGGACGATGAGCTGGAACAGTATACTCAGTCGGTGGCGCAGCGCGCCGGAGAGCTGCAGACTATAATACAGGGCAAGGAGCAGGGCAATCTCTTAAACGTTCAGAGCCAGCTGGAGCAGGCCATGAACGACCGGCAGGATTACCTGCGCACATCAAAGCGCGAGGAGACGCAGCTGAGCAACCTCTATCAGCGCGAGACGCAGCTGATGAACTCGATAGCCAGCTGGAAGCGCGATTACACGGCACCCGCATCCGGCATAGTCAGCTTCTATCTGGACGGATATGAGTCGCTGCTCACGCCCGCCAACTACGATCAGCTGACGATAGACGACATGCGCTCGGTGCTGCGTGGCACGCGCCCGGCCTTGGTCAACGATACGCGCGGGTCAACGCCGCTGTTTAAGGTGATAGACGCAAGCTCGTGGAGCGTGCTTATAGTCTCCGACAACGATCAGTATCTGCCCTCGCTGGGGCAGGCGTATACGCTCACCATAAAGGGCTATGAGGACTATGTGTATTCGGCGACAGTGTCCAACCTGAAAAGGTTTGACAGCGCCACGCTCATACGCATGGACATAGATCAGGATGTGCTGCCCACGATAGACCTGCGCCGCGCCAAGGTGTCGGTAGGCACTCAGTATTCAGGCATGCGCGTGCCTTCGGGCGCTGTGTATACCGTAAACGGCGTTACCGGCGTTTACAGGAGAAACGGCGAGATAAACGACTTCATACCCGTAAACGTGACCGCGTCCGACGGCGAGTATGCGCTTATAGAGCCGGTCAGCGAGGGCGCGGTGTATCCGGGCATGGCGGTAGTTATAGGGTAAGCTGCGGGAGGCGATAGTCATGGTGGATGTCTGTGAGCGCGTAAGGGACATACGCCGCGCGATAGATGGCGTCGCGTGCGGCCATGTGGACATAATGGCCGTGACCAAGTTCCACACGCCCGAGGAGATAAACCCTCTGGCCGCGAGCGAAATAGTGCGCATAGGCGAAAACCGCGTGCAGGAGTTCGTGGACAAGTGCGATAGGTTAAATTCACGCTTCGAGCCGCATATTATTGGACAACTGCAGAGAAATAAAGTAAAATATATCGTGCGGCGCGCCCGCATGATAGAGAGCGTGGACAGGCTGGAGCTGGCGCATGAGATAGACAGGCAGGCAAGCGAAGCCGGGATTGTGATGCCGGTGCTGATACAGGTCAACCTCGCGCGCGAGGCGCAAAAGGGCGGCGTGTATATAGAGGACTTTGAGGAACTCATGTCGGGAGCAAGTCGCATGGGCGGCATAAGGATAAAGGGACTTATGGCCATAATGCCCGCAGTCAACGACGCAGAGGAGATACGCCCGCTGTTTGCGGACATGCGCAGCCTGTTTGAGCGCGAGCGCGACAGGGCGCGCGCAGGCGTGGACATGGAAGTGCTGTCCATGGGCATGACGCATGACTATCTGGTGGCGGCATCCGAGGGTGCCACGCAGGTACGTCTGGGTCACGCGATATTTGCTTAACGGGTCGCAGGGTCCATTTCGGGAGGAAGTTTCAATGTCGTTTAGCAATGGATTTCACAAGTTTCTGGATGCAATCGGCATAGTCAGCCGCGATGAACCCGAGGTTCAGCTGCGCGATGACAGCCGCGAATACGACCGCCGCGACAGGGGCTGGGGCGAGAGCGGCGACGCAGGGCGCGACTTTGCCGATGACGCGCGCGATTATGACCCGCCGCGCGTTACGCGCATAGGCCGGGACACGCCGTCGGATTCATACCGCGGCTATTCGCGCACCGATGCCCAGTACAAAAGCGACCCGGAGGTTGACAACATGGTCGAGTTCAAGAACATACGCCAGCCGGTAGGCTCGCCCGCTTCGGGCGACAGGATGCAGCACACGGTGATACATTACCTGCGCGATCTGGCTGACTGCAAGGACATAATAGACAATCTGCTGGATGAAAAGCAGGTGGTGCTCAATATAGAGGACACCGACGACGAGGTCAAGCAGCGCGCAATAGACATGATATACGGCGCGTCCTACGCGCTGGGCGCCAAGATGAGGCAGGTGTCGCGCGCCACGTACATAATAGCACCCAGCAGCGTGGTCATAAACGACACCGAGGATGACGACAACCGCCGCCAGAGCGGAGGCTATGCCTCCAATGTGCGTAGCTTCAGGAGCCAGATATGATGTACAGTGTGGGATATCAGTTGATGCGTGGACTCAACCTATTCTTCAGGGTCGTAAACATGGCGCTGGTGTTGTACTGCGTGCTGAGCTTTTTCGGGCGCGGTACTAGGCTCTATGCCATGCTGGACAGGCTGTTCGAGCCGCTGCGCAGGCCGTTCATGCCCATAACGATGTATCTGGCGCGGCATGGATTTCCGTTTGACCTGTCGGTCATATTCGTGATGATAGCGCTTAACATGGTGCAGGGGTTGCTCAATCAGGTGCTGTACATGATAATGGGGATATGGTGATATGGACGAGCGGGAGGTAACGCTTGCGCATCTGGCCGACTGCGCGCGCAGGGCCGGGCGCACGGGACGCATCATGTTCTCAAACTTCCTGGACCCCGCCGAAGCCGGGCTTGCGCAGCAGGCTGCGGCAGCCGAGCGCGTGCCGGTCCAGCTGTTCGGCGGCTACGAGGATGCCGAACGCACGGTGGCGGCGTTTGGCTGGACGGACGGCGAGGAGATACAGTGGCCCATAGCGGTGATGGAAGCCGCGTGGGATGGTCGGTTCGCGTCCTGCCAGCACCGCGACATACTGGGATCGCTGATGGCGCTGGGCGTGGACAGGGAATGCTTCGGCGACATAGTGATAGACGAGGCGCATTCGCGGGCGCTGCTGTTTGCGCTGGAGCGCATGGAGGACATGCTCAAGGGCAGCTGGGACAGCGCGGGGCGCGCGGCTCTGCGCGTGCGCAGGCTGTATGACATAGGCGAGCTGCCGCCGCCGCAGGGAGAGCTGCGCCGCATAACCGTGCAGTCGCCGCGATTGGATGCGGTGCTGGCTGCGGCGCTGTCGCTGTCGCGCGCCGAGGCGCAGCAGGTGGTGCGCTCCGGGCGAGTGCGCGTGAGCTTTGTGGAATGCACGGCCATAGACCGCCAGCTTCAGCCCGGCGACGTGGTGAGCGCGCGCGGCTTGGGCAGGTTCAAGCTCATAGAGGAACAGGGGCGCACGCGCCGCGACAGGCTGGGCCTTTGCATATTCAAGTATCAGAATAAGTGACCAAACTTTCTTAAAAATTGATAAGATTCCTTAAAGTCTGCGCCTTTTTGCGCCTTTAAGAAGGAAAACACCGCGCGCGGAGAGAATATACTGGGTCATATGACCGTATGCACATGCGCGCGGCGTAGATCACTCTACTTTGCATATCGAAGGGAGATTGTTTACTATGATTACGCTTAACGATATCAGCTCCAAGGTATTTTCTGATCAGGAGCTTGGATACAGCAAGGATGAGGTCGATGATTTTCTCGATGAGATAGCCAATGACTATGCGGCGCTCATAAAGGAGAATCGTTCGCTCAAGAAGAAGCTGGAGGAGCAGGAGGAGCAGGCTAAGGACGACAGCGCCCTTAGCGAGCCCGGCTACCTCAAGAACCTCGAGGCTACGCTGCGCGAGACGCTGCTGACCGCTCAGCGCATAGCCGATGAGACCACCGATCAGGCCAAGAAGAGCGCCGAGGAGACCGTGTCCGCCGCCGAGGAGCAGGCGCGCACGATAGTGGCCACCGCCAAGGTCGAGGCCGACCAGGCGCGCGCCGATCTTGCCGAACTCAAGAAGGCCGCCGACGATTACCGCGCCCGCTTCCAGCGCCTTGTGCTGGATCAGGTGCATGTGCTCAAGTCCGACACCGAGCTGTTTGCGGACAACTGATCCGCACATGCGGCAGGCCTATCGGGCGTGAAGAACCCGGACATACCGCCGCTATAAGTGGCTAGCGCCAAGCAAGCCCCCGGCCGCAGGCTGAATCAGACTGCGGCTGTGGTGCTTTTTGGCAAATGGCGCGCAATGCGCTCAAGGCTCACTCCGCCAATACGGGCGGTAGTATATGCGCCGCAGTATGGGCATACTTCCATAACAAGGGGGGTATGCTTGCATGAGGCAGAGCGCGTATCGGGGGCTGGTGTGGCGGCTCAGGCGGCAGGTGGAGCGGCTGGAGGCGCTGGGGCTGGAGCAGTACATGCTCTATGTCAGCGACACAAAGCGCTTCTTCTGGCGCAACTTCATGGCAGGACTGGCGCGCGGCCTGGGCGGCGCGGTGGGATTTACGATACTGGGCGCGGTCGTGGCGGTGATACTGAGCCGCCTGACCGTGGAGAACATACCGCTGATAGGCGGATTTCTGGCGGAGATAGTCGAGATAGTCCAGCGCGATCTGGGCAAGCGCTAGGCGGCAGGGGCGATGAGCGCGCCCAAGGCAGGCGCGGCACGGGCGGGCATCTGGCTTGCGCGGGCAGCGCCGAAAGTGCGCAGGGGCATGTTCACTATCGGAGCGCGCGGGAATATGGCCAGACAGGTGCATGATTGACGGAGCGCACTCCATGGGCGGCAATGCCCCTGCGCCGGGAGCGGGAGGATAATAGATTTGTTTTACGCTATAATGGTAATCGTGATGCTGGCAGCGGATCAGCTAACCAAGGCGTGGGCGGCAAACGGACTGGGCGCGCCCATGGATGTGATACACGGCATAATGTCGTTCACATTCGTAGAGAATCGCGGCGCGGCGTTTGGCATAATGCAGGACATGCAGCATGTGTTCATACTGCTGAGCCTTGTGTATGCGATAATAGCGTCGATATACATAACCGTGCGCCGGGATAGACTGCCGGTGCTGGCGCAGCTGGGCGGCTGGCTCACAATAGCGGGTGCGATAGGCAACATGATAGACCGGGCGATACGCGGGTATGTGGTGGACTTTATATACATATACGCGATAGACTTTCCGGTGTTCAACATAGCCGACGTGTGCCTTACGCTGGGAGCGGCGCTGCTGATAATATACCTGCTGTTCTTTGCGCCCCGCGATCAAGAGGAGGCAAATGAGTAACATCATGCGATATACTGCCACGGCCGCCATGCGGCTGGATGAATTCGTGCGCGAGAGCGCCGGGCTTACGCGCTCGCGCGCACAGAAGCTGATAGCGGATGGCCATGTGCTGGTGGACGGCGCGCGCCCGCAAAAGAGCGGCCAGCAGCTTAAGGCCGGTCAAAGCGTGGACGTGGAAGTGCCGCCGCCCGTGGAGATGAACGCGGTCGCGCAGGACATCCCCATAGAGATAGTCTATCAGGACGAGTATCTGGCCGTGGTCAACAAGCCCTGCGGCATGGTGGTGCATCCCGCGGCGGGCAACCCCGACGGCACGCTGGTCAACGCGCTGCTGGGCAAGCTGGATCACCTCTCGGGCATAGGCGGCGAGCTGCGTCCGGGCATACTGCACAGGATAGACAAGGACACGACCGGGCTGCTGCTGATAGCCAAGAACGACGAGGCACACGTAAAGCTCAGCGAGCAGATAGCGGCGCACACTGTGGGCAGGGTATACCTTGCCATACTTCAGGGCGCGCCCCGCTGCGAGGAGGGCGAGGTGGACGCGCCGATAGGCAGGCATCCCGTGGATCGCAAGCGCATGGCAATAGTGCGCGGCGGGCGCGAGGCGCAGACGCACTACCGCGTGCTGGCGCATCTGCGCGGTGCGACGCTTATAGAAGCGCGCCTGCGCACGGGGCGCACGCATCAGATAAGGGTACACATGGCTTCGCTGGGCGCGCCCGTCATGGGCGATCCGCTGTATGGCGCGCGCAAGTGTCCGCTGGCGGGGCTTGATCACCAGCTGCTGCACGCCTGCCGCATAGCGTTCGACCATCCGTGCGACGGGGCGCGGCGCGTGTTTGCGGTCGAGCCGCCCGAGGAGTTCCTGCGCTGCTTTGAGAAGCTGGGCGGCGACAGGCGCATGATAGGCGAGATAGTGCGGCGCTACGGGCAGGAATCTCCCGGCCAGTGAGCCGGCATGGCACAGTATACATGCACTGAACCGGCATAATACAGGAAAGGACGAATGCTGAAATGTTCGACTTAGACTTCATCAAGGCACTGCCTATGCAGGTGCGCATGAGCGACGGAAGCGTGGCCGGCGATGAGCTTGCGCTGGAGCGGACATGGGAGGGCAATGTATGCCGCGCCCGCCTGACCAACCATGGCGCAAGCGCCGCGCGCGTGCGGGAAGTCGCGCTGTTTTCGGGAAGATTCCCGGTGGCGGCGAGCTGTCCGTTTTATGCCGAAGGCTTTCACATGCTCTCCCAGCATGGCGGCACGCTGCATGAGCCGCACAACATAGGCAAGTATGGCCCGGACGAGGAGTTCTTTAATCTCAAGAAGAGCCCGTTCAGCGCCGAACTGTACACGGCGTACTCGCTGATGCTGCTTTCGCCCACGCAATATGACCGGGCCTTACTGGCGTTTGCCAGCTGCTTTAGGTTCATGGGCGAATTCCGGTTCCTCGATAACTACATAGAGATAGTTATGGACTGCGAGGACATCGAGATATTGCCGGGCGAGACATGGGAACTGGAGGAATTCATAGCGCTGTTTGGCGAAAGCAGGGACGGGCTGTTTGGCGAATTGGCAGACAGGATATGCCTTAATCATCCGCGCAGGCCCTATCCCGATATGCCGTTTGGCTGGTGCTCGTATCACTCGATTAGCGGCATAAAGTCCGAGGAGATGTACGAGCAGGCGCGCGCATTGCACAGCCGCATACCCGAGCTTAGGCGCGTGCAGATAGACGATGGATATCAGGACACTACTGACTGGCTGATACCCAATCCGGAAACGGGCGCGGATATGAAGGAGATGTGCGCGCGCATACGCGAATGCGGCTGCGAACCGGCGGGGTATATAGCGCCGTTTACGGTCAGCAAACGCTCCCGCCTGTTCAGGGAACACCCGGACTGGCTGCTCATGGATGAGAGCGGCAAGCCCTCGCAGGAGCATTGCTTTAACCGCGACTGGTATGTGCTGGACGGCACCAATCCGGCTGCCATGGATTACCTGCGCAGGGTGGTGCGCACGTTCCACGATGAATGGGGCATAAGATACTTTAAGCTGGACTTTACCAGCTATGGCGCGCTGCCCGGCGTACATCACGACCGGCGCAAAACGCGCGTGCAGGCATTCCGAGCCGCATTCGAAGCGATAAACGACGAGGTGGGTGCGGACAGCTACATACTGGGCTGCAATGCGCCGTTTTGGCCGCAGCTGGGTCTGGTAGACGGCAATAGGGCGACTAACGACGTGTTCCGCAAGTGGAGCATAATCGGCGGCAATATGCAGGAATTGACGGGAAGAAGCTGGCAAAACGGACGCCTGTGGATCAACGACCCCGATGGAGTGGTGCTGGAAAAGAGGGATCGCAGCGGCATAAGAAACGGGGTTTATAGGCGCGCCATATGCGATATGACCGATGCCGAATTTGAGTACCACAAGGCGTACATAGTCGCCAGCGGCGGCGTGGTGACCTCCGGCGATAAGCTGGATGAGATGAGTCAGGGCAATATAGAGGTGCTAAGGCGCATGATGGAGGTCGCGGGCGACGCAGCCGTTTACGACGATGACACCTTTGAAATAGGGCGCATAGATAAGGGCGATAAGCACATAGTATGCGTATTCAATCATTCGGATGACATAAGGTCGATAGCAGTTGCGATGGACAGCGGCGCGAGAATACGCGACTTCTGGACGGACGCCGATATGGGATGGCACGAAGGCCACTTCACGCTGTTTGACATGGAGCCGCATTCGGCAAGGGTGCTTAAGCTCGACTGACGGCATGCGGCACAGGGGAGGCAGGCCGCTCTGTAAAGCTATGCCGCCCGGCGCAGCGCCATTTGGAGGATGACTTGCGGCGGCTTGAGGCCGCGCATGTGCAGCCCTGCGCTTAACGCCGCGCGGAGGCATACACGCAAAAGAGGCCATGGGTGCGCGGCATGCATCCGGGCAAAACACGGAGGCAGTTTACATGCGCTATCTCATAAGGCGGCTGAGCAATACGCGGCTGCGGACCAAGTTCCTTCTGATACTGGCTTCGGCGATGCTAATCGTGTGTATCGGCGTGTTTGCGACGATAAGACTGCCGTATGCCGCCTATGACGAACAGCTCTATAAGAGTAGCGTCAAGATGAGCGCGATATTTGCAGAGCGCATACAGTCCGGCCTTACCGACATAGAGGAGCTGTCATACCGCATACTGGCGGACAACGTGCTGCAAAAGAACCTGACTACGATGCAGGACATGCCCATAAACACCGCCTCATGGGTGTCGGCCAAGACCGAGATAGGCGACCGCATGAGCTACTTTGCCATATGGTTTAACAATGTGAAACTATTGCAGCTAAAGACGGCGGGCGGCGAGTCTTTCATACAGGGCTATGGCAGGACTCATGCGGTGGATAAGATCACCGCGCAGCATGTGGATGCGGCGATGGCTATGAACGGGCGCGAAAAGTGGATGATAGAAGAAAAAGACCAGCCCGAACTTTACCTGCTGCGCGAGATACGCGAGACGCGCGGCCTGTCGCTTCGCCCCATGGCCACGCTGCTGATAAAGATAGACCTTGAAGCCATGGTCGAGCAGAACAGGCGCAGCATGGCGGCGCTGGGCAGTCCGCTCGAGTGCGCCATATACAGCGGCGAAACCTGCCTGTATGCGAGCGACGAGCGCGTTGCCAGCCTGCCATACGGTGAGGATGGCTATGAGTACATGAACAGCGGCGGCGAAGCGCTGTGCGCAAGGTATACCGCGCCCAACGGCTGGCAGTATGTGACGCTGGTGGACTATGGCGGCATAAGCGACAGCGTGAAGCTGGCAGAGCGCATGACGCTGGGCGTGATACTGGCTTCGGTGCTGCTTGCGCTTGTGGTGAGCGCCATACTCATAGCCAGCATAGTGCGCCATCTTCAGGTGCTGGTGGACAAGTTTGACGCATTTGCGGCAAACGGCAGGCCCGTGCCGGAGGAGGACAGCCCCTATCTAAAGCGCGGCGATGAGATAGGCAAGCTGCACAGGCACTTTGATAAGATGACGCGCGATTACGACAGGCTGACGCGCGAGAACACCGAGAAGCAGCGGATATTGCAGGAAAAGCAGATGCAGCAGCTGCGCGCACAGGTGCGCCCGCACTTTCTGTACAATACGCTGGAGTCGATATACTGCCTGTCGCAGAGCGCGCCCGACAAGCGCATAGCCACTATGACCGACGCGCTGGGCAAGATGCTGCGCGCCAGCCTCAACGACAAGCGCGACATAGTGACAATCGAGGATGATTTGCAGATAACGCGCGAGTACCTGCGCATACAGCTGATACGCTATGGCGAGCGGCTTCAGGTGGAGTATGATGTACCCGATGAGTTTGCGCAGTGCAAGATACCGGCCATGACCATACAGCCCCTTGTCGAAAACGCCGTGCATCACGCGGCGGACAACATGCTGGATACCTGCGTGATACGCATATTCTGCCGCGCAGCCGTGGACGGCATAGACGTGACCGTGGAGGACAACGGGCAGGGCATAGACGAGGACATACTTGAAAAGCTGGAGAGCGGCGAGATACGCCCCGAGGGTCTGGGCATAGGCATGCGCAACATACACCGCCGCGTGCAATACGCATTCTCTAATGAATACGGACTGCGCGTAAAGAACGAGGACGGGCATACGCGCATAGTGATACATCTGCCCGACACGCGCGCGTAAGAATCGAAACGCAGTCAGGAGATGATTTAGCTGTACAAGCTGCTTATCGTGGATGATGAACAGATAATCCGCGAAGGTCTGGAGAACATGATAGATTGGGAGGGGCTGGGGCTTGTAAAGACCGCAGTCTGCTCCAATGCGTTTTCCGCGCTGGACAGCATGACCGACGACATGCCGGACATACTGATGACCGACGTGCGCATGCCGGGCATGGACGGGCTGGAGTTGACAGAGCGGGCCATGGCGCTGCACCCGCAGCTGCGCGTGATAATACTCTCCGGATATGATACTTTTGCCTACGCTCAGCAGGCCATGAAGTCGGGCGTAATGGAGTATCTGCTAAAGCCCTGCTCGCGCGAAGACGTAGAAGAGGCGCTTGTGCGCGCCTGCCGCGCCATAGACAAGGCGCGCAGCCACGTGACATACCTGTACGAGGAGCGTCAGGAGCGCATTCGCGCCATGGCGGAGCGGCTTAAGGCGCTTCAGATGAGCGGCATGAGCGCGGATGAGATAGAGCGTCAGGTGCATGAGTTGGCCCGAACCGAGGCCGAACCCAGCCTGCTGCGCGAGGCGCTGGTCTATCTGATAACGGCGGGCGCGGACGAAAACCCTGCGCAGTGGAAGCTAAACGCCATAATGGGCGCGTTTGACAGTGGGCTTGAGCCGCTGGAGCATCACATCGCCGCCACGCTGTCGGGCATGCAGGCGGATACCGGCTCGCGCGGGTTCGTGCGCAAGATGATTGACTATGTGGAAGCGCACTACGCCGAAGAAGCGCTGTCGCTTCAGTACATAGCCGATAAGGTGGTGTACATGAACGCGGACTACATCGGGCGCGAGTTTGCGCGCGATGTCGGGCGCAAGTTCAGTGCGTATCTATTGGAGGTGCGCATGGAACACGCCAAGGCGCTCATGGCACAGGACAGCTCCATGCGCAGCTACGAGGTGGCGACGCGGGTGGGGCTGGGCAACAATCCGCACTACTTCAGCCAGGTGTTCAGAAAGTACACCGGCATGCCGCCCAAGGAATACCGTGCGTCCCTTGCGGAGGACAGGCAGGGCTGAGGCGCGCAGAAATATATGGCTTGTCTAAATGGAAGTGCGTAAATGCATAGCCGTTTAGACGAGCCATGTTTTCATTTTGGAAATTATGATTTTACATCGACCGCAAAATCAGAGCTGAATGTGAACACCTCCGAAAAGTGACATAAAACGTCTGAAATTTGGATTCCGATTTTAAACAGAACTTTATATAATGGGTTCAACAAAAACAAACGGAGGTGTTCCCCGTATGAAGCGTTTTCTTTCCATACTGGCGGCGGTGATGCTGCTGACGATGAGCATACTGCCCACGGCGGCGCTGGCCGAAGAACAGCAGCCCGTGACGCTGCGCGTCACATGGTGGGGCTCTCAGACCCGTCATGACCTGACCATGGCGGCCATAGAGAAGTTCGAGGAGAAGTACCCCTACATAACCGTGGAGCCCGAGTTTACCTCTTGGGACGGCTACTGGAGCAAGCTGGCCACTCAGGTTGCCGGCGGTCTGCTGCCCGATGTTATCCAGATGGACTATCAGTACCTGACTCAGTATGGTCAGAGCGGCGTGCTGGCCGACCTGACTCCTTACTATGAGTCCGGTGCGATAGACGTGAGCAAGGTCGCCGAGTCCGTGCTGACCAGCGGCCAGGTCGGAGGCAAGAACTACGGCCTGTCCACCGGCACCAACGCGCTGGCTACCTTCTACCGCAAGGACGTGCTGGACGAGGCGGGTCTTGAGATGCCCATGGAGCCCACTCTGGAGGGCTTTGCCGATCTGAGCCGTCAGGTCTACGAAAAGACCGGCCGCACTCAGGATACTCTAGTGGGCAAGGACGCTCTGCGCAACCTACTGCGCGCTTACGGCCTGCAGCTGTTCAACGCCGAGGGCAATGGTCTGGGCTTTGACGACCCCTCCTACATCGTGCGCACTTGGGAAGGCCGTATGAAGGCCATAGAGGAAGGCTGGTGCCTGGACGTAGGCGCGACTTCCGCTACCACCGCGTTTGATGCCATGGTAAGCGACAACTGGGCGAGCTGGCACTGGACCAACGAGCTGCAGGCCTATCAGGACGGCTCTAACTGCGAGCTGGAACTTGCCTGCTGGCCCGATCCCGCCGATGCCAATATGCCTTCCCTGTACTTCAAGCCTTCGATGTTCTGGTCGGTATCCGAAAACTCCAAGGTGAAGGACGCTGCGGCGCTGTTCGTAAACTTCTTTACCAACGATCCCGATTGCTTTGACATAGTGGGCATAGACCGCGCTATGCCCATATCCAGCGAGATGCTGGCTCATGTGACCCCCAATCTGGACGCTACTGCGCAGAAGATAGCCGCTTATCTGGACTATCTGACCGCTAACAACAAGACCACGCCCATCATGCCCCCGGATCCCGTGGCCAGCGGCGAGGTTGAGGCGCTCATGGGCGAGTACTTCGAGGCCGTGCAGTATGGTCAGGTTGAGGATCTGACTGCCTGGGCGCAGGAGTTCATGGACGAGGCCAACGCCCTGCTCATGAAGGGCGCACAGCAGGCTGAGCAATAATCTACAATCCAAATGGCAGGAGGGGAGGCCGTCGATTGCGGCGGCTCCCCTTTTTTAAGGAGTGAATCGCGATGAACAGTCTGGGCAGGACGCTGGGCAAGGAGAAGGTGGCGGGATATGTATTCATAGCCCCCTTCATAATAGGTCTGATGGTGTTTACCGTCATACCTTTCTTTACCTCACTCTACCTTGCGTTTACCGAATACGATGTGCTTACGCCGCCCAAGTGGATAGGCTTTGACAACTTTAAGCGCATGTTCTTTGAGGACAAGTACTTCTGGAAGTCGTTCTGGGTGACGTTCAAGTTTGCGATAATACAGGTGCCGATAAAGCTGCTTGTGTCGCTGCTGGTGGCGCTGGTGCTGGCCAAGGCCACCAAGGCTACCTCCATATACCGCGCGGCGTTCTACATACCCTCGCTTATGGGCGGCAGCGTGGCAGTGGCGCTCACATGGAAGCAGCTGTTCTCCTATAACGGCGCCATAAACAAGATAACTGCGGTATTCGGCATAGCGCCCGTCAAGTGGCTGTCCAATCCCGACACCGCGCTGGGCGTGCTGATAGCGCTGGGCGTGTGGCAGTTCGGCAGCTCCATGCTGATATTCCTAGCCGCCATAAAGAACGTGCCTAAGAGCTATCATGAGGCCGCCATAGTGGACGGTGCAGGCCCTGTGCGCCGCTTCTTCAACATAGTGCTGCCCATGATAACGCCCATATTCTTCTTTAACCTAATCAACCAGACCATAGGCGCGTTCCAGGCGTTCAACTCCTCCTACCTGATAACTCAGGGCAAGCCGCTCAACAGCACCCTGTATTACGGCGTGCATCTGTATAACCGCGCCTTTACCTACTACGAGATGGGCTACGGCAGCGCTATGGCATGGTTCATGCTGCTGGTTATAGCGGCATTTACGGCGCTTATCTTCCGCTCCTCGAGCGCGTGGGTGTACTACGAATCGGAGGGAAGATAATGATAGCGATGAAAACACACAGCATGAAGCGCAGGAAGGTAACGCTCAATGTGGTGTATCATGTGCTGGTGACTGCGGCCAGCATAGGCATGCTCTATCCGCTGATATGGATGATATCGTCCTCGTTTAAGCCCAATGCGGAGATATTTGACACAGTGGGCCAGCTCATACCGGAGACGCTTACTCTGGAAAACTATGTAAACGGCTGGCGCGGCTTTGCGGGCCTGAGCTTTAGCGTTTACTTCAAGAACTCGCTGATAATCGCGGGCCTTTCGACGATAGGTGCGGCGTTTTCGGCTGCGGTAGTGGCGTTTGGCCTGGCGAGGCTGCACTTTCCGGGGCGCAACTTCTGGTTTGTGACCATGATAATCACCATGATGCTGCCCAGTCAGGTCATGATGATACCGCGCTTTGTGCTGTTTAACAGCATAGGCTGGGTTGGCAGCTATCTGCCTCTGGTCGTACCGGCGTTCTTTGGAAGCGCGTTTGACATATTCCTGGTTATGCAGTTCATACGCGGCATACCGCGCGACATGGACGAGGCGGCCACAATAGACGGATGCAGCTGGTACGGCATATTCTGGCGCATAATGCTGCCTATGATAGTGCCGGCAGTGGTAACGGTCGGCATACTCACGTTCATAGGCGCGTGGGGCGACTTCATGGGTTCACTGCTGTACCTGAACGCGCCGCAGACCTACACGGTTGCATACGCGCTCAAGCTCTTCTCGGACAGCGCAGGCACTGACTTTGGCGCTACATTTGCGATGTCGGTGCTGTCGCTGGTGCCGATACTTATAATCTTCTTCTTCTTCCAGCGCCAGCTGGTAGAGGGCATAAGCATTCAGGGTCTTAAGGGTTAACCGTATTAAAAAGCGAAGGCGCTGTCTGATGTTGCGCAGAAAGCCCTTCGCATTTTTGTGCCGCAAATGGTGCCTTGCCTTAAAATTTCTGTCAGCTCTTCCATTTTGGCTGCGCTCATGGTAATATATTGGCGGCATGACGCAAATGCGTCTTAAAACGTTTAAGCTTCGGGAGGATGCTGGGATGGCATTTTTGACGGATGAGGACAGAAAGTATCGCACGCCCTGGGATATATGTGCGCATGTGGGCGATGAGTATGGCAGGTTCGAGGGCGCGATAGTGCCGCCCATATTCCAGAACTCGCTGTTCGTGCGCCCCACCGAGGTAAATGGCGTCACTCAGACCGAGTACGCCTACACCCGCGTGAGCAATCCCACGATAGACATAGCCGAACGCAAGATAGCGGCGCTGGAGGGCGGCGACGGCGCGCTGTGCTTCTCGTCCGGCATGGGCGCGATGAGCAGCGCGATAATGTACTGTATAACTGCGGGCTGCCACGTGGTGCTGGTAGATACGGCGTATGGCTGCACGCTGGTGTTCGTTAAGAACTATCTAAAGAAGTTCAACGTAGAGTACACGCTGGTGCGCGGCGATTCCATAGACGAGATACGCGCCGCCATTCGCCCCAATACGCGCATGATATATCTGGAGAGCCCGTCCAGCCTGCTGCTGCGCATGCAGGATCTGGAGGCGGTCGCGGAGCTTGCGCACGAAAAGGGCATACTGACCGTGATAGACAATACCTACGCTACGCCCCTGCACCAGAACCCGCTAAAGCACGGCATAGACATAGTATGCCATACCGCGTCCAAGTACATGGGCGGTCACAGCGACATTGTCGCCGGAGCCATAGTGGCAAGGCGCGAGATAATCGAGTCCATACAGCACAACGAGCGCGAATTGCTGGGCAACAACATGGATCCGCATCAGGCATGGCTGCTGATACGCGGCCTGCGCACGCTGCCTGTGCGCCTTGAGCAGCATGCCCGCAGCGGGCGCAAGGTCGCGGAGTTTCTGGAGAGCGATCCGCATGTGGAAAAGGTGTTCTACCCCGGCTCGGCCACATACGACCAGCCCGAGCTGTTCAATAAGTACATGACCGGCATGAACGGCCTGATGAGCTTCGTGCCAAAGGGTACGACCGAGCAGGTCAGGAAGTTCACCCAGTCGCTGCACTTCTTCCAGAACGGATGCAGCTGGGGCGGCTTTGAGAGCCTGTGCGTGCTGCTGGGCAACAGCGACGAGACGCGCGCCGCCGGTCAGCCCGATAACCTCGTGCGCATACATGTGGGCCTTGAGGATGTGGACACGCTGATAGATGACCTCAAGCAGGCCATGAAGTGCCTGCCGGTTGACTGAAACGGCACAATCTGCCGCTGGCGATCGCAACAGCAGCCCAAGCGGTCACGGACAACGCAAGGCGGCCGTTTAAATGCGTAAATCGTAAGCGCAATGGCGCGCGTCCCTGTGCATATATCGCGGGGCCGGAACATTTACGCATACGCACAAGACCGTGCCGTTATGCGTCAGCATAGCCGAATGACATTGCGCTTCAAAATCCGATGCGCAATAATGGTAAGAACGCATGCTTAAATGAGCATTGACGAAGGGAGATATACCAATGAGATATCCTGCCTATCCTCTTATCACCATCGATCCCTACGTGAGCCTGTGGAGCTGCTCAGATCAGCTCAACGATGACAACACCCGCCTGTGGTTCGGCAAGGAAAAGCCCATACACGGCATAATGCACATAGACGGCGAGCATCTGCGCTTTATGGGCGCGGGCGATGCGCTCTATGGCACGCCGCTGCGCTGCCTGCCGCAGAAGTCGGTGGAGTTTGAGCCGCTGTTTACGCGCTACACCTTTGCCAACAGCCGCGTGCAGCTGACCGTGGAGTTCTGGAGCCCGGCCATAATCACCGATGTGCAGCTGATGAGCACGCCCTGTTCGTTCATCGATTACAGCATAAAGGTGCTGGACGGCCGCGCGCACGACATATCGATAGAGCTGTACGTGGACAGCGCCATGTGCGGCCATGACGACAGCGACGTTACCGGCGACACCCGCGACTGCGAGGGCTATTCGGTGGCGCGCTTCGGCAAGCGCCGTCAGCAGCCGCTGCACGAGCGCGGCGACGGCGTGGACATAGACTGGGGCAACTTCTATCTGGCCGGCCGCTATGCGCGCTATACCGAGCGCGGCGTGGCGTTTGACTGCGATTACAACCGCTGCGGTCTGGCCGCCGAAACTACCCGCGAGTTCAGCAAGCGCAGC
Source organism: Candidatus Fimadaptatus sp. (assembly GCA_050946055.1). Taxonomy (GTDB): domain Bacteria; phylum Bacillota; class Clostridia; order Christensenellales; family Aristaeellaceae; genus Fimadaptatus. The sequence goes on along the minus strand of JBMNUB010000004.1, from coordinate 2,914 downwards.
CTGATGTCGGTGTACTCGCTGCCCGAAGGCTTCTCGGGCGAGCTGAACGTGTACGACGTATTCGCCTATGACGATTCCATAAGCCTTGTAGTGCTGGGCGATGCGCTCAAGGGCGTGTGGACCGAGCGCTTCGACAGCATAGACGCGGCCATAGACTACTTCTATAAGCACCATGACGAGCTGCACAGGAGCGCGCAGGATTGGCAGGAGACGCTGCTTGACGATGCGCGCCCCTTCGGCGAGGACTACGAGCGCTTGCTGACTGCGGTGTACAGGCAGGTGCTGGCGGCGCACAAGGCCGTGCGCAGGCCCGATGGCGAGCTGCTGTACATGAGCAAGGAGTGCTTCAGCAACGGCTGCATAAACACCGTGGACGTGAGCTATCCCTCCATGCCGCTGATGCTGTGCTACAATCCCGAACTGGTGCGCGGCCTCATGACCGGCATATTCGAGTTCGCCTCGCTGCCCTGCTGGAAGCACGACTTCGCTCCGCACGATCTGGGGCAGTATCCGATAGCCAACGGCCAGGTGTACGGTCTGGACAATGCCAAGCTGGGCAATGCGCCGTTTGCGTGGCTGGACATATTCCGCCGAGAGGACGATGTGTTCGACTTCAAGTATCAGATGCCGGTCGAGGAATGCGGCAACATGATACTGATGGCGTATGCCTACGTGCGCGCCGAGGGCGGCGAGCGCTCCCGCGCCTATGTGGATAAGTACATGCCGCTGCTTAAGAAGTGGGCGGATTACCTCATCGAGAAGGGCGTCGATCTCGACACCCAGCTCTGCACGGATGACTTTGCCGGTCACTTGGGGCGCAATGTCAACCTGGCGATAAAGTCCTGCGAGGCCATATACGCCATGGGCGAGCTGACCGGCGAGGAGCGCTATCACGACATAGCGCGCGCCAATGCCGCCGAGCTTACCCGCATATCCGCCAACGAATCCGGCATGATGCTGTGTCTGGACAAGCCCGACAGCTGGAGTCTCAAGTACAACATGGTGTGGGACACCGTGGCGGGCTTTGAACTGTTCGACGCGGGCGTGCGCGCGCAGGAGATAGAGACCTACCGCAAGCGCGCCAACGACTTCGGCGTGCCGCTGGACAGCCGCCGCGGCTTCACCAAGTCCGACTGGATGCTGTGGGCATGCGCGCTGGACGACACCGACGACAGCACGCGCCGCATGTCCGCGCAGCTGTGCGCATTCATGGACAACACGCGCAACCGCGTGCCGCTGACCGACTGGTACGAGACCGAGACGGCGCTGAGCTGCGAGTTCCGCCATCGCACCGTGCAGGGCGGCCTGTGGATGCCCGTGCTCAAGCGCAAGTGGGCAAAGGGCTGAGAGGCGCCCGGCAATGACATGGTCGGCGCAGCCGGAATAGGGCATGGCCTTGAACAGGGCCGCATCGCGTGAGGATGCCGCTGATGTGCCATCTGCATGCATAGACTTAGGGTTTGTGGATAAGGACATGGCGCGGCTAAACACCAGCTTTGTGCCATCTGCATAAATAGACATAGGGCGCGCCGGGGCATATGCTTCGGCGCGCCTTTCGGCATGGGAAGTATCTGCACTAAGGCTACTAAGCAACGCAACATTACGACATGAGCCGCCCAAGGGCGGCAGGGGAGGAAGATATGCTGGACATGGGAAGCGCATGGCACTGGGCGCGACAGCTGCATGAGCAGGTGCTGCATCCGGGAGCTGTGGCGGTGGATGCGACTATGGGTGGCGGCGGGGACACCGAGGCGCTGTGCGAGCTGGTGGGCGAGAGCGGGCGGGTATACGCCTTTGACATACAGCCCGACGCCGTGGAGCGCACGCGCGCGCGGCTGGAGGAGAAGGGGCTACTGAGCCGAGCGCGGCTCATGTGCGCCTCGCACGCGCGCATGGGCGAGCTGGTACCAGAGCGCGTGGACGCGGTGCTGTTCAATCTGGGCTGGCTGCCGGGCGGCGACAAGAGCGTGACCACGCTGCTGGACAGCACGCTCAAGGCAGTGAACGCGGCGCTCAAGCTGCTGCGCCGGGGCGGGTTGATGACGATATGTGCCTATCCCGGTCACGACGAGGGCGCGCGCGAGCTGGAGGCGCTGCTTGAGTGGGCCTCGGCGCTGGACGGGCGTGTGTTTCAGGTCATGGTGCGGCGGTATTTGAATCAGCCTGCCAATACGCCGGTTATGATTGCGGTGGAGAGGATGAGGGAGATAGGATAAGCGGATTACTGCATAAGTGCGCCCGCGCGGTATGGGAAGCGTGCTGATATGCATCTCATGCGCGAGCGCGTTGAAATGTGTTGATGGAACAATGCGATTGTGGAATGCGAGCTTGTCAAAGCGTCTTTTTGACAAGCGTGGACGGGGGAGAATATCCCCCGCCACTGCCACCCCTACTCAGTTTCCACTGAAATCCTGCGGATTTCCGGGCGTGGAAACTGCAAGGAAGATATGCTGCTCTGGGAAATGGGATTTCCCGACGCAAAAATATCACGCGCCCGCCGCACATGTCGCTGGACGCTACCTAATCCGGCGGGCTGCGAGGCCCGCCAAGCTCTCCGGGGGGTTTTTGACAGTCTGATGCACATTTGGTTTTAGGTTGATTGGCGGGAACGGGTTTGAGCGTACTTAGCAATTTGCAGCGCGTGATGAGTAAGTGGCGAAGGATGGATGTGGACAGTATAGAGCGATAATGGAGGCTGTACGCCATCCCCGCCCCCATAAACACACCGCGCGGCACTCTCTGCGTCACAGCAAGCCCCGCGCAGCCGCGCAAAGCTCACGCATCATCTCTGTCAGCGCTTCAGAACTCCACCTTAATAAGCATCGAACTCATAGCCCGGCCTGCGCTCTCTATCGTCTTGCGGCTGAGATGGTTCTTATGCCAGCATCCGGATATCGGTATGCGCCCCTGCTCG
>JBMNUB010000003.1:0-132504 GCA_050946055.1 Candidatus Fimadaptatus sp. | reverse complement strand
TGCTAAGATGTTGATAGTGGCTCATTGAGTTGCTCCTTTCGTAGTTGTCCGCAAACACTATTCTAAAGGAGTTTCCTCTTTGAGTCACTATTTCTTTTGCCTGTTGCACTTACATTGTAAATCCAAGGCAGCAAAAAGCCCCGGGCAAATCCCCGGGGCTGTGCGCTTCGTTTGCTTAGTTGCTTAGTATCATCTAGGCTTCAGTTTCCCGTGCTGCCCGGCGTGACCTGCATCTGACCCATCATGATTATGTTCAGCGAGCGCGCGCCCTCGCTGTCCTGACTGGCCTCGATGCCTACCTGACCTATCAGGTACTTGTCGCCCGCGGCATGCGTTTCGCCTACTCCGTCGTGTCCCCATACGGCGAGCATAACCGGCTCACCGTCGCGCACCGACCACTGCCATGCGCCGTCCTGCCACTCATCAGTCTCCGGCTCGCCGTACACGTCGCACAGAGCCTGCATGAGTTCGGCTATCGTCTCCATGTCCGCTTCGTCCTCGCCGCCCAGCGCGATGTTGGCGTTTACCCTGTACAGACCTGTCTCACCCGTGAAGTAGTAGAACACCTTGGCCTTATGGCTCAGGAAGTTCAACTCCTCCGCCATGTATACGCTCATTGTCTCGTCATCGCGCATGACCGTAAGCCCCGCGCCGCGCGACTGCTCTATCAGCCACACTACGTCCTTGTCCATTGACCACTGAAGTCCCCTAAAGCTCGACCAATACGCATCGCCGCCTATGTCCTCGCAGGATATGGGCAGCACTACCGGGTCGCGCACCTCCATGTCTTCATCAGCCAGCGCAGCCGTGCAGGTCAGCGCCATGACCATAGCCAACAGTATCAGTGCCAACTTCTTCATCAGCGTAACCTCCTGTTCCTGTCCATATTGCTTTGCGCGCCGCACTTGACGCGGCCTTATGTACGCGCGCAGGGCGGGCGCAATGTGATGTCCTCCCGCACATCGCTGCGGAAGGCAATGTGCATCGGGAGATGATGCGCGAGCGCCGCAACTTGTGGCGAGTTTATCGCTTGGGCGCAGAGGCAGCGTGCGCGCATGCGCCGTGCATATACCGCTGCGCATCCGCCAGCGCACCGGGAGCATTGTGCATTTTTACATGTGCCTCCTCCCCCCCCATTTTTCAATTTTATTGCATCATAACCCTTTGCATTTATCAATCATATTTCCACCCGCATTTATGATGATACTGTGGCGGATATTTTGCATCATGTATACATTTATTCGCATGCTCCGCGCAATACCCTTTGCCGCGCATTGCGGCCTGTGCGCCGCGTCAAGCCGCCTGCCCAGCCCCGCCGCACAGCATTTTGCGCATTGCCGGAGGGCCGCATCCCCATGCCGGTGCAAGGAGATATTTCCTTAATATGAGCGCATATTTCTGCAACTTTATTTGCGGCGCGCACGTCTGTATATACGGACGCATGCGCGGAGTGTTTTACGCACATTTAACGGCATTGCCGCCCGTGCGTGCCAAATAATTCCTGCAATCCATAAGGAAATATGGTAGAATAATGACGTGACAGCGCGCAAGCAGCCGCGCTATATAGATTGCGTCATGCCATTGCAGGGCGAGCTTGCTCCCCCCGCTTACCGCATAGGAGGAATGAAATGAGTCAGTACAGAAACGATAACCGCGCCGGGCGGCCTGCACCTCAGCGCCGCGCGCCCGCTCCAGCAAGGCGTTCAGGCGGCTCGCGCCGTCCGCCGCAGGGTGGACGCGGCTCGGGCGGCGCACTGCCGCGCGGCATAGGCATAGCAGCCGGTGCAATGGCGCTGCTGCTGGTGCTGGCGCTGCTGTTCCAGCACTTTGGCGGCGGCTCGACCGGCGGCACGGTGTCCGCCTCGTCCAGCATAACCGGCAACGTGATAGAAGGCAGCCCCATACGCATAACCGAAGTCATGTCGTCCAACGCCTCGGCGCTGTCCGACGAGGACGGCGATTGGCCGGACTGGATAGAGCTGAAGAACGTGTCCGATAAGCCCGTGAGCCTGGCTGGCAAGCTGCTCAGCGATTCGGTCACCAAGGACAAGTTCTTCCCGCTGCCCGATGTGACCCTTGAGGCCGGTTCGCACATAGTCATATTCGCATCCGGCAAGTCGCGTAACACGGCGGGCGCCAACATACACACCGGCTTTAAGCTCTCCTCCTCGGGCGAGACGCTCTACCTGCTGGATGACATGAGCAACCTGCTTGACATGGTGGAGATACCCGCGCTGGGCAGCAACTACTCCTACGCGCGCGACCTGACCACCAACACATGGTCGGTCACCGACAAGTACACCCCCGGCTATCCCAACGAGGATCAGTACTACGAGCAGCTCTCCGCGCAGCGCATAGCTGCTGATAGCGCGCTCAAGATAAACGAGATATGCGCCTCCAACCAGACCACGCTGGCCGACGAGGATGGCGAATACTCCGACTGGATAGAGATATACAACTCCGGCAGCACCGCCATAGACCTAACCGGCTACGGCCTGAGCGACCGCTCGGGCAAGCCCATGAAGTGGACGTTCCCGTCGGTCACTATAGAGCCGGGCGCGTACATGGTCGTGTTTGCCTCCAGCAAGAGCCGCACAACCGGCGCCAATCTGCACACCAACTTCTCGCTGGGCAGCGAAAAGTCCGAAGTGCTGCTGACCGCCCCCAACGGCACCATACTCGACATGGTCACATACGACCTCATACCGCACGATTCCACCTATGGCCGCAATGAAGCCGGCGAGTGGCAGGTGTACGCTCAGGGTACGCCCGGCTACTCAAACACCCAGCAGGCCATGGCCATATTCGAGCAAGCCCTTTCAGCCCGGAACGATACCGGGCTTTTTATTGAGGAGGCCATGGCCTCCAACACTCAGGAGACCGAGTCCAACCCCAATTCCTACGACTGGCTGGAGCTGCACAACCGCTCCGGCCAGTCGATAGACATATCCGGCTGGGGCGTGAGCGACAATCCCAGCAACCCGCGCAAGTGGCAGTTCCCCAGCGGCACATCCATAGAGGCGGGCGGCAGGATGATAGTATACGCATCCGGGCTGGACAAGAAGTCCACGAGTGACGACGGCCACTACCACACCAACTTCAATCTCTCCAGCTCAGGCGAAACGCTGACGCTGTGCAAGCCAGACGGCTCGATAGTGGACAGGCTGCCCATGGACTTGCAGTATGCAGACGTGTCATTCGGGCGCGTGAGCGACCAGGCCGGCTTTTTTTATTTGACCAACCCCACGCCCGGCAATTCCAACTCCGGCAGCACGGCATACGGCAAAGTCAAGGACGTAACCTTCTCGGTCGAGGGCGGCATAAAGAGCGACACCGTCACGCTGGAGCTGAGCTGTGCAGACCCCAGCGCCGCCATATACTACACAACCGACTGCACGGACCCCACCGCCGCCTCCACGCCCTACACCGGCCCCATATCGATAGGCCAGACCACTGTGGTGCGCGCAGTCGCGGTGCGCGATGGCTATATGGACAGCTTCGTTCGCTCCGCCACCTACCTCTACGGCGTGAGCCACACCATGCCCATCATATCCATAGTTACAGACCCTGACAACCTGTTCGACTACAACACCGGCATAATGGAGATGGGCCCCAACGCGCTGGAGGAGTTCCCTTACGGCTCGCGCAACAAGGGTGCAAACTTCTGGATGGATTGGGAATATCCCGCTGGATTTGAATACTTCGATGCCAACGGCCAGCAGGTCATACAGCAGAACATGGGCATATCGCTGGTCGGTCAGTATTCCCGCGCCGAGGATCAGAAGGCCATAGGTCTGTATGCGCGCTCGCGCTACGGCAATGATACCTTCGATTTCAACCCATTCCCCACCCTCAACTTCAACCAGTATCATGCCCTTGTCATACGCGCTTCCGGTCAGGATGGCAAGTACACGCGCCTGCGCGATGCTGTGCTGACATCGCTTGCCGAGGGTACGGGCGTTGTATATCAGGCTGCTCGCCCGGTTGCCGTCTATCTGAACGGTCAGTATTGGGGACATTACAACCTGCGCGAGCGCATAAACAAGTGGTTCATCGCCCAGCACGAGGGCATAACCGACGAAACTCAGATAGACAATATCGACATAATCAAGGGCAACTCGCGCGTCATAAACGGCTCCTACGATTCCTTTAAGGAGATACTGGAATTCGTTGAGAGCCACAGCCTTGAGGATGCGGACAATTTGCAATGGGTGGCCGACCGCGTGGACATAGAGAACTACCTGACCTATGTCGCCATGGAGATGCTTGTCGCCAACACCGACACCGGCAACGTAAAGTTCTATCGCGTGCCGGGCGGCAAGTGGAAGTGGGTATACTTCGACTTGGACTGGGCTTCGTTCGACATGAAGTACAACTACGTTCAGCGCTACCTAAATGAGAAGGGGCACGGCGTGCAGAGGATGTTCAACAACCGCCTGATAATGGGGCTGCTGGAGAACGATAGCGTGCAAGACCAGTTCCTGACCATAATGGCCAACCTAATGAAGGGCAACTTCTCCAACGCCAACATCCGCGCCAAGGTCGAGGAGTACAAGACGCTAATCGAACCCGAGATGGCCGCTCAGTTCGACAAGTGGGGCAGCTCCCATGAGAAGTGGGAGAAGTACATAAACACCTTCCTGAGCAACATAACCGGCCATAAAAAGACGCTGCTCGAGGATATTCAGGACTACTTTGACCTGAGCAGCAGCGAGATGACCGCTTACTTCGGCGAGGTGGACATGAGCTGACGCTAAGCCTTACGCTTGCGGCAATGCGCGCATTGCCCTTAACAAGAGCCGGTATGCCCCGGCTGCGATTGGGAGTGATAACTTGGCATCGAAATCGGGCTTTTCCCTGCCCACGGGTTCGCTTGAGATACCCGCGCGGCACGAGCTGAAGTACTTCATCAGCTTTGGCGAGTATGCGCATCTGAGCCGCACGCTGGACTACGTGCTGTACCGCGACAAGAACGGCGATGAGTTTAACGAATACCACATCCGCTCGCTGTACTTCGACGACGAGTACAACACCGCCTTTGCCGACAAGCTGCGCGGCGTTCAGGATCGCGACAAGTACCGCATACGCATATACAACTTCTCCGACAAGCTCATACGCCTGGAGCGCAAGAGCAAGTATGGCGACGGCATAGCCAAGCAGTCAATCGCCATATCGCGCGAGATGTGCGAGCAGCTTATGGCCGCCGACCCCACAGGTCTGGAAAATAGCGACCAGCCGCTGCTGCGCGACGTATACAAGCAGATGCGCACGCGCGGACTCAAGCCCGCCGTGATAGTGGACTACGTGCGCGAGGCATACATACATCCCGCCGAGCACGTGCGCATAACCTTCGACAAGCAGCTGCGCACCGGGCTGTTCTCGCAGGACCTGTTCGAGCGCTGGCTGCCCACCATAAACCCGCTTGACGACAACTCAATGATACTTGAGGTCAAGTACGACAACTATCTGCCCGACTACATACGCAGGCTACTGTGGTCGTGCAACGCGCAGCGCAGCGCCATATCTAAGTACACGCTGTGCCGCAGGTTCGAGCCAAACTGCGCATTCTGACGCAGTCTGCAATACCACGCAAAAGTCATTACAAGGAGGATCTTTCCATGGGCGATACCACGACCATAAGCGCAAGCAACCTCAGCAAGTTCTTTACCAACGGCAACATAGACCTGATAAGCGTGCTTTTGTCCATATTGTTCGCGTTCGTGATAGGCGCGTTCATATACTGGGTGTATCACGCCAACTACCGGGGCGTCATGTACTCGCGCAACATGGGCATGACGCTGGTCATGATGACGCTCATAACCACGCCCGTAGTCATGTGCATAAAGTCCTCGATAGAGCTGTCCATGGGCATGGTCGGCGCGCTGTCCATAGTGCGCTTCCGCACCGCCGTAAAGGACCCGCTGGACACCGTGTACATGTTCTGGGCGCTGACCATGGGCATACTGCTGGGCGCGGGCTATCTGCTGATAGCCGTAGTCGTAGCCATAGCGATAGGCCTCTTGATATTCGTCATGAACGCCGTCAAGGTCAAGAAGGAAGACAGCTATCTGCTGGTCATGCACTATGACGATTTTGCCGAGCAAGCCATAGAGCGCGTGCTGCGCTCGCTGCGCTTCCGTCACCTCAAGAGCAAGACCGTGACGCGCATGGGCGTGGAGATGACCGTGGAGGTGCGCGTGGAGAACAGCACCAAGCTCATAAACGCGCTGCTGGATCAGGAAGGCGTACACGACGCGACGCTGGTCGCCTATCAGAACGAGGCGGGTTAAGCGCTCGCGCAGGGCTTTACCGCCGCCAGACTACATATGCATAGTGAAAGTTGCTGCCGCAGAGCACAAGCCCTGCGGCAGCAATTTTGTCTTTATATTGGCCATGCGGCGCGACGTGAGTCAGATATGCCGCAGCGATATGATAAAAGTGAGATACTGCGCCGCATGGCTTTACGTGATGGGCGTTTATAGCGCCGCGCACAAGCCCTATCGCGCCGTGACGCGCGCATCGCTTGCCGCAGGCAGGCTAGCATCTGCCGAGGTTAGACAAGGGCTGCCGGCGCTCGCAGCAGATGAACCAGAGCCACCAGAGCCCGCCACATGCATGCCATTGACGCCTGCGCTTGCCGCCGCGCTGACGGCAGGAGCGCGCTGCGCGCCATTCAGCTCGGTTAGATACCTGTGATAGCGGCGCGGCATCACGCCGTCCCTGCGGCGCTCGTCGCGGCGCGCATCTATGCATATGGCCTCATAGAACGCCCGCCACATGCCGGCATACTCGTCGTTTTGCGCTATAAGCCGAGGTGTGCGCGCATGCGTGACCATGGTGCGCCCCGGCTTGTGAAAGGCCAGCGTGTCGTGCGCGAGGTCGTGTATTATGAAGCTCTCCTCGGGCAGGCGCGCGGCGAAGTGCTCTATCATGTGCGGCACGATGTCGTTATCCGGCTCGCACGCCGCGTACAGCACCCCGTTTGCCAGCGGCGCGAACCGTATAAAGCCCAGCATCCTGTGCAGCTCCACCTGCACGCGGCGGCTCAGGCGCAATACTGGCTCTACGGCGGGGTCGGTCATGTGATCGTCCAGCGCATGCCCCAGCTGCCAGCCGCGCATCACGTAGCGGTATATCAGCGTGCCGGCATCCTCGCGCGCACTGGCATACACCATGCGCACGTTGAGCGCCGAGTTGACCGAGAGCTTCTCCTCTATCGCTATCTGCACGCGCGCCGAGCGGGTTATGTCGGTTCTGACCATGTATGGCTGCTCCAGCATGTCCATCTGGCGCGCGGGGCGCAGCAGTATCTCGTCGGGTCTGGCTCGATAGGCATAGAACAGCGCCGTGAGCAGCCCGTCATATGTTCCATCGCATATCATGCGCATATTGTCACCTCCGTGGGCTTTGAGCGCCCGTGTATGCCGCACATGCGGCGCTTGTATATGTATTTGGGGCGCGGTCTTTGCGCGTGGCCATCGCTCAGCGTTGGGCATTTAGCATGCGCATAGCCCACTGCGCTGTCATTGCTCATCCGCGCCGCACAGCGCATTTGCCTTGCACATCTGCATGGCTTATGATGTTTGCCATGTTCATATGCAGCCGTTCAGTGACAGTCTTGCGTATGCCTATCGCCCATCACATCGGTCTTGCGCACGCCATTGGCTTCATCTGCACCGCCCAGCCGCTGCGTGGTGCGGCTAAGCGCCGCGTCTATCATCTGCCAGTCGTTCTGCGGCTCGTCGAAGAACGACAGCTGCTTTGCGCACAGCGCCTCGGGCAGCCTGTCCATGGCGGTCAGTGCAGCGCGTATCGGGCGCTCGTCCACCTTGCCGCCCAGGTATCGCCCGCCCAGCGTGATGAAGTGCCGCGCGCGCTTCATGACCACGCCCATGCGCCCCAATGCGCGCTCGGTGACTATGGTCGATCTGCGCATGTCGCATATGCGCCGCGCGCTCACCATGCCTATGCCCGGCACGCGCGTGAGCTGCGCATAATCGGCGCTGAGCACCTCGACGGGAAAAAGCTCCAGATGCCTAAGCGCCCATGCGCACTTGGGGTCGAGCTTCTCATCCAGATAAGGATGCGCATCGTCCAGCAGCTCCTCGGCGGTAAATCCATACAGCCGCATCAGCCAATCGCCCTGATACAGCCTGTGCTCGCGCAGCAGCGGCGCGCGCGGTATGTCGGGCAGGTTGGGCGCGTGGTTGACGGGCGTATAGGCGCTGTAATACACGCGGCGCATGCCGTATGACCTGTACAGCCCCTGACTTAAGCGCAGTATCTGCCTGTCGCTCTCGCCGCTCGCGCCCACTATCAGCTGCGTGGACTGGCCCGCCGGCGCGAACTCGGGCGCAGACGAGAACAGCCTGCGCTCCTCTGCGCGCTGCCTTACGCGGCCCTCTATGTATCCCATGGGGCGCAGTATGGCTGCGCGCGACTTGTCGGGCGCAAGCTCCTTGAGCGACGCCTCGCTGGGCAGTTCTATGTTGACGCTCATGCGGTCGCACAGCCTGCCCAACCGCTCCACCAGCATTGCATCCGCGCCCGGTATGGCCTTGGCGTGTATGTACCCCGAAAAGCCCGCGCCGCGTATCAGCTCCAGCGTGCGTATCAGCTCCTCCATGGTATTGTCGGGGTCGCGCGTCACGGCGCTGGACAGGAACAATCCCTCTATATAGTTGCGCCGGTAGAACTCAATTGTCAGCTCATACAGTTCCCGCGCCGTGAACGTGGCGCGCGGCACGTCATTGGAGCGGCGGTTATGGCAATACGCGCAGTCATAGCGGCACACATTGGTCTTAAGCACCTTGAGCAGCGATATGCAGCGCCCGTCGCCCGCGAACGAGTGGCATATGCCCATGCAGGACGTATTGCCCATGCGCCCTCCGCCCTGCCTTGCGCTGCCGCTGCTGGCGCAGGAAGCATCGTACTTGGCCGCGTCCGCCAGTATGGCGAGCTTTTCTATGAGTTCCATGCCATTTCGCCCCCATCATGCGCATTACCGAACATAAGTTCGCATAAGGTAGTATAGCACCTTGCGCGCACTTTTTCAAGGGGAACAGCAGCTTTAGGGAACAAATATTCGCATGTTTTACGCTGTGTTCGCCTTTGGAAATGGGTGTGGCGGGATATATCCACAACCGCGCATGCATCAGTGCATAAGTGACGCATCTAAAGCGCAAAAAGCGCACCGCACTGCGGGAGACATTCCGCAGTGCGGTGCGCATATGTGTATATTCGGCTATCTGAGTAAGCGGCACGGCCTTTGCGTACTTGCAGTAGAAGCCGTCATATCATGTGACTAGGTGGTTAGCTCATGGGGCCCCTGAAAGGGAAGGCAGGGCTAAGTCACAGCGCAACCTTAACCTCCTGAAATAGAAAGCTGCAATCGAAAGCAAATGACCGCTACCCCCCTTGTCTCACCTGAAAGGAAAGTCAATGGCCTAGCCACACCTCCCATCCCCTCAAAACCTCAGCCGCATGTCATGCCACACCGCTCCGCCATGAGTGGAGGCCGATATGCCCTCGTCCACGAAGCCGAAGCCCGCATAGTAATGCACCAACGCATCCTTGCATGTCAGCACCAGCCCGCGCCTGCCCTGCGCCCGCGCATCCTCTATCGCGCGGCGCAGCAGCCGCCCCGCGCAGCCCATGCGCCTGTACGCCGGGCGCGTGTTCACGCCGAATATCATCTGCCATGCGCCGCGCTCGTCGTGCATTGCGGCGTTTTCGTACATCTCGTCGGTCAGCAGCGGCTCGTCCGTGACCATGCCGTCCACGAAGCTCACCGGCTCGCCTTCGTACTCAAGCAGCCAGAAGTGGCCGGCAAACGCCTCCAGCCGCGCCCGTATCGCCTCGCGCGACGCCGCCTCCGCCGCGGGAAAGCATTCCGCCTCTATCGCCGCCAGCGCATCCAGATCGCTCAGGCGCGCCGTCCTTATGCTCATGTCGTTCGCGTTCACAGGTCAAACCTCTCCTTTATCATGCGCGCCGCCTCCTCGGGCGGTATATCGGTGTTGTCTATGCGCATGTAGTTCTCGCACATCCCCTCCAACTCGCCGGGCAATGAGTTCAGGCGATGTTCCGCCTCGATGGTGTTGAACAGCCAGTCAGACTTGGCTATGTCGCGCTTGGAGGGCTTGTTTAGCAGGCGGTTCTCGGTGTGGTTGCGCTGCATGCGCACGCCGCTGTCGGCCTCCAGCTCGACATAGTACACCTGTGCGCCCCGCTCCTTGAACAGCGCTTCCACCTCGCGCACGTAGTCCCAGTCCTCGCGGCAGTCAAATGCCCACATGAGAGTAAACACCATGCCGTATTCATCGCTGCGCGCATACGCCGAGAATATCTCCTGCCTGAACAGGTCGCGCAGCCTGCGAAACTCCTCCGGCATGCCTGAAAACAGGTCGCTGAGTATGTCTATCGTCATGTGATTGTGAAACAGCTTTAGCCCTGTCTGCTTGCACAGCTCCTGTCCCACGGTCATCTTACCCACGGCGTGCGGCCCTATTATCATGACCAGCTTCAATATCCACACCTCCATTATATAAACATGCGGGAAGCCTTTGCCGGCTTCCCGCTCTGCTCTTTGATTCTGCTATGCAATTTACGTCCGTGCTTACATCTTCTCGGTGGGCTCCACGCCAATCAGGCGCAGGCCCGTGCCTATGACATCGCGCACGGCCCTGGTCAGCGCCACGCGCGCCGCCGATACTGCCGGCTCGCAGTCCAGTATGCGATGCTCATAGTAGAACTTGTTGTACGCCTGAGCCAAATCTACCGTATAGCGGGTTATTATCGAAGGCTCATTGCGCTGCGCGGACTCCCTGACCAGCGCCGGGAACTGCTCCAGCAGGCGCACTACATCCTGCGCCTCGGCATCCGCCAGACCCGCGTAGTCGGGCTGCGCATCGACATTTGCCTTGCCCAGCACCGAGCAGCAGCGCGCATAGGTGTACTGCGCATAGGGGCCGGTCTCGCCGTCGAAGTTGAGCGCCCTGTCCCACCAGAAATCTATGTCCTTTATGCGGCCCGCGCTCAGCGCGAAGAACACCACCGCGCCTATGCCGACCTTGCGGGCGACCTCGTCCTTGTTTTCAAGCTGCGGGCTCTTTTCATCGATTATGGCGCGCGCCTTTTCGATGGAGCGGTTGAGCAGATCCTCGAGGTATATGACGTGACCGTGGCGGGTGCTGAGCGCCTGACCCTCGTAGGACACCATGCCGAAGGACACATGCTCCAGATCCTTGGCCCAGTCATAGCCCATCAGCTCTATCACCTTGAACAGCTGCCTGAAGTGCAGATCCTGCTGATAGGCGACCACGTACAGGCACTTGTCGAAGTCATAGGTGGCCTTGCGGTAGAAGGCCGCCGCCAGATCGCGCGTGTGGTACAGCGTCGCGCCGTCGCTGCGCAGTATCAGGCAGGGCGGCATCTTGTACTCCTCGAGATCGACTATCGACGCGCCGTCGGACTCCTTGAGCAGGTTCTTCTGACGCAGTTCCTCTATTACGGGCTCCATCTTGTCCATGTAGAAGGATTCGCCCGCGTAGGAGTCGAACTTTACGCCCAGCATGTCATAGACGCGATTGGCGTCCTTGAGCGTCATCTCCTTGAACCACTGCCATATGGATACGGCTTCCTCGTCGCCCTGCTCTATCTTCTTGAACCAGGCGCGGCCCTCATCCTCGAGGGAAGGATCCTTCTCGGCCTCGGCATGAAAGCGCACATACAGATCGCTCAGCGCCTGCACGCCGCCCTGCTCGACCATCTCGCGGCTGCCCCAGTGCTTGTAGGCGGCTATCATCTTGCCGAACTGAGTTCCCCAGTCGCCCAGATGGTTTATGCCCACGCAATTGTAGCCCAGGAACGAGTATATCCTGTACAGCGCATTGCCTATGGCCGTGGTGGACAGATGGCCTATGTGGAAGCGCTTAGCTATGTTTATGGACGAATAGTCTATGCATATGGTCTTGCCCGCGCCCATGTCGGAAGAACCATAGCGCTCGCCGCTCTTCAGCACCTCACCCAACACAGACGATGCGTACAGCGCCTTATCTATAAAGAAGTTGAGATATCCGCCCACGGCCTCGACCTTGCCGAGGAAGCTGGCATCTATCACCTTTACCAGTTCGCCCGCTATCATGGGCGGACCCTTGCGCAGCGCCTTGGCCAGCTTAAAGCAGGGAAACGCATAGTCGCCCATGGCGCTGTCCGGCGGCAGCTCAAGCAGCGGCGCTATCTCCTCTGCCGAAAGGGGCGAGTTGCCAAACGCTATGTCCAGAGCCGAAGCTATCTCCCCGGCTATCATGCTTCTGAAATCCATTCTGCTCCACTCCCGTAATGCTTATAAGGTTGTATAATCATACCATGCCGCAGTTAAGCCCACTAAAACATTTGGTAAACTCTATTGACTAAGGCCGATTCCGTTGTAAAATAGAAGCTATACTCGCATATTCATACGGAGCGCTCAGCGGGAAGGCTATGGCGCACGGGCTTTTAGGAGGTGGGCATATGCCCCGCATGCTTGGTACGCGCGTAATGCTGCGCGAATTTGAACAAAACGACTTGAGCGAGATGCGCAAGTGGATAACCGATCCCGACTCCACGCGATATCTTTCGGACACATTCGTAATACCGCACACATGGGAGCAGACCGCCAGCTTCTTAGACAGCCTGCTCTCCGGCAGCAAGCCGGGCGTGCATCTGGTGATCGCCAACCTCATGACAGGCGACTATCTGGGGCAGTGCGACCTGATGGGCGTAACCAACTATTCGCGCAAGGCCGAGCTTGCGATAGTTATGTGTCCCGAGCATCAGGGCAAGGGCTACGGCGCAGAGGGCATATCGCTGCTGCTGGAGCTGGCGTTTTGCCACATGAACCTAAACCGCGTATATCTGCGCGTATGCGCCGACAATGCGCACGCCATAGCCTGCTATGAAAAGTGCGGCTTTGAGCGCGAGGGATTGCTGAGGCAGGAGACATTTGTGGACGGCAAGTACAGCGACATAGTTGTCATGGGCATACTGCGCGACGACTGGATGCGAACCCATAAGCGTCAGGATACATAATTTACAGCAGACTAAGCTGTGCGGGCGCGCGTCCGCCGCATTGGAGAGGGGTTCTTACACATGGGCATCATAGTGACGAAATTCGGAGGCAGTTCTCTTGCGGACGCAGGGCAGTTCCGCAAGGTACACGATATACTCCTTGCCGACCCTGACCGGCGCTTTGCAGTGCCGTCCGCTCCGGGCAAGCGCAACAAGGCCGATACCAAGGTGACAGACATGCTCTACGCCTGCCACAACGCCGTGGTCAGCTCGCCCGAGTCTGAAGCCGAGCAGCGGCTCATCGAGGCGTTCGAGCCCGTGATAGAGCGCTTTACCGGCATAGCGTCCGACCTTGGGCTTAAAATAGACCTCATGCCCATACTGACTAACGTGCGCAGCGAGATACTGCGCCGCCGCAACAGCGACTATGCCGCATCCCGCGGCGAGTATCTGAACGGCAGGCTGCTGGCCAGCTACATGGGCTGGGACTTCATCGACCCCGCCGACTTCTTTGTGTTCTCGCAGCAGGGCGTGTTCCAGGCCGAGCTTACCAACACAATACTCTCAGAGGAGCTGCGCCATCATGAGCATGCGGTCATACCCGGCTTCTACGGCGCCATGCCCGACGGTCAGGTCAAGACCTTCTCGCGCGGCGGCTCGGACATAACCGGCGCGGTGGTGGCACGCGCCGTCGATGCCGACAAGTACGAGAACTGGACAGACGTATCCGGCTTCCTGATGGCCGACCCGCGCATAATCGACAACCCGCGCCGCATAAACCAACTCACCTACCGCGAGCTGCGCGAGCTGAGCTACATGGGCGCGACCGTGCTGCACGAGGACGCGGTGTTCCCGGTGCGCCGCGCGGGCATACCCACCAACATACGCAACACCAACGCGCCCGACGATCCCGGCACGATGATAGTATGCGACATATCCAGCGAGAACCAGATAAACAATCAGGCCATAACTGGCATAGCGGGTCACACCGGCTTCACCATACTGTCCATCGAAAAGGCCATGATGAACAGCGAGCTGGGCGTAGGCCGGCGCGTGCTGAGCGCGCTGGAGGACTACGGCGTGTCGTTTGAACATCTGCCCACCGGCATAGACACTATGTGCGTGATAATAAACGAAAAGGAATTCAACATGCACCAGGAGGAGCTGCTGCGCCGCATCAAGGAGGACGTGCAGCCCGACGCAATGGAGCTAAAGCGCGGTCTGGCGCTGATAGCCACAGTGGGACGGGGCATGACCGGCGCATTCGGTACAGCGGCCAAGCTGTTCACGGCGCTGGCCGAGAGCCGCATAAACGTGCGCATGATAGATCAGGGTTCGAGCGAGCTGAACATAATCGTAGGCGTGGACGTGGCCGACTTTGAAAACGCCATACGCGCGATATACAAAGCGTTCGTGGAGTGACGGGCGCTTTGTGCGCCGGCCGGCGCGCCTTACATTTGAGTGAGACAAACGGGACTGCTGCATAGATGGCTATGCGGCAATCCCGTTTTTGCGTATTCTATTTGTGGTGGCTTTCGGATTCATCGGGGTTATGAGATAGCCCAGCTCTTTAATCCACTGAAAGCGAAGGAGTGCGCGGGTGCTGGATGAGCTTTTTCCCGAATGCAGAAGTGGGATTGGGTAGGATTGTAGTTTGGCGCGGCACGCGGATGGCGGCTTCACTGCGCGGCTGACACAGGCAGCGCATCGCCACCGGCTTCGCGGACGGCAGCTTCACTGCGTGGCTGACACAAGCAGGACATCGCCACCGGCTTCGCGGACGGCAGCTTCACTGCGTGGCTGACACAAGCAGGACATCGCCACCGGCTTCGGCAGCATGGCGGCTTCACTGCGTGGCTGACGCAAGCAGGACATCGCCACCGGCTTCGGCAGCATGGCGGCTTCACTGCGCGGCTGACTACTCAGTCGATCACGCGGCACCTCACCTTTCAGTTTAGCTCAGGCTATGCCGCTCCCCACTCTACTCCCGGAAGTGCCATGGGAAGGTTTCCCCTACTATCATCTTCAATTATAACTCCACTTCATCCCCATGCGACGGTGCTATGCTATCTCCGACAGCATGCGGTTCACGGCGTTTATGTACGCAAGTATCGAGGCCTCCACTACGTCCGTGGATATGCCCTTGCCCAGGAATGTACCCATGGCGTGGCGTATGCGCACGGTGACTTCGCCCAGCGCGTCCGCGCCCTCGGTCACTGCCTTTATCGAATAGCTGTCCAGCTGCAGTTCCATGCCCACCAGCCTGTCTATGGCCTTGAAGCACGCGTCCACCGAGCCTGTGCCGACCGCGGCCTCCACGCGCTCCTTGCCGTCGTGCCTGAGCGCTATGGCAGCGGTCGCGTTGAGCTTGTTGCCTGCAAACACCTGATAGCTCTCCAGCGCGTATACGTCGGGTATCTCGCTTATGCGCTTGTCCAGCAGTGCGGCTATGTCGCGGTCGGACACGTCCTTCTTGCGGTCGCAGAGCGCCTTAAACCGCGCAAACGCATCGGCAAGCTCCTCCTGAGTGAGCTGATAGCCCATCTCATGCAGATGCTCCTCGAACGCATGCCGCCCGCTGAGCTTGCCCAGCACTATGCCCGCGCGCGGCACGCCCACGTCCTGCGGATCGATTATCTGATACGTGCTGCGATTGGCCAGCACGCCGTGCTGGTGTATGCCCGACTGATGGCGGAACGCGTTTTGCCCAACTATTGCCTTGTTGGGCTGCACTTCAACGCCGGTGAGCGAGGATACCAGCTTGCTGGCGCGCGTGAGCTGGCGCGTGTCCAGCCCGATGTCGCAGCCGTAGAAGTCGCTGCGCGTCTTTATGGCCATGGCCAGCTCCTCCAGCGCCGCGTTGCCTGCGCGCTCGCCCAGACCATTCATGGTGCATTCCAGCTGCCTTACGCCCGCGCGCACACCCGCCAGACTGCACGCCACGCCCAGCCCCAGATCGTTATGGCAGTGCGCCGACAGCACTACGCTGTCAATGCCCGCGACGTTTTCGCGTATGCCGCGTATCAGCCGTTCAAACTCCAGCGGCGTCGAATAGCCCACGGTATCGGGTATGTTTATGGTGGTCGCGCCCTCGCGTATGGCGACATTCAGCACCCTGTACAGGAACTCAGCATCCGAGCGCGATGCATCCTCGGCGGAGAACTCCACGTCATCTGCGAAGCTGCGCGCCAAACGCACCGAGTCGCGCGTCAGCTCCAGCACTTCTTCCGGCGTCTTTTTGAGCTTATAGCGCATGTGCAGATCGCTTGTGGCTATGACCACATGTATGCGCTTCCTACGCGCGCCGGCAAGCGCCTGCGCAGCCGCCTCTATGTCGCCCGGAACGGCACGGCACATTGAGCATATGACCGGCTCGCGCACCGCCTCGGCCACGGCCTGCACCGCCGCAAAGTCGCCCTTGCTGCTGGCCGCAAAGCCCGCCTCGATTATCTCCACCCCCAGCCGCTCCAGCTGCAGGGCTATCTGCACCTTCTCTGTTATGTTCAGATTCACGCCCGGCGTCTGCTCGCCGTCGCGCAGCGTAGTGTCAAAAAAGACCACCCTATCCGCCATAAACAAACCTCCTGCCTCACCAGTCCCAATTCAGCACAGACTCGTCCAGCTCGGCGGCATAGTCCAGCGGCGCGGAATAC
Organism: Candidatus Fimadaptatus sp.; assembly: GCA_050946055.1. Taxonomy (GTDB): domain Bacteria; phylum Bacillota; class Clostridia; order Christensenellales; family Aristaeellaceae; genus Fimadaptatus. The sequence goes on along the minus strand of JBMNUB010000003.1, from coordinate 115,801 downwards.
TGCCTGAGCCTGTCCAGCACGCGCAATGCATCCTCGCGGCCATATATCGTGGGCTGATAGTCGTTGCGGCGCTCGGTCGAGGATATGCGGCAGGGAACTATCTCTATCCCCGCATCCATGGCCGTGCCGTCGTCGGCTATCTCAAACGTCTGTCTGAATATGAATGTATCCTTGTCATCAGGGTCGCGATTGCCGCCAAAGCAGAAGTTGCCCAGCGAATACACTATGTACCGACCCTTATACTGCTCTATCGAGCCTATCACATGCGGATGATGCCCCAGCACCAGATCCGCGCCATAGTCAACCGCGGCTCGCCCCAGCTTGGTCTGAGTCGAGTTGGCCACATTGCGATACTCCTCGCCCCAGTGGAACGAACATATTACCAGCGCACAGCCCTGCGCGCGCAGCGATTCTATATCGGCTTTTAGCACGTCCAGCTCGGGCGTGCGGTTGCGATAGCTCAGAAAGCCCGCCAGCACGCCGTTTATCTCGCGCACGCAGCTTATGCCGTTGGAGGCAAAGCCTATCCCGCCCAGCCGCAGCGATTCCACTGTGTCGTTAAAGCCGCGCGACTTGTAATCGCGCGAGTGGTTGTTGCCCAGCGACACCACCTCGACCGAACCTTCCAGCAATATGTTGCGGTACAGCGGATCGCCCTTGAAGCAGAAGGTCTTGTCCTCCATCTTGTCATCGGACAGCGTCAGCGCGCACTCAAGGTTGACCACGGTCACGTCATCGCTCTCAAACACCGGCTTCACATCGCGGAAGAAGTAGCTGTAATCGCCGTTTTGCCGCTCCAGCTCGTGCGGCAGCGAATTGGTATAGCCCAGACGCGGGTCATAGCCCAGCGTGCAGTCGCCCGCCGCGCTTATGGTTATGGTAACGGGCTGCGGCTCGGACGTGGGCGCGGGGCTGGGCGAAGGCGCGGGACTGGGCGTCGCCATGCTGATGGGCAGCACGACCTCCTGCCCGCCGCCCTGCACATCGCCGCCATCCGGCACGGTCGCCTGCGGCCACATGAGCAGCAGCAGCGCCATCATAGCCGCGCACAGGCCGCGCAGGCCGGCATTGACCTCGCGCATGCGGCGCAGCTGCCTGCGAAACGCGCGCTCATCCTGTTCGCGCACGGCGGGACGGCCTGATGCCGCGTGCTTGTCGCGCGAGAGCTGTCTGCTTATCTGACTATGCTCGGCGCGCGAGGGCTTTCTGCTTATCTGACTATGCTCGGCGCGCGAGGGCTTTCTGCTTATCTGACTATGCTCGGCGCGCGAGAGCCGTCTGCTTATCTGACTATGCTCGACGCGCGAGAGCTGTCTGTTTATCTGACTATGCTCATCATGCATAGCGGCTCTGCCATGCGATTGGCGTTCATCGCGCACAGCACTCTCTGAACCTACACGCGCATATGCCCGCGCTCCTGCCTGACCATGCGTTTCGGGCGCATTCGCATGCGGTCGCGAATCGCTTGGCTGTGTGCGCCCGGCAAGCTCATGCGCGTACTCTCGCTCAAGCCGCGCCTGCTGCCTTTGGGCGGCATCGCTGTGCGCTGTCTGCATGCCCATATGCGCGGCGCGCTCAGCCGCCCGGCTTCCCATGCGCCCGTCTGACACATGCTTGGGCGGGGCAGTTCGCGCATGCTGCGCGGGCGCACTGACCGGCGCAGCGCTCTTAACAGCATCGCGCTGATTTCTTCCCGGCACAGCGGGAGCCGCATCCGCCGCGCGTCGCTGGCGGCGCTTTATGTATTCATCCGGAATATGCGCTCCCTCCTGTCGAGTAACTCTGCTGTCCATTATACATTAAACCGCGCCGCGCGTCGAGAGCCAATGCAATCTTAAGGCCGTCCGCGCTCATGCCACGCCCAGCAGTGTCTGCGCCCAGCCTACCAGCGGCACGTATGCCATGGGCAGGAATATCGCGGGCAGGAGATTGCCCACCTTTATCTTAGGCACGCCCAGCATGTTGAGCGCCAGTCCCGCTATCAGCAGCCCACCCGTGCCGGACATAAGCGCCACCACCGCCTCGCTCAAAACCGGCTGAAGCAGCCCGGCCAGCAGCGCTATGCCGCCCTGATACAGCAGCACCACCGCCGCCGACAGCAGCACCCCTGCGCCCAGCGTGGCCGACAGCAGCAGCGCGCTCACGCCGTCCAGCATGGACTTGGCCAGCAGCGTGTCATACCTGCCGCTCAGTCCCGCGTCCAGCGAGCCGACAACCGCCATCGCGCCCACGCAGAACAGCAAGCTGGCCGCCACGAAGCCCTGCGCCACGTTTGAGCCCCTGCCGCGCATGCGCCTCTGCGCCCACTGTCCCAGCGCTTCCAGGCGGCTCTCTATGTCCAGTCCCTCGCCTATCAGCGCGCCCAACACCATGCACACTATTGCGCCGATAGTGTCGGTATCGCCCAGCGCTCCGTCCAATCCTATCAGCAGTATGCACAGCGCCAAGCCCTGCGTCATGGTGCGCTGAAGCCTATCGCTTACCCTGCCGCCCAGCAGCAGGCCCAGTCCGCCGCCCAATATCACCGCCGCTACATTTGCCAACACTCCGGGCATATATTTCGCCTTCCTCACATGTATGGGCGCGCCGTATGCGACCATAGTGCGCACTTGCGCGCACTCAGCCGCTGTTTTTGCATGCGGCCCTCATCGCGCCCTGCATAGGCTAATCGCGCCTATGCCGTCATTGCTCGCCGTCGCCTGTGCTTATCAGCCCCATGCGCGCGGCGTGGAACAGGTACTGCTGGAGTATGCCCGCATCCTCGCCCCACAGCCGCTGCGCGCAGCGCTTCAGTTCGGCGCGGTTGGTACAGCCGGGCATGTAGTTGCGCATGGCGCGCTCCATCCACACGTCCACCGGGAATGCCTGCGAATGCCTGCATCCAAACAGCAGCACACAATCGGCCACCTTTGGCCCCACGCCCTTGAGCTGGCAGACGCGCTTGTGCGCCTGCTCATAGGGCAGGCTGCGCAGCTCCTCCAGATCGAAGCCGTCCACAACTGCCTGCGCGCTCTCTATAAGATAGGGCGCGCGATAGCCCATGCCCATCTCGCGCAGCTGTTCCACCGTAGCCCCGGCCAGCGCCTGCGGCTTGGGGAACACGCTTATCTCCACGCCGTCCAGCACGCGCTTCTCGCCCAGCGCCGCGCAGACCTTCATGACCAGCGAGCGTATGCGCGCCACGTTGTTGTTGGCCGATATTATGAACGTGACGAGCGTATCCCAGACCGGCTGATTGAGCACGTGCAGGCCATGCAGCTGCTCATAGGACGTATTTAGATACTCGTCCGCGGCGCATATGGGCGCAAGCGCATCGTAATCGCGCCCCATGTCGAAGTAATCGCGCCAGAATGCCTCGTCATCGCGCGCGCTCATCAAGTCGAAGCCGCCCTCGCGCGGCGTTATCAGCGCCGGAACGCCTCCGGCATGCCCCACGTACCTCGCCCCGTCAAAGTACCAGTGAAACGCCTGTGCGCTGCGCACAAGCGTAAGTTCCAGATCCACATCCGATTCTATGAACATGCGTCCCGACCTCGCCTTCACATTATCCCTTGCATGCAGTTTGCGCCATGGCGCTGCGCCGAAAGCCGGCTGCATTCGCGGACTCCGCGCCCGCCGTACAGCCGCGCCATGTCATAGCGCACGGCAAGCCCGGCCCATCGGCCCATTTTAGTCTAAAAAAAGCCCGCTCCCTTATGAGAGCAGGCTTGCTATGCGAAACTTATTGGGCAGCCTCGGCCTGCGGATAAACGCTGACCTGCTTCTTGTCCTTGCCCAGACGCTCGTAACGCACGATACCATTCGCCTTGGCGTAGAGAGTATCGTCATCGCCGATGCCCACGTTCACGCCGGGATGGATCTTGGTACCCCTCTGGCGAACCAGAATGTTGCCCGCGAGCACGAGCTGGCCGTCGCTGCGCTTGGTGCCCAAACGCTGCGCGTGGCTGTCGCGACCGTTGCGGGTGGAGCCCATTCCCTTTTTATGAGCGAACAGCTGAAGATTCATAGAAAACATCAGTTCCACCTCCGTTCCTTCGCGTTGATCCGGAGATATTCCGGATACGAAGATCTTATCGATTCAAGTCCTATCAGCAATGTGTCAAACAGGATTGCCGCCTCACGCCGCTGCCTTCTGCCGGGTATTCCAGGCGTAGTCAGCTCGTAAAAGCCGCGCTCATCATCGCGCTGCACCTCCACATCCAGCCCCAGCTTCTCCGTAAGCCCAAGCTCACAGGTCTGCGTGAGCGCCGATATGGCCGCGCACACTATGTCCTCGCCGCTGTCTGCATATCCTGCATGGCCACTGGCGCGAAATCCGTAGGGACGTCCGCGCCTATACAGGAAGGTCACGCGCGTCATTACGCATTGATGGCGGTTATTTCCACCTTGGTGTAGGGCTGACGATGGCCCTGACGCTTGCGCTCGTTCTTCTTCGCCTTATACTTGTAGACAAGTATCTTGGCGCTCTTTACCTGCTTTACCACCTTACCGGTAACAGAAGCACCGGCTACCAGCGGCTTGCCTATCACAGCGCCCTCGTCCTTGCCGACCAGCATGACGTCGAACTGTACCTCGTCGCCTTCCTGGGCGTCCAGCTTCTCAACATAGATCACGTCGCTCTTTTCAACGCGATACTGCTTGCCACCGGTCTTGATTATTGCGTACACGGCAGCACACCTCCTTCTTCTATGAAGTCTCGCCGGGACAGGGCAGCCATCGCCCTTGGGCAGCGGCATTTAAAACGCCTTTCCCGTGCGGAGCACCCGCATATTATACTATAATACGCGCTCTCAAGTCAACCGCCGCGCGGTAAAATATCAAACTTAACAGCCTGTTTGTCAAAAAAGCAGCTTGACAAGCGTGTATGCGGAAACCCTCCCGCACCGCTGTCAGTTTCCATTGAAATCACTGCGGATTTAAGGATGCCGAAACTGCAAGGTAGATGTTTTGCTCTGGGAAGTTGTATTTCTCAACGCAAAAAACATGAGCGCTCACCGCACATGCCGCCGGGCGCGATTGAAGTCGAGAGGGGCAAAATCCCCGCTCGGGCTCTACCGGGGCTTCTCGGCATTATGTTAGCAGCCCTTACCTGCGCTTCATGCACACCATGCCGCGCTCGGGCGCATGGCTTATGTCCGCCATTATCGCGCACTTTACGAGCATAAGGAAGTATATGTTCTCCTCCGCTCCCATCAGGCTCTCGAAGTTTGCCTGACCCTTGGCTATCACCACATCCGCATCCCTGTACGCCCGATAGAACTCGCCGCTCACGCGCTCAAGCACCGTGCCCTGCGAATCGTCGCCGTTGTCAATCACGCGCGCCACGCCGTCCATGCCCACGCGCATGGCGTCCTCCCTCAGCGCATCGTTGACTATGGGCGCGCCGCGCACGCCGTAGACTATGTCTATATCGGGGGTTATGGCGCGTATCTGCGCTATCAGCAGCTTATCCAGACATATCTCGCCGCAGTTGTCGCCTATGTACATCAGCGACTTCGCGCCCGATATGTCCCTTATGAGCGCCGCTGTATCGTCCACGGCCAGCTCATGCGCCATGGAATCGGCCAGCGCGCGCACAACGTCACCCGGCGTCAGCTCATGTGCCGGGCCAAAGTCGATTATGTTTCCCGCTATGGCCAGCTTGACCGCCTCCATAAATGGGTCGGCTGAGGCGCTTACCCGCACACTCAGTTCCTCCTCCATGGCCAGCATCATGTCGTCATAGCGCAGCCGCGTCTCGCGGTAAGGGTCGGCATTGCCCGTCTGCCTCTTAAGCATGGCAAACACATGTCCCATTATCTCCGGTGCGCTCTTGTTGTAATCCAGCCCGGCCAGATACGCAAACAGCTCGCGCATTATGGCCTCGGTATCCGGCGCATGCACCAGCTCCGACACCCTCAGGGCCTGCCTGACTACGCAGGGCAGGCAGCGCATATCTATCTTCATATCGTCACAGCTCCATTGTCGCTTCCGCCCTGAGTTCGCGCTCCAGCGCGCGCACGGCCTCCAGCTGCTCAGGCGTGCCTGACGCGGCCAGATACACGCATCCTTCCGCGCCCATAACGCCGCCCGCAGCACAGCCTCCGCGCCGGTAAGCGCATGCAGCGCGTCCAGCTCGGTGAACGTCCTGCCCGGCAGCGGGCAAAGGCGCGGGCCTTCTGAATCGCCGGCATTGCTCAGCGCCGCCAGCTGCGCTATGGGCGCATCCACGCGCTTCTCCAGCCCTATCGGCACGACAAGCTGCGCGCGCCTGCCTATCACGGCGGATATTATAGGCAGCGCCGTGCCGCCCTGCGGATGGCCTATCAGCACGCCCGCCTCACGTCCCGGCAGATAGAGCGCGTTTGCGCCCTTGAGTATCACGTCGCCCGCGCCCAGCTCGGGCTCTATCTCGAACACGTCGCGGTCGAAATGCACCTGACCGCGCTCTATGAGCAGGTCATGCCCACAGGATGCCGTCTCCATGCGCGCGCCCGGAGCGACGTTCACGCCGCGCCTAAACGCGCGCTTGTCAAACTTTAGCCCGCTGCCCAGCGCCCGCAGCGCCTCCTCGGCCACGTAGCCATTGGTCGTGCCGCCCACTATCAGCAGCCTGTGTTCGTTCATTGCAGCGCGCACGATAGCATCCGCCATCAGGCCGCGCGCTATCAGCCTCTTGCCCATTGCCACCGTCAGCATCATCTCATGCGTCATGTCCGCACCTCCCGTGCCGCGCAGTGCGCAGCCGATCGTCTTTATAGCACAATGGCCATTGCATATAGCTTGCGCGCACTGCAATGGCCATGTATGTACTTGTTCGCCCATCATAATCGACATCGCCCATGCACAACACATGCCATGCGCATCGCAACATCGACATCGTCAGCGCACGGCGCGCTCATTGCCTGTGCCATTGCCCATGCGCTTATGCCTACGCACTTTAGCAGCATCTGCACGTCACACTCATTGCCCGCGCCATTACCCGCGCACACGTATGCCTGCGCGCTTTGGTAGTACCTTCACGCCACGCATGCTTTATGCCTTGATATTACCCGCGCGCGCGTATGCCCACGCTATTCAGGAAGCGGTGCAGACCCTCGCGGCCCGCGTCATCCTGCTTGTACACGCCCGCGTCCTTCAGTACCTGCGCGCACACGTCGGCCAGCTCGCTGTGCATGACCTCGGCGGCCTGTTCAGCCGAAAGCGCACTGCCGTGGCGCGCTACAAGGTCGGTCATCCAGTCGAAGTGCTTGTACAGCGGCGAATCCTCGGCGGGGCGCTCCATGGGCAGTTCGCCGGTCAGGTACTTCTCGCAGTCCTTCAGCTCGGTCTTGAGGCGGCCGGGCAGTATGAACAGGCCCATGACCTCGATGAGGCCGATGTTCTCGCGCTTTATGTGATGCAGCACGGCGTGCGGATGGAATATGCCCAGAGGATGCTCCTCGCTTACCCGGTTGTTGCGCAGCACCAGCAGCAGGCGGTACTCATCGCCGCACTTGTGCATTATCGGGGTTATGGTGTTGTGGGGCGCATCGGTGTGCGCAAGTATGCCCAGCTCGGGGTCGGAGTACTCGCGCCATGCCTGCAGCACCTCATCGGCCTTGGCTATCAGTCTCTCGCGGTCGGAGGATATAAGCGCCACGGTGGGCATCGGCCAATCGACCACCTCGCCGCGCACGCCCTCGCCCGCGTCCAGCCTGCACTCCACGCCCGCGCGATCCATGGGCATCACGTAGCGGCCGCCCTGGAAGTGGTCATGGTTGAGTATGGAGCCGCCCACTATGGGCAAATCGGCGTTGGAGCCTAAGAAGTAGTGCGGATACTTGTCCACGAAGTCGGCCAGACGCTCGAACGTGCCGCGGTCTATCTTCATCGGGCGATGCTCGCCGCACAGCACTATGCAATGCTCCTCGTAGTACTTATAGGGAGAATACTGCATGTACCACTGCTCGCCATTGAGCGTGAGCGGCACCATGCGGTGATTCTGGCGCGCCGGGAAGTTGGCGCGGCCTGCATAGCCGGGGTTCTCCACGCACAGCATGCAGCGCGGATAGCCCACGGAGGGCGCGTTCTTGAGCTTGGCTATCTCCTTGGGGTCCTTTTCGGGCTTGGACAGGTTTATGGTTATCTCCAGTTCGCCCACGGGGGAATCCGAGAAGTAGCGTATGTTGCGCGCCACGCGATCCACCTGTATGTAGTTGCAGGCGCAGCACATGTTGTAGAACCAGTCGGTCGCCGCCTGAGCGCCCTGCTCTGCGTATATGCGCTCAAAGCGCATGCGGGTCTCGGCTGGAGAGGGCGTGATTATGCCCATCACGCGCGTCTCGAACAGGTCGCGCGAAGTGCCGTCGTCCTCGGTAAGGCCCTTTGCGCAGGCGTAATCGGTTATGGGCTTGAGCAGCGCAGTGGCAGTTGCGGGTATCTCGCCTATCTCCACGTTCTCGTCTATGGGGCTGTCAAAGCCCAGCAGATCTATAAGACCGTTGCGCGCATAGTCCTTGTCCAGCTCATCCACAAGCCCCTTATCCAGTGCAAAGGCGACCAGACGCTCAACCGCGCGCAGCGCCTCGCGCCCCATCATCTCAGTGTCTATTACATTGTCAACGACCGCCATCTCAAGTCCCCCTCATTGCGATAATCTTCACACGATAATTATACAGCATCCCGGGCGACGTAACTACCCGGAACGCGAAATTATTTGTAAATATGCGCATCCACATGCGCCAAAGCGCGAATTCCTGCGATATGTGCCATGCCGTATAAGCCCCTCTCATCGCCGTGACGGCGAGTACCCGGCCCGCCATGGCACAGCCATGCGGTGCAGGCTGTGACTCACGCGCCCAGCGCATGCATCCGCCTAGGGCCATGTCAGCCCTGTGCATGTCAGGCCAGTGTGCGCGCGGCTCAAGCGCCGCGCTGTTCATCGCGCAAATGCCAAGCGCTGAGATGCGAATATACAAAAGTGCGCTGTCCCGGAAGCCAAACTCCGGGGCAGCGCCCTTTCAATCGCGTGATCACATCAGCCGGCAGTAAGTGCCGACGTCACCGTGTGCTTGCGGCCAAACAGATAGTACTCCAGCTCGACCTGACGCTCCACATTGGGATTGCCCGCGCCCGATATCAGCACGGCCTGAAACACGGTCTTGCCCAGACCGCGCGCCGAGCCGGACTCCTGACGTATCTGCAGCAGATCGCCTTCCGCAGGCTTTACATGCAGCTGCACCCACTCGGCAGGCAGGAAGCACCAGTTGCTCACCTCCACGGTCATGTACACCATGGAGTAGTTTGATATGTCCCCTGCTTCGCCGTCTGTAAAGCTGGTCACGCTGGCGCTGTCGCCGCTTTTTGCCCATGACGTTGCCATGGTGAATGCCTCGTATTGATTGGAGGCCGGTTCGGATACCGTGGCCGTGACGGTCACGCCCAGATCATCGGTCAGCGCCACATAGCCCATCAGCGCTATAAGTACGGCGGTGACTACCGCCAATACAATCGAAAAAGTTCGCATCAGAATCTCCCCCAACGCTCACATAATGCTTGCTACACATCATTAGACGCACAAAAGCGCGAAAAAGTTGTCACTTTGCGGCAAGATTCCGCATTATTGATGATATTATACTCCATCCGCGCTCATTTTGCCAGCCATTTTTGTTTATCGCGCGTGCATATTTTGCGTAGGGGCCTGATTTGGCGCATTTGCCGGCACTATTTGCCGCGCAGCACAGCTCAATGCCGCCCATCGGCGCTAGAAGACCGCTCCGTCATGTCAGCTCATCGGCGCTCGCCATGTCGGCCCATCGGCGCTTGCAGACCGCTCCGTCATGTCAGCTCATCGGCGCTCGCCATGTCGGCCCATCGGCGCTCGCAGACCGCTCGCCATGTCAGCTCATCGGCGCTCGCAGACCGCTCCGTCATGTCAGCCCATTGGCACTTGCAGACCGCTCCGTCATGTCAGCCCATCGGCGCTTGCAGACCGCTTCGTCATGTCAGCCCATCGGCGCTTGCGGACCGCCCGCCATGTCAGCCCATCGGCGCTAGAAGACCGCCCTATATAAGCAGCCCATCTCATCATCCGCGACAGCCTGCCACGGCATGCGCCCTAATCAGCAGCGTGGCGCGCTTGCCCCGCAGGCATGAGAGCGCACTCACATGCCCGCCAGCTCCACAGGCACGCCCTGTGCGCGCGTGGCCTTCATGTCCAGCACGCGCTGATTGCGCGAGCCCCTGAAGCGCAGCTCCAGCGAGCGCTCGGACAGCACGAACGGCCCATCCACCAGCACGTCCACCTCGTCAAGCAGCGCGCGTGCATCCTCGCGCCCGGCGAGCGCCTCGTATGTGTAGCCCGTGTAGCACCACACGTTTAGCCCGCGCCCGTGCGCCGCGCGCGCCAGCTCAAGGCAGGCATCGCACTGCATGAACGGCTCGCCGCCTGTCAGCGTTATGCCGTCCAGCAGCGGGTTGTCGTCCATCATGGCCACTATCTCGCTTGTGTCGCGCAGCTTGCCGCCATCCATGGCGTGCGAGCCGGGATTGTGACAGCCCGGACAGCCATGCGGGCAGCCCTGCGTGAACACCGACAGCCTGAAGCCCGGGCCGTCCACTATCGAATCATTTACCAGACCAAACAGCCTTATCTGCATATCGCACATCCCCCATCATGCGCGCGGGGCGCGGAGCCGCTTTCGCAGCCGCCGCGCCCCACCTGTGTCCGCGCTTACTTCTCGGCAAACACGGCCAGCATACCCTTGTAGCTCATGTAGTTATCGACCTTGGCGATTATCTCATAGGGCGAGTGCATGGACAGCAGCGGCACGCCCGCGTCTATCGTGTCTATGTTGCGCTCGGCGGTTATGCCGGCTATCGTTCCGCCGCCGCCCGCATCGACCGCGCCCAGAGGTGCCATCTGCCACAGCACGCCCGCATCGTCGAACATGGAGCGCACGCGCGCCACCAGCTCAGCCGAAGCGTCCGAAGCGCCGCTCTTGCCGCGCGAGCCGGTGTACTTGGCTATGCCCAGGCCGTAGTTGAGGCTGGGGCTGTTGTGCGGATCGAAGGGCTGAGGATAGTTGGGATCGTAAGCCGCCGCCACGTCATTGGACAGGCAGAAGGACTTCTCGAAGCACTCGCGCAGCTTTACGCCGAACTCATCGCAGATGTCCTCGCACAGCGTGTCGAACCAGCGGCAGTGCGCGCCGGACACGCCGGTAGAGCCGACCTCCTCCTTGTCCACCAGCAGGCACATGGCGGTCTTGTGAGGAGTCTTGGTGTCCAGTATGGCCTTGAGCGAGTCGAAGGCGCATACGCGGTCATCATGGCCGTAAGCGGCTATCAGGCTGCGATCCAGACCCACGTCGCGGGCGTTCATGGCAGGCACCAGCGACAGCTCGGCGGAGTGGAAGTCGGCCTCGGTTATGCCGTACATCTCGTTCAGCATGCCCAGCACGGCCAGCTTCACGCGGTCGCCGCCCTCATCGTCGGGATCGGGCAGAGTGCCGACTATGGCGTTCATGCTCTCGGCGGGAACGACTTCGCTCGCGCCCTTCTTCATCTGATCGCCCGCCAGATGTATCAGCAGGTCGTTTATGATGAATATGGGATCGTCGGGCTTGTCGCCAATGCTTACCTTTACCACCGAGCCATCCTTGAGCGCTATCACGCCGCGCAGCTCAAGGGGTATGTTTACCCAGTGGTACTTCTTTATGCCGCCGTAGTAGTGGGTCTTGAAGAAGGCTATCTCGTGATCCTCATACAGGGGCGACATCTTCAGGTCTATGCGCGGGGAGTCGATGTGCGCGCCGGATATGTTTATGCCGTCGTGTACATCGCGCTCGCCTATCACTATCAGCGCCACGGCCTTGCCGCGGTTGACCTGATATATGCGGTCGCCGGGCTTGAGCGCATCGCCGCGCTTGTAGGGCCTAAAGCCCGCGGCCTCGGCGGCCTCTACGGCGTAATCCACAGTCTCGCGCTCGGTCTTGGCGCGGTCTATGAAGCGCTTGTATTCCTCATTGAACGCAAGGCACACTTCGCGCTCGCCCGCGTCCATGACTTCCCAGCCATGCTTGGGCTGCTCCAGCAGCGCGCGGCGCGCGCTCTTCTTGGCATCAGACATCTGTCATGTCCTCCTGTATATATATTTGCAGTCGCCCGGCGCGTAGCCGGGCTGCATTTGCCTATGGTATATCAACGTGCCGCATTTACCGCGCGACACTTGGGTTCTCCCCTCAGCATCCGCACTCGTGCTTTACGCGGTCATGCTCCTCGGCGCGCTTGGCGTTGTTGAAGCGATCCAGAGTGCCTACAAGATAGCCGGTTATGCGGCGGATGCGCTCGAACGAGGTGTCGTCCTCGGAGCGACCGCAGTGCGGGCAGGTGTCGCCGATTATGCCGTTGAAGCCGCAGACCGGGTCGCGGTCTATGGGGTGGTTTATCGAGCCGTAGCCAATGCCCGCGTCGTGCATGACGCGCACTATCTTCTCAAACGCCTCAAGGTTCTGCAGCGGATCGCCGTCCAGCTCGACATAGGTTATGTGGCCGGCATTGGTCAGCTCATGATAGGGCGCTTCCAGACGAATCTTCTTGACAGCGCCTATCGGATAGTATACCGGCACGTGGAAGGAGTTGGTGTAGTACTCGCGGTCGGTCACGCCCTCTATCACGCCGTAGCGCTCGCGATCCATGCGCACGAAGCGGCCCGACAGGCCCTCGGCGGGAGTCGCCAGCAGAGTGTAGTTCATACCTGTGCGCGCGCTCTCGTCGTCCATGCGGCGGCGCATGTGGGAAATTATCTCCAGGCCCAGATTCTGCGAGGCCTCGCTCTCGCCGTGATGCGCGCCGGTCAGGCACTTGAGCGCCTCGGCCAGACCTATGAAGCCCACGGACAGCGTGCCGTGCTTTAGCACCTCGCGCACCTCATCGTCCCACTTGAGCTTCTCGCTGTCCAGCCACACGCCCTGCCCCATCAGGAATGGGTAATTGTAGACGTGCTTGCGCGCCTGTATCTCAAAGCGCTCGTTGAGCTGGTCTATGACCAGATCTATCTTGCGATCCAGCTCCTCAAAGAACAGGCCGACATTGCGCCCGGACTTTATGGCGATGCGCGGCAGGTTTATCGAGGTGAAGGACAGATTGCCGCGGCCATTGGATATCTCTCGCGAGGGATCGTACACATTGCCTATAACGCGCGTGCGGCAGCCCATGTAGGCTATCTCGGTCTCGGGATGGCCGGGCTTGTAGTACTTGAGGTTGAACGGCGCATCCTGGAACGAGAAGTTCGGGAACAGACGCTTGGCGGATACCTTGCAGGCCAGCTTAAACAGATCGTAGTTGGGCTCGCCGGGGTTGTAGTTTATGCCGTCCTTTACGCGGAATATCTGTATGGGGAATATGGGCGTCTCGCCGTGACCCAGACCGGTGTCGGTGGCAAGCAGCAGGTTCTTCATGACCATGCGGCCCTCGGGCGAGGTGTCCATGCCGTAGTTGAGCGAGGAGAACGGCGTCTGAGCGCCCGCGCGCGAGTGCATGGTGTTGAGGTTGTGTATCAGCGCCTCCATGGCCTGATAGGTGCGCCTGTCGGTCTCGGAGTAGGCGCGCTTGCACACGTACTTGAGCACGCGATCCACCTCGGACTCGGGCATACCCATCTCGATTATGCGTTCGCGCTCCAGCGCCTCATACTGCTCGCAGCCGTCCAGCTTGGGCAGCACGCCGTGCTCGCGCTCTATGTCGTCCAGCATGGCGCGCACCTTGGCGTCGGCGTCCTCAATGGGCGTCATCAACTCCAGCGCGCGTATGAGGTTGTCGCGGTAGCACTTTACGTACGTGCGCGCTACGCCGGGTGCCATGCCGTAGTCGAAGTTGACTATGGACTGGCCGCCGTGCTGATCGTTCTGGTTGGACTGTATGGCGATGCAGGCCAAAGCAGAGTAGCTGTATATGTCCTGCGGTGCGCGCAGCACGCCATGACCGGTCGAGAAGCCGTTTTTGAACATCTTGAGCAGATCTATCTGGGTGCATGTAGTGGTCAGCGTCAAGAAGTCCATGTCGTGTATATGTATGTCGCCGTCCATGTGCGCCTTGGCATGCTCGGGCTTGAGCACGAACATCTCGTTGAACTGCTTTGCGCCCTCGGTGCCGTACTTGAGCATGGTACCCATGGCGGTATCGCCGTCTATGTTGGCGTTTTCGCGCTTGATGTCGCTGTCCTCGGCCTTGGAGAAGGTTATGTCCTCGTATACCTTCATCAGGCGGGAGTTCATCTGGCGCACGCGGGTGCGCTCGGCACGATAGAGCATGTACGCCTTTGCGGTGCGCACAAAGCCGTTGTCTATCAGCACAGCCTCGACGGCATCCTGTATGCCCTCGACAGTGGGCACATCGCTGCTCTCGCGCTCCACCTTCTCCACTACCTGACGGGCAAACTCGCGACACTCGTCTGCATCGCGGTGCATCCCGGTGGCGTCAAACGCCTTGCCAATAGCGCCGCCTATCTTCTCAATGTCAAAGGGGACCTCGCGACCATCTCTTTTGCGTATGCTGACCAACATGCAATCGCCTCCGATATATATTAACGCCCTTCAAGGCGCGGCTGACGAACTTATACCCCGAAAGCACATCCGTGAATCGCATTTTCCGGGCATAAAAATCGGCCTCCGAAAATCCGCCGCGCGCCGGCATGCGCCCGGATGACTTCCGTAGCCTCAGCAGCAAATTCTATTATATTGCCCTGCCGCCCGCCTGTCAATCGAGGCTTGAGAGATTTGACATTATGTTCGCGTTCCCTTTTGAACACTTTTAGCGGCAAAATGCCCATGCCATGGCGCATGGCGGGCTAAATGCGCCCGGGAAAAAATTTTTTCTGTTCGACATGGCCAAAACATGAATGCCACCCGCGCCCGCCTCCCACATGGGACCGGCAGGGACGGGCGGCACTCTTTGCATCTTGCCTAAGCCTTGCGCTATATTCGGCGGCACATCGCCCGGCGCGCATCGCGCATTCCCGTGCGGCGCAGCAGTATGCCGCTCCTGTCGCATGGCGCAGCAGGCTAAGGCACGTTGCTCTCATCGCGCGGCGCAGCAGGCTAAGGCACGTTGCTCTCATCGCATGGCGCGCAGGCTAAGGCACGTTGCTCTCATCGCATGGCATTCAGCTCAGATACGCTGCACATGCCTCCAGCGTTCTGTCACGCCTTGACGGGCGCTTCCTCTATGGCGCGCATGGCGCGGCCAAACTGCTGCCTGAACAGCAGCGCCGTCGCGGTAACGGCCAGTACGTCAGCCACGGGCTCGGCGAGGAACACAGCCGTGGTCTTGTCGGCCATGAACGCGGGCAGTATGTATATGAGCGGTATCAGCAGTATTATCTTGCGCAGCAGCGCTAGGAACAGCGAACTCTTGGCATTGCCTAGGGCGATAAAGGTCTGCTGGCAGGATAGCTGCACGCCCAGTATCAGCCCCGCCGCCATGTATATGCGCAGCGCGTGCGAGGCAAACGATATCAGCTCCGCATCGCTGTTGAACAGGCGCACAAAGCCCTCCGGGAACAGCATCACTCCGCCCCAGAGCAGCGTGGAATATGTCACGCAGCTCATCAGCAGCATGCGGAAGGCCGCGCGCACGCGCTGTGCATTGCGTGCGCCGTAGTTGTAGCTGACTATGGGCTGAGCGCCCTGCGTAAGCCCGGTAAGCGGCAGCATGGCGAACTGCATGACGCTGCTGAGCACCGTCATGGCGGCCACGGCCAGATCGCCGCCGTACTTGAGCAGTGAGGAGTTAAAGCAGATGTTCAGCAGGCTCTCGGTGGACTGCATTATGAACGGCGACAGCCCCAGCGCCACGCAGGGACCTATCACGTGCCAGTCTATCTTGAGGCATTCCCTGCGTATGCGCAGGGTCGTGCGCTTGCCGGTCAAAAAGTGCAGTATCCATATCATAGAAACGCACTGCGAGATTATCGTGGCCAGCGCCGCGCCGCGCACGCCCATGCCGAACGTGAATATGAACAGCGGGTCAAGGGCTATGTTTATGACCGCGCCTATCACAACGGTAAGCATGCTGGTCTTGGAAAAGCCCTGCGCGGTTATGAACGAATTGAGGCCCAGCGTGAACTGCACAAACAGCGTACCCATGCTGTATATGCGCAGATAGTCAAGCGCATAGCCTATCGTCTTTTCGCTTGCGCCAAACATCATAAGCAGCGGCTCTGCAAATATCTGCACCAGTATCGTAAGCGTTATCGATATCAAAAACAGCAGCGTCGTGGAGTTGCCCATCGTCTTTTCGGCGCTGGCCACGTCGCCGCGCCCCAGGAATATCGACGCGCGCGAGGCCGCGCCCATGCTGACCAGCGCCGCAAACGCCGACACCAGCATTATTACCGGCAGACACACGCCCATGCCGGTCAGCGCGAGCATGCCCTCATCGCCCATATTGCCTATGTATATCCTGTCCACCAGATTATACAGCATGTTTATCAGCTGCGCCGTTATCGCCGGCAGAGACAGCTTTACGAGCAGTTTGCCTACGCTCAACGTACCCAGTTGCTCCGTGTCCTTAGACTGCATATCCTATCACTCCTTGACATATTCATTTTCAAGTCTTATAATGTATCCACATGTTAGTATATCCGTAAACGGTTTTTATGTCAATCATCGGAGGTTAAGAATATGGATTGGGATAGCATGCTGACAGGCATGATAAAGTACAGCCGCGCCATACGGCTGACATATGACGAAGAGATAACCAAAGCCGCAGGCGAGTGCGAGCTGACGCGGCCCGAAGCAGACGTGTTGCTGTTTCTGCGCAACAATCCGGAGCTGAACACTTCGCGCGACGTGGCCTACTACCGGGGCTTTTCCAAGGCATATGTATCCAAGGCGATAGAGCCGCTGCTGCGCAAGGGGCTGATATCTATGCGCACCGACGAAAGCGACCGCCGCCGCCAGCTGCTGACTATAACGGGCGGCGCGGAGATAGCCGAGCGCCTGCGTTCGGTACAGATGGACTTCTGGTACAAGCTGACGCGCGGCATACCGCAGAGTGAGCTGGACGCCTTCATGTCCATAAACCGCGCCATGTGCGAAAACGCCACGCGGGAGTGAGGGCATGCGCCGCCAAAGGCAATGCGGCACGCGCGCCCGCAGACTCGCTTGGCCCGACAAACGGCAAAGCCGCGCCTGCACATTTCACACCGATGCGCATGGCGCGACATGCATACTTATTAGAAGAACCTTCTATAAAAATACGCGCGCTGCATTCTCAAGTGCAGCGCGCTTTGCCGTACTGCGGCGGCGTTTCATGTGCATGCGCATATACGAGTCTGCGCGTGAAATGCGATTTCGGCGCATGCTTAAGGCGCGCTCCATCCCTGCCGCGGCTTCCGCACAGCATTAAAGCAGCGCGCGGCGCAGACGGTCTGCGCGTCACAGCTTGATTCTGAAGTAATGCCTGCCGCCGGCCCTGTATTTTATGTTGCTTAGCGTGTATATTGTGCGCTCACAGCAGGCGCCATACACTTTAGCCATGCTGCCGTCCGCTTCGCGCAGCAGCACCGCGCCACGTCCTGAGCGCAGCGCGCCGGCACACTCCTTGCCCAGCTCTTTCAGTCTGCACGCCAGTTCCTCCTCAACGCCCAGCACCGGCGCATACGCCATCAGCTGCTCAAGCTCCGCCACGTCCAACTGCATCTCATCGCCGTCCCAGCTGCTAGACATTATCCAATAGGCCACGCTGTCCCAGTCGGCGGCATTCTGCGCGCCCTCGGGCGTATGACGGCGTATCCTGTGCGACAGCCATCCGCTTAACAGGAACATCTCGCTGCCTATGCCCAGCGCTATCGTGATTGCATCATGCATTTCGCCGCCAAATTCCCACGTGATTGCCGTAACGACTGCGCTCAGCAAAAGCGATAATGTTATGAGCAGTTTGTGCATGAGCGTATGCGGCTCGTACCAGCCGCGCGCCTTGGCCGCAGACCTGACCATCCTGCGCCACTTGTACAGTTCGCCCCTGTACAAGCCGCGATTGACGAATGCCTTTATGTCCCTGAGCGAAACGCGGCCTGCTTTGCCCATCGAGAATATCCAGTCCATGGCAAAGCGCTCGTGCGGAGCGCATTGGCGCTCGGACTTGCCGCTGCGTACATAGGTTATATCGCCGTCCAGCTCTATCAATATGTACTTACGGCGCGCTAGGTCAAGCAGCGTCGCAGTCATGGCTTCCGCGCCTATTTTCGCGCGCAGATTCAAGCACATCTCGGCGGGCGTAGCTCCCATGGTCGAGGGAAGCTCCATGCCGCCCATGTACTCGTCAATGCGCGCGGGCGTCTTGCGACCCCACAGCAGCGCCGCCGCCAGCAGCATCAGCGCCGCGACAGCGGTCATCACCGCAAATATCACCCAGCCCAGCCTGACATAGCGCTGAGCATTGGCATCATGCTCCGCATCAGCTCCGGCTTCGCTTTGCATAGTCATATCCGCTTCATCGCTGGACCCGGCCACAGCTCCCGTCAGTACCCCGTCCTGCATCGGCCTGTCCCCGGTGAAGTCCATGCCCCGTATCAGCTCTTGCGGGAACGTTAGTCTCACCTTTATCGCATTGCCTTCGCCCACAGACCTGCCGTCGAATACATAGCCTCCGTCCTTGGCTTCATGCATGAGCATGCCCATGCCGTTGTGGATTGCGCGCACGTCCATTCCGTCCGCGCTGCCACCCTCAAACGATATGCGCGCCGTGTATCGGTATATCTTCAGCTTCCATGCATCGCTGAGCAGCGGCATGTCTATCACGCCCAAGTCGGCATAGCGTTCGCATTCGCCATATATATTGTATCTATATATCAGCTCCACGCTGTCCCCGCGCGCGCAGGGCAGGTTTATGCAATACCTGTCCGCGCCATCGCCGCTGCGCACACGGCTGTACGCGCCCTCGCCGCCCGATGCCGTCGCTTCATCCAGCCGCGTCTCCACGCCATCGCAAACCTTCGACACCGAGAACTCGCCATAGCTGCTGCCCCGCGCCAGCGTCATGTCGCGCGTCAGTGCGTCCATATCGCCCGTGGCCTTGTACACCACGCGCTCCTCTGCGGCGATAACGCCGTCCTCGCGCACCACATAGTCCGCGTCAAAGCTCTCCACGACAGCGTCCATGGCCGCAAGCTGCTCCGCATGCGCGTCCGCGCACAGCATAAGCAGCGCCAGCAGCAGCGCGACCAGCCTTCCCCTGTTCATGAGCCACCTCCCGCAGCCGCAAGACGCTGCCATTCATGGCCATATAATGCCATATCAAAGACAACCGCACAACGTATTTTCTCGCCGCAAGGCACCATGTTCCATGACAGAGCGACCCCGCTCCCTAAACGAGAGCGGGTTCGCTCGCGCAGCCGCATTAGAAAGTACCGCCGCCACCGCCGCCGCCCGAGCCGCTGCCCGCGCTGCCGCCGCCCGAGGACGAGGAAGCATGTCTCATGCTGCTGGCGGCATGGGCGCAGTAGTAGCCGTACATGCCGTACTCGACAAACACGTCGCTGTCGCGTGCGCGCAGCAGAACCGCATCATGCGAAGCGCGCATTGCGTCTGCATAGCTGGGATCAAGATTGTCCAGCTTAGCCGCAAGCGCCGCATCCGCATCCAGCACCAGTGCGTACACCATCAGTTGTTCCCACAACGCCGTATCTATCAGCGCCACGTCCGCGCTCCAGTCCTCCTTCTTTATCCAGTCGCGCACGCTTATCCAGTCCGCAGCTATCTGCGCGCCCTCGGCAGTATGGCGGCACATGACAAGTGCAAACACACCCGCCGCCACAAGCGAAAGTCCCCCCAGTCCCAGCCCCAGCGCCATTATGCTAAACAGTGCGCCCTGCGCAAGGCAGATTATCGCTCCGATTATGCCGGTAGCGCCTGCCGCCAGAATCACGCTGCCGGTCGCCTTCTGCGCAGGTGTACGCTTTTCGTACCAAATGCGCTCCTCAGCCGACTCCTTGACCATGCTTTGCCAGCTCGAAAACGCCTTTGCATACTCTATATGTTCAGCTTTCTGCTTTATCTCCTCCATCGACACGCGCATGCCGTTGCCCAGCGAGAATATCCAGTCCATCGCAAAGCGCTCATGCGGCGCGCAATCGTCATATGGCTTATCCGTGCGCACATATGTCATGTCGCTATCATCGTATTCCAGCTCGATATACCCCCGCCTTGCCAGATCAAGCAGCGTAGACGCCAGCGCATCTTCATCGGGCACAGCGCGCTTTATGTCCACCGCCAGTTCTGCGGGCGTAGCTCCACCCGTGGACGGCAGAGCCATGCCCGACGAGTGCATGTTCACATTGACCGCAGGGTCGCGGCCCCACAGTCTGTGCGCCGCTACGCTCAGCAGTATAGAGCCTGCCACAAGCAACGCCAGCAGCGCCCAGCCCAGCGAGTTGTTGCGCTGCAGCGTCGCGTCGTATTCGGCTTCGGAAGCAAGTATGTATTCGCGCATGGGCTTATCCTCGGTAAGCGCCATGCCCGGCACTAGCTCCTGCGGGAACATCAGCCGCACGCGAAACGCCTCGCCATCGCCCGCATTTCTGCCCTTGAACACAAACCCGCCGTCCACAGCTTCGCACGTGTCCATGTCCATGCCCGCGCTCATCACGCGCACGTCCATATCTGAGCCATTGCCGCCCGAAAGCGACACGCGCGCGCTGTAATCCTCTATGTCCAGCTCCCATGCGTCGCCCAGCAGCGGCAGGCTTATCACGCCCACGTCGGCGTAGCGCGCGCATGCGCCGTATATCTCATAGCGATAGACAAGCTCCACCCGGTCTCCATCTTCGCAGGGTATATGTACATAATACCTGTTCAGGCCGTTGTCCAGCGCCTCATACCTGTACACGCCCGCGTCGCCCTTGCGCGCCATGGCGTCGTACTCCAGCCGAGTCTCCGCGCTCCCGCGCACCTCCGCCACCGAGAATCCGTCGTAGCCGCTTCCCAGCGCCGGGTCCATGTCGCGCGTGAACCCGTTTATGTCGTCGGTTGTCCTGTACACAAGGCGCTCCTCAGCGGCTATCACGCCGTCCTCGCGCACCGTGTAGTCCGCATCAAACCGCTCCACCACGGCATCCCCGCCCGCATGCGCAACCCCGCTCACCGCGATTAGCGCCATGAGCAGCATGACCAGCAGCCTTTTTCTCATATTCTCCCTCCCGCAACCGCGCTGTGCGGCTCTCTTTGCATATATGATATCATCGCGCATGGCTGCGCGCAACGGTTTACGTCCACAAACCCCATACCGGCCGCCCAAAACCGCATATGCGCAGCCAAACGCCGCGAATTTGCATCCAGGCGCAGCGCATGGTATGCTTTTCCCCGCCCCAGACCTGCGCCTTTTGCAAAAATTGCTCGCCCTCACGCAGGAGAGCGAGCAATGCATCGCGACTTATATGAGCTTAAATGGCGCTTTATGCCTTGGCGGTTGCAGTGCGCTTAAGCCTTAGCGCATCCAGCGCGGCGCGCCCCTCGGGCGTGACCGGCTTTATCCAGCGCAGCGAGTGCATGTAGTGCGTCTCTATCGGGAGCTTTACCACTTCTTCCACGAAGGTGGCGAAGAATACCCACACAAAGGGCAGATGCAGCACCAGTCCGCACAGCGCGGTCAGCGGCACGGTTATCAGCCATATGCCGCCCACCTCGAAGTACATGCCCATGCGCGATTCGCCGCCGGCGCGGAATGCGTACACCTCCACGTAGTCGCAGTACCTGAACGGCGCCATAACCGCGTATATCATCAGCATGTACACGACGGTCTGCTTTACGCCATCCGACACGTCAAACAGCCCCAACAGCGGCCTGTTTATGGTCAGCACCAGCGCGGTCATCACAAACGCCACCAGCGGCGTGAAGCGCGCATACCAGCGCGTGTAGTCTATGGCCACATCCAATTCGCCCGCGCCCACGTGCTTGCCCACCATGGTGGTGCAGGCGCTGCTCAGCCCGCGGAAGAAGGCGTATATCAGTCCCTCTATGGTGCGGAATATGGTCATGGCGGCGATGTTGGCCTCGCCCTGACGGCCTATGACTATGTTGACCACCATCAGCGCCAGGCCGTAGAGCGTTTCATTTAGCACTATGGGCGAGCACTTGCGTGCATAGTCCATGAGGAACTCGCGCGGCCACTCAAACATCTGCTTAATGTTGGTCACGGCGATGTTCTTCTGCCTTATGGACACCAGCAGCAGCACGGCAAAGTTCATCACCGCCGCCACGCAGGACGCTATCGCCGCGCCCTCCACGCCCAGCGCGGGCACGCCCAGATTGCCGGTTATGAGCATGTAATTGAGCAGCGTGTTTACCGCCAGCGATGCCACCGACGCTATCAGCGGCAGGCGCACCTGTTCAAGCGAGCGCAGCAGGCAGCTAAGCGCCATGGAGAATGTCGTAAACATATACGACAGACCCACTATGCGCATGTACCTCACGCCCAGCGCCTGCACATCCGCTTCGCTTGTGTACATGGCCATGACCGTCTGCGGAAAGCATAGCGCCATAAGCGAAAACACAAATCCTATCAGCAGCACCAGCGACAGGGTAAGGCCATACGATCTGCGTATGCCGCGCTCATCGCCCGCGCCAAAATACTGCGCAAAGAACGTCGTGCCGCCGCAGCATATGCCCCAGTAGAAGCCAAACATAAGCTGGCTGAACTGACCTGCCACGCCCACCGCCGCTATCGCGCCCTCGCCGAGCTGACCCACCATGAGCGAGTCCACCAGCGACAGCGAATTGGTCAGCAGGTTTTGCAGGGCTATGGGCAGGCCTATCGCTATCAGGCCGCGAAAGAACTCCTTGTTTCCGAATATCGGACCGCGCATATCCGTTACCTCACTTCCGGCGCGCATTATTCCGCGCGTGCTTCCATGGCTGCTTTCGCGGCCATACCCTGTTCGGTCACAGGCTTTATCCACTTGAGGCTGAACAGATACTTAAGCTCTATCGGGAGCTTTACGACTTCCTCTATCATAGAAGATATGAACACGATTATGAACGGCACCTCCAGCGCAAAGCCGGTCAGCAGCACCATTGGCACGGTTATCAGCCATATGCCGCCCACTTCCATGAACATGCCCATGCGGGATTCGCCGCCAGCGCGGTATATGCCCACCTGCATGTAGTTGGTGTGGCGCATGGGGCCAAGTATCATGTAGGCAAGCAGTATCTGCGTGACCGTATTGCGCACGGCGTCCGATATGTCAAACAGACTCATAAGCGGCCCGCGCGCCAGCACTATGCCCGCGCACACCACGAACGAAAACATCGGACACAGCGCCACGAACCAGCGCGAGAACTGTGCCGCCTCGTCCAGCTCGCCCGCGCCCACGCGCTTGCCCACCATGACCGAACTGGAGCTGCTAAGTCCGCGGAAGAAGGCAAATGTCAGACCCTCTATGGTGCGGAATATGCTGACCGCAGCCATATTGCCTGCGCCCTGACGGCCATACACTATGTTGACCACCAGCACGGCCAGACTGTACAGCGTCTCGTTTATGACAAGAGGCGAGGACTTGACGAAGTAATCGCGCACGAAATCGCCCGACCAGCGGAACATGCGGCTTATGTGAGTGACGGCGATATTGCGCTGCTTTATGCACACGGCCATGAGCACCGCGAGGTTGACCACGGCAGCGGCTATCGAAGCTATCGCCGCGCCCTCCACGCCCAGCTTGGGCGCGCCCCAGTTGCCGTATATGAGCAGGAAGTTAAGGCCGGTATTGGTGACTATCGAGGCTATCGAGGCAAACAGCGGGAGCTTAACTCGCTCGGTGGAGCTAAGCACGCTGGACAGCGCCATGGACATGGTCTGGAACAGATACGCCACGCCCACTATGCGCAGATACCTCACGCCCAGCTCGCGCACGGCCTCATCCTTGGCGTATATGCTCATTATCCACTCGGGCATGAAGCAGGCCAGCACCGCAAACACCAGCGCCACCGCCATCATGCAGGTCGCAGTCAGGCCATATGCGCGGCGTATGCCATCCTCGTCCTTTATGCCGTGATACTGCGCTATGAACATGGTTCCGCCGCAGCACAGCCCCCAGTAGAAGCCAAACAACAGTCCGCCGAACTGGCCAGCCGCACCCACGGCGGCCAGCGCCGCCTCGCCCAGCGAGCCTATCATCAGCGAGTCGATGAACGACAGCGAGCTGGTGAGCAGCCCCTGTATGGCGATGGGCAGGCCTATCCTGACCATCTCCCGATAGAAGTCCCTGTTTCCCAATCTACGCATAAACACAAACCCCCGTAAACATACGCGCTAAAGTATAGCACACTTATCCACCATTGTCATGCTCAACACGTAAAATCGTTCGGATTGGGGGCAAGTCTGTCGCACTTTGCGGCAAGCCATACCGCATGCGCATCGCGCCCGCGAGATTCCCCTTGCATTATTGCAGTTGCACTGTCCGATGCGTAACTCCATAATCTGCAACGCCAGCAGTATCCAATTTACAACTCCTTAATCCTCAATATCACACGCCATTTTTCTCCTGCCGCATAAAAAGACGCTGATACAGACCCCAGCCTGTATCAGCGCCCAGACATTGCCATCAGCTTAAGTCCATATTCGCGCCAGATGCACTGCCATTCTCCGTCTCACGCGCCCGGTTCGCCCACGCAGATTCTGTCGCGCATGCCCGCAAGCGTCTTTTCGCCTATGCCGTCCACGCTCAGCAGGTCGTCCACCGCCGCGTATGGCCTGCCCTCGCATATGCGCCGCGCAAGCTTTTCGCCCACGCCGGGCAATGTGGTCAGCATCAGCTCGCTGGCCGTGTTTATGTCTATCAGTGCACTCGCGGGCGGCTTGAAGTCCGGTATCTCGACAATGCCCCCGTCATGCGCGTCCGCCGCGCGCCATACCGCTGCCGCCGCCAGCAGCGCGCATATCGCGGCCAGCACCGCAAAGCCGCGCTCGCGCGACCATGCCTCACGCATCGGTCTGCGCGCCCTCCTCCGTGAGCATGCTGGTGCAGTGCGGGCAGCGCGTGGCCGCTGGGTCTACCTCGCTCATGCAGTACTGGCACTTGCGCACGGGTGCGGGCGGCGCTTTGGGCGCTTCCTGCTTCTTGATGCGCAGCTTGCCCACCAGCTTTACGAATATGAACACGCACAGCGCTATCAGGAAGAAGTCTATCACCGTGGACAGGAACGCGCCATAGCGGAATACCGGCGCGCCCGCTTCGGCGGCGGCAGCAGCCGTGGCATAGGTGTTGCCGTCCAGCGCCACGAACCAGTCCGCCACATTTACCTTGCCCATAACAAGGCTGAGCAGCGGCATGAATATGTCGTTGACCAGCGACGTGGTTATCTTACCGAACGCGCCGCCTATCATTACGCCCACAGCCATGTCTATCACATTGCCCTTGAACGCAAACGCCTTGAACTCATCTGTCAGCTTTCGTATGCCCATAATCTTCTCCCCCCATATATGCGCGCGTCAGCCCTCCGCAGCCTGCATCGATATGCGCTTGCGGCCCTCCCCGCATGGCCCGCTTTGAACCCCTCTTCGCCGGGCGACAGCGCTCCAGCCTCACACTTGCCCATGTGCGCCGCCGGCACGCAGGCTAGGCAAGCCGCCATCAGGCGCCTGAAAGCCTGCACGAACCGCCGCGCGCCGTCCATGCATTATACTATAAGTCCATGCGCGCTGTACATCACGTTAAAGTATACAAACGACAATATCGTCAGCGGATACAGCACATACCGCCAGCCGCGCTTGCTTGACAGCAGCGCCAGCATTATGTACAGCGGATACATCGCCGCCACATACCTTATGCCCGATATCAGCCAGCTGGACGAGAACGTGAGCGCCACATAGCACCATGCGTATGCGTTGTCGCCCGCGTCGCCGCGCCGCACAAAGCACAGCATAAGCGCGGGCAGTATCAGCGCCAGCATCAGCTGAGGCACGAATATGCCTATGATGCTGTCGAACTCCCTGCCCTCGCGCATGTATCTGAACAGCGATTCAGCGTTTATGTGCAGGCAGTCCCATATGGGCGCTATCTCGTTGCCCCAGTTGAGCTTTTGATAGTGCAGGAATGCCGTGGGCGATCCGTATACGATGTAGTTTATCAGCATATATGCGCCATAGCCCACCAGCACACATGCCGCCAGCAGAAAGTAGCGCCACACCTGGCGCAGGCGCACGCTGTGCCGGGCGCGCTCAAGCAGCGTGGGCGCACTGCCCACAGCGCCGGTGTCGGCGCGCTCGCGCATTATCATCTCGCTGCCTGTGGGATAGCGCTCCATGCTGCGCAGCATCTCAAAGAACACAGGCACCGCCACAAACATGCCGAACTGCCGCGTGAAGCAGGCATATGCGCCCACGCACACCGACATTATAAAGTGCCTGCGCCGCGCCAGGAACACCGCCAGCAGCGTCAGGAAGAACAGCGCGCTCTCCGAATGAGTGGCCGAAAACACGCCCGCCGCCATCGAAAAGAAGAAGAAAAAGCAGCTCCTGCGCGCGGCAGGCTCGCTGTACATGTCGGACACCAGCACATACAAAAGCAGTCCCGAACCTATGGTCATGAGGTTGGCGAGTATCAGCCCGCTAAGCACATAGTCGCCCACTATGAGGTTGAGCGCCCGTATCATAAGCGGGAAGCCGGGCAGGAAGGCTATCGTGTACTCCTTGACATAGCCCTCTATGCCGTGATCCTCAAAGCCGTACCCATACTGGGCTATGCGCGTATAGTTGACCGCGTCCCACTTGTTCACGTATCCCGACAGGCTCTCAAGCGACACGGGCGCCCAGCCGTTTGCGCGCACATATATGTCAAGCGCTATCAGCCATATGGCGCGCGAGGCCACGTACATGATCAGCACCCATAGTATCGCCCTGAATGGCCGCCTGCCAAAGCGCAGATAGCGCAGTTCCTCACGTGGCTCCATCCGGTGCAGCCCCATCAGATACCGCCCGGTATAGCCCTCATAGCAATAGCGCATCAGATACCACGCCATTATGCCCGCCATCAGGACGGTTATAATCCATGGGTATACATTACACAGGAATCCTTCCCAGCCGCCGCCCGGAGGCGTGGCCGCGAGCCTGTCGATATAGCCTGCCATAAAATCGGGATATTGCATTTATACACCTCTTTTAAGTATTTTAAGCCCTTTAAAAGCGCACATGTCTCCGCTTTGACGCCCGCTTTGCCCGTATATAAGCGCATGCATTGCGGCATAAGCCGCCATTTTTGCTAGCAGGCGCGATAGTCTCCGGCAGTGCCATGCCGCATCCGGCCTGCGTCAGCGGCGGCCCTTGTCCCAGCCGTCCACTTCCTTGAGCAGCATATACGTTATCGCCTCGCCCAGCGCATGCAGACATGCTTCTATTATATTAGAAGAAACGCCCACGGTCGCCCATGTGTGCGCGCCGTCAGAACACTCTATATGCACGCGCACAGTGGACGCAGTGCCGCCGTTATCTAGTACGCGCACCTTGAAGTCCTTGAGGTACATCTTGTTCAGGCTGGGATAGAACACCTGAAGCGCCTTGCGCAGCGCCAGATCCAGCGCGTTCACCGGGCCGTCGCCCTCGGATGCCGTGACCTCCTCGCGCCCGTCCACGGCCACCTTGACCATGGCCATGGCGCTGCGCTCGTCGTACTGGCGGTGCGTTATCACCTGAAAGTCCTTCAAATCAAAGAAGCTCACATGCCGCCCCAGCGACTCCAGCACCAGCAGCTCCAGCGAACCTTCCGCCGCCTCATACGAATACCCCAGCCACTCGCGCTCCTTGAGTCGCGTCACAATGTCGCGCGCCTGCTCGCTGCCCAGGTCTATGTGCGGCGCTACGCGCTCCATCTGGTTCATCAGCCCCGAGCGCCCCGCCACCTCGCTCACCAGCTCTCGGCGCACATTGCCCACCAGTTCCGGCGCTATATGCTCATATGTGCGCGGGTTCTTATTGACCGCGTCCTGATGCATGCCGGCCTTGTGCGCAAACGCAGAGCGCCCTACATAGGGCATGGAGCGCGGCAGCGCCATGTTCGCCACCTCAGATACGAAGCGCGCCGTGCCTGTAAGCTGATCCATGCGGAACGCGCCCGGCTCACAGCCCAGCTTGGCAATCAGGTTGGGAACGAGCGCGCACAGATTGGCGTTGCCGCAGCGCTCGCCATAGCCGTTTATAGTGCCTTGCACCTGTATCGCACCGGCGCGCACGGCGGCCATTGCGCCCGCCACGGCCATGGCGGTGTCGTCGTGCGTGTGTATGCCCACGATGTCGCCCATCTGCGCTATCACTGTCCCGGTCACGCGGGCGATTTCATCGGGCAGTGTCGCGCCATTGGTGTCGCACAGCACCAGTCGCGATGCGCCGCCCTCCTTGGCCGCGCGCAGCGTGTCCAGCGCATACTCCGCATCCTCGGCATATCCGTCGAAGAACTGCTCCGCATCGAAGAACACCTCTATGCCATGCTGCACCAGCAGCTCCACCGAATCGCGTATCATGCGCAGATTCTCGGCCCCGTCCGTGCGCAGCACCTCGCGCACGTGGAAGGCCGAACTCTTGCCGAATATCGAAGCCAGCTTCGCGCCCGAATCCAGTATCGCGCGCAGCCCCGACGAGTCGCATGCCCTCTGACCCACGCGGCAGGTCGCGCCGAACGCCGCCACGCGCGCGTGCTCCAGCTTCATGCGCGCGCAGACGTACTTTATGAACTCCATGTCCTTGGGATTGGACGCAGGGTTGCCAGCCTCTATGAAGTCCACGCCCAGCCCATCCAGTTTGCGCAGCACCTTGAGCTTGTCCTCGCGCGAGAACACCACTCCCTCGGCCTGCGCGCCATCGCGCAGCGTAGTGTCAAATATCTCGATGTGTCGCATGGCACACCCCCGCCTCACCGCATGATATTTTCATCTAATAATAGTATAATCATTCATGTGCGCCGCGTCAATATGCGCCGCCCAAAATAGCGCGCTGAATCCGCCGGCTGCGCTAACGCCCAGACCCGGCCCCTGTTCGCAGCAGCCTGCCTTGCCCATCGCGCGGCAAGCGCCGCCATTTTCCGCGCCCGGCCGCACCACCCTGTGCAGCTCTCGCCGCGCCTAGCCCCCATTCAACCGGGCCGCGCACAAGCCGTTGTTGCGCCTAAAGCGCCTGTGTCACGCCGCTTGCCGCGTTCGCCTAGCAGCTCTCGCCGCGCCAGAAGCGCCGGAACAGCTCATCCAGCTCGCCCGGCAGCGCATCGCCCACGTTCCAGTGGCGCGGGAACAGCTCGCTATAAGGCTCGCGGAAGAAGCGGTCATCCATCAGCAGCGCCACGCCCACGTCTTCCTCGGTGCGTATCACGCGCCCCGCCGCCTGAAGCACCTTGCATATGCCCGGATACACATATGCATAGTTGAATCCCTCGCCCAGCTTGCTATCGAAATGAGCGCGCAGCGCCTCGCGCTCGGCACACAGCTGCGGCATGCCCACGCCCACTATGGCCGCGCCCGACAGCCTGTCTCCGGGCAGGTCTATGCCCTCGGAGAACACGCCGCCCATGGCTATGAATGCCACCATCGATTTCGCTGGCGCGGGCTTAAAGCGGGCGAGGAAGGCATCGCGCTGGCGGTCGCTCATCGAAGGGTGCTGGCGTATCATGTCTATGTCTGGACATATGCGCCCAAACGCCTCCGATGCCGCGCGCAGGTACTCGTATGACGGGAAGCAGGCTATGTAGTTGCCCGTGTGTGCGCGCGCCATCGCGCCCAGTGCTTGCGCTATGGGCGCAAGCGACTCGCCGCGCTGGGAATAGCGCGTGGATATTGGCATGCGCCGTATGAGAAAGTTCTCGCTCAAAAACGGCGAGGGCAGCTCCAGCATGGCGTCGCCCCTGTCCTCATCCAGCCCCAGCGCCGAAAAGTAGTACTTGATCGGCGTGAGCGTGGCTGAGAACAGCACCGACGCGCGCGCCTTGTCCAGGCACTTGCGTATGTGCGCGGTCGCGTCCACGCACAGCTGCGCCACGTCCACGGCGTTTGCGCCGCGCGGCTCATACAGCGTGGCATAGTTCTCCTGCGCATACATCGCGCCCACGCGCGCAAACGACATCAGGTCAAACCAGCGCTCCGCCCACTCGCCCGCGCAGTCCGCCGCCGCGCTGAGCGACGGCGATGTCGCGTCGGTGAACTCCTCGCAGGCGCGTATCAGCGCGTCGGGCTTTTCCTTGTCAAAGCCCGGCTGCTCGCGTCCCACGCCGAACGCGCGCCATTTCGTCATGAACTTGATGAGTTCCGCGCACTCGGCGCTCTCCCGCCCCAGCTGCGCGCTTATGTGCCGATACAGCGCCACGTAATCGTCAAAGCGTATACCGCACGACAGCATATCCCGCGCGCGCGACTCCAGATTGTGCGCCTCGTCTATAAGCAGCGCAAACGACGACTTGGTAGTGAAGAACCGCCTGAGATACACATTGGGATCGAACACGTAGTTGTAATCGCAGATTATCACATCGGCAGTCTCGCACAGCTCCAGCGATAGCTCAAATGGACACACGCCATGCTTCTCCGCCAGCGCGCGTATGCTGTCGAAGTCGTAGTCCGTCATGTCCATGGCATCTTCCAGCGCGCCGCGCCGCTTGTCAAAGTAACCCTCGCAGTACGGGCAGGTCTGCGGCGTGCAGCGCACTCCCGGCGTAGGGCATATCTGCTCCTTGGCATTCAGCACGCACACGCGCGCCCTCAGCCCGCGCTGCTTTAGCAGCTTCAGGCAGTCCCATGCCGCGCGCCTTGTGGTGCGCCGCGCCGTAAGGTACATGACTTTGCTGACATGGCCGTCGCCCAGCGCCTTGAGCGTCGGGAACAGCGCGCCCGCGGTCTTGCCCGTGCCAGTGGGCGCCTGCACCAGCAAGCCGTATCCATCGCGCAGCGCTCGGTATGAGCGCACCGCCATTCGCCGCTGCCCGGCGCGATATCCGCCGAACGGGAACTTCATTTCGGCTATCGATGCGTCGCGCGCGTCCTGAAAGCGCACCTGCGCATCCAGCCACGCGGCATATGGCTTTATCAGCGCATCGAAGTCGCGCTCCAGCTCGGCCAATGTGAATTCGCGGGTAAAGCGCGTTGTCGCGCCGCCCGCCAGCGAATGCACGTACACCAGCCTTACCGCCGCCCGCTCCCGCGCATGCTTCACGCACGCCATGTATGCATAGCCCTTGGCCTGCGCCCAGTGTACCGGATAGCTGTCCGGCTGCACGCGCCCCTGCGCCGACTTTATCTCCTCTATCAGCACGCGCCCGTCCTCCAGCATAAGGCCGTCGGCGCGCCCCGACACGGTCAGGTCGCATGTATTGGTGCGCAGCTTTATCTCCAGAGGCACTTCGGCGCGCATGTCGCCCTCGTACTGCTCCTGCAGCGCCTTGTGGTTGAGCGCGCCCTCGCGCATGCGCGCAACGTTCATGCTCTCGGCATACAGATCGCCCGTAAGCAGCGAAAACTCTGCCAGTCCCCTCATGCTTATGTGTTCCTCGCGCACGCGCTCCACCCCCTTCTTCTGATTATATGCGCGCGATGATGCCGCGTCAAGGCAGGGCGGAACAAGCGCATGTCAATACTTGTGTACGCGCACATGCACCCGTGCAGCGGCGTAGCCATACGCGCTTGCCGCTGCGTCCGGGTCTGCGCGCAGCCGCTTTGCGTTTGCATGATTCTGCGCATTCATATTGCCTGCACATTATCCGCCCGCGCAGCTAATTATCGCCCGCATGCACAGATGCGGCGTTTGCCAAGCCATACTTCCCCATCAACATGCCGTGCATGGCGTTTTTGCCGCGCAGCCTGCCTTTATATATTCGCCGCAGATATGACCGCAACCTTTAGCCGTATTGCGATTGACAGCGCAGAATAAGCATGTACAATTATAGCATACAATGCTATCGAGGAGAGATATATTATGAAGCTCTATCCGCTGAAGATGAAGCCGTACTTTAGGCACGGCAGCGAGACGCCCTGGGGCGGCGACGGACTGCGCAGGCTATACGGCAAGGACATACCCGACGAGCGCACCGGCGAAAGTCTGGAGATCTCCGCGCTGCCCGGCCGCGAGAGCGTGATAATAAACGGCGAACTGTCCGGGCACACGCTGAGCGAGGCCGCAGTCGAGCTGGGCGAAGAGCTGCTGGGCGGGTTCAGCGAGTTCCCGCTGCTGCTCAAGCTGCTCAACGCGCGCGAGCGGCTAAGCGTACAGGTGCATCCCGACGACGATTACGCCGCCCGCGTCGAGGGCAAGCGCGGCAAGACCGAGGCATGGTACATACTGGATGCCGAGCCGGGCGCAAAGCTTGTGTTTGGCGTAAGCGCACACAGCAGCGAGGAGCTGCGCGCCAAGGCGGGTTCGGGCGAGATAGAGGACGCGCTCAACTGGATAGACGTGCATCCGGGCGACTGCCTGTACATACGCAGCGGCACGGTTCACGCCATAGGCGACGGCATAACGCTCTATGAGATACAGCAGTCCTCCGACGTGACCTACCGCATGTGGGACTGGGGACGGCCGCGCGAGCTGCACACTCAGAAGGCGCTGGACGTGACCCGCTGCGACATAGAGCCGCGCCCGGTAACTCCCATAGTCAGCGACGTAATGGGCGGCAGGCAGGCGTTGCTGGTGGACGGCGAGTTCTTCAGGCTCAAGCGTCTGGAGGTGTGCGGGCGCATGCCGGTCGAGTTTGACAGCTTCGCCATGATAACGGCGCTGGGCGACTGCGAGCTGGAGTATGACGGCGGCTGCATCGACATGCACAACGGCGAGAGCGCGCTGCTGCCCGCTGGGCTGGGCGAGATAATGATATCGGGGCATCTGTCCGTGCTGATGTCCGAGCCGGGAGCGCGCAGTTGATGCGCGCGGACATGCTGCCCGCGCAGTTCCGCGCCGAGATAGAGGCGATACTGGGCGGGGAGGCGCGCGAGTTCTTTGCCTGCTTCGACAGGCCGCATGCGCGCGGGCTTAGGCTCAACGCGCGCATAGGGCTTAGCGGCGATGCCGCGCGCGATGCGGCGTTTGCGCTGTGCGGCGATGCGCCCGAGTTCGACGCGGCGCTTGCGCTGGCGGGCGAATACGCCGGCGGTCGCGTGCCGTGGCAGGCTGGCGCTCACCGCGTGGACGAAAGCTCCATGCCAGGCTCGTCGCTCATGCACCTGCTGGGGCTGTACTACATGCAGGAGCCCTCTGCCATGGCCGCAGGCGCGGCGCTGGGCGCAAGGCCGGGCATGCGCGTGCTGGATCTGTGCGCCGCGCCCGGCGGCAAGAGTTCGCAGCTGGCTGCGGCGCTGCGCGGTCAGGGCTTGCTGGTGTCCAATGAGCCGATATCCTCACGCGCGCAGATGCTGGCTTCCAATCTGGAGCGGCAGGGCTTTGTAGGCTCGATAGTGACCAATGAGTATCCCGACGCGCTGGCGTCTCGCTGGGGCGCATGCTTTGACGCGGTGCTGGTGGACGCGCCCTGCTCGGGCGAGGGCATGTTCCGGCGCGATGAGGGCGCGATAGCGCAGTGGACGCCCGATTCGCCGCGCCTGTGCCACGAGCGTCAGGCGGGCATACTGGACAGCGCATATGAGCTGCTGCTGCCCGGCGGCGCCATGGTTTACTCGACATGCACTTTCAACCGCATGGAGAACGAGGACAGTATAAGCGCATTCCTCAGCCGCCACTCTGACATGGATACAGAAGACTTCGAGCTGGATGGGCTGGGCGCGTCGCAGGACGGCATGCTGCGCATATGGCCGCATCGCGTAAATGGCGAGGGGCATTTCGTGTGCCGCCTGCGCAAGCGCGGTCAGCCCGAGGTGAAGCGTCGCCGCACACGCGAAGGCAAGCGGCCCGGGCGCGACGAGGCCGAGGCCGCGCGCGTGCTCAAGCGGCTCGAGTGCGAACTCGATTTGCCCGCGCTGAACGGGCGGCTGGTCATGTTCGGTCACAAGCTGCATCTGCTGCCCGACGGCTGTCCTGATTTGGAGGGCGTGCGCGTGCGTCAGGCGGGACTGGCGCTGTGCGAGGCCGGGCGCAGTCATGTCGAGCCGAGCTATGCCCTCTCTCGCGCGCTCGCGCCCGGCAAAAGCGCCGTGGAGCTTGACACGCGCGATGCGCTGCGCATAGTGCGCGGCGAACAGATAAGCGCGCCCGCAAGCGACGGCTGGGCGCTGATGACATGGAAGGGCCTGCCCGTGTGCTTCGGCAAGGCGCACGGCGGCATAGTTAAGGGGCATTTTCCGCGCGGACTCAAGCCGCTCGGAGCTTTAGTGGAGGAGATATAATGGATCTAAGCATATTTCAGGCGGTAATGCTGGGACTCACTCAGGGACTTTCCGAATTTCTGCCCATAAGCTCGTCCGGACACCTGATGCTGGTGCAGAAGTTGCTGGACATACCCAGCACCGGCCTCCTGCTGGAAGTACTCCTGCACGTAGGCACGCTGATAGCGGTGCTGGCCGTGTACTTCAAGCTGTTCTTCAACATGATACGCCATCCCATACGCAGCCTGCTGCCCGAGCTTGTGGTGGCCACGATACCGGCCGTCATAGCGACGCTGCTGTTCGGCGACTTCTTCGACGCGGCTTTTGAGGGCAAGTTCCTGGGCTTTTCGTTCCTCATAACGTCGGCGCTGCTTCTGCTGTCCGACTTTCTGTCCAAGCGCGTGGTCACGCACGACCGCCTCACCTGGCGCGATACCATAATCATGGGCATCATGCAGGCGTTTGCGATACTGCCGGGCGTGTCGCGCTCCGGCTCCACTATAGCCGCGGGCGTATCGTCGGGTCTAAAGCGCAAGAAGGCCGCCGACTTCTCGTTCATGATGAGCGCGCCCGCAATACTGGGGTCGCTGGTCATGTCGCTTAAGGACCTGCTCACCGGGCAGAGCATAGACCCCACCGGCGTCAACTGGCTGACCGTGCTGCTGGCCATGGCCGTAGCCGCGATATCGGGCTTTTTGGCAATAAAGTTTATGCTGCGCATGATAAGGCGCTGCCCGCTGCGCTATTTCGCAATATATACAACTATATTGGGAATTTATGTGCTGCTTGACCAATATTATCTCCACTTCCTGTTTTAAGTTTAGGGTGCGCAAGTAAACGCACTTGACAGAAACCTTTTGCTACTTTATACTATAGAAGTTGCATTGTCGGGCATTATGCCCGCGTGTAAAAGCAGCAGGATAGCATCAACCCGATGCCGCCGATAATAACATTGAAGGAGTGTTTTTTCCCATGGCCAACAAGATGACTTACCAGCCCAAGACCCGCCAGCGTTCCAAGGTACACGGTTTCCGCGCCCGCATGAAGACCAAGAACGGTCGCAACGTTCTGGCCCGCCGCCGCGCCCGTGGCCGCAAGGTGCTCTCTGCGTAATTCAAAATGAACGAAAAGCCTGTCAAGGCCCCCGTGAACGGCCCCGCCGGGGTTGAGCGCTCCGGCGTCTCAGCCGTGGCGCGGGCTGATTCATTAGTTGCGCATAATTACCGTCTGGGTCGCCGCAACACGCTGCATCGCAATCAGCAGTTTCAATACGTGTACCGGCGCGGCAAGTCGTCCGGCTGCACGCACTTTACGCTGATATATCTGCCCGGCCGCCAGCTGCGTCTGGGTATATCTGTGAGCCGAAAAGTCGGCTGCGCCGTGACGCGCAACCGCATACGCCGCCTTTTGCGCGAAAACATCCGCCTGATGCAGCACGACATAAAGCCGGGTCAGTACGTGCTCATCGCCCGCCCCGCCGCCGCCAAGGCTGATTACCACACTTTGGGGCGCTCGCTTAGGTACGTGCTCAGGCGCGAGGGACTGCTTCAGGAGGTGTGAAGCATGGGCCGGACGCTGCTCAAACCGTTCAAGGCGATATATCGCCTCATATGCCTGCTGCTCAAGGGCGTATTCATATTGCTGATAGAGTTCTACCGTCATGCGATATCGCCCCTGTTCCCGCCCTGCTGCCGCTTTGTGCCGACTTGTTCCGCATACGCGCTGGAAGCCGTCCGGCGCTATGGACCGTTCAAGGGCGGATATCTGGCGATACGCCGCATACTCAAATGCCATCCGTTCCATCCCGGCGGTTACGACCCCGTGCCCTGACCAGTGATCTGCACACATATTGGAGGGTTTTTTTAAGATGCATAATTTGCTCGTATCCATACTGCGGCCTTTGCTGGAGTTCATATACTGGATAGTGCCCAACTATGGTTGGGCCGTAGTGCTGTTTACAGTAGCTATCCGCGGTCTGCTCCTGCCGCTGGACATAAAGTCCCGCCGCTCCATGAAGCGCATGACCGACCTCAAGCCGCAGTTAGATGCGCTAAGCGCCAAGTACGCCAACGACAAGGACAAGCTGCAGCGCAAGACTGCTGAGCTGTACCGCAAGGAGAAGATAAACCCCATGAGCGGCTGCCTGCCGCTGCTTATACAGTTCCCACTGCTGTTTGGCATGCTGTGGACGATGCAGGCAATAGCCTCCGAGCACATGGTGGAGATGATACAGACGCTCGAGGCCGGCGGTCAGCCCGTAATGCAGAGCTGGCTGTGGGTCAAGAACGTGTTCTGCCCCGATACGCTCTACGCCGCCGTGATACCGATAGCCCGCGATCTGCACTCGCTGCAGGCTACCGCCAACGTGACCCAGGAAGCCGTAGATGCCGCCAAGGCATTCGTCACCAATGCGCAGCTGTACAACCCCCTCATGGTTGAGTACGGCGCGACCGTGGTAAAGGGCATAGGCGATCTGATGCGCTCCGGCACCCTGCCCGCCTGGGAGATACTTCAGGTGCTCAACAATCCCAATGGCTACTACATACTGCCGCTGCTGGCTGCCGGCACTCAGTTCCTGCAGACCAAGCTCAACCCCGCCGAGTCCAGTCAGACCGGCGGAATGGCCGTGTTCATGAAGTACTTCTTCCCGCTGATGTCGCTGTGGATATGCTGCACGTCCAGCGCCGCCTTCTCCATATACTGGCTGACCGCTAACGTGATAGCCATACTGCAGTCCATATTTCTCAACAAGTACTTCGATAAAAAAGATGCAAAGGCTAAGGCCGCTCAGGGGGATATCCGATGAAATCGATTGAAAGCACCGGCAAGACCGTAGAAGATGCGGTACAGTCCGGTCTGGCAAGGCTGGGTCTGGAGCTGCCCGATGTATCCATAGAGATACTCGACGAGGGCAGCAAGGGCTTCTTCGGACTGTTCGGAGCCAAGCCCGCCAAGGTGCGCATAACCGAGCGCGACCGTGAACCCGAGATAGACATGTCGCAGATACTGCGTCCCGGCGCGTCCACGCGCGTATCTACAATAGCTGACAAGCCGCGTGCGCCCCGCCCCGCAAAGCCTGTTCAGGCAAAGCCCGAGCAGCCTGCAAAGCCCGCTCAGGCAAAGTCCGAGCAGCCCGCAAAGCCCGCTCAGGCAAAGTCCGAGCAGCCCGCAAAGCCCGCTCAGGCAAAGTCCGAGCAGCCTGCAAAGCCTGTTCAGGCAAAGTCCGAGCAGCCTGCAAAGCCCGCTCAGGC
This sequence comes from Candidatus Fimadaptatus sp., assembly GCA_050946055.1. Classification (GTDB taxonomy): domain Bacteria; phylum Bacillota; class Clostridia; order Christensenellales; family Aristaeellaceae; genus Fimadaptatus. Next base: position 78,318 of record JBMNUB010000003.1, on the reverse strand, counting down.
AAAGCCCGCTTCCCGTCCCGGCAAGCCCGCTCAGGCAAAACCCGCGCGCGCCAATCGCACTCCCCGTCCGCATGACGAAGAGCGCCCGGTGATACCGGATGGTCCCCTGCCCGACCAGGACCCGGCTACGCTCAGCGATGCTGGCCGCCGCGCCTATGAGTATCTGGACAAGCTGACTCAGCTCATGGGCGTAAAGGTCAAGATATACGTGGCTGAGGCCGGCGGCAACATGTCCATCAGCATGATGGGCGACACGCTGGGCATACTGATAGGCCGCCGCGGCGACACGCTGGACGCGCTCCAGTACCTGACCTCGCTCGAGGTCAATAAGGACAGCGGCGATTCCTACATCCGCGTATCGCTGGACACCGAGCATTACCGCGCCAAGCGCGAGGATTCGCTGGTGCGCCTTGCCTCGCGCATGGCTGACCGCGCTGTCAAGACCGGCCGCAAGGTCGTTCTTGAGCCCATGAATCCGTATGAGCGCCGCGTGCTGCACGCCACGCTGCAGAATCATCCGCTCGTGCAGACGCATTCCGAGGGCGACGAGCCCAACCGCCGCGTGGTCATAACCCTCAAGTCCGAGGCCATGACCGAAGGCGCGGAAAGTGCGCCCGCAAGGCCGCATCGCCGCCCCGAGCGCCGCGACGGCAAGCCGAATGAGCGCCGCGATGATCGCGGTCCGCGTCCTGACAGGCCGCGCCCGCCCAAGCCGCCCCGCGCCGCCGAAGTCGAGGCTGCGCCCGCAGCGAACGTCCCCATGGCGCACGACGTGCCTGACGATCCCACCGACGATACCATATGATGAATAGAGATGTCCCATCGAACAGAGAGCTTATCCGTTCGATGGGACATCTGTTTTATGCATATTTGATTCGCTTGCGCAGGGTATGCGAATGGTCTTCTGCAGGTTTGCCGTGAGCATAATAATGTGTATGCGATGTGCGCGCGTTCATGGCGGGCGCGATGCGCTTCTGGTGATGAGATAGCCCATCTGCATAGTTGCGGCGTGGTTGCGGTGCTTTGCTTGCAGGCGTGCCGCATTGTTGCACATTGCAGTCGTATGCATGTTAATCGCGCCGCTGTCCTAACGTGCTTCGCTAGCAGAGCGCTTCCCTATCGTGCATTGCAATCGTGCCATGTTAATCGCACCACTTGCAATGCCGCACTTCGCCGCCGCACGCGCAAACCTCCCCGCACATCCCGCTCACATGCTGCGGTTTGCCCACCAATACATGCCGCCCCACAGCACGAGCGCCGCCAGCAGCACTGTGTACAGCGTATAGAACACCATCGCGTCGAACGCAGTCGCGACCGCCGCCGCCACGCTGAGCGCTATCAGCATCACCTTGGCAAAGCGGCTGCCGGCGCGCCCGGCCACGGCTTCTCGGCGCTCATCCAGCGCGCGCACCATGTGCTCCTTCATTGCCGCGCCGTCGCGCATCAGGCGCTTGTTGCGGGCTATTCGCCATATCATATAGCCCTGCCATATGAACAGCACCTTGGGCATGTTCTCCGCCGCGCCACACAGCACCCTGTTCTGCCGAAACACGCGCGAGTCCAGCCGCCCGAACTCCCCCGCCACTATTATCAGCGCAACAGACAGTATCAGCAGCACCCACAGCCATACGTTCTGCCGCTTCAGCCTTTGCCCATAGTCCTGCAGTTTCATATGTCCACCTCCGAAAAGTCGAACACTTCCTCTATCGTGAGTCCAAAGTAGCGCGCTATCTTGTACGCCAGCGGCAATGAGGCCACGTACTTGCCCACCTCTATCGAGGTTATCGTCTGCCGCGTGGTGCCGACGGCGCGCGCCAGCTCCTCCTGCGATATGCGCCTTTCTCGGCGCAGTTCCCTTATGCGCGTGTTCACGCCGTATCCTGCCCTCCTTTATGCAAAGTTCGCTTTGCATTTTTAGTATAGCATGCTTTGCAAAACATGTCAAGTATGCTTTGCATCTTGCGTTCACGCGCGCCATATCAGATATTTGGGCATGCAACAGGGCATCCCGCCGCACTCTAAAGCGCATCGGGATGCCCTGCTTAAATGTCAATATGGCTTATCTCAGTCATTTCCGCCGTGTGTATCATCCGGCTGTGCCGCACTGCCCGCATGCGCAAACAGCCTGCCGCGCAGCCGCACCATTATCACCGCCGCCAGCACCGCCACCAGCGCCGCCGTCACCGCGCCGTTTAGCCACAGCCCGTCCAGCCCCAGCGGCCAGAGCATGCCCATGACCAGCAGCGGGAAGCCAAACGCGCTGCCCACCGACAATGCCGTTGCCGGAAGCGGCCTATCCAGCGCAACCAGCAGGCTCTGCATGGCAAAGCCAAACCAGCGCGTCAGGAACGTGAGGCTGAACAGCCTTATCGCATGCGCCGACTGCGCAATCAGTTCTCCCTCATCGGGCTGCAGGAACAGCGATGCCAGCTGCTCCGGTATGCCCAGCATCAGCGCGACCGCCACCGCCGATATCGCCGCGCCCGCGACCAGTATGCACTTCTCCAGCCGCTTGACGCGGTCGGGCCTGCCCGCGCCGTAGTTATAGCCCAGCGCCGGCTGCAGCGAGTCGCATACGCCATAGAGCAGCGGCTGCACTATGTCGCCGCTGTACATCATCACTCCGTATATGGTGACCGCCGACTGCCCGCCCAGGAATATCAACGCCATGTTCATGATTATCGATATCAGGCGTCCCGCCACGTTGCTCAAGAATGTCGGACTGCCGCTGGTCACTACCTGGCACAGCATGCCCATGCTGAAGCGCGGCCTGCAAAAGCGCAGCTGAAGCTTGCCCCGCACAAATGGATACAGCGCTATCAGCGCGCACAGTATCATAGCCGTGCAGTTGGCCAGCGCCGCGCCCCACACGCCCATGCCCAGCACGCCCAGGCACAGGTACTCCAGCACTACCGTAAGCATACTCATGAATATATTCAGCCCCATGCTGCCCTTTATGCGCCCGCATATGCGCAGATAGTTGTCCGTCGCAAACACTATCGTGGTCACTGGCGAGCACAGCGCATATACCTGAAGGTACTGCGCAGCCTGTATCTGCAGCTCGCCGCTTGCCCCCATAAGCGCCATAATGGGCATAGCACCGGCGTACAGCGCCGCGCCCATGAATATGCCGGTCAGCACTATCATTATGCATGCGCAAGTGAAGTAATTGTTGGCCGAGCGCTCATCTCCCCTGCCCAGGCTTATCGATATGGGTACGGACGAGCCTACGCCTATGAGGTCAGCAAGCGCAAAGTTTATTATTACGAGCGGTATGGCCAGATTGACCGCCGCAAACGATGTATCGCCCAATATCCTGCCCACGAACATACCGTCAAACAGGCTGTAAAGCGTGGACGCAAGCATGCTTATCGCGCCCGGCAGCGCCGCCTTTGCAAACAGCCTGATAGGGCTGGTATTGAGATAGAGTTCCCTTCCTTCCATAAACACTCTCCCGGATATGTCCGCGCCGCGCGGTAAGGTGCCGCGCCGCGCCCTTGCCATGATTATGTGAGCGCCATGTGCCGCGCGCAACATCCCGCGCCGCACAAGCACTGGCTTGTAGCTGAACAGACAGGCATCATATTGCGCCTAAGCAATCAGGCGCAGTTCCGCGCCCGAGAGCTGGATTGCGCCGTAACAGACAGGTGCCGGCATATGGCGCTGGCTCAAGTCTGTGATTGCAGCGGCATGGATAAGGCCCGCACGCTAGAGCTGCTCGACCTGTGCGCGGAAGCCGTCCACAAACTTGTTCAACAGCCGCACATATTCGTTCAGTTCATCATCGGTCCACGCGGCAAATGTGGCCTGTTCCGCGTCGAATATGCGCGCCACGGTACCGCGCGCCTTTTCGCGCCCCGCTTCGGTCATGCACGCGCGCTTGGAGCGCCCATTTGCCTGCTCCAGATACACAATGCCCTCGGCTTCCAGCTTGCGCAGCGCCGAATTCACGGTCTGCCTGCTTATGCCGGACTGCTTGTATATGTCGCTAAGCAGGCAGCTCTGGCCATTGTCGTATATGGCGTACAGCACGCGCATCTCGCTATCGGCCAGTCCCAGCCTGAACGACGCCTGATGATACAGCGCGTCCAACTCCGCCGTAAGGTAATTTATCCTGTGCAGCTTCTCAAATACTGCCGCACTCATGCTCCCACCTCCATGTACGAATTCGTACATTGGCTAGTATAGTACTAATTCGGACAGTTGTCAATGGGGGGGCTGGGGATTTACATTCGGGCATTGAGGGCAGCGCACTTTAAAGCGCATCGCCATGCATGCGCGCTTGATGCGTCTGCACAACCGCAGCGAGCCTCTAGATAGCATCTAACCTTGCATGACCCTTTCTTCATTTGCGGAAAATGGTCGTGGATTCGAATGGCAATATAGCATCAGCACATTTTATAGAGATGGCATCAAAGCCGTTCTGACACTCTATGTCTCCGCATAATGCATCTGCCCGTCCTCTGGATATTCTATAACATATTCAGCGCAGCGTTCAAACTCGATTGCTGTTACATAATAATTATCCCCCGGCGTAGCCGGGGGTTTTGCATGTGCGGGCGAAGCCCTAGAATACTAGCAGCGCCCTCGCAGGCGCATAAACGGTCTGGCATTTGCGTAGGGCTTGTTACTTTCCGCCCGTTCAACGGGCCATTCTGTTACTTGCCACCCTTAAAAGGGTCATCATACTTTCCAAACATCGTCATCTGTTCCCCAAGCCTATCTTCGTCTAACTGATGCTTGATGTATTCTGCAATTCTCTCCTTATTCTTTCCCACTGTATCTACGTAGTACCCTCGGCACCAGAATTCTCGTCCCTTATACTTGAATTTCAGGTTCCCGAATTGCTCATAGATCATCAGACTGCACGGAAATCAACTTCACATTTTCAAGAGAAGAAAAGAGTGATATAATGTAGGACATGGAAAGAGATATGATGTCGTACTTCGAAGAAGTGGAAACAACCAAGAGCTATACGGGCTATAAGTATAGCGTAAAAGATACAATAACAATAGCAATACTGGGCAGCATATGCGGACTCAAGAACGTAAGCCAGATACACCAATGGGCGGAAAGCGAACGTATGATCAGAAGAAGCAGAAGCATTACATGAAAAAGGGCGAAAGGTATGTGGTCAGCCCTTGGGCGATGATCTACACTGACGATAATTACTACCTTTTGGCCTACACTGAAGGCAAATTCAAGCATTTCAGAGTGGATCGAATGGATAAAGCAGAGGCTATGATTACCGAGATTGCCGAAGTGGAAGTTGCTTCTCTTGCAAGAGAAGGAGCTGAAGCCTTCGCCAAGTTGGACATGTCCGCCTACACAAAGTACACCTTTAGCATGTTCGGTGGAGAGACTGTCCCTGTCACCATGGTCTTCCAGAATCGAATGATGGGTGCTGTCATGGACAGATTTGGGCGGGATGTCGTGGTCATGAAAGAGGATGAGAGACACTTCAGAGTGACCGTCAGCGTCGCGGTGAGCAATCAATTTTATGGCTGGGTGTTTGGTCTTGGCAAAGCTGTCAGAATCATTGGCCCTGAGAGTGTCAAAGAGGGCATGAAAAAGGCCCTTGCAGACATCGCCGCAAGGTACGAAGATTGACATTGTTTTAGAGTCTGTGAAATGCAGGCTCTTTTTCTTGTAGAAAGTTGTAAATGAAACCAGATTGACAGAAGAAATTGCTACACCTATAATTGAGCCAATGTTGTGACTGAAGAGTTGTGACAGAGCAAACTTGTCTGAGCGGCGGGAGCAGAGCCTGATGACAGAGGCATGACTGAAGAGGGCAAAAAAGAGGCCAGCCCCATTCAGGACTGACCTCTCAAATCAGGCGGTTCTACCGCCCATTTGGGCGATATTACTTGCCGAAGTAGCGCTTGAGCAGGCCTTCGAAAGCCTTGCCGTGACGGGCCTCGTCGCGGGCCATCTCGTGTACGGTGTCGTGGATGGCATCCAGGCCCAGCTCCTTGGCCAGCTTGGCCAGCTCGAACTTGCCCTTGGTCGCGCCGTTCTCGGCGTCTACGCGCATCTCGAGGTTCTTCTTGGTGGAATCGGTGACGACTTCGCCCAGCAGCTCTGCGAACTTGGCAGCGTGCTCAGCCTCTTCAAAGGCAGCCTTCTCCCAGTACAGGCCGATCTCGGGGTAGCCCTCGCGGTGCGCTACGCGCGCCATCGCCAGATACATGCCGACCTCGGTGCACTCGCCGGTGAAGTTCTCGTGCAGACCCTGCAGTATGCGCTCGTCAACACCCTTGGCCACGCCTACTACGTGCTCGGCCGCCCAGCTGCGACCCTCGCCCATCAGGCTGAACTTGCTCGCAGGAGCCTTGCAAACCGGACACTGCTCGGGAGCAGTCTCGCCCTCGTGTACATAACCGCAAACCTGACATACCCACTTCTTCATGTGTTCCACCCATCCTTCTTCTATTTTATTGATGTATCATTCGCTCTTATCTCGGGTCTCTCGCCCGACGCCTTATATATAACCTCACCTCAAACGAATGAAACACTCAAAACACGCTTTTTTTCAAAAAAATCTGTTACCGCGCGATTTTTTTATCGCACGCAGATTACGCGCGCGAACTTACCGCCTTAAGCACCGCTTCCTCCATGCTGCCCGGCTCCAGCACGCAGTCATGGCGCACAGGCAGGCTGCTAAGCTCTGCAAGCGGCGCAGGCATGCTCATGCCGCTCACCCGCTCCAGTTCACGGGCGCACTCAAAGTCATCCGCCGGCGCATCGCCCCTGAGCGCACGCAGCACGTCGGCGCTGAACTTGAACGGGCTGGCCGTGGACACCACCACGCAGGGCGTATTATCCAAAGAGCGCTGGCGGTACTCGCGCAGCACGCGCATGGCCACAGCCGTATGCGTGTCCATGAGATACCCCGATTCCTCCCACACGCGGCGTATCTCGTCGGCCACGTCGCAGTCATCCGCCCAGCCGCTGGCCAGCAGCTCGTCCATGCGGGCGCGCGCATCGTCCTCCACTCGATACTCGCCGCCGCTCATCAGCTGCTCCATCCAGCCGCGCACGCGCGCAGCGTCGCGCCCGCTCATCTCAAACAGCAGCCGCTCCAGGTTTGAGGATATCAGTATGTCCATGGACGGCGAGGTCGTGCGGTAGAACTCGCGGCGTACGTCGTACACGCCCGTGCGCAGGAAGTCATCCAGCACGCGGTTGCGGTTGGAGCAGCATATGAAGCGCTTGACCGGCAGCCCCATCCACTTGGCGTATATGCCCGCAAGTATGTTGCCAAAGTTGCCGGTAGGCACGGCGAACTCTATCTCATCGCCCCAGTCTATACTGCCGCTCGCGGCGAGGTCGACATAGGTCGAGAAGTAGTAGACTATCTGCGGCGCAAGGCGGCCAAAGTTTATCGAATTGGCAGAGGACAGCGCGCTGCCCATCTCATCCAGCTTTGCGCGCATATCTTCATCGCCGAATATGCGCTTGACGCCGCGCTGGGTGTCGTCGAAGTTGCCGCGCACGGCTACAACGTCCACATTGCCGCCGCGCTGAGTGACCATCTGCATGCGCTGCATGGCCGACACGCCGCCGTGAGGATAGAACACCACGCACTGCGTGCCTTCCACATCGCAGAAGCCCTCCAGCGCCGCCTTGCCGGTGTCGCCCGAGGTCGCGGCCAGTATGCACACCTTGCGGTTATCGCCGGTCTTGCGCTTGGAGGCCACCATAAGCCGCGGCAGCAGCTGTAGCGCCATGTCCTTGAATGCGCAGGTCGGCCCGTGGAACAGCTCCAGCACATGCGTGTCGCCGCTTAGCGTGCGCACCGGCGCTATCCGGCCCTGTTCAAACTTGCCCTCGTAAGCGCCCGATGCCATGCTGAGCAGCTCATCTTTGCTAAACTCGTCAAAGAACAGGCCAAGTATGTGCGCCGCGCGCTCCACATAGCTCATGCCGGACAGCGCCTTTATTTCTTCTATATCAAGATGTGCAAACTTCTCCGGCACGAACAGCCCGCCGTCCTGCGCCAGACCCCTTACTACCGCCTGAGCGCCGCTGAGCCCCGCTTCGCCGCCGCGCGTGGATATATACCGCATGATGTTTCCTCCCCCGAGCTGCGCGCCATATAAAACATGGCGGACCCGCCCCAAGGCAGATCCGCCCCGGCCGGGTAATACCCGTGCCGCCATAAGCGCGTCAGTTTAAGCTGCGCCTATCAGATAACGTACTTCTTCATGAACTCCGGCATCTCGTCCGGATCGCCGCTCACCGATATTACAAAGCGCAGGTTGCGCTTCTCGGCCAGCGCGTCAAGGCTGGCAAAGAACTCGCCCAGCTCCGCTATGTCGGTCTTGACCAGCTTCATGAAAGCGTCAATAAAAATAGCCGTGACATCGAAGTTCTGAGCCAGCATACCGCTGATAAAGCCCAAGAACATGTCGGCCGACTTTACACCATATTCACTTGCATCGACAAAGCGCACCTCATGGCGCAGATCATACATATAGCGCTTGTCATCGTCGATGAACACAACATCGCCGTGCTCCACCTTGAGCGAATCATTTGCCATATCCAGCAGGCGCTTGGTCTTGCCCGAACCCTTCTTACCGTAGATTGCCTGAATCATAGCAATTCCCTCCTTGTCTTTTCTACATTATACACTATTCCCGGTCAAAACGCCATACAAAACTTATGGCGATACCTTGGCATCAATGGCTCACATGAGTTGCGGCGCACCCGTCAGCTCGCCCAGCAGCCCCTCGAACTGCACGCCTTCGCGCGTGGGCGTATCGGCTGATATCGTGCGCTTGACCGCGCGGTACACGAACCCGCCCGCACGCCTGACCGCCTGATCGATGCTCGCGCTTCTCCCTACGAGGCTTCCCATCAGCACCGCTGCAAACAGATCGCCCGTGCCGGGATACTGCCGCTCCAGCGCCTCGTATGCCAGCACGCCCTGCTCCTGCCTGTCGGCATCGTAATAGAGATTGGCCCAGCCGCTCTCTATGCGCGCGCTGGTTATTACCACCTTGCGCGGCCCCAGTTCGGAAAGGCTTTTCACCATGTCCATGGCCTCGCTGCGGCCGATAGGCTCCGTGTCATACCTGCGCCCCAGCAGCCAGCAGGCTTCGGACATGTTGGGCGTGATGATGTCGGCGCAGCGCACCAGATGGCGCATGCCCTCCATGAGTTCCGGGGTGATTATGCGGTATGGCGTGCCGTTGTCACCCATAACCGGGTCTATCAGCACGCAGCCAAGTGCGCGCTTGCGCTGGCTGAATATGAAGCGCTCCGCCAGCTCCTGCTGCCTTATGTTGTACAGGTACCCGGTCATCAGCGCGTCCATGTCTATCTGCTCGCGCTCGTAGTGACTTACCTGCCGCTCCAGCTGCCCGGTCATGTCCTGCATCTGGAACAGTTCGAACCCACCCGGATGACTGGACAGCACCGCCGTAGGCATTGCGCATGGCTGACATCCCAGCGCCGCCAGAGCAGGCACCGAAACCGCCATGGCACTGCGGCCATATCCCACGACAGCCGCCATAATGCCCACGCGCATAGTCTGCATCTCAGCTTTCCTCCGCCTAACCGTTTTCCAATTATAAGATACCACAATTGCGCCAATTAGTCAATGTTCGACCTGCACACAGAGCGGATTTTTTGTTAAGCGATTCATTGCGCGCGCTATATTCGCCACATCATGCGCCGCTGTCTGCGTGCAAAGCGGCTCTATGCCCCATGTAAGTCGCGCTCTGCCCGCAGCATGGCCCTGCCGCGGGCGCGTATGCCGCCGCCTCACAGCGCATTTACCGCCCGCGCATTAAATCAGCCCATACATGCTCTCTATATTCACGCCCGTATAGTAGTGCGTGAGTATGTCGCAAAATCCGCTGCCCGCGCGCGCCATGGCATCCGCACCGTTCTGGCTCATGCCCACGCCATGACCGTATCCGCGCACGTCGAATATCACGCTGCCGTCCTCAAAGCGCAGTTCGAAGCTCTGCGCGCGCAGCCCGAACGCCTTGCGCGCCTGCCTGCCGCTGAGCGCGCCCTCGCCCACGCGCATCACCGCCACCTGACCGGCCTCCGTACGCGCGTCCACCGACACCTGTGCGCTCAGCGGCGCATCGCTCAGCGCACAGCCCATGCTCTCGGCGCGCTTGCGGAACTCGGCATCTGTCAGCCTGCGCGTGGAGCTGTACCCCGAATACCCCTCCTCGCCGGGGCTTATAACGCCGCGCAGATAGGGCAGCGCCTGCGCATACACGTTCTCCACATCCTCGGTATGCCCTCCGCTGCATGCGTGGAACAGCGCGTTTATCGGCTCGCCGTCATACGTCATGACCAGACCGCGCGTGGCCTCTACCGCACTGCGCACCTTGCGCTCCAGCCGCTTTGCATCGTCGCCCCAGCCGCGCAGGAGTTCTTCCGCGTCGTGATACGCCTGACAATGTCCCGAATCCGTGCATATGTCCGCGCCCTGTCGACCGCATCCGCCGCCGCGCAGCTTGACCAGCGCATATGTGCGCGCCGCCACCGCCTGTGCCTTGAGCGCTTCCTCATCGCAGCGCGCGGGCATCTCGCTGGCGGTCACGCGGTATATGTACTCCTCCATGTCCAGCTCTATCACCCTGTCCTGCCGATGGTCGTATACGCTTATAGTCATGCTCTGAGCGCACGCATCCGGCACAAATGGGCTGAACGCCTGCAAGGCACCTTCCTCATCCGCTGCACATCCGTACGATACCGCTTCCCCGCGCCGCGATGCGGCTTCATCACACTTCGCCTCGCCTATGGCTTCCACGGCTGATTGCCCGGCGATACCGCAATAACCCGCTTCCTCATCCATGTCCATGCACATGGCGATGGGCAGGGGCGCGCTCGCCTCAAGCACGGCCATGCCGCCATAGCGCGCGCAGCTTTCATCCTCCGACAGGTCCACATCGACCGCCTCGCCTTCGCCTGCATCGCCCTCGCCGCCGGCAAGCAGCACTATCGCAAACGCCAAAAGCGCCGCCATAAGCAGCGCCAGCGGCCAGAGCGGTCTGGTCTTTACCTCTATACTCACTTGCATCACCCTCCACATGCAAAAGCATATGCGCGCGGCGGGCGATGATGAATGATATACAAGTGGATGATATACAAAGCAATGCGCCGCAGGCATCTGCTCATGCCGTAAAGCGTGCGCAGGCGCATTAGCCGCGTGCGCAAAGCCTTATCGGCAAACGCGCGGGCGCTTGACGCCGCATCGGCGCGCATGGCCGGACGGTACAACCAGCCCCGGAGCATACACGCATCGCCCGCCGGCTTATGACAATGCGGTAGCCCGCCGCGCAGTTCGGCGCTTCATGGCGGCGCACATGGCAGGACGGCATGTCATATGCGCACCGTTATGTCCGCGCCCAACGCGTTCAGCTTGCCATCCAAATCGTCATAGCCGCGCCGTATCATCTGCGCCGAGTGCAGCCGCGTAGTGCCGGACGCGCACAGCGCCGCTATGACCAGCGCCGCGCCCGCGCGCAGATCGCATGCCTCCACGCTCGCGCCGCGCAGTCTGCCGCCCTCTATGTGCGCCGTGCTTCCATCCAGCTCTATGCGCGCGCCCATGCGCCTAAGCTCGCTCACGTGGCCAAACCTGCCTTCAAACACGCTCTCTGTCATGACGCTTTGTCCATCCGACGCGGCCATCAACGCCATGAACACCGCCTGCAGGTCGGTCGGGAAGTGCGGGAACGCGCCCGTGCGCAATTCCGCGCCCCTGCTCGCCCTGCCGCGCGCCCATATCGAGTCCTCATCCGAGCTAAGCTCCACGCCCATGCCGCGCAGCGCCGTCAGCGGCGCGAACAGATGCGCCGCCTTAGCGCCCAGCACGCGCACCTCGCCGCCCACAGCCGCCGCCGCGCAGAGCAGCGTGCCGGCCTCTATGCGGTCGCCTATTGGGCTGTGTTCCGCGCCGTGCAGCCTGTCTGCGCCGCGCACCCTGATTGCATAGTTGCCCGCGCCCTCCACACCCGCGCCCATCTTGCGCAGCATGCAGGCCAAATCGATTATCTCCGGCTCGCGCGCGGCGTTCTCTATCACGCTCTCGCCCGGCGTGAGTGCCGCCGCCATCATCAGGTTCTCGGTTGCGCCCACGCTGGGCAGGCGCAGGCGGCAGCGCGCAGGGTGCAGCCTGCCGCGCGCATACACCTGCCCGCCGTCTATGCTCACCTGTGCGCCCATGGCCTCCAGCCCGCCAATGTGCATGTCTATGGGGCGCGCACCTATGCGGCAGCCGCCCGGCAGCGACAGCCTTGCCTCGCCGCAGCGCGCCAATAGCGGTCCCAGCGCCAGCACCGATGCGCGCGTAGTGCCTTCGATTGCCCCCGAGCCTTGTATGCGCGGCGAGGCACAGCACATGCTCAGCGCGCCTTGCTCCGAGCTTACATGGCAGCCCAGGTCTATCAGCATCTGCGCCATGCGCCCCACGTCTATCAGCTCCGGCGCGCCCAGTATGCGCACGGGTTCTTCCGTGAGCAGCGCCGCCGCCATCTGCGGCAGCACGGCGTTCTTGGCGCGCGACACGCGCAATTCGCCGCGCAGCGGCAGCCCGCCCTCTATCTCCCACATCTCCATACGCGCCCTCCACAATCAATAGTCTATCGGCAGATACCCTTCCGCGAGCATGTACCATATGCCATCGTCGCCCGCGCGCGCCGCCGCCTGATACCGAGCGCCGTTTGCCGAGGCACAGCGGCCCTGCGAATATGCGCTCACTGCCCCATCTCCTGCCGCGCTCAGCAGGCGCATCACCGCCGCGCGCAGCTCCTCCGTCGGCTCAGTCGCGCGCAGCGGTATGCGCATGTCCTGCGGCACGCGCTCCTGCACGCCGCTTGCGCCCAGCGCAACCACCCAGCGATCCACGCGCGCATGATCGCCCAGCGCCGCGCGCAGCTCGCCCTCCATGCGCGCGCACTGTGCCGCGTCGCGTGCGCAGAACCAGCCGTACACATCGCCGAACGCGCCGCGCTGCATGTTGATACCTCCGCTTACGCGCGCGCTGGCCGCAGCGAAGGCGCTCTCCGTCATCTCGCCGCCGTATACCAGCGCATAGCAGCATGCGTCCGCGCCGCCTGCGCGCTCTACCGCCTCGCACAGGCCGGCATATGGCTGATACAGCGCGCATATTGCGCCGCCCTCATCCATGCTGTCCACGAGTTCTCCGCGCCCCATGTCGTTCTGCGCACAAGCAAGCGCATGCCGCGCCAGCATCTCAGCGCCGCCCGGCGCGATGACAACAGCCGCAATTACCGCCAATACCGCCACCACATACAAAACATTCTTCTTCATGATCCTGCCTCCGCCACTATTCTGGCCATGAGGTGCGCAAAATACACAGGCAAGGCATGGATATCCACAGTTTTTTATAATCGCAGGCATATCGCCGTGCAGATTGGAAAACAATTCAATATGCGAACAAGCATCCGCTTTCAACATTCAATGCCGAAAGCGGATGCTTATTGGTGCGGGATTCGATTGCTTGTGATTACAGCTTTATATTTCAGGAGATTAAAGTTGCGTTGTTCCCGACCCTGCCTTCCCTGAAAGTGAAGGTGGCGCGTGAGCGTCTGATGAGCTTTACACAAACGCCGAAGCTGCTTCCTGCTGAGCATATATTGGCTCGGCATACCCTAAGTTGCATTCATCGCAGCCGGGTTGACTTCATGGTTTCAAGGTATATGAGCCTGTTCATCTCATGCCCCGTCATCACGTCGCCATTCAGCGGCCAGCAGTTCAGTCGCTTGTGCGGCAGCTCATCATCTCGGGCGAACATGCGCCTTCTTTTGGCGCGGCTTTGCCCTTCACTCGCCTTTAGCCTCATCCACATCGAATGAGAACACGCCGCACTGCGCGCGCCCCCATGTGTCAAGGAGCGTGAGCCGCAGGCCGCTGACATGCGCGTCCAGCTCGTGCATGCACAACCGCTGGTGATTGTCATTTACCTCAATAAGCGGCATGAGCCTGCCGCACTCGTCCACGCCGTCCAGCCGGTATGACCGCGTTATGGTGCGCGGCACGTAGCAGTCCGGCCAGTTGAGCGGGCGGTTGTGTATCATGTCACGCGCCAGCTTGCGCATCTCCTCAGGCTCGGTCTCGCGGTTCAAGTCGCTGTCCAGCACTACGCGCACGCGCCCTATGTGCCTGAGCGCGCCGAAGTCATACTGCACCCAGCCGCCGCGCTCGAATATGCAGCCGTTGTATGCGCCGCCTATGGGCCTGTCCAGACCGTTGCGCAGCCCTTCCGCGTCGGAGCAGGTTGACGCATCGGTCTCCAGCGGCGCTATCGGCGCGCGCATAACGCCCTGCGCGCTGATGCCGGCCGTGCGCGTAAGCTCAGGCACGCGCCTCTTGTTAAACGGCAGATAGCAATCGTCGTCCATGAGCGTCTGCTTGACCTCGCCTATGAAGCGCTCGTACACGCCGCGCGGCGACACATCCTCGCGCACGGCTATCGACGCGGCCACGCCCACGGCCTGCCCCAGCATGGCGCAGGTCGCCATGACGCGCGTGGAACTCATCGCCGAGTGCGTGACAGATATGTTGCGCCCGGCGAACATGAGGTTGGCTATGTTGCGCGAATACGTGCAGCGGTAGGGTATGCCATATGGCGAGGGCGCGGGATGGTATATGGTGGGCTGCTCGCGCGTGCGGAAGCCCGCCGGGTTGTGGTCATCCATCGACCAGCCGCCGTATGCTATCAGGTCATCGAAGTGTCCGCCCTCGCGCACATCGTTCTGCGTCATTATGTAATCGCCCACATAGCGCCTGCTCTCGCGCTTGCCGGGCAGTATGCCCATCCAGTCCAGCCGCCAGCAGGCATTGCGCTCGCGGTTCTCGGGCGCGTTCTTTACGTAATCCCATATGCCGTACGCGGTCTTGAGCAGCTCGTCGCGCAGGCGCTCGGTGTCGCGTATGGAATCGTCCTCGCCGCCCAGTTCGAGATACCAGAAGTTCTCGCCGGGCTGGGACATGTCAGGCACGCGATGCACAAGATCCTCGCGCGTGAACTTGTACGCCCACTTAGGCGGTATGAACTCGCTTGGACGCGCTTCCTGCCGCGCCTGAAGCATGCAGCTCATGCCCATGGTGCGGCGGTCTGCCTGTTCGGGCGCTATGCTCTCGCCGAACTCGCCGCGCGCCTCGCGCCCCAGGCGGAACTCTGCGCCCGTCAGCGGCGCAAGCACGCTGTCGCCCGAGCAGTCGGCAAATATCCGCGCGCGCACCTCGTGGAAGGTCTGCGTGGTCATCTGCCAGCCACGCACAGAGATTATGCGGTCTCCGTCCATTGCGCAGTCAAAGCAGCTGCAGTTGAGCAGCAGCTCTATGTTCTGTTCATTGCGCGCCAGCTCGTACATTATGCCGTCCCAGACCGAATAGTTGCGGTCAGGATTGCGGTACATGTTCTCCAGCTTGAGTTCCTCGACAAGCCCGGTCTCCAGCTTGTTCGCGCCGTGCGCGCCGCACACCCACATGCGTATCTCGCTGGAAGCGTTGCCGCCCAGCATGGGCCGCTCCTGCATCAGCGCCACCTTCGCGCCGTGCCGCGCCGCCGCCACCGCCGCGCACAGCCCCGCAAGGCCGCCGCCCACCACGCAAAAATCCACCTGATGAACTATAGTGTCAAAGCCTTCCGTCATGTTCATGAGCCATCCTCCGTTCCGCGCGGCGCGCCATGCGCTCCGCCACGCGCTCAAGACGCGGGCGATTGTAGCGCTGCATAGCCGCAAACATAAGCTCTGCCAGCGCCGATGCCAGCGAAGTCGCCGTCATTATGATGAGACAGACCGTGCCGTCCTCGCACAGCGCCGCCAGTATCAGCGTGGCAAAGCCCAGCACCGCTATTGCCTCATGCGTGACCTCGGCGGCGCACATGGCGTCCAGCACCGCTTCCGCGCCGCGCACGCGCCAGTCAAAGCTGCCCGCAACATATGTGGGCATGCGCCCCTTCCACCTGTCCACGCGCAGCGCACGATACAGCCCGGCCTCCCACGCGCGCGGCCTGAACCACGCCGCATGACTGTCAAGCCTGAGCCTGCCCACCGCACGCCCCACGGCCAGCCGCATGACGAAGTGATATGCCGCCGCGCCCGCCGTTATTGCCAGCGTGAACCATGGCTCGCCCAGCAGCGCCGCGCAGCACGCAAGCACCGCCGCCGCCGCTGCAAGCGCAGCCGCAATGCGCGGAATCACCCTCTGCATGCCGCTGACACGGCGTTTTTGCATGCCTCATCACCGCCCACACATTGTATTTCGCCGCCCTGCCCGCGCAGCATGCGCGCGCCTTCTCCACGGGCATTGCGCGCGGCAAGCCGCTTCTGCCGTTTCACTCGTCCTCGACGCGCTTTTCGCGCTCGTCGGGCAGTCGCTTGGGCAATGTGCCTATGAACGCCGTGCCTTCGCCGCCCGTCTCCAGCCGCACATCGCCGCCGTGATCGCGCATTATCGTCCTTACTATGTGCAGTCCCATGCCCGTGCCTGTGGACTTGGTGGTAAAGCCGGTCTGGAATATCAGATCGCGATGCTCCGGGCGTATCGCCGGGCCGTTGTTAAACACTCGAAAGCCGTACTCGTGCAGGTTCTCGGTCAGCTCCACCGATATGCGCCCGTCATGCACGCCCTCCAGCGCGTCTATGGCGTTGTCCAGCAGATTGCCCAGCACGCGGCACATCTCCCAGCTCTCCAGCGGCAGATCGGCATAGGGCGAGGATATGTTCAACTCCAGCTCAATGCCGCCGGCGCGCGCGTCGCTGGTCTTGGCCATGAGAAGCGCGTTTATGGCTGGCGAGGCGGTCTTCATCACGCGCGACACGCTCAGTATATCGTCGTATGTGCGCTCTATGTACTTCATGGCCTCGCCGTACTCGCCCAGCTCCATCAGGCTGTATACCACCTGCAAGTGATTCATGAAGTCATGGCGTTGGCCGCGCAGCGTCACGTTCAGCTCCTCCAGCTGACCTATCGCGTCCTGAAGCATGTCCACGCGCGTGGTAGTGCGCCGCGTCATTATGGCTTCGCGTATATCCACAGCCGCGCCCCACGATACAACCAGCGACGCAAGCACCAATACCGCCTTCGTATAATAGCTGGATATGACCACGCTGTCGCCAAACGATATCGCCAGCACTATGCCCAGCATGAGCAGTATCTGCACCGCGTTTATTATGATGGAAAGGCGCGCGACCTTGTTTATGACTATCTTCTGCCTGAAATCTTTCATCCCGATCCCCCACACATTGCTGAATAGATTGTATGCCCTTTTGGGGCAAATTGCAAGCGTTTTCGCGCGCCGTATGGTAGCAGGATATGCCGCGCTTTGCGATGCCGCTTAAAGCAAATGCGCATGTTTGCGCGCCTTGCCGACACATTGCGCATGTTTGCGTTTCGTAGGCTCCTGCGCCACGCGCACCGGCGCAGGCACAGGCCAGTATTGCGGATACAGCGCGCGCCTGACCCGCCCGGCGGACCGCGTCGCGCCGCCAATAATGCGCGCAATGTATGGCCATGGCAAAACTTACCTTATTAATTGCGCGCCTCATGCGTGTCTTTACGACATAAAGCCAATATTTTTTGTAAGAATGGCTTGAAATCCGTTGGAAAGTCGTATACAATAATAATATGTATACGCACTTCCGGCTGATGTATATCCGGCGCGGAGTGCGTGATCGCCCGATACTTGCAGGCGGCCTTGTGCCGGCCAGATACTTACGGATGGGAGAATTGCTGCTATGAATAATCTGCCCGATATCCTGAAATTCCTGCGGTCGAGTGAGGCCGCGAACAAGTTCACCGAGCTTTACGGCAAGCGCGAAGGCGTGCTGCTCTACCAGATGGAGCGCTACTGCCGCATCGCCAAGCGCTACTTTGAGGAGTTTGGCAATGTGGACGGAGTCAACTTCTTCTCCGCGCCCGGCCGCACCGAGATAGGCGGCAACCACACCGACCATCAGTCGGGCAGAGTCCTCGCCGCGGGCGTAAACCTGGACACTGTTGCCATAGCCGCGCCCACTAATGACGGCGTGATAACCGTATACTCCGAGGGCTATGAGGGTGCGCTGGTGGTGAACACCGCCGAGCTGGACGTAGTGGACAGCGAGCGCGAGACCTCTCTGGCGCTGATACGCGGCGTAGCGGCGCGCTTTAAGCAGCTGGGCTGCGAGGTGGGCGGCTTCAACGCCATAGTCACCTCCAGCGTGTTCAAGGGCTCCGGCCTGTCCTCCTCGGCGGCGTTCGAGGTGCTGATGGCCGACATACTCAACGGCATGTACAACGACGGCAAGCTCTCCAACCTTGAGCTGGCCCAGGTATCGCAGTACGCCGAGAACGTGTACTTCGGCAAGCCTTCGGGTCTTATGGATCAGGCGGCCAGCGCGCTGGGTGGCCTGGTTACGATAGACTTCCGCCGCGCCGAGCCGCAGGTGGAGAACGTCGATTTCGACTTCGCCGCCAATGGCTATGCGCTGGTGGTCGTGGGCGCGGGCGGCAACCATGCCGACCTGACTGCCGAATACGCCGCCATACCCACCGAGATGAAGGAAGTCGCCGCCGCGTTCGGCTGCAAGGTGCTGCGCGAAGTGCTGCCCGAGCAGGTCGAGGAGGGCATCTCCTCGCTCAAGGGCAAGGTCAGCGACCGCGCCATAATGCGCGCGCTGCACTTCTTCGATGAGAACGCGCGCGTCAAGGAGCAGGTCGAGGCGCTGCGCAATGGCGACATAAACGAGTTCTTCCGCCTGATAATCGCATCCGGCGAGAGCAGCTGGAAGCTGCTTCAGAACGTATACGTGGCCGGTCAGACCGAGGAGCCGCTGGCGCTGGCGCTGGAGATGAGCCGCCGCATGCTGGAAGGCAAGGGCGCATGGCGCATACACGGCGGTGGATTCGCCGGCACCATACTGACCTTCGTGCCCAACGACATGCTCAAGACCTTCACCCGCAAGATGGAGGCCGTGTTTGGCGCGCACAGCTGCACCGTGCTTGACATCCGTCACGCGGGCGCGGTACAGTGGAAGATTTGATGGATTAATCACATGCGGACGGGGGATTTGGTTTCCCCCGTCCGGTTTTTTTGTGTGTGGAAATGGTGAATGTATCACGTAATTGCGAAAAGCGTAGGATAAAAACTTTGGTGTAAAACGTCGGCGTTTGTAGTTATATATGACTAACACATTTTGAAAAAGCATGGCGGGTCACACCAAGCTCTCACATGTATTGATTAATCTCAATCAATGTGTTCTTATCGAATGCTTGTTCCCGCCATACATTAACAGCCCACACATCACATATCGTTGCATCAGTCTATCTAGCTGGACTTACATGTTGATGAATGCCATGAGTTGTCCTATTTATCGCAGTCTTCATCCGGCGTGCTAGTATGATTCGCGGCAGATAGTGCATCATTATTTATGATGTCATCGACATTTCGCGTTGCTGTCCCTTCAAGCCTGATGCCACGCGCAGCCATGTCTTTAATCACTAATTCATAAATATATCCTGACATTGTATAACCGTGCTGTCTGCACCATTGCTTTATTATATCTCTGTCGTTAATCGACATAAGGACTTCTGTCGATTTATAGGTTTTACCATTCCATGCATTTCTAACCTTGGCTGATGTTTAGACATTGCAGCGTCTCCCCTAGCATTGTATAATCATCATGCAAATTTCCAAATATATTTTTTGCCAATTACCATGCGAAAAAGTGCCTATAAGAGTGTAAATTGGTATTTGCATATATCATATCACGACCAGCCGCGCGATGTCAAGCCGCGCAAACTTCTTGGCAAAAAGTATAAATACATCCCAACTCACTTTAGTTGCATTTATTTACCCACCGCAGAACTTGCCATGCACTTAGCACCGCATATATACTTGCCATTAAAGAATGAATCAACATAGCACGTAAATCACTTAATGATGCAAATCCCCTGCTAACTCAATCCACCTTTGCATACGAAAAAGCGCAGGGCGCGGATAACATAATCCGCGCCCCACACTCATATTCGTTTCGATATCCGCGCTCACTGCTCGCTGCTCTCCCCCGCATCGCCCTCGTCGGTCACAAGGAAGGGATCGTTCTCGGGATGCGCTTCGGGCAGGCTGAGCGTGGTCATTATCAGCGCATCCTCATGATTGTCCTCATAGTAGCGCTTGCGATAGCCCACGTCCACAAAGCCGTGGCTGCGGTAGAGCCGCTGTGCGCGCTCGTTGGAACGGCGCACCTCCAGCGTCATGAACGCCATGCCCGAGTCCGCAGCCAGCTGGAGCATGTCCTCCAGCAGCCGCTTGCCCAGACCCTGCCCGCGCAGGTCGGCGCGTATGGCTATGTTGGTAACATGCGCCTCGTCCACCACGAACCACATGCCGCCATAGCCCGCTATCTCGCCCTCATGCTCTATCACCAGATAGCGCGCGCAGGTGTTGCGCGTCAGCTCCTCGGTGAACGAGCGCCGCGACCACGGTATCGCAAAGGCGTCGTGTTCTATATCCATTATAGCGTCCAGATCGTCCAGCGTCATCAGGCGGCAGTTCATACTTTCAGCCCCTTTGCCAGTCGTTCGCGCTCGGCCTGCGGCGCGCGCAGATAGAGCGGCTTCAGTTCCAGATAGCCCACGGCCTGCTCCGCGCGCGCCTGCGCCATGCGGCACACGGCTGCCGCGCGCGGGAAGTTCAGGTGCGGCGCGGCAAACAGCGCGTCCGGGCGCAGCGCCAGTATGCGCGCGCGATTGGCATCCGCGCCATCGCCCATGAACAGCACAGGCCCTTGCGGCAGTCCCATCATGAACTGCTCAAGCGGCGCAGCCACATCGTCCTGCACGCGCTCAAGCTCCGCGCCGCCCTTGAAAGCCGCCGCATACACCTGACCGCGCCGCGCGTCGAACATGGGCGCTATCGTCCCTACGAAGTTCTCCGCGCCCATGGCCAGCGCCTCCAGCGCATCCACGCCCACGCAGCGCGCGCCCACAGAGTGCGCCAGCGCTTTGACCGTGGTCACGCCTATGCGCACGCCGGTAAACGAGCCGGGGCCGGTCGTGCAGGCGAATATGTCTATGTCGCAGGCGCGCAGCCCGGCGCACTCTATCGCCCGCTGCGCCATGGGCAGCACGGTCTGCGAGTGCGTGAGGCCATGCCGCGCATTCTCCTCATGTGTGATAAGTCCGTCCTGCATCAGCGCCACGGAAGCGCTGGGGCCGGACGTGTCCATAGCCAATATGTTCATGCTTCTTCCTCCCCGGGCGCGATTATGGTTATGCGGCGCGACAACCCGTCCGAAGTGCCGCCCGCGCCGCTCGACACGCAGCAGCCCACAGGCGCGCGCTCCACGCGCACAGTGTACGCGCCCTCGGGGTCAAGCTCGGCGTTCTCCGGCCACTCTATCACTGCCAGACCATCGCCGCCTATGTATTCGTTCAGCCCGGTCTCAAACAGCTGCTCGGGATCGTCCATGCGGTACAGGTCGAAGTGATAGAATCTGCCGCGCGCGCCGTCGTACTGTTGCATGGTGGTGAATGTCGGGCTGGTGACATGGCCCTGCACGCCCCAGCCGCGCGCCAGTCCGCGCGCGAACACCGACTTGCCCGCGCCCAGATCGCCGCGCAGCAGCACTATATCGCCCACATTCAGCTTATCCGCCAAGTGCTCGGCTATCTCCAGCGTAGTCTCCTCGTCGTTTGAATAATAAGTCTGCATATCATCTCTCCAATGCGCGCCCAAGCTGCTGCGCGCTCGCATTCCGCGCCGGGCGCGGCATATTTCATAGCGATATTATACCGCACCGCGCGGCGGGTGTCAAAACAAGCGCAGGTAAAGCGCGCGGGCACATGCATGGGTGAGCGCAATGCCGCATGCATGAGTAAGCTCACATTCACACGCATGGGCAAGCGCACTTCCGCACGCATGTGTAAACGCGCGGGCGCATGTATGGATAAGCACGCAGATACACGCATGCGCAAGCTCACAGACGCACGCATGGGTAAGCGCGCAAGTGCAAGCACACTGCCGCAATCAGCATGACAACGCGCGCAGGGCTTCACGCCATCGTCTGCCGCGCCTGCCCGCCCGATTTATGCGCGCGCCAAAACGCCGCCCTCCGCACTTGCAGAGGACGGCGTATGCGCTGTATCTATTTCGCGGCTCAGCGGGCGCACTCCACGCCCCTGTCCAGAGCCTGACGGTTGAGCGGCATCAGGTGAGCCTTGCGCTCGCCCAGCTTATGGCGCATGGCGTCCTCTATGGACTCCAGCGCGATGTGTCCCGCCGCCTTGCAGTACGCGCCAAGCATTACCATGTTGGCCACGCGGGCGTTGCCCAGCTCCGCCGCTATATCGTTGCACGGCACGCCTATCACGCGGATATCGTCGCGCGTGGGCGCCTGATCTATCAGCGAAGTGTTGTAGAGCAGCACTCCGCCGGGCTTTACCGACTTCTCAAACGATATCAGCGAGGGCTTGTTCATGATTATGGCCACATCGGGCTCGGTGACTACGGGCGAGCCTACCGGCTCGTCAGCCACGACTACCGAGCAGTTGGCCGTGCCGCCGCGCATCTCAGGACCATAGGAAGGCAGCCAGCTGACGAATTTACCCTCGTCCATAGCGCCCTGCGCGATGAGCTGACCCATCAGCAGCACGCCCTGTCCGCCGAAACCGGCTATCATTATACGCTGTTCCACCCTCTTACGCCTCCTCCGTTATGTCCTTGAACACGCCCAGCGGATAGTAGGGTATCATCTTCTCCTCCACCCACTTGAGCGCCTCCTGCGGCGTCATGCCCCAGTTGGTGGGGCAGGTGGACAGGACTTCTACCATGGCAAAGCCCTTGCCCTCTATCTGCGCCTTGAACGCCTTGACTATGGCCTTCTTGGCCTCGCGGATGTGCTTTACATCGTGTACGGACACGCGCGCTATGTACGCCGGGCCGTTGAGCTGGCTGAGCATCTCGCTGACCTTGAGCGGATAGCCGCACAGCTCGGGATCGCGGCCATAGGGCGAGGTGGTCGTCACCTGACCCACCAGCGTGGTCGGAGCCATCTGGCCGCCGGTCATGCCGTATATGCCGTTGTTTACGAATATGGTGGTTATCTTTTCGCCGCGGGCAGCCGCATGAGTGACCTCAGCCGCGCCTATCGAGGCCAGGTCGCCATCGCCCTGATAGGTGAATACGAGGTTCTCGGGCAGCACGCGCTTTATGCCGGTCGCAACCGCCGGGGCGCGGCCATGCGCGGCCTCGTGCATGTCGCAGTTGAAGTAGTTATACGCAAAGACCGCGCAGCCCACAGGCGCAACGCCTATGGCCTTGTCAGCCATGCCCAGCTCCTCTATCGCCTCGGCGACCAGCCGGTGTATTATGCCGTGCGTGCAGCCGGGGCAGTAATGCATCGGCGCGTCGGTCAGCATGCTAGTCTTTTTGAATACCGTCGCCATATGTCTTGAGCCTCCGTTCCTTGGTAGTTAATGCCGCCTTATCGGGCCGCGTCGAGCTTCTCTATCTCGGACTGTATCTCGCGCACGGAGGGTATCATGCCGCCGGTGCGGCCGTAGAACATCACCGGGCACTTGCCCTCTACGGCTATCTTCACGTCGTCTATCATCTGGCCGCAGCTCATCTCCACGCACAGCACGGCGCGAGCGCGCTCAGCCGCCTTGAGGAAGGTAGCGCTGGGGAACGGCCATACGGTTATCGGGCGTATCAGGCCGCACTTTATGCCCTTTGCGCGCGCCTGGCGCACGGCGGTCAGGCATATGCGGGCAGTCGTGCCATAGGCCGCCACGATTATGTCGGCGTCCTCGGTGAACTGCTCCTCTACCAGGCACTCATTTTTCTCAATCTCCGCGTACTTTTCCATCAGGCGCGCCACATGGCGCTCCAGCACGTCGGGCTCTATGTAGAGCGAATTGATTATGCGGCGCGGTATGCCCATCTCCTTGGACCAGCCGGTGGTGGCCCAGGTCTTGGGCGGCAGATTGCGCGGCTTGTAGTCGGGCATCTCGACCGGCTCCATCATCTGACCTATCATGCCGTCGCCCATGACTATCACGGGGTTGCGGTACTGGTCAGCCACGTCAAACGCGCGCTGGGTAAGCTCCACCGCCTCCTGTATGGACGCGGGTACGAAGGTGGGCGTGCGGTAATCGCCGTGTCCGCCGCCGCGCGTGGACTGGAAGTAGTCGCTCTGCGCGGGCTGTATGGAGCCGAGGCCGGGGCCGCCGCGCACCATGTTCACTATTACCGCCGGCAGCTCTGCGCCTATCATGTAAGATATGCCTTCCTGCTTGAGGCTTATTCCCGGGCTGGACGAGGACGTCATTACCCTCGCGCCCGCGCCCGCCGCGCCGTACACCATGTTTATGGCCGCGACTTCGCTCTCCGCCTGCAGGAACGTGCCGCCCAGCTTGGGCAGGCGCGCCGACATGTATTCGGGTATCTCATTCTGAGGCGTTATAGGATAGCCGAAGAAGTAGCGGCAGCCCGCCTGTATGGCGGCCTCGGCTACGGCCTCGTTACCCTTCATCAGCATCTTTGCCATGAGGCTTGCCCTCCCTTACTTTTCCACAGTGATTACCGTATCAGGACACATGGTCGCGCAGAACGCACAGCCTATGCACTTATCCGGCTCGATACATTCGGCCGGGCGATAGCCCTTGGAATTTATCTTGGTCTGAGATAGCGCCATGATCTTCTTGGGGCAGGCCAGCGCACACAGGCCGCAGCCCTTGCACCTCTGCTCGTCAACCGTCACCTTTGCCAAGTATCTCACTCCTTTTACCTTGGGGTATGCTCATCAGTATACGACCCGCATGTTAATTTATCCACCAGCGCATGTGCGCCGGATATGCCAAAATCGCGTTCAAAGCGCGCATTTTGCAACTTTTAACTTGGCATTTAAAGCAAAAGTCGCGTTTTTCAGCATAAAGCGCGACTTATTTGCAGTATGCCGCATTTTCATCCGCAAGCAATCAAAGCAGCTTGAGCGGCGAATTTGGGGATATGTTTTCATGCATGCGCATAATCATGCGTTCTTCCAGCGCATCCACGCTCATCAGCTCTATCTGAGCGAGGTTGACGACGCGCGCGGCGGCATCCTGTCCGAAGAAGTCAAGCGCATTGATTACAATGTGCAGATCGTCCACCGACTGCACAAAGCCGCTCAGCTCCTCCTCCTCGTCCTCCAGCCATATCGTCACCGCCTCGCCGCGCTCCATGGCGGCGCGGGCATAGCCCGAAAACAGATCCTCGCACTCGTCCTTCAGCGGGTCAGCGGGCGCGGGGCGCTCCAGCAGCGTCTCCAGCCACTTCATGCGCACCTCATAATCGTCCCCGGCCACCACCTGCATGACGTCGGCGCAACGGCCGGTCAGCCAGCCGTCGTGCGAGCCGTCTATGTCCATTACGCGCATGGTAAAGTGGCGCGCCGACATGTGGACTATGTAGCCGATGTAGAAGTTGTCGGGATTCTCCAGTTGCGTATAGACCGAGGCGATGTCGCCGGTCTCCATGAGCGCGCGCATCACCAGCGCCCAGTACCCAGTGGTGTTGATAGCCATTTGCTTCCCCCGCAGCGCCTTTGGCGCAGTAATGATATCTGCCTCACACGTCCAGCGTGTAATAGAACGTCCGCCCGTATACATCCTCTATGCGCACGGCCGGTCGACCATCCCACACGGGTATGGACAGGTGCGCATCCAATTTGGGATGCTGCTTGGAGCGCATATCGTGTACATACGCATAAAACGCATCGTCATTTATATACCCGCCCGACCAGCCGTTTACCGCGTCCAAATCGGAAAATTCGCGCTCGCCAAAGCCCTTTTCAATGCTAAACCCGCGCAGATAGCATTCGTAATTGCCCACGCCCGTGATAACTTCCATGTCCAGCTCCGGCTCGCCCTCGCTTGCGGGCTGGTTGAGGTTCACGCGGTTGCCTATCAGCCGCCTGCGCGCTGTGTCTATGGCCAGCCTGCTCATGTCCACGCCCACGAAGTTGCGCCCGTTTATCGCCGCCGCCTCCAGCGAAGTGCCGGAGCCGCAGGTCAGGTCGCACACTATGTCGCCGGGCTGCGTGGAGCAAAGCACTATGCGCTCAAGGAGCTTGAGCGGCTTTTGCGTATCATAGCCGGTGCGCTGCGGATCCTTCTGCTGAAGATGGCTCACATCGTCCCACACGTCGCCCGGATACACCGGGTCGTCGTCGTAATACTTGTACACCTTGCCGCCCGAGCGTATGGTGCGATATACGCGGCCATCCTTGTCCACCTGCCGCTTCATGTGGTTGCGGCGGGCATCGGTGCGCGATATCGGCACGTTTTCCATATAGAAGCGGTACGACGCGCTCTTGCGGTAGAACAGTATCACGTCGTGCTTGCGCGAGAAGTACTTGCGCGCGCGCCCGCCGGTCTGATATGTCCATATTATCTCGTTTAGGAAGTTGTTCTCGCCGAATATCTCGTCCATGAGCAGCCTCAGATGCGCCTGCATGCGAAAATCCACGTGCAGGAATATCACGCCCGTGTCGCTCATCAGCTCGCGCGCCAGTTCCAGCAGCCCGCGCATGGCGGCTATGTACTGCTCGCGGTCGCTCCACTTGTCGGAATAGGCACCAAGCTCCAGAGAGCCTGCGCCGCTTTTCCACTCGCGCTCGCCCACGCGCACGCGCATGTTAAACATGTCTCCCGTAAAAAAGGGCGGATCAAGGTATACGCACTGCACGCGCCCGCCGTATTTGCCGGTCAGCTTGTCGGCCAGTTCCAGACTGTCGCCCAGAAACAGCTCGCCCATAACTCCGCCGCCCATAAGGGCCTCGCGCGAAACATGAACGCGCATATATCCATCCTCCCCTCAGCGCAGCACCGGGCAGCGCAATACAGCAAGTACCGCCGCTATGGCCAGCGCCCATTCCGGCCCATCCAGACTGAAGCCGGGTATGTATTCACTCATGAGGTATATTATGCCCGTGTCCATCGCTATCGAAAACAGCCCCATGGTGAGGCAGCCTATCGGCAGCGTCAGGAGCTTTAGCAGCGGCCTTACCAGATAGAAGAACCCGCCCAGCATAAGCCCCAGTATCACCGACATGTACACAGGCTCGACATGCACCCCCGGCAGTATGTACGCGCACAGCGGCACGCCCACCGCGCAGGCCACAAACGACAATCCGCGCCTGCTAAGTCCCCTGCCGCGGCTCATAACGCTGCCCCCGGACATGTCTGCGCTTCTATTATACCATCTTTAACGCAAATGTGCCATAGCCCCCATGGAGCTGCGTCGGGCGGCGGACAGTCAAAGCACAGCCGCTCGCCCGTCGTGGGATGGTCTATCGCAAGGCTGGTGGCCCACAGCGCTATCTGCTGGCCGGGTCTGCCGTCGCCATAGCGATTGTCGCCCCAGAGCGGATGCCCTGAATGCGCCATCTGCACGCGAATCTGATGGGAGCGCCCGGTGTGCAGCGCAACCTGCATGAGCGTAAGTCCGTCTGCATGCGCAAGCGGCGTCGCCGTAAGCCTTGCCAGCTTTGCGCCCGGAGTGTCTTCGTCCACCACGCGCACCATGCCGCGCGCGTCTTTAAGCAGGAAGTCGCTAAGTTCCTGCACCCCGCTCACTTCGCCGCGCACCGCGCACAGATAGGTCTTGTCGACCGTGTGCGACGCGAACTGGCGGGTCAGCCGCTCGGCGCACTTGGAGGTGCGGCACAGCACCATCACGCCGCCCACCGGCCTGTCCAGCCTGTGACACAGCGCCAGAAACACCGCGCCCGGCTTGTTATAGCGCTCCTTTATGTAGCCTTTGAGCGCGGTCTGTATGTCCAAATCGCCTGAGCTGTCGGCCTGCACCGCCATGTTGGGCGGCTTGCGCACGACCAGCAGGTGATTGTCCTCGTATAGTATCTCTATGCGGTACCTGCCCGCCTGATACTCAGTCATCGCTCTGCCAGCGCCCGCTCGCGCCGCAGGGCAGCACGCCGCCCGCCGTGACCGGCAGCACGACCTCCTGCGCGTCCACGCGCCCGCCAAAGCGCTTGCCCACGGTCATGCGCAGCATGTTGCTGAGTACCGCGGGCTGAAGGCCGGTCGTGTACGAATTGATGAGGAAGAACAGCGGCTTATCACTCAGCACGCCCGCGCACTCCTCGACAAGGCCGTAGAGTTCGTTCTCCAGCTTCCATATCTCGCCGCCCGGACCGCGCCCATAGGACGGCGGGTCCATAAGCAGCCCATCATATGTGCGGCCGCGCCTGCGCTCGCGCTGCACGAACTTGAGCGCATCGTCGATTATCCAGCGCACGCTGGTCTCCGGCACGCCGCTCAGCTCGCGGTTCTCGCGCGCCCACAGCACCATGCCCTTGGCCGCGTCCACATGGCATACCTGTGCGCCCGCCTGTGCGCAGGCCGCGGTCGCGCCGCCCGTGTAGCCGAACAGGTTCAGCACGCGCGCCTCGCCGCGCTTTGCTATCAGGCCGCGCATCCAGTCCCAGTTGACTGCCTGCTCGGGGAACAGGCCGGTATGCTTAAAGTTAGTCGGGCGCACGTAGAAGCGCAGGTCGCGATAGCCTATCTGCCAGCGCTCGGGCAGGCGGCGCATGAACTCCCATTCGCCGCCGCCCTTGCTCGACCTGTGATAATGCGCGTCGGCGCGCTTCCACATATCCGGCGCCTGCTTGGGCCAGATCACCTGCGGGTCGGGGCGGCGCAGTATTATGTCGCCCCAGCGCTCCAGCTTCTCGCCGTCGCCTGTGTCCAGCACCTCGTAATCCTTCCAGCCGTCGGCTATAAACATATATCCTCCGAAAACTCTGCACACATGCGCGCAGTTCCATAAATCGCGATGCGTCCGCCGCCCCATCCCATAAGGTGACAGCGCCGGACGCACCATATACTTACCTATAACGCCTTTTCTATGCAGGAAGCAGGCTGGCCGCCATCGGCGTTTCCTCTGCCGGCAGGCCGCGCATTTGTCATTATGCGTGGGCTTAAACCCGCAAAGCCTGCCTATGTATCCGCGCAGACCAAACCCGTATCTGCCGCATGCCGGCATGCACGATGTTTGCCAAGGAGCAGCACTGCCCTCTTTAAGCAGCGCCTAACCTCCTGTGCTTTCACAGCGCGCATCGGCATTTGGCATACATCCGCAAGGCGCTTATTGTCAGCGCTGCGCCTTCCAGCAGGCGAACTTGGCCTGCTCGCCGTTTATGTTCCACTCGGCGGTATACGCGCCCTCGGGAGCGGTATCGGCGCTCTCTATGGCCAGCACGCTGTCCATTATGCCCTGCATCTGCGGGGCCACCATGGCGCTGAAGCGCTCGGTGCCACTCAGCGATATGCCTATGCGGTCCACGACCTCATAGCCCGCATCCTTGCGCATGGTCTGAAGCTTGCTTATGACCTCGCGCGCAAAGCCCTCGCTTATCAGCTCCTCGGTCATGCGGGTGTCCAGCACCACGGTCATGCCGTCCTGACTCTCGGCATCGAAGCCTTCCTTCTGCATCGGCTCTATCAGTGTGTCTTCCTTGTTCAGCTCGACGGGCTGGCCGTTCACCTCGAAGCGCAGCGGCTCGCCCCTGTCGAAGCCCTCGACCACGGCGTTGCCGTCCACGTTCTCAAGGAACTTGCGTATGCCGCCAAGGAGCTTGCCGTACTTGGGGCCGACGGTGCGCAGCTGCGGCTTTATGCGATAGCCGGTGAAGGCGCTGGCGTCGTTTACGTACTCTATCTGCTTTACATTCAGCTCGTCGGCTATCAGCGCCTGAAGGTCCTCGGGCAGGCGCTCGCCGCGTATGAACAGCTTCTGGCAGGGCTGGCGCGTCTTTATGTTGGCGCTGGAGCGGCAGGCGCGGCCCAGCTGCACGGCCAGTATCACGCGCTCCATGTTGCTCTCAAGCTCGGGCAGCATAAGGCTCTCGTCGGCCACCGGGAAATCGGTCAGATGCACGCTGTCCGGCGCAGAAGGCACGTTGTTGACCACGAGGTTCTGGTACATGGACTCGGCCATGAACGGCACAAACGGCGCGCACAGCTGGGTCAGCGTGACCAGCACGCGGTACAGCGTGTCGAACGCGGCCAGCTTGTCGCCCTCCATGCCCTTGCCCCAGAAGCGCTCGCGGCAGCGGCGCACATACCAGTTGGACAGCTCGTCCACGAACTCGCTGAGCGCGCGCGCGGCATCGGCTATCTGGTAGTTCTCCAGATCGGAGTCCACGGTCTTTATCAGGGTCTGAAGCTTGGACAGTATCCACTTATCCATCAGCGTCAGCGTCTCGGGCGCGGCTTTGGTGGTCATGGGATCGAACGTATCTATGGAAGCATACAGCGCAAAGAACGCATAGGTGTTCCACAGCGTGCCCATGAACTTGCGCTGGCTCTCGGCGACCGCCTCGGGATAGAAGCGGCTGGGCAACCACGGCGCGCCGGCGGTATAGAAGTACCAGCGCACGGCATCCGCGCCGAACTTGTCCATTACGCCAAAGGGATCGACCACGTTGCCGGTGTGCTTGCTCATCTTCTTGCCGTACTTGTCCAGCACGTGACCCAGCACCAGGCAGTTCTTGAAGGGCGCCTTGTCAAACAGCAGCGTGGATATCGCCATCAGCGTATAGAACCAGCCGCGCGTCTGGTCAACGGCCTCGCTTATGAAGTCGGCCGGGAAGTTCTCCTCGAACTTGTCCTTGTTCTCAAAGGGATAGTGCCACTGTGCAAAGGGCATCGAGCCGGAATCGTACCAGCAGTCTATGACCTCGCTCACGCGGTGCATCTCGCCGCCGCACTCGGGGCAGGTCAGCGTGACCGCGTCTATGTAGGGGCGATGCAGCTCTATGTCGTCCGGCACATTGTGACCCATGCGCTTTAGCTCCTCTATCGAGCCTATCACGTGCATGTGGCCGCACTCGCAGGTCCATATGGGCAGCGGAGTACCCCAATAGCGCTCGCGGCTCAGACCCCAGTCGATTACGTTCTCAAGGAAGTTGCCCATGCGGCCTTCCTTTATGTTGTCGGGCAGCCAGTTGACCGAGCGGTTGTTGGCCACGAGCTGATCGCGCACAGCGGTCATGCGTATGAACCAGGTGGAGCGCGCGTAGTATATCAGCGGCGTGTCACAGCGCCAGCAGAAGGGATAGCTATGGGTATACTTGAGCGTCTTGACCAGCAGGCCCTTCTCCTCCAGCGCCTCCAGTATGGGCTTGTCGGCCTGCTTTACAAACACGCCTTCCCACGGCGTGCCGGGCACGAACTTGCCGTCCACGCCCACCAGCTGCACAAAAGGCAGGTCGTTGTCATGGCCTATGCGGGCATCGTCCTCGCCGAACGCGGGCGCTATGTGGACTATGCCGGTACCTTCGGTCAGGGTGACATAGCCGTCGGCCACCACGTAGAAGGCGCGCTTGCCCTCGGTGTCGGCGCAGTCAAACAGCGGCTCGTACTCCATGCCCACCAGTTCTGCGCCCTTTACGGTCCTAAGCTCCTCTATCTCGTCCTCGCCCACCACGGACTTGACCAGTTCCCTGGCCATTATGCAGGTGCGGCCATCCCAGTTGAACTCGAGATAATCCTCCTTGGCATTTACGCACAGCGCAACGTTGGAGGGCAGCGTCCAGGGCGTAGTCGTCCAGGCCATGAGGTACTTGTCCTGACCCTTCACCTTGAAGCGCACGAAGGCGGTGGTGTCCTCCACGTCCTTGTAGCCCTGCGCGACCTCGTGAGAGGACAGCGCCGTGCCGCAGCGCGGGCAGTAAGGCACTACCTTGTGACCCTTGTAGAGCAGACCCTTTTCGTGAACCTGCTTGAGCGACCACCACACCGACTCTATGTACTTGTTGTCATAGGTTATGTAGGGGTTTTCCATGTCCGCCCAATAGCCTATGCGCTCGCTCATCTTCTCCCACTCGTGCAGGTACTTCCACACGGACTCCTTGCACTGGCGGATGAACGGCTCCATGCCGTACTCCTCTATCTGCTTCTTGCCGTCCAGACCCAGCTTCTTCTCTACCTCAAGCTCTACGGGCAGGCCGTGGGTATCCCAGCCCGCCTTGCGCAGCACCTTGTAGCCCTTCATGGTGCGGTAGCGCGGTATCATGTCCTTCATGACGCGGGTCAGTATATGGCCTATGTGGGGCTTGCCGTTGGCCGTGGGCGGGCCGTCGTAGAACGTGAATACGTCGCCGCCCTCTCGCTGATCTATCGAGCGCTTGAACACATCGCGCTCGCGCCAGAGCTGCGCTACCTGTTCCTCGCGCTCCACGAAGTTAAGATCCGTGGATACCTTTTCAAACATGCGATCTCTCTCCTTGTCATCGTGCTGTCGTTAGACATGCGTGGCCGCGCCCAATATAAAAAGGCCTTCCTCCCATATGGGACGAAGGCCTTCGCGGTACCACCCAACTTGACGCAATCATGCGTCCTCTCTGCGCGCAATACGCGCCGCCGCTATAACGGGCAGCTCCCGTTCCAGCCTGAGCGCAATGCGCCTTAGCCGACCGCTCCGGGGTGATGGCGCATTCCCAAGGGCTGACCGGGCTTTCACCATCTCCCGGCTCGCTTTGCCGCCCACGCAAGGAGGCGCGTCCCCATCACTGCGTTGTCGCCGCACCGGGTCATGACCCACAGCGGCGCTTCATTGTATGCCATATTATAATATTGCGCGGCAAATTTCAAAAGCAACTTTGCGTTAAGTTTGAGCGCCGCATCACACGCTGGCAAAGCCGCGCTCAAGATCGGCCAGTATGTCCTCCACGTTTTCCAGACCCACCGACAGGCGCACCATGCCGCCATCTACGCCCGCGGCGACCAACTGCTCGTCGGTCAGCTGGCGATGAGTCTCGCTGGCGGGATGCAGCACGCAAGTGCGGATGTCGGCCACATGCACCTCGTTTGAGGCCAGCTCCAGCGAATCCATAAAGCGCATTGCAGCCTCGCGCCCGCCCTTTATTATGAAGGATATTACGCCGCTTGCGCCCTTTAAGTACTTCTTGGCCAGCTCATAGTTGCGATCGCCCTCCAGACCCGGATAGGTGACGCTCTCCACCTTGTCGCAGGCTTTGAGGAACTGGGCCACGCGCAGTGCGTTCTCGCAGTAGCGCGGCATGCGCACGGCCAGCGTCTCCAGACCCAGATTGAGCAGGAAGCCCGAATGCGCCGCCGGATACGCGCCGAAGTCGCGCATCAGCTGCATGCGCGCCTTGATTATGTACGCCTTTTCGCCGTAGGTCTTTGTGTAGCTCAGGCCATGATAGGACTCGTCCGGCTCGGTCAGGCACGGGAACTTGCCGCTGCCCGCCCAGTCGAACTTGCCGCTGTCCACTATCACGCCGCCCACCTGCACGGCATGGCCGTCCATGTACTTGGTGGTGGAATGGGTCACTATGTCCGCGCCGAACTCAAACGGCTTGCACAGGACGGGCGTGGCGAAAGTGTTGTCCACTATGAGCGGCACCTTGTGCGCGTGCGCGATGTCCGCAAAGCGGGTTATGTCCAGCACGGTCAGCGCGGGGTTGGCGATGGTCTCGCCGAACACCAGCTTGGTATTGGGCTTAAAGGCGGCGTTTATCTCCTCATCGGAGGCGTCGGGCGACACGTATATGCACTCTATGCCCATCTTCTTAAACGTATAGGAGAACAGGTTTATGGTGCCGCCGTACACCTGCGAAACGCTTATAAAGCTGTCGCCCGCCTCGCATATGTTCAGCACCGCCATGAGCGTAGCCATCTGACCGGACGTAGTACACATAGCGCCCACGCCGCCCTCCAGCGCGGCTATCTTGTCCTCGACGGCCATGACCGTGGGGTTGCCAAAGCGCGAGTATATAAGCGACAGCGTGGGGTCATCGAACACCGCCGCCACATCGGCAGTGGAGTCATACACATATGTCGTGCTCTGAACTATGGGCATCACACGCGGCTCGCCGTTTTTGGGGGTATA
This sequence comes from Candidatus Fimadaptatus sp., assembly GCA_050946055.1. Taxonomy (GTDB): domain Bacteria; phylum Bacillota; class Clostridia; order Christensenellales; family Aristaeellaceae; genus Fimadaptatus. Next base: position 44,405 of record JBMNUB010000003.1, on the reverse strand, counting down.
GCCCGCGTGCAGGCACTTTGTCTCGTCTCTCATTCGTTCCATTCCTTTCCATATATATGTATATAGGTAAATGAGCGCGCCGCGGCTTAAACAAGCCCCAGTGTCTCGTCCTCACCCAGCATTATATTCATGCATTGCAGCGCCGCGCCCGACGCGCCCTTGCCCAGGTTATCCAGCCTGGCGGTGAGCGTTATGCGCTCGTCGTTGCCGCACACGAATATCTGCATCATGTTGGTATCGCGCAGCGCCTGCGCGTCTATAAATCCGTCCTCGCCGCAGTTGAGCGGCATGACTTCGACAAAGCGCGCGCCCGCATAGTGCCTTGCGTAAACCTCATGAACCGCATCAATGCCCGCGCCCACCTCGTCCGCAAACAGCGGCACGCTGACCAGCATGCCCTGCGCAAAGTCGCACACCATGGGCTCAAATATGGGCTTGCGATCAAGGCCGCATATGGCCTGCATCTCGGGCAGGTGCTTGTGCGCCTGAGTGAGCGCATACTTGCGGGGGCTGTCGTATGCAGCCGGGCGATCCGCGCCCTCGTATACGGCTATGGCCTTCTTGCCCGCGCCGGTGTAGCCGGACACGGCGTTGCACCTTATGCGCGCATCCGCGCCCAGCAGACCCGCCTGCCTGAGCGGATATATGAGCGCGCTGAAACCGCTGGCATAGCAGCCCGGCACGGCCACGCGCTTGCCGCCCGCTATGCGCTCGTACTGGCCCGGGATAAGCTCCGGAAAGCCGTATACCCAGCCCGGCGCTGTGCGGTGCGCGGTGCTTGCGTCTATTATGCGCGTGCGCTCGCTTGTGCATAGCGCGACCGCCTCGCGAGCTGCCTGATCGGGCAGGCACAAAATGGCTATGTCGGCAGCGTTTATGCATTCGGCGCGCGCGGCGGCATCCTTGCGCAGCTCCGGCGCTATCTCTATAAGCTCAATGCCGCCGCGCTCCTTTATGCGGCTGACAATCTTAAGCCCGGTTGTACCCTCCTGTCCGTCCACGAACACCTTGGTCACGGTCACGACCCCCTAAGCGCGCGACATGAATATGTATTCACATTGCCGCATTTTTTTGTATATTATACATCCCGCGCGGCAAAAGCGCAATGACCGTTGGCAATTATTAACGCGCGCTCCATATAAAATATGCGCGCAGATGCGCATCTCCCGGTACGCGCTGTGCAAGCACCGGCATCATGTTGCATCTGTATGCGCTCACTTCACGCGCGCACGTCGTCGCCTTCATACCAGCTTTTTCCCGGCAGTAGTTCCCCTGTCGCGCTCACTTCACGCGCGCACGTCGTCGCCATCGTCCTGCTGCGCCTGCTTAACCGCCGCCGAGTTCAGCGCCGCTATCAGCTGCTGATAGCCGGGCATCATGCTGTGCAGCCGCAGCCTGCGCCCGTCGCTGAGGCAGATGCGTGCCATGCCGCGTCCGGAATCTCCGAGGCTGAGCGCAGCTATATCGGAAACCACAAACTCATACCGCCTGCCCATCACGGGGCGCACGCTGACCTTGCCGTCGCACGCCACCGCCGCGAATCTCCCTACGGCTAGGCATATGACCGCCGCGCCTGCCATCAGCAGCGCCGTCATGGCGACCGCCGCCGGGCGCTGCGCCGCCATGAAGCCGAATTCGTGCAGCATCCAAGTGAGTATCACGCCGCCCGCCTGCATGGACAGCGCCACCATCAAAAGGCTCTGCGGATATACGACCACGGCTTCCACGCGCTCCGGGCGCACACCCATGCTGCCCGCCGTGAGCGGAAACGCCCGCGCCAGCACCATGGACGCCGCCGCCAGCACCAGCATGAGCAGCATATCCCCGCTCATGTACATCACCTCCCGCGTACCGTCATTAGCATGATACCACTGGCAAGGCGCGCTGTAAAGCGGTTGTATCCGGGCGCTGCCCCGCCGCGCACAACTGCCGCAGGGAACAAGCCCCGGCCTGCGCTCGCCCTGCACGCCTTGGCAGCGCCCGCACCGCCTGCATATACATGCGCCCAAGCGCTCCCATGCCGCCATATGCGCGCGCCGCTTGAGATTGAATAGCGCGCGCTCTGGTGGTATAATGGAGACAGTATCACATAAACGCTTTTTGCGAAAGGAGCGCTGCACAATGCCAACCGATATCGAGATAGCCCAGGCAGCCAAAATGCTGCCCATAACCGAAGTCGCATCCTCGCTCAACATACCCGACGAAGCGCTGATACCCTACGGCCGCTACAAGGCCAAGGTCGATCCTCGCGCGCTGGGCGATGCAAAGCGCCATGCCAAGCTCATACTGGTAACCGCCATAAATCCCACGCCCGCAGGAGAGGGCAAGACCACGGTATCCGTGGGTCTGGCCGACGGCCTACGGCGCATAGGTGAGCGCGCCATGCTGGCGCTGCGCGAGCCGTCGCTGGGGCCCGTGTTCGGCGTAAAGGGCGGCGCTGCGGGAGGCGGCTATGCGCAGGTCGTGCCAATGGAGGACATCAACCTGCACTTCACCGGCGACCTGCACGCCATAACCGCCGCCAACAACCTGCTGGCCGCCATGATAGACAACCACATATTCCAAGGCAATGCGCTGGGCATAGACCCGCGCCGCGTGGTATGGCGCCGCTGCATGGACATGAACGACCGCCAGCTGCGCAATGTGCTGGACGGCATGGGTGGCCGCACCAACGGCATGCCCCGCGAGGACGGCTTTGACATAACCGCCGCCAGCGAGGTCATGGCCACGCTGTGCTTGGCGCGCGACATCGCCGACCTCAAGCAGCGCCTTGGCCGCCTGCTTATAGGCTGGACCTTCGACAAGCGCCCGGTATACGCGCGCGACATAAACGCTCAGGGCGCCATGACCGCGCTGCTAAAGGATGCTCTGATGCCCAACCTCGTGCAGACGCTGGAGCACACGCCCGCGCTGATACACGGCGGTCCCTTCGCCAACATCGCGCACGGCTGCAACTCCTTCATCGCCACCGATACGGCCATGCGCCTGTCCGACTACACCGTGACCGAGGCCGGTTTCGGCGCCGATCTGGGCGCGGAGAAGTTCATCGACATAAAGTGCCGCCTGACCGGCCTGCGCCCCGACTGCGTGGTAATAGTGGCCACCGTGCGCGCGCTCAAGAGCCACGGCGGCGTAAAGAAGCCCGACCTCAACGCCGAGAATCTAGATGCGCTGCGCGCGGGTCTGGGCAACCTTATGAAGCACATAGACAACGTGAAGGAAGTATGGGGGCTGAACGCCGTAGTCGCCATAAACCGCTTCGCCAGCGACACCGAGGCCGAGATAGAGCTGGTGCGCGCTGCCTGCGAGGAGCACGGCGCGCGCGCCATACCCTGCGACGTATGGGGCAAGGGCGGCGAAGGCGCGCTTGATTTGGCCGCGCACGTGCGCGACATGTGCCAGAACCCCGCCGAGCTGCGCCTGACATACGAAAACGACCTGCCGCTCGACAAGAAGATAGCCGCCGTCGCCAAGAAGATATACGGCGCTGCCGAGGTGAAGTTCGCCGCGGGCGTGCGCACCAAACTGCGCCAGTTCGCCGAGATGGGCTATGCCGACGCGCCGGTGTGCATCGCCAAGACTCAGTACTCGCTCTCCGATGACATGTCCAAGCTGGGCGCGCCCACGGGCTTTGTGCTGAACGTGCGCGACGTGCGCCTGAGCGCGGGCGCGGGCTTTGTCGTGGCGTTCACGGGCGAGATAATCGCCATGCCGGGACTTCCCAAGGTTCCCGCCGCCGAGAACATCGACGTGTCCGATGACGGCTCGATATCCGGGCTGTTCTGATAACTCACATAAACCAAAGCTTGATGCGGGGCAACGCCGAAGCCAACGGCAGCGCCCCGCTTTTTGCATAAGACAGGAATGCATGAGACATCCGACGCACAGCACGGTTGCAGCGGCTGGAAGTCCCCAAGTGCAGACATAGATAGTACACTTCCTGAACGCCTATGTCTGATAAGGCATGAGGGCAAATAGCGCCTTGGCGGCTTATGCAACGCAAAGGGACGGAGCGGCCATTGCCGTTCCGTCCCTTTCGCATTTCTTAGAACTGCTCAGTACACTTCTCTGGCATCTCGCGGCAACTCGCGCACGTGTTCAAGATAGCTCCTTGCATTCGCCGCCTCAGCCGCGTCATACTCATAACCTGCCTCTGCCGCCGTAAGACGCGCCTGCGCGTCCATAAGCGCGCACATGCGCATCACGGCATCCCAGATGGACTGCGCCTGAGCGGGTGCGTAAGTGGCGAGATACTCCTGCCATATGCCCGGCTCCAGATAGCGCTCTATGTACTTGCAGGACTTGCCCACGCTGACCGCAAAGCCCGTCGCCTGACCGGCGCGCCACTCCAGCACGCGCCTGAGCATGGGGCGCACCTGCATGTCCAGCATCTCCAGCGCATAGCTCAGTTCCCCGCGCCAAAGCCCCTTGGCCACGTTGTTCAGGCACCACCAGAATTCGTTGCACGTAGCCGCAAGCTGCTCCTGCGTAAATGGCTTTACCCAATGTGCCATGTCGCTGGGCGCGCCCACGCCTATGAGCAACCCGTCCTTGTCCATCAGCACCCGCACCATAGGATCCCCGGCTATATCGCTGAGTGCATACGAAACCGTGCATACATGCAGATCCAGCCGGTTGCCATCGGCGAACTGCATCAGCCATCCGTAGCAGTTTTCCACATCTGCCTCGCAATAAGGCCCGTCCTCGGGGTACTGCATGTAGAGCCGCTCTCCGAAGCGGTCTATCCAGCGTGCATCCTGCCTGAAGGGCGCGGTGCTGGCCACCACGTATACCACGTCGTAGTCTTGGAATATGTCCTGCGGCGCGTGCGGGTTCACGCGCGAGCCGCCCATGTACGCCGCGCGTATGCGCTCGTCCGTGCGCGCGGTGGACAGTATCAGTTCCATCATCTCGGCTTCCGTACGCATTGACCCACCCCGTCTTCCTGCCGCGCTAGCCGTCTATGAAGCGCGACAGGAACTCGCGCGTGCGCTCATCCTTGGGCGATGTGAACAGCTGCTGCGGCGAGCCCTGCTCGCGTATCAGGCCGTCGCACATGTACACCACGCGGTTGCTCACGTCGCGCGCGAACGACATCTCGTGCGTGACCACCAGCATGGTCATGCCCTCGCCTGCCAGATCGCGCATTACCGACAGCACCTCGCCCACCATCTCCGGGTCGAGCGCCGAGGTCGGCTCGTCAAACAACAGCACCTCCGGCTCCATTGCCAGCGCGCGCGCTATGGCCACGCGCTGCTTCTGGCCGCCGGATATCTGGCGCGGGCGGGCGTTTATGTAGGGCGCCATGCCCACCTTCTCCAGATACTTCATGGCGCTGTCGCGCGCCTCGTCCTTGCGCTTGCCCAGCACCTTGACCTGACCTATCACGCAGTTCTCAAGCACGGTCATGTTGTCGAACAGGTTGAACGACTGGAACACCATGCCCACCTTGGCGCGATATGCCGCGGCCTTTACGCCGCGCCCGACCACATTCTTGCCATGGAAGTATATCGCGCCCGCCGTAGGCGTCTCCAGCAGGTTTATGCAGCGCAGAAGCGTCGATTTGCCCGAACCCGACGCGCCTATTATTGATATCACGTCGCCCGGCTCGACCTCAAAGTCTATGTCGCGCAGCACCACATTTGCGCCGAACGACTTGGAAAGATGCTCTACCCTCAAAAGCTCGCTCATGCTTACATCCCCCTCTTGCGCTGCTCATCGTTCATGTCGCTCTCGCGGCTGCGCTCGTCGAAGTTGCTGCCGCGGCCGGGATGATTGAGCATGCCCGCAGTGGGCGCGAGCTGATCTCCGGTGGCCAGCGCATAGCTGTCCGCGCCCGCCAGCTTCTTCTCCCACTGTCTGAGCAGCACGGATGCTATAAGCGTCATGCACAGGTAGCCCGCCATCTCCACGACCGCCGACGGGAAGTACAGGTAGGTCGCGCCCACGGCGGCGCGGTGTATGGCGAAGAAGTCGTTGAAGCCGATTATGAACATGACCGAGGTATCCTTGACGTTTATGATGAAGTTATTGCCCACCTGCGGCAGTATGTTGCGCAGCGCCTGCGGCAGTATCACGTACATCATTGTCTGGAAGTGGGTCATGCCTATGGCCTTTGCGCCCTCGGTCTGGCCGGGGTCTATGGACAGTATGCCGCCGCGCACGGTCTCGGCCATGTACGCGCCGGTGTTGACCGACACTACCAGCAGCGCCGCCGCCCATACGCTCTGGAACTGCATGGCGCTGTTTGTGAAGTAAGGCAGGCCGTAGTACACGAATACCGCCTGCAGCACCATGGGCGTGCCGCGGAACACTTCGACATACACGCGCACTATGCCGCGCACCAGCGCCAGCAGCGCGCGCTTTATGGGCGGGTCGTTCTTGCTGTGCGGTATGGTCTGAAGCACGCCGCATACGAAGCCTATCAGGCAGCCTATGAGCGTGGCGGCAAAGGCCAGCACCAGTGTGTTCTTCATGCCGTCGAAGTACGATCCGGCGTATCTGCTCCACAGCTTGGCTATATCCGTTCCCAGCTTAGCCATTACTTCCAATGTGTAACACTCCTTTTAGAATGGCATATATATGCGCGGCTGCGACAATACCGCCGAAGCCGCGCTAATCAATTCCCAAATCAGCCCACGGGCTGTATTGCTATCGCCTGCGCCATTATCTCGTTGAAATCATCGGCGGTCATGCCCTCGAGCGCCTTGTTTATGGCCTCGACCAGAGCAGTGTTGCCCTTCTTGACCGATATGCCTATGTTGACGTTCTCAGCGCGCTCCTGCTCGGTGAAGGTGAAGTCGCCCTCGGTGTCGGAGAAGTCCAGTATCTTGAGGTCGGGATATGCGGCCACGGCGCCCTGCGCGGTGGGCATGTCGGTGCATACGAAGTCCACCATGCCGGTCTCCAGCGCCATGAGCATGGCGGGAGCGGTCTCAGCGGCGGTCTGTATCTGCGCGCCCTCTATCTGGGGCAGGCACTTGTCGTACCATATCGTGGCTATCTGCGCGGTGCACTTGCCGCCGGCGAGGTCGGCCAGCGACTGGGCATTGGCATAAGCGCTGTCGGCCTTGGTCAGGCAGACTATAGTGGCGTAGAAGTACGGGCCGGCAAAATCGACCTGCTCGGAGCGGTCGGCGGTCATGGACTGACCGGCTATGGCGGCGTCTATCGTGCCGGTCTGCACGGCGGGTACCAGCGAGTCCCAGTCGGAGCGCAGTATCTCCAGCTCCCAGCCGTTGGCCTCGCAAATCTTCTTGGCTATCATCACGTCATAGCCGTTGGCAAATTCGGACGAATCCTTTATCGGCACAGCGCCGTTGGAATCGTCGGTCTGAGTCCAGTTGTAGGGCGCGTAGGCGCACTCCATGGCGATGGTCAGCACGCCGTCCTCCACGCCGGATGCGGTTGCATCGGCAAACGCCACGCCCGACACGAGCAGAGTCACGGCCATGAGCAGAGCAAATATCTTCTTCATCACAAGAAACCCCTCCCACTAAGTTTTGCGTGTAAAAAAAGCGGCCATGGACTCTCTTCGCAGATGAGTTCACAGCCACAATACATTCCGCCGCACATACACGCGCGCCGTCAAAATACTGAAGTCAATGATAGCTCTCCACAAAGCTGTGACAGTCCGTGAGATGTTATCCCCCGGCCCAGGCGCACGATACAGACAATATGCGTTCGCCTTCGGCGGAAAGCCCTTTTGCCGGACGGGTGTCTGCCCGCATAACCCGGTTACTGATGCTGTCCGCGCCTCTATCATTACCGCCGGGCAAATCCCCCGGCGATCGTCCATGCGCTTATTATAGCACAGCGCGGTGCTTGGGTCAAGGGCAATATTGGGGTGCGCAAACTTTTATCATGAAGGTAAAGGGAATGCAACTTGCATTTTTCCACAGGCGTTGCGCGCGCTTGCTCAGAATACGCCCGCAGCGCGCAGCATGCCGGCGCTGCGCACGGCGCTTATGCATATGCGGCGCGCCAGTGTTGCAGGCCATGCCAGCGCTTTAGGCTGCGCGCCGCGTGACGGCTTTGCATTTAGGCATGCGCCGGCATAAGAATGTTCTTCTCGGAGAGTTTGGCTAAAGTGGTTGGAAAAGTGGAGCTTTACGGAAGCCCAAAAGATTTTCCGCTTGCACAACCGTGGATAATCCCAAACCAGAGTTAATCTGTTGATTATGCAATCCGCATTTTAGCATTTAGATTTATCTTTGAAAAATCCGATTAGAATTAAAGCAATCCCGATAATTGCAAGTGGAATATAAATAGCATTGGGTATATGATAAACAAATCTATCGATTCCAGACATGACAATATAAATAATGATTCCCACACTCATTAAAGTTCCTCTGTCTTTCATAGTTATTCTCATTCACAACTTATAATAAATCATCTTAATTGTATTCATGTTTCTAAGTATAGTGGGATATTGTAAAAAAGTGAAACAAACTGCCTTCCCGTTGGACAGCTTCCCTCACTTTTTTATTTTTGTATGCCAAACTGCCACAGCCAAACGATGGGAAAAAGAAATGAAAAGTTCCCCTGAAAGCATCAACAAAATCAGCTCCCGATTATCCGATTTGGCAATCGCATTGCCCGCTTTTACCTCATTTGGGCCAGTTAACCAATTGGGGGCCAATAGAAATCGGGTGAAAACGGCTCTCGATTTGCCAAACTTGGTCAAACCATATCAGCTCGTTTAGATATAATAAAACCCCGGAAAACCTTGATTTTCCGGGGTTTGTAAACCTCTTGATATATCCCGCCAGCAGATTATCGCTTGCTGAACTGAGGCGCGCGACGGGCAGCCTTGAGGCCGTACTTCTTGCGCTCCTTCATGCGCGGATCGCGGGTCAGGAAGCCAGCCTTCTTGACCGCGGGACGCAGATCCTCATCAGCCTTGATGAGAGCGCGGGCGATGCCGTGACGGATTGCGCCGGCCTGGCCGGTGAAGCCGCCGCCATACACATTGACCAGCACGTCGAAGCGGCCGGTGGTCTGGGTCAGCGTCAGGGGCTGACGGACGGTCATCTTCAGCGTCTCTACGCCAAAGTAGTTATCTATATCGCGCTTGTTGATGATTATATTGCCATCGCCGGGCACCAGACGCACGCGGGCGACAGCCTTCTTGCGCCTGCCGACGGCACTGTAGCAAACCTGAGCCATGGAAAGTCCTCCCTTCATTATGCGCCGGGTGAAGCCATGCGCGCTTCACGCGGCAATGCGGCGTCCCCGCGCCCACGGGCGCGAAGGATTATTGCGAACATTACTTGAGCTTGAGCTCCTGCGGCTGCTGAGCCTGATGCTCATGCTCCGCACCGCGATATACGCGCAGCTTGGTGAGCATGTGGTTGCCCAGCGCGCCGGAGGGCAGCATGCCGCGCACGGCCTCCTTGAGGGCGAACTCGGGCTTGGTGGCCATCAGCTTGCGGTAGGATATCTCCTTGAGATGGCCCACGTAGCCGGTGTGATAGTAGTACTTCTTGTCGTCCAGCTTGTTGCCGGTCAGCTTGATCTTGTCGCAGTTGATTACGATAACATGATCGCCGGTATCGACATGCGGGGTGAAGGTCGGCTTGTTCTTGCCGCGCAGTATAGCAGCTACCTGGCTGGCCAGACGGCCCAGCACAAGACCTTCAGCGTCGATAACGTACCACTGACGCTGCAGGGTCTCCTTCTTCGCCATAAACGTTTTCACGTGAAACTCCTCCTCAGGTCGTTGATAGAGGTACGCGGCGCATATGCGCCGTTTCAGAGCAGCGCAAGCCTTGCTTACGCTTTGCTTCGCGGCACTCGTCCGCGAACCTTGCGCACGGCGGTGGTCAGTCGCCTTGAGCGCTGTATATCTCAGACCCGGGGCTAACAGGTCTTTAAGACACGCCTTATAGTTTAGCATATTTCGTCCATTATTTCAAGTATTACAGGCGCTCAAAAGGATAATTTTACGTTATAAGGCGCGATTTTTGCCCCGCCGAAACTGATGCCTCCGGCATGGCTGCGCCACGCTTTCCGTGCCAGCGCATACCTGCGCGCACAGGCCAAAATCGCCGCGCAGATTGCGCAAGTTCCGCGCGCAAACACACTGCCCAAACGGGCGCGCCTCTACCCTTTCACCGATGCAGCGCAGTTCCCGTCCGCGCCGGAACAGCCGCGCCCATGCGCACTTTGGCATACGCAAAAAGACCGCGCCGCCGCAGAGCTCTCGCCCCCGCAGCGGCGCGGTCTTTTGCCCATCCGTCGCCTGATACATGCCGGCTTCAGCCGTAATGATGGCGGCCTTTAAACGGCCAAGCCCCCACAGGCTTGGGCAGGCTCTGCACCCGGTTCATGTCACAGGTTCTTGACCGCAGCAATCTTCTCCCAGCGGGAGGACTTAAAGCGCAGCGTGAGCAGTATGCCGCGCACGGTCAAGTCGGTCGCCATGCCTATCCAGGCACCGGTAAGCCCCATGCCGAAAACGTACAGGCACAGCGCCGCCACGCCCAGACGCACGCCCCACATGCAGGCCAGACCTATCAGCATGGGCATCCTGGTGTCGCCCGCGCCCGAGAGCGCGCCCGAAGCCACTATGCCCATCGCGAAGAAGGGCTGTGCCAGCGCTTCCACGCGCAGCGCGGGAACGCCCAGCGCTATGACTTCCTGATCGGGCGTGAATATGCGCATCAGCCACTGCGGCGCAAAGAACAGCACAAGGCCAGTCAGCGTCATACAGGTTATGCCCATCACGAGGTTGAGCGAACCATAGCGGCGCGCCGCCTTCTTGTCGCCCGCGCCGACCGCCTGCCCCACCAGCGTGGTCGCCGCCACGCCGAAACCATCAGCCGGCATGTAAGACAGCGACTCGGCGTTGGTCGCAATGTGGTGCGCCGAAAGCGAGGCCGTGCCCAGTCCCGCAATCATGGTCTGGAACACCATGTGACCGGCGTTTACGCATATGCGCCCCAGCGCGGCGGGCATGCCGATTCTGAGCATATGCTTGACTATGTGCCATTGCGGTACATATGACTTGTGCAGCTCCAGCCTTATCTCACCCTTGCCGCGCGCCAGCTTTATGAACATGAGTACGCCCGACAGAGCTGTGGCCACAGCCGTGGGTATGGCCGCGCCCAGCACGCCCATGCCCGCGCCCCAGATGTTTATCTCCATGCCAAACAGCGACACCGTGCGGCTGGGGTATATCAGGAAGAAGTTGCCTATCACGTTTATGACGTTGGTAAACATGGTTATCTTCATGGGCGTAGTCGTATCGCCCGAACCGCGCAATATGCCCGAAAGCACCAGTCCCGTAAAGTACGGTATGTAGGCAAGCGAAACCGTGCGTATGTACTGCGCGGCCACAGGCACTATGTGCGCCTCGGCGTGCAGCCAGCGCGGCATCGCGCCGCCTATTGACTGCAGCAGTATCATGAACACAAGGCCCATCGCCATGCCAAGTGTCGTCGCCTGACGCGCCACGCGGCGCGCGCCTTCCCTGTCGCCCGCGCCTATCGACTGCGCAACAAGCACGGTCGCGCCCACCTGTACAGCGGCGCATGCGCCCGTCAGCATCCAGCTGGGCGCCGAGTTTATGGCTACGGCGGCGGTGGCCTCCTTGCCCAGTTGCCCCACCATCGCCGTATCCACGTAAGTTACCAGCATCACCATTATGCTTTCGACTATCGTAGGCCACGCTATGCGCGCAACGCGGCTGAAATCGTCGGCAGACCAGCGTCCCTTGAGAGACAGCCCGCTCATAGCGCCTTCTCCGCGAGGTAAGCTTCTATAAGCTCCATGGTGTTGGCCAGCCCCTTGACATGGGTGCGCTCATACCCATGCGAGGCGAATACGCCCGGCCCTATCAGCGCATGGCGGATTTCGCGTCCCGCGCGCAGCGCCGTGGCGGTGTCCGAGCCATATGCCGTGAATACGTCTATGGCAAAGTCCAGATTCTTCTCACGCGCCAGCTCTATGAGGCGCGTGGTCATGGTGTACTCGTAAGGTCCGCCCGAATCCTTGGCCGCTATGGACACGCGCGTCTCGTCGCCGTCCATATCGCCGCCCACGCAGCCCATGTCCACGGCCAGCAGGTCTATCACGTCCTCGGGCAGTCCCGCCGAAACTCCATGCCCCACTTCCTCATACACGCTGAACATTATGTACGTCTTGCGCGCCGGCGTGAACAGACCTGCCCTGACCCGCGCCGCCAGCTCTATCAGCAGCGCCGCCGAGGCCTTATCGTCCAGATGGCGGCTCTTGATATAGCCGGAACCGGTCACGCGCGTGCGCGGATCCAGCGTCACGAAGTCGCCGTTGCATATGCCCAGAGCACGCACGTCATCCGCACTGCGAACCTCTTCGTCTATGACGATCTCCATGTTGTCCAGATCGCGCGCGCACTGATCCTTGCCCGAGAACACGTGCTTGGACGCATATATGCACTGCACGGTGCCATCATACACGCGGCCATCGCGCGTATGTATGCGCACGTTCTCGTTCTCTATGGAGTTGTCGGATATGCCGCCTATGTGCGAAAACCTCAGTCTGCCCGTGGACTTTATGCTGCTGACCATAAGCCCCAGCGTGTCCAGATGCGCACAGAGCGCTACCGGCGCGCCCTCGCCACCCAGGCAGGCAACCACGCTGCCCTTGCGCGTGCGCGTGCATTCCACCCCCATCTCGCCCAGCACGCCCGCCACGTACTCGCTGGCTGCCATAGTCATTCCCGTGGGGCTTTCGATAGCGCACAGTTCCCTTATGCGCTCTGCCACGCTGCTCATGTCCCTCATCTCGGCCCTACCTCCTGCATTCGTATTCCCGCGCGCCGAAGCTGGCCGCTCCGCCGCGCGCTAAATATATGACCGCGTAAAAACCGCGCTACTATCATTGTATTCGCGCCCGTGCCATCAGTCAAGTCTGCCCAAACGCCTGCGCATCGCGCCCGCGCAGCCCTGCCATGAGCCGCGCTCAGCCTGCTTGCGCGCATACCTATGCATGCGCGCATATCCGCGCCACATCGCCCGCATGAACGCGCCTTGGCCTCCTGCCACGCGCGCATTGAAGGCATGTCGCCCGCAAGCTGCATTTTTCTGCCGATTTTGCGCGCGTTTGAGACAATTTAAGGCATTGCACTCATTTCTTCATGCAATGCCCATCATTTTTTGCAAACCTGCGCGGATGCTTCGCGCGCAAGGCGATGTTTGCCCGTTTGCGGCGCGATTTTAGCTTTATACCTCGAGTTTAAATCCATGCACCGCCTGCACCATGCAAGGCTCGACTTTTCGGCCCATGCCGCCGGTGTTTAAGGCTTTGCTTAATCATCATTTAACCATTCAGGCGAATACGCACTGTATCAGCAGCATGTATGCCGCCGTGCCGCCGAATATGCTAATCAGCGCGTTGCGCCGCCACAGGTGCAGCGCTATCACCAGCGCGCAGGCGATAAGCTCGGGCAGGCCATAGCTCGCGGCCATGAAGTTTACGTCCTTCAGGCAGTATACAACCAGCATCGCCATTATGGCCGGCGGCAGCACTCGCCCCAGATACAGCACCATGCGCGGCACGCGCCTGCCTGAGAACGCCAGAAACGGCACGGCGCGCGTGGCCAGCGTGACCGCGCCCAGCGTGAATATGGTAAGGGCATGCTGCGCCGCATTGAGCGCGGGAGCTGTCTCATTCATGTGCATTTACCTCTCCGCCGTTGTCCATTCCGCGCCGTGCCGCCATCAGCACTACCAGCATCAGCATCATCCCAAAGAGCAGCATGTTGTCCGGCACGAGCGCGCGCATTACCAGCGCACAGGCTGCGCCTATCAGTGCGGGCAGCCTGTTGCCGCGCACCCGCAGCTGGTCTAGCAGTATGGTTATGAACAGCGCCGTCAGCGAAAAGTCCAGCCCGCGCGTGTCTATGGGCAGCACAGCGCCCAGCGCCGCGCCTATCACGCCGCCCGCTATCCAGTACGCATGGCAGAGCAGCTGCACGCGGAAGTTGTACTCGGCCCTGTCCATGCCCGCGGGTACATTGCCCGCCGCCATCAGCGCATACGCCTCGTCGGTCAGCTCGAACATCATCATGAACTTGTACCGCCCCGCATGCGCGTAATCGTCCAGCAGCGACAGGCCGTACACCATGTGCCGGGCGTTGAGCAGGAATGTCGCCAGCGCCATCTCCAGCAGCGTCGCGCCCCTTTGCAGCATGTTGGCGGCCAGGAATTGCCCCGAGCCCGCGTATACTATGAGCGACATCGCGCCCGCGTGCACCACCCCATAGCCCGCATGGCTTATCAGCAGCCCAAACGCCGAGCCCAGCGCCAGGTACCCGCACAGCACCGGCACGGTGGCGCGCAGCGCTGCCCTCCAAATCGCGCCGCTGCCCGCAGCGCTCAGACTCACCGCAGCATCTTCCCGCATTTTGCATTCCTCCCAAGCGAACTTTTCCACCAGCCCCGCGCCCTGCATGCCAAGTTTTCTCACAGCATCGCGGTAGTCTGATGATATATCCGTTTGATTTAGCGCGCGTTGCAATGCCGATAATTTTTCGTGTCGATTCACATATTTATGCATATTTTGACGCATAATGCTGCACTTAACCTGCCTGCGCTGTAAATGCCCGCGCCGCTGTGCTATAATCCAGACATACAAAACCGATATGAAAGTGGCGAGGCATATGTTCATATACGATGTTCATGCGCATGTTTTCCCCGACAAGATAGCGGCGAAGGCCGCCGTAAGCATAGGCGAGTTCTACGATCTGGCCATGGCATACGACGGCACGGTAGACAAGCTGACCCAGCAGGCACGCTTGAACGGCGTGAACCGCATATGTATACATTCCGTTGCGCTGAACGTGCATGCCATGAAGTCGATAAATTCGTTTATAGGCGAGCTGATATCGGCTCAGCCGGAGCTGTTCACGGGCATGGCGGCCATACACCCGGACTGCGATGACTTCGACGCGCTGATATCGCAGACACAGGCCATGGGCTTCAAAGGCTTCAAGATACATCCCGACATGCAGAAGTTCGCGCTAGACGAGCCGCGCGCCATGGACATGTTCGCGGCCATAGAGGGACGCATGCCCATAATCATACACACGGGCGACAGCCGCTTCGACTACTCTCACCCCTCACAGATGAAGCGCGTGCTGGATGCGTTTCCGCGCCTCACCTGCGTGTGTGCGCATCTGGGCGGCTGGAGCGAGTGGGACGATGCCTGCAAGTGCCTGAGCAGGTACGAGAACGTATACGTGGACACCTCGTCCTCGCTGTACGCGCTTGAGCCTGAGCATGCGCTCCGCGCCATACGCAGCTACGCCACCGAGCGCGTGCTGTTCGGCACGGACTATCCCATGTGGGACATAGGCGAGGAGCTGCGCCGCATGGAAGCGCTGCCCCTTAGCGACCGCGAGCGCGAACTCATAATGGGCCAAAACGCGCTGGAGCTGCTGGGCTGAGGTGCGGGCGCGGAATGCCGTGCATGCATGACGCACAATGCGCAGGGTGCGTTCAATCGGCCTGTAAGCGCACAATGCACACAAGCCGAACTTCTGCCCGCATGCAGAGCATACTCCCTCAATCCATTCGCATATGCATAAACCAAGAGCGGCTCTCAGCTTCCCGCATTCGGGAAAGCTGGGAGCCGCTCATTTATTGTTTCTTCACGGTTTCTTTGGGGATTAAAGCGCTGAAGCATATCACGGCTTCGCTATGAGAATTAATGGCTGGCTGGCATTTTCAGCATTAATCCACTCGCCGAAATCGTGACATTTGGCCGTTGCCTTCATAATCCTCTCGGTTTCCGTGAATAGCTCATTTATGCATATCGGCAGACCTTTTGCCGCGCAAGCCTTACAGCAGCCGCAGATGCGCACTGCTCACATGCGCCGAAGCCGTGCGCCCGGCCTTGTCGTATGGATTGCCGGACACATCCGCCCACTCCACATCCATAAACATGCGCGAGGACGCGCCGCGTATGTCTATCTCCATATCGTCGGATATGCGCACTATGGCGTAGGGCGGTTCTTCGTACATCAGCGTGTGCGCGGCGGCGGTATAGCGCGCGCACAGCTCCTCAGGATAGCGGTCGTGCGGCTCGTCCAGCCAATAGTAGCTGGATGCATTCATGTCCAGATAGCACACGTTCTCCAGCACGCGCAGATTGTCGGTGTGGTAGTGGCCGTTTATGCACATCAGCACAGAGCCCTTGCTGCGGCGATTGGCCTCGTCTATCACGGCACGCACCTCAGCCGCGTTTATAGCGCCGTCCGGGCGCTCAAAGCTCATGTGGCTTATCACCACGCAGGGACAGCGGGACGTGCTTATGCGCTCGCGCAGCCAATCCAGCTGTGCCTTGGGTACATAGCCGCGGCTGCCGCCGTGAGTGAAGTAGTTGCCGCGCTCATAGTGTACCCATTCGCCGTCCACATTGCAGTAGTTGGTGTCCATGACTATAAAGCGTATGCCGCGGGCATCGAAGCTGTAATAGGGCGCGTCCATGCCGTAGGCGGTCAGCGTATCGTCCAGCGAGGCATTGTCGGTGTCGTGATTGCCCATTGCGTGAAAGGCGGGTATGCCGCAGTTGTTGTAGCGCTCCACGGCTAGGCGCGCCTGCTCGGATTCTTCTATGCCGTGGCAGAAGTCGCCCGCATGTATAATGAAGTCCACCTGTTCGCGCCGCGCCGCCTCCAGCAGTATGTCCAGCTTGCGCCCCGACGGGTCATAAAATGCATCCGGCACTATGTGCAGGTCCGAAAACAACAGAAATTTGCATCTATCCATGCTAACACTCTCCCCCAACATTTCCCACATTATAAGCGCACAGGCCCGCGGGCCGGGAACTTCTTCCCCGCCGCTATCCCACTGCCGGTTTCGCCGAAGTTCTGCACGCTTCCGGGCGCGAAACACGCCCGCGCCCGCCACACATGTCGCAGGGCGCGATTGGAGCGCGAAGGCGGCGGCCCGCCAAGCTCTACGGGCATGGGCGGCACGTCAATGCCGCATGCGCATACAGCTCATTTTAATTCGCCTGTCCGCATCCGTCAAGTGTCTGCCCGATATCTGCCGCGATGCATATATCCCGCGCCGATAAGTGCATGCCGAAACTCATTGCGCATGCGTCACAGCCCAACTCCCTGCATTCCATTATGGGTAAACGGCCCGGTCAAGGGTGGCAAGGCTATGCGCGGAATATATCCCGCGCGCGCTATGTCCATGCGCGCCGCATATCCGCACATGCATGGCGCAGCGCCACCCGCACCGCCTTGTGCCTTACATCGCGCGCAGCGTTACCGGCATGCCATAACGCCCTTGATTGCATGCAGCAGGCGCCGTCATATCGCGATGCAAAAATGCCCTGCCCTTTGCAAGTGCAAGGAGCAGAGCATTCCTATCGCCATATATCGCCGCTCATTTAAGAGCCGCGTCTGTCTTAGCCCAGCTTGCCGCGCCCGCTGACTACCGGCGCGCCGCCCAGCTTGCCTCCGCCGAGCTTGCTGCCGCCCAGTTTGCCGCCCTTGGCGCCCTTGAGGCCACCCTGCACGCTCTTCAGTATGCTGGAATCAAACGAGAACACCGAGCGGTTCTTCTCGGCGTGCGCCGCGAACGCATCCTCTATCATGCAGTCCAGCATGTCGGAGAAGCTTATGCCCAGCGGTTCCCAGAGGTAGAAGGCCAGAGAGCCGGGGATCATGTTTATCTCGTTTATGTACAGCTCCTCGCCGTCCAGCATGAAGTCTATGCGCACCACGCCCTTGCAGTCCATGGCCTTGTATACTTCCACGGTCATCTGCTGTATGCGGCGCGTCAGCTCGTCGCCTATGGGCGCAGGCACCTTGCGCGCCAGCGACTCCATGCCCTGACCCTTGCCCGACTTGGAGCCGCGCAGGTACTTGTCGTCAAATGTGAGGAACTCCTCCCAGCTGGCGGGCATCTCGCAGAGCGAGGCGCGCACCTCGCCCTTTATGCGCAGCGCAGAGCAGTTTATCTCCACGGGCTTGTTTATGCCGCGCTCGACCAGTATGCGCCTGTCGTACTCAACGGCGGTCTCTATGGCCTTTATCAGCGAATCGCGGTCGGTGGCGCGCGATATGCCTATGGACGAGCCGAGGTTGGCGGGCTTTACGTACACGGGGTACTGGCAGGACGATTCCACGCGCGCCAGCACGCCGCTTCGGTTGCTCTCCCAGTCGGAGCGCGCAAACCACATGCCGTCAACCACGGGCAGGCCGCAGCCCTTGAAGAACTGCTTCATGGCAATCTTATCCATGCCCAGCGCACTGCCCATGACGCCGGATGAGGTGTAAGGCACGTTGTACAGCTCCATCATGCCCTGCAGCGTGCCGTCCTCGCCGTTCATGCCGTGCATGACGGGCAGCACCACGTCGCACTTCTCCACGGTCTCCTCGCCCAGGTTCATGTTGCTCATCAGCACCTTGACAAGGCCCTTAAAGCCGTGCGGCGCTATCGAGCTTACCGGCATCAGCGTGAGCTTGCCGTCGTCGCTCATCACCGGAGCCACATGCGTGACCATCTCCGGGCGGAATGCGCTGTAAAAGGCTATGTTGCGCAGCAGCTGGCCGGTATACCACTGGCCGTCGCGCGCTATATACACCGGCACGACCTCGTATTCATCCTTGTTCAGGTTTTCCATGGCCTGCAGCGCGGACACTATGGAAACGTCATGTTCGCACGTGCGCGAGCCGTATATAACAGCAACCTTCAGCTTCATATCGATCTCTTCCTCCAATATCGCCCGCCGCCCGGCGGATCATTCTGTGTAGTTATCGGGCAGGTCGTTTTCAAACAGCGTTACGTCGGCATCCAGCGCCTGAAGTATGGGCATGGCGGCATCCAGCGAATCCACCACGAATATGCACTTCTCGTCAAAGCCCGCGTCCAGCATGCCGCGGCGCAGCGGCTCGGAGCGCTTGCGCCCCAGCAGCACCGCCGCTTCGCAGGCGCGCGCCATGTGCTTGCCCAGCTCATAGTTTAGCTCCTGCTCGCGCTCGCCCAGCTCCACCATGCCCGGCGTGACCACGCAGCGCACGCCCTTGAACGAGGACAGCACCTCCATGGCCGAGGTTGCGCCCACTATGTTGGAGTTGAACGCATCGTCTATGACCGTCTTGCCCGGCGCGCTTGGCACTATCTGAAGCCTGTGCTCGACCGGCTCCAGCTTGGCTATGCCGCTTGCCAGCTGTTCCATGCTCACGCCCAGCCTGTGTGCCACGGCGGCGGATAAGGCTATGTTCTGTATGTTGTGCTTGCCCAGCAGCCGCGTACGGCACTCTATCCGCTCTCCGTCCTCACACACCAGCGTGAAGCTGGAGCCTTCGGGGCCTGAGGAAATGCCCTCGGCGCGCATGTACATCTTGTCGCGGGTTATGCCGGCGCGGTACTTTTCGCACCCGGCGCGCGCAAACAGCTTGTCGAGCCAGCCTCCGTCGGCGGCAAAGAACGCCATGCCGCCCTCGGGCAGCGCCTCGACCAGTTCGTTCTTGGTATTGGCAACGTTCTCTATGCTGCCAAACGTCTCCAGATGCTGAGGGCCTATCGACGTCAGCACGCCTATCGTGGGATGCACAAGCTCGCACATCTCCTTGATATCGCCTACATGGCGCGCGCCCATTTCGCCCAGAAATATCTGATGCTCGGGGCGCAACTGCTCGCGTATCACGCGGGTCACGCCCATGGGCGTATTGAAGCTGCTGGGCGTTGCCAGCACGCAGTACTTTTCCTCAAGCAGCGTCTTTAGCAGGAACTTGGTGCTGGTCTTGCCGTAGCTGCCGGTTATGCCTATCTTGATGAGGTCAGGGCGCTCATCCAGCCTGCGCTGAGCATCCATGAAGAAGCTGCGGTTTATGTGCTGCTCGCCGGGCTGAGCGGCATAAGCGCCCGCCCAGACCACCATGGGAGTCAGCGCATACAGCACGTATCCCGCGTGCAGCAGCAGCAGCAGTGCGCCCAGCAGCGCGCACGCGCCTCCCAGATACCAGTACAGCCGCTTTACGCGCGGCGTGAATGCCAGCGGCTTCTTCTGCGCCTGCGCCGCCCATGCCTTCATGTGCATGAACGCCACCAGCGCCATCACCGCAGCCAGACTCACCCTTGCGCCGCCTATCGCGGCCTCAGGCTGCTCCTGCATCAGCAGGCCAAGCGCTATGTCCAGTGCGGTGAACAGCGCGCCCGCGCCCACGTTGACGAGCGCCTGCCGCCAGCCGCGAGCCTTCATCCAGCGCATGTATCCATCCAGCTGATAGCTCTCCAGCTGGAGCATATGCACATAATAGCGCGTACCCAGCAGGCAGCTCAGCGCTATCAGCGCCCAACAGACTATATCTACAAACATTTATGGCCTCCTCCGGCAATGCACGGCGGCATGCGCCGCCCGCGTTATGGCGCGTCACCCGACGCGCGGCATGCTGAATTGACCCGTAAAGCATACCACGCAGCGGCTCATTTGGCAAGCGCCGCCGCGTTAACGCCCCTGCCCGGCGCGAATGCGCGCGCACCGCCGTGCCTGCATTCGGCATCGCCGCGATCCGCGCATGCGCGTCATGTTTTGCGGAAATCATGGCATGATTGCATGACCGCGCAACAGGCATGGGCTTTGCTTGAGCCGTGCAAGCATCATGCAGCCTTGCACGACCGAGCAACATGCATTGGCTTCCCTTGCGCCGTGCAGGAATCATGCTCACTCGCATGACCGTGCAACATGCATTGGCTTCCCTTGCGCCGTGCAGGAATCATGCTCACTTGCACGACCGAGCAACAGTCATTGGCTTCCCTTGCGCCGTGCAGGAATCATGCTCACTCGCATGACCGTGCAACAGGCATTGGCTTCCCTTGCGTCGTGCAGGAATCATGCTCACTCGCACGACCGCGCAACAGGCATTGGCTTCCCTTGCGCCGTGCAGGAATCATGCTCACTCGCATGACCGCGCAACAGGCATTGGCTTCGCTCGCGCCGCACAGGAAAAATGCCCGCTTGCGCGACTGCATTATGGCACATTACCCCGCCCGACGCATCTGCGCAAGCCGCCCTGCCGCGCCCGCATCAGACCTGCAGGAACTGCTTGACTACCGCCAGGAAGTTGGCATAGCGCTCCAGATACGCAAAGTGCGTCGCGCCCGGCATCACTACCAGCCCCGCGTCCTTCATCTCCTGCTCCATGCGCTGACCCATCCACAGCGGCGTGGCGGTGTCGTTCTCGCCCCAGAACAGCAACGTGGACGCGCTTATCCGGGGCAGGCACCAGCCCAAATCCTGATTTATGACCTGCACGAAGGTCTTGCGCATGTCGCCGGACAGCGCACGGTAGTCCTCCGAGCCTATGTGCGACTCTATCGCGCGGGTAACCTTCTCAGCGTTCTTGCCCAGCAGCTTCTGCACGGCCTTGCTCTCGTAGCCGGACTTGAGCGCGCCGAACACGGCCTGCTTGACCTGCTGTGCGCCGCTGCGCTTGGGCGGCAGACCCGCGCAGCCGGTCAGCACCATGCGCCCCACGCGCTCCGGGTTCTCAGCCGCCATCAGCAGCGCCACGCGCCCGCCAAACGAGTGCGCCACTATGTCCACGCGCTGCGCGCCCAGCTCGTCAAGCAGCGCCAGTATCTGCGCCTTGAACTGATCGACCTGCCATACCTCGGGCGGCTCAGGGCTTTGGCCATGGCCGGGAAAATCCACGCCTATCACGCGCGCCTTGCCCGCCTCCAGCGTCAGGTCGCGTATCAGGGGCTTGAAGCTGTCCATGCTCCCGCCCCAGCCGTGCATGAGCAGTATGAACTTGCCCTCACTTCCGAAAACCTCGTAGTTTATCCCGCACTTTGCTAACATTGCTGCCTCCTTGAATGTGCGCGCGGACGCGCGTCATAAATCGCTATATAGTTGCCATACAGTATGCGCCCGGCCGCGCGGCATCTGCCCAAAGCGCCGCCCGCGCACATGTGTACATATGTCAATATAAATTGGTATGATGTACCCGCAAGCATATCCCCCATCAGCCGAAACCGGTATGATGTACGCGAACGCACATCCTCCGCCAGCCAAACCCGATATGATATACTGGCAGGCATATCCCCCCATCAGTCAAACACGGTGCGCAGCCTGCGCACTCCCTCGCGTATCTGTTCGGGCGTGAGCCGCGAAAAGCCCAGCCTGAGCGAATTGCGCCCGCGCCCATCGGGATAGAACACGTCGCCCGGCACGTACATCACCCCGGCTTCATGCGCCTTTGTGAGCAGCGCGCGCGTGTCCGCGCCGCCGCGCAGCGTCATGAACACGGAAAAGCCGCCGTCGGTGCGCGGCCAGTCGGCTATGTCGGAAAAGTTATCTTCGAGCGCATCCAGCAGCGCCGTCATGCGCTCGCGATACAGCGCGCGGCTGGCCTTTAAGTGCCTTTGCAGGCAGCCGCGCTTTAAGAACTCGCACAGCGCCGCCTGTATCACGGTGGATGTATGTATGTCCTGATTGAACTTCTCGTTGAGCAGGTATCTGTACACCGCCTTGGGCGCAAGCACCCAGCCTATCCGCAGCCCCGGAAACAGCACCTTGGAAAAGCTGCCCGCGTATATCACCACGCCCGATGAGTCCATGGCCTTGAGCGTGGGATAGCTCTCGCCCCTGAAGCGCAGTTCCTCATTAAAGCCGTCCTCGAGCAGCGGCACGCGGTACTTGGCGCACACGCGCAGTACCTCGCGCCGGCGCTCCAGAGGCATGTTAAGCCCGGTGGGGTTTTGGTATGTAGGCACGCAGTACACAAGCGCGGGGCGCTCCTTCAGTATCTCGCGCTCCAGCATGTCTGGGTTCATGCCCTGATCGTCGATGTCTACCGCGCCTATGCGCGCCATGCGGCTCTTGAGCACGCCTATCACGCCGTTGTAAGTGGGCGCTTCGACCAGCACGCGCCTGCCCTCGTCCACCAGCACGCGCGTGACCAAATCGACCGCCTGGCGAAAGCCGTTTACTATAATCAATTCGTCGCCGTCGGTATTTATGCCTTTGGCGCGCATGTCCGCCAGCAGATATTGGCGCAGCGGCTCATAGCCGCGCGTGTAACCGTAGTTGAGCAGCCTGCCGTCGTCCATAGCTAGCACGTCGTTCATTATCTTGCGAAATGCCTGCACGGCGAACGTATTGTGGTCGGGCGCAAGCGATGTGAACGATATCACGTCGCGCCCGCCATGTATCAGCGGCGCTTCCTCCTCGCGGTAGTGCGTGAAGGCGCGTGCGGCTCGGCTTATGCGCGCCTCCCAGTCCATGTCGCTTGGCACGCTGGCGCACTTCACGCTCGCGCCCTCGGAAACGAACGTACCCTGACCGCGCCGCACGTACACCAGTCCCTCGTCCGCCAGATACGCATACGCCGCATCCACCGTGTTGCGGCTGACATGCTCCAGCCGCGCCATATCGCGCGCCGAGGGCAGCTTGCCCGGCGGCAGCTCGCCCGACAGTATCGCCCGGCGCAGCTTGTCGCGCAGCTCAAGATACAGCGGCTTGCCGCCCGAAGCGTCCGTGTCGCCAAACAGCTGACTCATGCGCATGCCCTCCCTTGTATTGCTCATACTATTTTATCCCATTTCCGGTAAATAATAAAGTGCCGCCGCTGCGCATATTTGGCAAGCCGGTGGCACCATTGACCCCATCAAGTTAAGTGCCGCGTAAGTGCGCGTTAAGCGGCGGTGCGGCAGAGTTTACTTTTCTGAGCATGCATCATATGCTCTCATGTGCGAAAGCATCTGCGCACTTTGAGCTAAGCGCATATGGCACGATATGCCTGCGCCTTCGGGCGCTCCGGCATAGCCGCGCCCTGCCGGTCTCGCACCATATGCGGCCGCAAAGCGATCCGTAACACGGCGGCACGCGCCGCCGCCAGAGCATAGGCTCCAATGCGGCACACCGCTCCGGCCCAAAGCGCGTTGACCGCCATGCGCGGCCCACTCACATGCGGTACACCGTGCGCATAACGCGATCCCTGCCAAGCTCCAGCACGAAGTCGCCGCGCAGCACCTTGGACTCCTCCCCATCCAGATAGGCCACAAACGAATGGGATACCGCATGCCGCCCGTCCCACCTCGCGTCATACACATTGAGGCTGATGAGCTCATGTTCGCCGCGCAGCACCACATCGCCCCTGGACAGCGCCGCCTCCACCATGCTGGCGGTTTCGGCTGTGTATTCAGCTGCGCGCTCTGCCGCCGCAGGCTCAAGCACCGGCAGGCGTTCCATGCGCGGTGCCTGTGCTATGCTGCGCTGCGCCAGCGGCACCGAGCCAAATTCACAGCAGTCCATATCGGTATATTCGCTCATGCATCTCAAAAACGCCGCCCCTGTGCAATACGATACACGGCGCACGGGTGCATAGGCGCGCACGTCGCCCATGCTGTCCAGCATGCTCTGCCAGAGCAGCGCGCCCTTTTGCGCGTTCAGCTGGCTGAGCGCTGTCGCCTCGACGCAGCTTGCGCAGCCCTCTATCTGCTCTATGCGCGCCTCGTAATCGTACTCATATGGATAGAGCAGCGCCCGCGCCTTGCGAAGCGCGAGCAGCTCGCCGGTTGCCGCGCCCTTGCCGCTTATAATGATATCCCGCATGAGCGCGGCCTCGTGCAGCTTTATCGATATATTGCGCGGCAGATATCTGTAATCAAACAGCGCCGCCAGCTCATCCGCCCAGCGGCTCTCGCCGCTCTCCATCTGAAATGCATGGAACATCTCATGCACTATGGCCGCCGCAAGCCCGTCCATGTCCTGCGGCGCGTCATCAATATGCCATATGGCGACATACTCACCATTGAAGCGTATCGCCGTATTCCCTGCAAAACCGGCAGGCTTATCGATATACCGCCCATCGAAGAAGCATCTTTCATCGTCATAAAGTGCAAACTTCGCCCTGCCAAACCCCTTCCACAGCGAGTCGAAGTCCAGTCTGTCCAGCCTAAACTCAATACCGGCATACAGTTCATGAAGCTTCATAGCGCGCATCCCTTTCATAAAGGCCAAATTTGTCGGTTATATGAACAGCCGACCCGATGAGCTTCGATCAAATAATCGTCGACATTAATTGGCGGCATGTTCGATAATCAGCCGCTTCAATGGACATCGGAGCGCCCTTTAAGCCTCTCCCGCCCGCGCCTAAGCAGCCAGAAGTGATTGTGTCCATCCGGCGAGCTGTATACATGGCAGGTGAGCTGCATGCTCTTTTCGGCATCCATGCGCATGAGCATGCCCAGCATGGTATTGGCAAAGGCGGTCGTATCGTCCTTATCGGGAGCAAGCTCAAATACTAGCGCATACTCGCGCCCGCCCTCAAGGCAGGCAAACTCGTCAAAGAAGTCGCGCACGAACCTCCATGAATGCTTTTCGTATATCAGTTCCCAATCGCTACTCCTGAGCAGTCCTGCCGCCGCGCCCTCTTCCAAGGCGACATAGCGTCCTGCCAATCCCCCGCCGCTTACATCGCACCTTGCCATCTCGCCCTCAAAGAACCCATCCACGCCCGCGACTATCCTGCCATACTCATCCGCGCCTATGCCAAACTCCTCCGCCGGATCATAGTTTGCCATGGAGCGCCTTACCGAATCGCGCACGGCCTGCAATCTGCCCTTCATGTCCCGCAGTTCCGACCTGTACAGCCGCTGTATCGACTTTATCTCATCAAGCCGCCTTTGCGCCTCGGCTATCTTTGCGTCGAAGGCGCCGTATATCGCCGCATCGTCCTCTGCCATAAGCCGCTTTATCTCCGCTATGCTAAAGCCTGCCCTTTGCAGGTGCTTTATCCTGACGAACGCCAGCGCCTGCGCCTCGTCATAGAAGCGGTATCCCGACCGCTCATCCACGCGGGCGGGTCTGAGCAGCTCCACATGGTCATAGTACCTGAGCGTCTGCGGATTGCAGCCCACCAGCTGCGCGAACTCCTTTATCGTCATACGCCGTGCCTCCGTAATGTGCTTTGTGCTATTTTAGCATTATAGTTGGGTGGAAGGTCAAGCGGCATTACGATTTGACGCAGCCATATTACCGCCTGATTGCAAACGCCGGTACAGGCTCATGCGCATGATGCAGCTGCGGAACATCGCTCAGGTTTGCTCAATACCGGCGGCAGGCCCATGCGCGCGATGCAGCTGCGAATCGTCGCTCAGGCTTGCTCAATACCGGTGTCAGGCCCATGCGCGCGATGCAGCTGCGAATCATCGCTCAGGTTTGCTCAATACCGGCGGCAGGCTCATGCGCGTGATGCAGCTGCGGATCGTCGCTCAGGTTTGCTCAATACCGGCGGCAGGCCCATGCGCATGATGCAGCTGCGAATCATCGCTCAGGTTTGCTCAATACCGGTGTCAGGCTCATGCGCATGATGCGCCGCCATACTTTCCATCCCCCATTGTAAACCCCACGATATAGTTGTATAATATGCGTATAAGGCGCGGCGTGGCCGCCCGGGAGGAGGAATGGTATGTATTACTGCGAACGCTGCATGCTGCTCAATGAGCAGCCCACCTGTGTGCGCTGTTCGCGCAAGCGGCTGCGCGAGCCGCATGCGGGCGACTTCTGCTTCGTCGATGAACAGGCGCAGATGTGGGCCGAGATGCTGTGCGATGTGCTGAGGCAAAACGGCATACCCTGCATAAGCCGCAGCGTGCTGGGCGCGGGGCTTGCCATGAGCGTAGGCGTAAACCTCGACCGGCACAGGGTGTTCGTGCCCTTTGAGCAACATGAACAGGCATTGGAAATAGTCAATGAGCTGTTTCATCAGGCCGAGCCGCGCAAATAGTCAATACAGGAGATGATGAGATTGCTGCTAATCAAAAACGCAAAGGTTATAACCATGGCGGGTCAATACCTGCCGCAGGGAGATGTGCTAATCGACGGCGCGCGCATAGCCGCCGTGGGCAACGACCTGAGCGCGCCCGACGCGCGCGTCATAGACGCGGCTGGACTGTACGCACTGCCCGGCCTTGTCGATTCCCATTGCCACATAGGCATGTGGGACGATTCCATGGGCTTTGAAGGCTCGGACGGCAACGAGATAACCAATCCCGTTACGCCGCAGATGCGCGCGCTGGACAGCCTGTATCCGCGCGACCGCTGCTTCAGCGAGGCGCTGGCGGGCGGCGTGACCACCGTAGCCACCGGCCCCGGTTCGGCCAACCCCATAGGCGGTCAGTTCGTGGCCATGAAGACCGCGGGCAGCTACCTTGAGGACATGATAATCCGCGAGCCGCTGGCGCTCAAGATAGCCTTCGGCGAAAACCCCAAGCGCTGCTACGGCGAGGGCGGCAAGCTGCCCATGACGCGCATGGGTACGGCTGCCGTGATACGCGAGGCGTTTGTCAAGGCGCAGAACTACATGCGCAAGATGGATGCCGCCGATCCTGACAAGCGCCCCGACCGCGATCTGGGGCTTGAGGTGCTGGTCAAGGCGCTGCGCCGCGAAATAAAGGTCAAGGCGCACGCCCACCGCAGCGACGACATACTGACCGCCATACGCATAGGCCGCGAGTTTAACCTCGATCTGACGCTGGAGCACTGCACCGAGGGCTACATAATACTCGACCGCCTGGCGCGCGAGCAGCTGCCCGTGACGCTGGGACCGCTGCTCTCCGACCGCAGCAAGATAGAGCTGGGCAGGATGACGTTTGAAGCCCCGGCGATGTTCGAGCGCGCCGGAGTGAAGTTCGCGCTGATGACCGATTCCCCGGTCATACCCGAGCAGTATCTGGCCGTGGAAGCCGCCATATGCGTGCGCAACGGCCTGAGCGAGGAGGGCGCGCTCAAGGCCATAACCATAAACGCCGCCGAAGCCATAGGTCTTGCCGGCCGCGTGGGTTCGCTGGAGGCCGGCAAGGATGCCGACATTTGCCTGTACGACGCGCATCCTCTGGACGCGCGCGCCCATGTGACGCATTCCATAGTCAACGGCGAGGTCGCCTTCGAGCGCTGATGCCGCGCGTCACGCAGCGATATGCACATACTGCGCCCCGTCATGCGGCTTTTGAGCCGTGCGGCGGGGCGCGTTTTGTCTGCGCGGCATTTGGATGCCAGATGATGATGATCTATTTCGCATGGTGACCGCGAAGGTTTACGTTGCGAGCATGCTTGTAAGCGCTGCTCATGTTGTATGCTCTGAGCATGTGACTGCATGTGCCGACATGGCCCATACATTGTACTTGCCGAAACTCAGGCGTTTTGCCTGACGCATGGCTGGACTGTGCCGATATGCGCTTATGCATTGCTATTGCCTAAATCCATGCGGTTTGCTTGGCTCATGGGATTACATGTGCCGACATGCGCCTGCGCATTCTTATTGCCCGAAACTCAGACGGTTTGCCTGACGCATGGCTGGACTGTGCCGATATGCGCTTATGCATTGCTATTGCTCAAACTCATGTAGCCCGCCTTATGCCTTTCACAAGCGCGGTTGTCCGCGCGGCATGTCGATATGCGTAGCAATGCCGCGGCCCTATCAAGTTAAATCAGCATTATTTTGATTTATATGGGTTGCTTTCGCGCGCGCGGCGTAATATAATAACGGAGGGATATGAGTTTATCCCTTGCGATCTTCAGGGCGGGGTGCGAAGCCCCACCGGCGGTGCAGCCCGCGAGCGCGCATGCGCGCAGATCCGGTCAGTTAATATGTGCCAGCTTGCACGGCGCTTGATAAGCGGCGGCAGGGCAAAGCGCACATCATCACGATTCCGGAGCCGACAGTGTATCGGACAGCGCGTCCGATGAGTCTGGATGAGAGAAGAGCAGCGGTTTGTTTGCCGTCTTTTCACGCCTCTGAGAAGCATCAGGGGCGTTTTTTGCTGCCCCTGAGCGTGCATGCGCCCGCGATCGCCGGGAGCATGCGTATGCCCCATGCGGGGCGACATGCGAAAGGGGGCTGCTTAAATTATGCAGCAAGTTGACACAAGGGTGCGCTCTATGGTGCGCATAGCTATGCTTTCGGCGGTATCGATAATACTCTGGATGCCCATGTTCGAGATACCCATGTTCCTGCCCTGGCTGAAGCTGGACTTTTCCACAATGCCGGCGCTGCTGGCCGGGTTTGCGCTGGGGCCTGCGCATGGGCTGATAGTGCTGGTCATAAAGGCGCTCGTGCATATACCTATGGGTACGACCGCCGGCATAGGCGAGCTTGCCGACTTCCTGTGCTCGTCGGCGCTGGTGCTGCCCGCCGCGTTCATATACCGCCACGCGCTCTCGCGCAACGCCGCCCGCGAGGATCACGTACTTCGCAACCGCCGCTCAGCGCTCACCGGCATGCTGATAGGCGTAGTGCTGATGGTCACGATGTCGGTCATAACCAATCAGTTCATACTGCTGCCCATGTACGCCAAGTTTGCGGGCATGGAGGGCATAATTGCCATGGCCGACAATCCCGCCATAGACAGTCTGGCAACGCTGTTCATATACGGCGTTATCCCCTTCAATCTGGTCAAGGGACTGGCGCTGGCGCTGGTCACGTTCCTTTTGTACAAGCCGCTCTCGCCGCTGCTGCACGACCGCAGCGGGCGATAAATATGCGTAGCGCTATTACAGCGCAAGCCGCTCGCGGATGCGATTGATTTATGCGCGCCCATACCCACTGTTTGCACTCAAAAGGCTCAGCCGCAGAGGTTTACGCGGCTGAGCCTTTATCAATTTTCACCGTAATGCGTCCACATGCGCAGCACATGCACTACACCTTTTGCCTCATCCACCTCATATACCGGCCTATACCGTATATTGATGCGGCGGGAATACAGTCCCTGCATATCGCCCGTCAGCTTTTCGTATCTGGGCAGTGCTGAGTATGGGTCGCGCATTATTACACCCAGCAGCTCGCGCGCCTTCTTTTCCAGCCCGGCTTGCTTTAGCCTGGCCCTGTCCTTTTCGGCCTGGCGTGAAAACACTATTCGGTACATCTCACCATTCCTCGTCCGGGTCGTATTCCACGCCATCCTCTATCGGCTCCGCGCGCGCTTCCAGTATGCTCTGCGCCAGTCCCGGCACGGAGTGCAGGTATAGCGTCTCCTGTATGCTGTTCCAGTCATCCTCGCTTATCAGCACGGCGTTTCCGCGCGGTCCGGAGATATGAACCGGCACATGGTCGATATTGGTGTTGCTTATGAGATTGAACAGATTCTTGCGCGCATTGGTAGCGTTGATATAGTCCATACTTCCACCTCCATGCACATTGTAACGTACATGATGATGTACGTCACTGCTTGTCAAAGCGTCTTTTTGACAAGCGTGGACGGGGGAGAATCTCCCCCGCCACTGCCACCCCTACTCAGTTTCCACTGAAATCCTGCGGATTTCCGGGCGTGGAAACTGCAAGGAAGATATGCTGCTCTGGGAAATAGGATTTCCCGACGCAAAAAATCCTGAGCGCCCACCGCACATGTCGCTGGGCGCTACCTAAGTCGAGAGGGCTGCGAGGCCTCTCGAGCTCTCCGAGGGTTTTTTGACAGTCTGCAACGTACATTATGATGTACGTCAACATCATTTGCACCTGCTCTCGCAGCTGAATCCGCTCGCATCCAATGAACATGAACCGTTGCGCATATGCAGCTTTGCTTACAGCAGATTCCCCTCCAGCCACACAGCCACGCCATCCTCATCATTTCTCAGGCACACATAATCGGCAGCCGCCTTAGCCTCGGCGATGCCATTGCCCATGGCCACGCCCACGCCGCAGGCGCACAGCATCTCCACGTCGTTCATGTCGTCGCCGAACGCCGCCACGCGCTCAAGCGGTATGCCGCTTGCCTGTGCCATGCGGCGCACGCCGTTCAGCTTGGTAGCGCCGCGCGCCATGACCAGCGCCAGCGTGTCCTCGCAGCGCTCCACGTACAGCCCTTCGGGCAGCAGCCGAGCTATGCGCGCTATGTCATGTGAGCCGCGCACGCCCAGTATCAGCTTGTACACCGGCTCGTCGGGCAGCTTTGCAAAGTCGCTTAGTATAAAGTCATCGCAGCCGCGTATGTGCGACATGTCGAAGTTGGCAAACAGCCCGTCGCCCACCTCCATGCCTATGCTCGCCCGGGCATCCTCGGCCAGCATGCGTGCCGCCAGCTCGCGCGCTTCGCTTAGCGTCATGGCTGCGCGCAGCACGTCGCCCCGCGCAGTGCGCACTATCGCGCCGTTGTGATACGCTACTGCATCCGGATACACGTCATGCACAAAGCGCTCGACCGTGCGCGGCGGGCGCGCCGTCGCGAAGGCAACCAGTATGCCCTTGGACTGACATGCGGTCAGCGCCTTCACCGTGCGCGGCGATACGCGCTTGTCGCTGGTGAGCAGCGTGTTGTCCAGATCGGTCACTATCATAGCTATATCCATGCACACACCTCCATGCACAGCAGGGCTGACGATGCGCCTATGCCGCACCATCAGCCCCGCCACACTTGTCTTGCCGTCATAAGGCCCGCCTGAGTTCAGCGCGCCCCTCACTTAAGCGCGTTTGCGCCTATGTCGCGGCGCATGTGTATATCCTTAAAGGATATCTTACCGGCGGCAGCATATGCCGCGTCCAGCGCCGCGCGCAGATCGGAAGCCAGCGCCGTAACGCCCAGCACGCGCCCGCCCGCAGTCAGGCACTCGCCATCCGACAGCTTGGTGCCCGCGTGGAATACGATAGCGCCGTCGGCCTCCGCCGCGTCCATGCCGGTTATCGGATAGCCGCTTGTGTACTTCACGGGATAGCCGCCCGAAGCCAGCACCACGCACGCCGCGCTCTTATCCTCGCGCCACTTTATGTCAAGCCCCTTCAGCTCGCCGCGGCTAACCGCCTCGAATACGTCCATAAGGTCGCTCTCCATCAGCGGCAGCACCACCTGCGTCTCAGGATCGCCAAAGCGCGCGTTGTACTCTACCACCTTGGGGCCGTCCTCGGTGAGCATCAGTCCCACGTACAATACGCCCCTGAAGTGCAGCCCTTCCGCGTTCATGGCGCGGCGGGTAGGCTCCAGTATCTCGTCGCGCACGCGGCGCGCAGTCTCCCCGTCATAGAACGGCGCGGGCGATATCGCACCCATGCCGCCGGTATTCAGGCCCTTGTCGCCGTCCAGCGCGCGCTTGTGGTCCTGCGAGGAAGGCATTGGTACTATGGCGTTCTCGTCGCAGAAGCACAGCACGGTGCATTCGCGGCCGCGCATGAACTCCTCTATCACGACGCGCTTGCCGCTCTGCTTGAACGCGCCCTCCAGCATCATCGAGCGCACCGCATCCTCGGCCTCGGCGTTGGTGTTGGCAATTATAACGCCCTTGCCCAGCGCCAGACCATCGGCCTTGACCACTATGGGCGTGCGCGCGTGCGCAACATAGTCAAGCGCCGCCTGAGCGTCGTCGAAGGTCTCATACGCCGCCGTGGGTATGCCGTACTTCTTCATCAGCGACTTGGAGAATATCTTGGAGGACTCCATGCGCGCCGCCGACTGGCAGGGGCCAAACGCCGGTATGCCCTCGCGCTCCAGCGCATTCACCATGCCCAGCGCCAGCGGATCGTCGGGCGCTACGACGACGAAGTCCACCTTCTCGCTCCTGCACAGCGCCAGCACGCCGTCTATGTCGGTCGCCTTAACATCGGGTATGCAGCGCGCCACGCCCGCTATGCCGCCATTGCCCGGCGCGCACAGCAGCTCCGTCACGCGCGGCGACTGCTTGAGCTTCCAGCATATGGCGTGTTCGCGCCCGCCTCCGCCTATAACAAGTACCTTCATATCGTATTGCCTCCCAAGCTGCGGCATATGCCGCCATTAATTCAGATAAATGTCCTTCAAGTTAAGCAGCGCGCTTATGTTCGGCAAATGTACATAGCCGCTACATAGAGCCCACGCAATGCCATATACTCATGCCTTTCTCATGGCCTGCAATGTCCGGCATGCACATTGCTGTTCGCCAACGCAGCACGCGATACCGCGCTGACTTGCTACTGTTCGTCAACGCAGCACGCACAAGCACGCGATACCGCGCGGGCTTGCTGCTGTTCGTCAATGCAGCACGCGATACCGCGCTGACTTGCTGCTGTTCGTCAACGCAGCACGCACAGGCACGCGATGCCGCGCTGACTTGCTACTGTTCGTCAATGCGGCACGCGCAAGCAACGGCGCGAATTGTCAATTCCCCGTTGCCATAATTCGCCAATAAAGGCTCGGCCATATGACCGAGCCTGAGCCGCGCATTAGTGGCGGAAGTGGCGCATGCCGGTGAACACCATGGTTATGCCATTGGCGTTGCACACGTCTATGGAATCCTGATCGTTGCCCGCGCCGCCGGGCTGTATGATGGCGGTTATGCCTGCGGCAGCCGCAGCCTTGGCGCAGTCGTCGAACGGGAAGAAGGCATCCGAACCCAGCGCCGCGCCCTTGACGCGCTCGCCGGAGCGGGCTATGGCCATCTCGGTGGGCCATATGCGGTTGGTCTGGCCAGGCCCTATGCCCAGCGACTGACCGTCCTTGGCTATGGCTATGCCGTTGGACTTGGTGTGCTTGACTATGCGCCAGGCCAGCTTCATGTCGGCTATCTCCTTGTCGGAGGGCGCGCGCTCGGTCACGACCTCCCAGGCCATGCCGTCCACATCGATGAGGTGCGACTTGCGCTCAGCCATAATCTTGTCCACCTCGGCCTCGACCGCGGGAGCTATGGCCGCCTCCAGCTGAGACTTGGGCGCGTCGGCATCGGCCTTGCGCGCGGCCTTGAACTGCTCCTTATGCACCTTGTCGGTCTGAGCAGCGCGGGCATCGGCCTCCCACTCGCCGGCGGTCTTGTAGAGCTTGTCGTCAACCTGCTGCATCAGCATGCCGCCGGCCACCTTCTTCATGTCCAGCGCACCCTCGGGGAATGCGCGATGGGTGGTGTCCAGCTTGAGCAGGCGCAGGCTGGGCTTCTTGTAGGTCAGGGTCTTTATGGCCTCGGGCGTGAAGTCGGGCGCAACGATTATCTCAAGGAATATCTTGTGCATCTCCTCGGCAGTGGCCTCGTCTATCACGGCGTTGGTCACGACTATGCCGCCAAACACCGACATGGGATCGGCGGTGTAGGCCTTCATATAGGCATCATACACGGTCGCGCCCACGCCCACGCCGCAGGGATTGGCGTGCTTGCAGCACACAACGGCGGTCTCGCCGAACTCGCGCAGCAGGTCGAGCGCGCCATTGGTGTCGTTGATGTTGTTGTAGGACAGCTCCTTGCCGTGCAGCTGTACGGCATCGGTCAGGCAGCCGGGCGTGGCATTCAGCTCGCGGTAGAACGCGCCCACCTGATGCGGGTTCTCGCCGTAGCGCATGTCCTGAACCTTCTCGTAGGCCAGCGTCTTGGTCGGCGGGAAGATGGGCTCGCCGGGCAGCTTGGAGTAGAGGTAGTTGGATATCAGGCTGTCATACTGCGCGGTGTGAGCAAACACCTTGTAGCACAGCTTGAGCTTGGTGTCGCGGCTGACCTCGCCCGTGGCCTTGAGCTGCTCTATGACGGTGGCATAGTCGGCGGGATCGACGACCACGGCCACATCCTGCCAGTTCTTGGCAGCGGCGCGTATCATGGTGGGGCCGCCTATGTCTATGTTCTCTATGGCCTCGGCGAACTCAACGCCGGGCTTGGAGATGGTCTGGCGGAAGGGATACAGATTTATTACCACCAGGTCGATGGGCTCTATGCCCAGCTCCTTTATCTGCTTCATGTGCTCGGGATTGGAGCGCATGGCCAGCAGGCCCGCATGTATGGCCGGATGCAGCGTCTTTACGCGCCCATCCAGGCACTCCGGGAAGCCGGTAATGTCGCTGACCGATGTTACGGGCAGGCCCGCATCCTTCAGCGCCTTCATCGTGCCGCCGGTAGACAGTATCTCAACGCCCATCTCAGTGAGCTCGCGCGCCAGTTCAACAATGCCGTTCTTGTCAGAAACGCTTATCAACGCCCGCTTTATCATGACAAACCATCCTCCGTCTTTTGCATCATAAATCCAGGGAAATACCATGTATCTCCCTTAGCGAAATACCCGCAGCGCTCAAACAGGCGCCTTGCGGGCATGAGCCGCTCCCATACATCCGCGCGTGCATAGCCCAGACCCAGCGATACAAAGTGTATCCGCGCGCACTCCAGCAGGAACTGCGCCACACCCTGTCGGCGCGCCCTGTCGTCAACTACCAGCATCGCGATGATGCCCAGCCTGTCCATCTGATACACCAGAGCCTCGCCCACCGTGCCGTTTATGTCTATGGCCGCTATGCGGCGGAAGCCCGGTTCGCGCTTGAGCCTTTCCAGCCATTCCTCGCTGCGGCTCTCGCCGAAGGTCGCGTTTATGCGCTCCAGCGTGCGGCGGCTGTCCTCGCGGCTCTCCAGTCCGTCGATTATGTAGCTCATGCCCTGCGGCAGATCCACGCCGAACGGATCGGGATAGAGCTGCTTTATCATGCCCACCTCGCGGTCATCCACGCGGAAGCCATAATAGCGCAGAAGATCCAGCATGCCGCCGTCATCGGGCGCGCAGCCTGCGTACACGCGCGCATTCAGCTTTGGGTAGCGCCTATGCACCACCTCAGCCGAGGCCAGCGCCGCGCCCAGCAGCATGTCCATGCTCTCCAGCGCGCCATCCAAGTCAAGGAATATATTGAAAGGACAATCGGGCAGCAGTTCGTCGGCGCGGTAAGGCACGACCGAGCACTTGCCCATCCGCCTGCCCGCGTCATCCAGCGCCACGAATACATCGTATGCGTTCTGAGCGCCGCCCATCTCGCCGTCCAGTCTTGCCAGCTTCATGCTTCAGCCTCCTTAGACGGCAGTATGTGCACGCTGCGTCCCTCAATTACCAGCCTGTCCTCGCAGAACAGACCTACCGCCTTGGGCAGCAGCTCATGCTCTATGGGCAGTATGCGCTCGGCCAGAGAATCGGGCGTATCGCCTTCCAGCACGGGCACGCTTCCCTGAAAGACTATTGGGCCTGCGTCTATGGCTTCGGACACGAAATGCACGGTAGCGCCGGACAGCTTTACGCCGTATTCAAGCGCCGCCTCATGCACATGATGGCCGTACATGCCCTTGCCGCAGAACGAAGGTATCAGCGCCGGGTGTATGTTGAGTATGCGCCCGGCGAATGCGCGTATGGTATCCGCGCCCAGTATGCCCAGATACCCCGCCAGCACGATGAGATCGGGCTGCGCCTCGACCAGCGCCCTGTGGCGCGCGGCATGGCACTCCTCAGCCGTGGCGAACGCCTTGAGCGGCAGCGCCACGACCGGTATGCCGCGCATGCGCGCGCGCTCCAGCGCATATGCCTTGCGCGACGAGGATATGACCAGCGTGACCTCGCCGTCTATCTCGCCGCGGTCTATGGCGTCGAATATCGCCTGAAGATTGGTGCCGCCGCCCGATACCATGGCGACTATCTTCTTCATGCGAGCTTCACTCCCTTGCCGCCGTCGGCGCTGTCTATCACTTCGCCTATGACGAACGCCTTCTCGCCCAGCGAATTGGCGGCGCAGACCACCGCGTCGGCCTCCTCGCTGTCCACGGCCAGCACCATGCCTATGCCCATGTTGAAGGTGTTGTATATCTGCTCATCCTGCATGCCGCTTATGCGCTGCATCATCTTGAATATGGGCTGTACCGGCCAGCTGCCGCGGTCTATGCGCGCGGTCAGGCCGTCGGGCAGTATGCGCGGTATGTTCTCTATGAATCCGCCGCCGGTTATGTGGGCTATGCCCTTTATGGCGAAGCGGGATATCAGTTCCTTTATGGTGCGCACATATATGCGGGTGGGGCGCAGCAGCTCGTCAGCCAGCGAGCAGCCCAGCTCATCCACCACGGCGTTGAGATCGGTGTCGTCATTCACCAGCAGGCGGCGCACCAGCGAGAAGCCGTTGGAATGCACGCCCGAAGACGCAAGGCCGACCAGAGTGTCGCCCGCGCGTATGCCGCTGCCGTTTATCGCCTGAGCGCGATCGACCATGCCCACGCAGAAGCCGGCCAGATCGTACTCGCCGTCGGGATAGAAGCCGGGCATCTCGGCGGTCTCGCCGCCTATCAGCGCGCAGCCGGCCTGCAGGCAACCCTCGGCAATGCCGCGCACTATGGTCGCTGCCAGCTCGGGCTTGAGGCTGCCGGTCGCCAGATAATCCAGGAAGAACAGCGGCATGGCGCCCTGACAGACCACATCGTTTACGCACATGGCCACGCAGTCTATGCCCACGGTGTCGTGACGGCCGGTCATGAAGGCCAGCTTGAGCTTAGTACCCACGCCATCGGTACCCGCGACCAGCACGGGACGGTTCATGCCATTGTTCTCAATCGAATAGAAGCCGCCGAAAGAGCCCAGATCGCCTATCACGTTGTCGTTAAAGGTGCGCTTTACATGTTCCTTCATCAGCCGCACGGCCTCATAGCCGCGCTCGACGTCCACACCGGAATCCTTGTAAGTTATCATTTGTCATTCTCCTTTGACGATGTCGGCGACCTTGGCCGCTATCTCCGCGTCGCGCATCAGCACTTCATCGTGCATCTTAACGCGCCCCTGCTCAAGTTGCATGCGTATCTCGGGGTACTTTACGCCCAGTATCTGCGCCGCCAGCAGCGCGGCGTTCTGAGCGCCGTTTATCGCCACTGTGGCGACGGGTATGCCCGCGGGCATCTGCACTATCGCCAGCAGCGCATCCATGCCGTCCAGCTGCGAGGCAGCGATGGGCAATCCTATTACCGGCAGCACGGTATACGCCGCCAGCACGCCCGCCAGATGCGCAGCCTTGCCTGCCGCAGCTATCAGCACCTCTACGCCGCTCTCCTGCGCCAGACGCGCAAACGCCGCCGCTTCCTCGGGAGTGCGGTGTGCGCTCAGCACGCGCGCCTCCACCTCGATGCCCAGCTCAGCAAGCTGCTTTATGCACGGCTCCACGGCCGCAAAATCCTTGTGGCTGCCCATTATGACCGCAACCTTAGGCATAGCAAACCCTCCTAAACGCAATATGCCGCGGGGACTGACCCCGCGCGTATCTTACACCTATATATTACCACAGGTGGGGCAAATAATCCATAAAAACCCGTAACTTTTAACCGAACCGGACGTAAATGTTCGGAGATGCGTGCTTCAAGTGCGCTTATGAGCGCTGCGCGCCGCGTCGTATACGTCCATTATCGGCACATCGCAGGCACGCGCCGCCGCGCGGCAGTCCTCGTATTCGGGAGAAGCCTTGCCGGGTGCGGTCTTTACGCGCACAGGGCCGTACTGCGTATCCACCGTGCGATGCGCGCGCGGCAGCACCCGCCTGGCGTACAGCGCTATGCGCACGCCCAGCGTGCTGGTCTGGCGCAGCACCTCATCGGCCATCATCTCGGCATCGTCCTGCGCGCACAGCACGCTCAGCTGCGATGCCATGCGGCCTTTCTTCATTATAATGGGCGTCTGCCACACATCCAGCGCGCCCGCCTCCATGAGCGCCTCGCAGGCATATGAAAGCTGCTCGGGTGTCATGTCGTCTATGTTGCACTCTATCACGGCCACGTCGCGCGCCTCGCGCGCCGGTTCAAAGCGCGGCTGTTCGCCCGCCTGCGCTCCCTGCGATATGCTCATAGCGTCCTCCCCGGCCGGTTTATCAGCGCCGCCATATAGCCCGCGCCAAAACCGTTGTCTATGTTCACCGTGCTGACCCCGCTTGCGCAGCTGTTTATCATGGTCAGCAGCGCGCTCAGCCCGCCGAAATTCGCGCCATAGCCCACGCTGGTAGGCACGGCTATGACCGGCCTGTCAACAAGGCCCGCCACGACCGAAGCCAGCGCGCCCTCCATGCCCGCCACCGCAATCAGCACATTGGCCTTCATTATCTCGTCAGTGCGGCTGAGCAGCCTGTGTATTCCGGCTACGCCCACGTCGTATATGCGGCCAACTTCATTGCCCAGCGTCTCGGCTGTGAGCGCGGCTTCTTCGGCCACGGGTATGTCGCTGGTGCCGCCGGTCAGCACCAGTATGCGCCCCACGCCGTAATTGGTGTGGTCGCGCATTACGCGCACTATGCGCGCCTCGGGATAGTACTCGGCCTCGGGCGCATGCTCGCGCACGGCCTCGAAGTGCTCGCGCCCGGCGCGCGTACACAGCAGGTTGTTGCCGCTGCGGCTGAGCAGCGCGCGCGCTATGCCACCGGTCTGTTCGGGGGTCTTGCCCGCGCAGTATATGACCTCAGGCACGCCCTGCCTGAGCTGGCGATGATGATCCACCACGGCATAGCCCAGATCCTCAAGCGGCATGCGGCGCAGTTCTTCCAGCGCATCGTCCACGCTCAGCTCACCTGTGCGCACGCGCTCCAGCCAGAGCCGCTTTTCGTCCTCCCATGCGCCCGCCGTGCCGCTCATCGGCCGCTCACGCTCCTCTCGTTCATGCTGCCCATGTTGTAGCCGTCCAAATCGAGCGCGGCGCGCTTGAAGCCTGCGCCCTTGACCGCCGCAACTATATCGGCTGCCTGTTCAGCCGCCCTGACCAGCATGTCCCTGTCCAGCTCTATTCGGGCTATGTCGCCATGCGCGCGCACGCGCACCTGCGCAAAGCCCAGCTTCTTTATGGCATTTTCGGCCATGTCCACCGCGCGCAGCTTGCCCGGCTCTATGCGCTCGCCCATGGGTATGCGCGTGGCAAGGCAGGCCATGGCGGGCTTGTCGGCGGTACTGAGTCCCAGCCTGCGCGACATCTCGCGAATATCGGCCTTGCGCCAGCCCAGCTCCATCAGCGGCGACTTTACGCCCAGCTCGCGCAGCGCGCGCATGCCGGGGCGGAAATCGCCTAGATCGTCGTAGTTAGTGCCGTCTATCACGCAGCGCCCCTCTGCGCGCTCGAATATGCTTTTGAATATCTCCCGCTTGCACAGGTAGCAGCGCTCGGGCGGGTTCTCGCACACGCCCTCTATGCCCAGCACGTCCACCGATATGCGCAGCCAGCGATCGCCATGCGCCAGGGCAAAAGCGTCCTCGCGCTCCGTCTCGCTCTGAAACACCGAATCCACCGTTATGGCCAGATGATCCGCATCCGCCTCACGGCAGGCAGCCAGCAAAAAGCTGGAATCCACGCCGCCCGAGAATGCCAGCGCCAAAGGCGCATGCGCACTCAGCCAGTCTTTAAGCGCCACATACTTTCCATCAAGCCCGTCCATAAGCAGCCTCCTATGCGCGCGCATATGCCCGCGCCGTAATTCGCCGTTGTTTGCTACATTATCTCATAATTCGCACGTTCTTGCATGCGTATTTGAGTTAACGCGCTCGCGCGCAGCGGGCGATGTGCGGCTGCAGTGCGCATGTCAAAGTTTCGGCGGGCGCTTTTTGCTGATGCAGCCGCCGGGCAAGTCTGCTCTCAGTTTCGGCGGGGCTTTTTCCTGATATGCATGCGCATATTCGCGCCCGTCCAGTTTCGGCGGGCGCTTTTGGACTTGTCGCGCCGCCAGATGCATCGAACTGTCCGCGCGCAATACCGTATGCCGCGGCACAGCGCGCCCGCATGCAAAGGCCCGACCGCTTGGCCAAGCGCGCGCCTCTCAAAATGCGCACTAAAAAGAGCGTCGCGCAAACGCGCAACGCTCTTTGCATGTGGCAAGTAAGATTACTTAACCTCGACCTCAGCGCCAGCTTCCTTCAGCTTCGCAGCGATCTTCTCGGCCTCGTCCTTGGCGATGCCTTCCTTCAGGGTCTTGGGAGCGCTCTCAACCAGCTCCTTGGCTTCCTTCAGGCCCAGGCCGTCAACGACCTCGCGCACAGCCTTGATGACCTTCAGCTTCGCGGAAGCATCAACGCTCTTGAGCACTACGTCGAACTCGGTCTTCTCCTCAGCGGGAGCAGCAGCAGCGGCCGCAGCGGGAGCAGCAGCAACAGCAACGGGAGCAGCAGCGGATACGCCGAACTTCTCCTCCAGAGCCTTTACCAGGTCAGCCAGTTCCAGAACGGTCATCTCGCCAATAGCGGTTATCAGTTCATCGCGAGTCATATTATAAACCCTCCATTTTATCTAGTATTGTTGATGATGCGGGTCATGCGACCCTCGTCATTGTGGGCGGATTACGCAGCGCGCGCGCATATCCTTTGCCCATTGACTTAATGTCAGCCCTCTTCCTTGGACTTGCGAACCGCGTCGATAGCGTACACCAGGGAACGCAGCGTCGCGGACAGCACACCCACGAAGTTGGTAACGGGAGCGTTCAAGCTGCCCATGATGCGGGCGATGAGCACTTCCTTGGGCGGCAGATCGGCCAGCGCCTGTACGCCCTTGACATCGAGAACTTCCGTGCCCAGCAAACCAGCCTTGACCTGAGTCTTCTTGGTCTTCTTGGCGAATTCGCTGACTATCTTAGCGGCAGAAGCCGGATCCTCCATGCTGAACGCCACAGCGGTGGGGCCTTCCAGCACGTTGTCCAGACCGGTTACGCCCATTTCATTGGCGGCGATCTTTATCAGAGTGTTCTTGAGAACCTGATACTCAACGCCGGCCTTGCGGAACTCGTTGCGAAGCTCGGTGACTTCGGCCACGGTCAGTCCGCGGTAATCTATGAGCACTACGCTCTGAGCCTTTTCCAGCTTTTCGCGTATAGCGGCAACTACCAGCTTTTTCTGTTCCTGAGCCTGACTCAACTATATGCACCTCCTTGCCACAAAGCTATCGTCTCATAACTGAGGCGAGCGGGGCATATGAAAATGCCCCTGCGCAGACACGCAAGGGCATAGAAAAATTCACTATGTGCCTCACGCCTCGGTGGGTGGTTTCCCATTAAGCTTGCGCTCCCACTGTCTACGGCTTGCTGACTCGGTCAGCGTTTTATATTATACCACGCGCACGCGGCTCTGTCAACTCTTAGCCGAAGCGAACCGGGTTAACTTTTATGCCAGGGCCCATGGTAGCGGAGATCACGCAGCTGCGGATATAGGTACCCTTAGCAGAGGCCGGCTTGGCCTTTACTATGGCATCCATCAGCACGCGCAGATTCTCGCTGATCTGCTCCTCGGTGAAGGAGACCTTGCCCAGGGGGCAGTGTACGATAGAGGTCTTGTCCACGCGGTACTCGACCTTACCGGCTTTGATCTCGTTCACGGCGCGGGTGACATCCATGGTCACGGTGCCGCTCTTGGGGTTAGGCATCAGGCCCTTAGGACCGAGCACGCGGCCCAGACGGCCAACCAGACCCATCATGTCGGGGGTAGCCACGACCACGTCGAAATCGAACCAGTTTTCCTTCTGGATCTTGGTTATGTACTCCTCAGCGCCCACGAAATCGGCGCCCGCGGCCTCAGCCTCGCTGGCCTTGTCGCCCTTGGCGAAGACCAGGACCTTGACCTGCTTGCCGGTACCATGGGGCAGTACAACCGCGCCGCGAACCTGCTGGTCCGCATGGCGGGGATCGACGCCCAGACGCACCGATATCTCCACGGTCTCGTCGAACTTGGCCTTGCCGGTCTGCTTTACCAGCTTTACAGCCTCGTCCGGCTCATACAGATTGAGGGAATCGATCAGCTTGCTGCTGTCAATATACTTCTTACCGTGCTTCATTCTAATTTACATCCTCCCTGTGGTTTTAGCGGCGTACAGCCTTCCACTGCGGTCTAAGGATCATTCCTCGACCGTAACACCCATCGAGCGCGCAGTACCGGCGACCATGCTCATAGCAGCTTCGATAGAAGCGGCGTTGAGGTCAGGCATCTTGGTCTGAGCTATCTCGCGGACCTGCGCCATGGTTATCTTGCCCACCTTAACGGTGTTGGGCTTGCCAGAGGCGTGATCCAGACCGGCGGCCTTCTTTATCAGCACAGCGGCCGGCGGGGTCTTGGTGATGAAGGTAAACGTGCGATCCTGATAAACGGTTATCACGACCGGGATTACAAGGCCAGCCTGATTGGCGGTGCGGGCATTGAACTCCTTGCAGAATCCGGGTATGTTAATGCCGTGCTGACCCAGCGCCGGGCCTATGGGCGGCGCGGGCGTGGCCTTGCCAGCATTTACCTGCAGCTTGATGAGCGCGGTTACTTTCTTTGCCATGGTGATCTCCTCCTAAATGTTGTGGTCTCTGACGGAACCTTGCGATTCCTCCCACGCCTTGCCGGAAACAACATGTGTTACATTTCCTCGCAAGGTGCTGCTAGACGCGAACTATCTGATCCAGTCCGATGTCAAACGCTGCCGTTTTACCGAACATGGCAATCTTTATGCGCGCCTTTTGACTGACCGTATCTATCTCAACGACTTCACCGGTGCAGTCCTTGAACGGGCCGTCCAACACCTTACAGGTGTCGCCGGCTACCAGGTCTATCCTGACGGGCTCCCCTATCACGCCCATTTTTTCGACCTCGGCCTCAGTTAGCGGAACGGGCTTTGACCCCGGGCCTACGAAGCCGGTGACGCCGCGCGTGTTGCGTACCACATACCACGCATCGTCGGTCATTATCATCTTGACCAGCACGTATCCGGGGTAGGTCTTGTGCTGCACCATGCGGCGCTTGCCGCCCTTTATCTCGGCCACTTCCTCTACCGGCACCTTTATCTCGTAGATGAGATGCTCCAGGCCATTGTTGTCAACGGTCTTTCTGAGGTCGTCCATGACCTTGTTTTCATAACCGGAATAGGTGTGCACTACATACCACTGCGGTTGTTCGGTCACTTGGGCATTATCGGCTCTTTCACTCATAGGCTATCCTTCCTTAAACTTACGCTCCGGCATAGGGTATGCGGATCAGGATCAACTGTTGGTAAGCAGTCTGACCAGCGCCGCGGATATGGAATCCTGCACGCCTATAACTACGACGAATACGGCCATGAAAGCCAGCGTGACCAGCGTGTAGTTTATCAGTTCCTGCTTGGTCGGCCAGGTCACCTTCTTAAGCTCGGCGTACATGTCCTTGAACGAGCGGCCGATACGCAGCCCCAGGTTCTTGAAAAAGCGTCCGATCTTGCAGAAGAAACCCACGAAGCCCGTCTTTTTCTGGTTGACTTCCTGTTTCTGCTTAGCCATGTCATTCACTTCTTTCAGATCATTGAGCCATCTGCCCGACTAAGCGTCCGGCACAAGGCCCGGCCCCTGACGCATGCTGCTGTTAGCGGGTCTCCTTATGAGTGGTATGCTTTTTGCAGAAGCGGCAGTACTTCGTCATCTCCAGTCGGTCGGGATCGTTCTTCTTGTTCTTCATGGTATTGTAGTTGCGCTGCTTGCACTCGGTGCAAGCCAGAGTGATCTTAACCCTCTGTCCAACGGCCATGTTTACACCTCCTAGTCTAGTGGGATGGGCGCTGACCCACATATAAACATGCTTATTTACTATATCACACGCATATTGCGCTGTCAAGCGCTTCCCGATAATTCAACATTAATGCGTGTAGGGCTCACGGAAATCAACTTTCCCCCAAGACCTTCATAATAGTAGAAGCCTCAAGCAGGCAATCAAACATAATCTTAGACATGGGCCGCTTAGTGCCTGTATCCGATTGATATCGCTTTATCACATTCAAT
>JBMNUB010000002.1:0-161337 GCA_050946055.1 Candidatus Fimadaptatus sp. | reverse complement strand
AGCGATGGCAGCATCGCCTGATGCGATACTCTCATGCGCATAATGCGCGCGCTGGCTGACGTGGCTTTCGCCAATGACAGCATCGCCCGATGCGATACTCTCATGCGCATAATGCGCGCGCTGGCTGGCGCAGTGTTCAGCGATGGCAGCATCGCCTGATGCGATACTCTCATGCGCATAATGCGCGTGATTGCTGACGCAGTGTTCAGCGATGGCAGCATCGCCCCATGTGATACTCCCCCATCCGCATGATGAACGCATGCAAGCTCGGCATACCCTAACCGCCATACACCGCGCCATCTCCAAGCGCCGGTTTCCAC
This sequence comes from Candidatus Fimadaptatus sp., assembly GCA_050946055.1. Taxonomy (GTDB): domain Bacteria; phylum Bacillota; class Clostridia; order Christensenellales; family Aristaeellaceae; genus Fimadaptatus. The sequence goes on along the minus strand of JBMNUB010000002.1, from coordinate 161,017 downwards.
ATGCGCGCATCGTGCCGTTATCCGAAAGACTCAATACCAAAAGGAGCATTGTATAATATGAAGACAGCACTCACCATAGCCGGAACCGATCCCAGCGGCGGCGCGGGCATACAGGCCGACATAAAGACCATGACCGCCAACGGCGTATACGCCATGAGCGCCATAACCGCCATGGTCGCCCAGAACACCACCGGCGTGCGCAGCATACAGGAAGCCAGCCCGGAATTCCTCGCCGAGCAGCTGGACTGCGTATTCACCGACATACGCCCGGACGCGGTCAAGATAGGCATGGTATCCTCAGTTCCGCTCATCGAGGTAATAGCCCAAAAACTCGCAGAATACTCCGCGCAGAACATAGTCGTAGACCCCGTGATGGTCGCGACCAGCGGCTCGCGGCTGATATCCGAAGATGCGATATCGGCGCTCACCGGCAGACTCATGCCGCTTAGCTGCGTTATAACGCCCAACATACCCGAGGCCGAGGTGCTGCTGGGCGGGCGCATCGCCAGCTCAGCCGACATGGAAGCCGCAGCGCAGGCAATATGCGCAAAGTACGGCTGTGCCGTGCTGCTCAAGGGCGGCCATGACCTGAACGATGCCAACGATTACCTGTGGTGCAATGGCCACGGCAAGTGGTTTAACGGCAAGCGCATAGACAACCCCAACACACACGGCACAGGCTGCACGCTGTCCAGCGCAATAGCCTCCAACCTCGCCAAGGGCTATGAGCTTGACGAGGCCGTGCGCCGCGCCAAGGCGTACATATCGGGAGCGCTGGGCGCGATGCTAAATCTGGGCAGGGGACGCGGCCCCATGGACCACATGTTTGCGCTTCAGGGCGAGTTTGTGAGGTGAAAAGGATGAGCATGCTAAGCGATGCAATACGCGACAGCCTGCCCATATGGCGCAGCTGTCTGGACACCGCCTTCGTGCGCGGCGTGGCGGCAGGCACTCTCAGCGAGGACTGCTTCAAGGGCTATATAGTCGATGACAGCCTGTACCTGCGCGAATACGCCAAGGTATTCGCCTATGGCATGGTGCATGCCAGAACCAGCGAGGAGATACGCGCATACTACTCGCTGCTCGCCTTCGTAAACGAGAGCGAGGATGCCACTCGCCTGTACTACATGAAGCGCTATGGCCTTACCGATGCCGATATACAGCACCTTCCGCTGCGCCCGGCCAACCGCGCCTATGTGGACACGATGCTAAGCGCCGCGCGCGATGGCGAGGGCGCGCCCGAGTGCATGATGGCCTGCCTGCCCTGCATGCTGAGCTACGCATACATATTCGGCGAGGTGCTGCGCGACTATCCCCAGGTGCGCGACACGGCCTACTGGCCTTTCGTGCGCGACTACGCAGACGGCAGCTACGATGCTGTCTGCCGCGAGTGGATGGAGTTCACCGAGCGCGCATGTCAGGGACTTAGCCCCGAGCGCGAGGCAAAGTGCCTCGACATATTCCGCCGCTGCTCCGAGCATGAGCATGCCTTCTGGGAGATGTGCATGCAGCCGCGAGACGATGTCTGACGAGCGCCGTGCGGTGCGCATGGCGGTGATATGCATTGCTGACGTATATGCGCGGGAGGATGCTACGCATCGTCTGCGCATACGCACAGCCATATGCCGCACACTGCGCGGCGATATGATACGCATCGCCTGCGCAAACGCATGCGCAATGGCACATTGCGCGCTGATGACCTGTTGCCCTTTACCCATATAGGTCAAAACGCCCCGTGGCGCTTTGAATAGATACTGCTTTGCGAAAGGAGGCGGGTATACCCGCAAGCGGGCCGCCAGAGGGGGAGCGCCCTGTGGCGTGAAGACAGCGATGGGAAGCCGTGTTCCGGCGTGAGAGGAGACCAGCAAGTCTCGACCGAACGGTGGGCGAAGTCTGCCCTCCGCACCCTGTACGGGGGCTGTTTTCACCAGATGCGCCCCCTTTATATCGCAAAGGAGAGATGATATTTATGAAGCGTTCCAACATACTCAAGCTGGCCACAGCCGGCATACTCTGCGCGCTGGCGGTCGCCGGCAGCATGTTCTCGTTCCCGGTGTTCGGAAGCAAGTGCGCGCCGGTGCAGCACATGGTCAACGTGCTGTGCGCGGTGCTGCTGGGGCCGTGGTATGGCGTGGGCGTGGCCTTTGTGGCCAGCCTGCTGCGCAACCTCATGGGACTGGGTAGCCTGCTGGCATTCCCGGGCAGCATGTGCGGCGCGCTGCTGTGCGGGCTGGTCTATCACTATACGCGCGGCATAATGCCCACGCTGCTGGCCGAGGTGTTCGGCACGGGCATAATAGGCGGTCTGCTGGCCTACCCCATCGCCACGCTGTTCATGGGCGTGACTGCGGGCAGCGTCGCGTTCTATGCATACATAATGCCCTTCCTGATATCCACAGCGGCGGGCGCGGCCATATCGGGCGCGCTGCTCTACGCGCTCAAGCGCAACGGCGTGCTGGGCAGCATATGCGCGCGCATGGGCGCGTAATACTACCGCATGCGATATGCGTCGCAAGATACCGACCGCGCGCATTGTGATTGCCACAAATAGTTGAATATGCGCAAAATGCTCCCTCTGTACCGCCCGCCATTCACGAATGCGCAGTACGCGAGGGAGCATATCTATTTGCGCATGTCAAAGCACCCTGGCCTTTGACGGCTTGTCCTTTAAGTACGCTATCCGCACGCTGTCGCCTACGCGCGGCACGGGCTGATATGCGTCCAGCCACTTTCGCTTTATATATTCCCTGCCATTTACCGAATACTTTATGCTTATCACATGCGGATGCTTTGCTCCATCCGTACCCAATCCCCTTACGGGCTTGGTGTTTACCTTGATGTACCACTGCCTGCTCACCTTAGTGACTACGCCGATGGTCTACTCATCCATAATTCGCTCACCTGCTCTCTCAAAGCTCCTCAAAATAGAATAATTCCTCAAACTTTTTGTCCAGCGCTATGCACAGTATGAGCGCCAGCTTCGCGGTCGGATTGAACTGGCCGGTCTCGATAGAGCTTATCGTGTTGCGCGATACGCCCACCATGCCGGCCAGCTGCTGCTGTGACAGCCCTTTCGCGCCCCTTGCCTCCTTGATATTGTTCTTCAGTATCAGCTTTTCATTCATGGCCTCGCTGCGCTCCCCGCTATGGCCAATGCAGCAAACGCCACAGCAAATGCAAGCTCCACTGCGCCCCATACAAGGCTGCGCCGCTCTCCCAATGTCCGGAACATCGCCATATTGCCGCTGCCCTGCATGGCAAAGTACAGCGCCCATCCGATATTCCCGACCGCAGGAGCATGCATCAGCCCGCCCACAAACGCCAGCGCCACGCACAGAAGCGCGCCCACGCGCATGCCCGCGCGCGAAGCGTTGCCTATCGCTACGGCCTCGCGCTCATCGCAACGCCCTTTGCTTTCTGCGCGGCTAAGCTTCAGTATATCTTCCCTGTTCATCCGCCGCACCTCCTTGCCAAGTTTTCTTGTCACAGGCACATTATACTCCTGCCAAGTTTACTTGTCAACAGTTGGCTTTTGATGTGCGCGTTGTCTGTTATGGGTGGCATCATATCGCTGCGGCCATGCAAGTACGCGCGGCCGCTGATTCAAACGCTGCCTGACTGCTATTTGCGCGCGCGGCGTTTGTCAAAGCGCAACCGCGCTCCGGCTCATGTGGCTTTTGCTCGCTGATATGGTTTAGCTTTTGCGGTATATATTGCAATGGTGGATATGCATCGATGTGCAGCTGCCCATGTATCGCGTGCCGCGCGAAGTCCGCACTGCTTGCGCTCATAATGCCCATGGCGCGCATTATACCGCGATATCGACTGAGCAAGCTTTCAGCAGCGCTGCAATGGTGCCATGGTTAGATTATATCGGAAAGCTGCATATGTGCCGATATGGATTGGTCTGTACATTATGGCAAGGTGTAAATCCCAAAATATCCACGCCATAGAATCAGACTCCACGAAAAATGAAACCTGTGGTATACTGGCAGCAGCGTGTCAGCCGCCGGGATTTTTATTTGTGCAGCAGGCGCGTTTTGCGCCTTTTCCTGACATGGTCTAAAATAAAAAGGACTGAAACATCTGTTTCAGTCCTTAAATGGCGGAGAAGCCGGGATTTGAACCCGGGCTGCGCTTATCGCACACTACTCCCTTAGCAGGGGAGCCCCTTCGGCCTCTTGGGTACTTCTCCAAGCCGAAAAACACATTGCGCTTCGCACAGAAAAAGTAAAGCGGAGAGAGAGGGATTCGAACCCCCGGTGCCGTTAAGCATCACTAGTTTTCAAGACTAGCTCCATAAACCGCTCGGACATCTCTCCGGATGGCTTACTTACGGCTCGCATCACTTTCGTGCGTGCTTGTTTATTATAGCACCGATGAGGGCATTCTGTCAATACCCTTTTCCGCTTTTTTGCAAATGTTTTTTACCGGCGCCTTTAGCGCATGCGCACGTTAACTTGCCAGTGCATTTGATTCAATACATTTTTACTCTATTTTGCTCATCTTTGCCGAAACATGCATCCCTCGTGCCGATAAGTTCATTTACATATGTGAGTTTCTGCTGTATATTAATAATATAATACCTGACACGATGTTATCAGCTCGGATATATAGACCAATTTGTGCCGCAATATTTTGTATTCGTTCGCAAATGGTTGCTATATCGTCAAGTTGGCGTTTTTGTAGATTCGCATCATATTAACGCCTGCTAAACATTGTGTCAGGCAGAGGGCCGCACTCTGAAGCGTGCCGATTGCGGCGCGTCGCTGCGGTGTGTACAACGACAAGCAGGAGGGATATTATGAAACGGTTTTCCAAGATCCTTTGCGTGCTGCTGGCTACCATGATGGTGATGTCCGGCGTAGCTTTTGCCGAAGAGCTTGGCACGATACATCGCCAGCACTTTGGAACTGACCTGACCGAACTGCCGATATCCTCCGAACCCATCACCATACAGGTATGGCGCGGCTTCTCCTCCACCGTTATGGAGACGCTGGCCGACTGCGAGACCTTTAAGGAAATGGAAAAGCGCACCGGCATCAAGGTAGACTGGGTGTACCCGCCGGTAGGCTCCGAGACCGATAACTTCAACCTGCGCTGCGCTTCCGGCGATCTGCCCCACATGTTCTCCACCCCGCCGGATTACAAGGGCGGCGTTGAGAAGGCCGTTGAGGACGGCGTGTATCTGGATTACAGCGAGTACTACGAGCAGGGCTTTGCCCCCAACCTCAAGTACCTGCGCGACACCTATCACGAGATAGCTGTCGATTCCATAATGGACTCCGGCGCCATGATAAAGTGGCACATGCTGGACTACGTTCCCTCCAGCCCGTGGTCCGGCCTGTGGGTACGTCAGGATCTGCTGGACAAGGCCGGTCTGGACGTCCCGGTGACCATAGACGATTGGGACAAGATGCTGCGCACCTTCAAGGAGCAGTTCGGCACCCAGCTGGGTCTTAACATAACCAAGTGGTACGGCGTTGCCACCAACTACGCCTTCGCCGCTACCTATGATGCCGCATACAGCTGGTTTGCCAAGGACGGCAAGACCGCTACCTACGGCCCGCTGGAGCCCGGTTACAAGGATTTCCTGACCCTGCTCAACGGCTGGTATGCCGACGGCATACTCGACCCCGACTTCGCCACCATAACCGACTCCGACTATCAGGCCAAGATGGCTGACGGCACCTACGGCGCTTTCGGCTCTGCTTACGGCGAGATAGGTCAGGCCAAGGTTTCCGGCATGAACAACAACCCCGAGTACAAGCTGACCGCCGTGCGCATGCCCGTCCTGACCGAGGGGCAGGTAACTCATCTGCGTCAGTATGACTCCATCGTCCGCACCGACTACGACGTGCTGACCACCCGCGCCGTGGATGAGGGCATAGTTGAGACCGTCATCCGCTGGAAGGACTACTGGTACAGCCAGAGCGGCGGCGACCTGTGCTCCTACGGCCCCGAGGGCGTGAGCTACAAGTGGAACGATGCCGGCGACGGCGACGAGACTCTGGAGTGGATATACGAGGAGACCGGCGTTACCTCCAAGGGCAGCGACAAGGACTTCTGGACCGTTTACCCGCTGTTCAAGCTGCACAACTGGGGCTATCTGCGCGACTCGACCGCTTATGAGATGCAGCCCGAGGTATGGCAGTGCATAGGCGCTTGGGGTCAGGACGGAGCCGACTGGTACATGCCCATGATCGCCGAGACCGCCGATGAGACTCAGGAGCTCAACCGCATAATGACCGACATCGACACCTATCGCGAGGAAATGACCTTCAAGTTCATCACGGGTCAGGAGTCTCTGGAGAACTTCGACGCCTTCGTCGAGCAGATCCAGTCTCAGGGCATAGAGGATGCCATCCAGATAAAGCAGGATGCCCTCGACCGCTACCTGGCGCGCTGATAATTAAGTCATTCGCTAAGACATCGGATACTTTGCCGGGCGGGGGATTCCCTTCGCCCGGCAAAACATATCAGGAGCAACGCGCTCCGATATGACATGCGACAGGAGTTGATACATCATGACGGTAGCATCCAGACCCGAGGGCAGCGCGCGCACTGCGTCCACGGATAAGCTCAGGTTCGTAATAGCCGCGCTATGCCTGCTGACCATAGCCAGCCTGTTTATGACGCTGGTAACCGGGCAGCACTACAAGACCGAAGAACCCGTTGTACTGAGCGGCATAGACATGCTTATGGGTGCCACCCAGGGCAAATCCGCCGGTGTGCCGCATCCACTGGTCATAGGTACGCTGATATTTGGCATATACGGCATGGCGTCTGCGCTCTTCATGCCGGACAAGTTCATCCATTCGATAATAAGTTCGCTGTTTATGGCCGTATGCATAGCCATGCTGCGCTTTGACATAACGTTTCAGGCCAAGGCCGAGTTTGCGCTGAATGCCGACGCGCTGAGCTTCGGCGCGGGCTGGTATGTGGGGCTGGTGCTTGCGGTGCTTAACATAGGCGTCGTCATATACCACAAGTCCTCCCGCTCCATGACGCTGCGCCGGCAGGAGCTGGATCGCATATATGCAAGCGCCAACATACCCGGCGGCTACAAGGTGCTTACCACCCGCCAGATAATCGCGCGCGACTTCAAGCGCCATTGGCCGGTATACCTTATGATACTGCCCGCCGTGCTGTTCTACCTCGTCTGGTGCTACGGCCCCATGTACGGCATAATCATCGCCTTCAACGACTTCTCTCCCAAAAAGGGCGTATTCGGCAGCAAGTGGGTGGGCCTGCAGTGGTTCCGCGACTTCTTCCGCAGCGCCTATGCATGGCGCACGATACGCAACACGCTGCTGATAAGCTTCTACAATCTGCTGTTTGGCTTCCCCGCCCCGATAATACTGGCGCTGATGCTAAACGAGATGCGCAATGTAAAGTTCAAGCGCGTAGTGCAGACCATCACCTACATGCCCTACTTCATATCGCTGGTAGTGCTGTGCGGTATATTGGTCGATTTCTGCACAAGCTCCGGTCTGTTCGGCGAGATACAGCGCCTGTTTGGCGTGGCTGAGCCGGCGAATCTGCTGGGCGATTCCAAGTACTTCCGCACTGTTTACGTAGGCTCTGAGATATGGCAGAAGCTGGGCTGGGATTCGATAATCTATCTCTCCGCCCTTGCCGGCATAGATCAGGAGCAGTACGAGGCCGCTACGATAGACGGCGCGGGCAAGTTCAAGCAGGTCATACACGTTACCCTGCCCGGCATACTGCCCACGATATCCATACTGCTCATACTGCGCATAGGCTCCATGATGGGCGTTGGCTACGAGAAGATAATCCTTCTGTACAACGGCCTGACTTATGAGACTGCGGATGTAGTGTCCACTTACGTTTATCGCAAGGGCATAGTGGAGGCCAACTTCAGCTTCTCCACCGCGGTCAGCCTCTTCAACTCGGTCATCAACTTCCTGCTGGTCATATTCGCCAACAAGATGAGCTCCATACTGACCGAGAACAGTCTGTGGTAAAGGAGGGATATGCGACATGGCAAACGAACTCAGAACGCGCGGCGAAAAAGCCTTTGCGGTATTTAACTACATATTCATGACGATTCTGTGCCTTATCTGCATATATCCCCTCTGGTATGTGCTGGTATCGTCGATAAGCGACCCCGTGCTTCTGTACATGCAGCGCGGCATAATGATATGGCCCTTGGGCGAGTGGAACGTGCGCGGCTATCAGCTGGTCATGGAAAACCCCAACATACCCAATGGCTTCCGCAACACTCTCATATATCTGGGCGTAGGTACCTTCCTCAACATGGCCATAACCACCATGGCCGCCTACGGACTCAGCCGCAAGGACTGCTACTGGAACGCCAAGATAATGAAGATGATCGCCTTCACGATGTACTTCGCGGGCGGACTCATACCCTTCTACCTGATGGTCAAAAGCATGAACCTGCTGGATACCTATTCCGGAATAATCATGCCGGTGCTGGTCAACACATGGAACCTGATAGTCATGCGCACGGCCTTTGCGGGCATACCCGACAGCCTGGAGGAATCGGCGCGACTGGACGGTGCCAACGACTGGACCATACTCTGGCGCATATTCTTCCCGCTGGCTCAGGCGACCATAGCCGTCATAGCGCTGTTCTATGCGGTGTACTGGTGGAACAACTGGTTCAATCCCTCGATATTCCTGTCCAGCAAGGAAAAGTACCCGCTGCAGCTGGTGCTGCGCGAGATACTGCTCAAGAACGACACCTCCTCCATGACTCAGGTCGGCTCGGTCGGCCAGAGCCAGCAGGAGCAGTTCCGCATGCTGGTCAAGTACTGCACGATAATCGTGGCCACCGTGCCGATACTGATCGTGTACCCCTTCCTGCAGCGCTACTTCGTAAAGGGCGTCATGGTCGGCTCGATAAAGGGTTGATGTGGCGCGCTCACGCTGAGTGCATTTGCTACGTAATAGCAGCGAGCGCCCGGACAAGCAATGCTTATCCGGGCGCTCGCTCAGCTTATCAGAAAGTCTTTTGACAAGCATGGCGCGGGAGAACCTCCACCGCCGCTGCCACACCTGCCGGCTTTCGCCGGAATCCTGCAGGCTTACGTACATGGAAACTGCAAGGCAGATATTTTAACTCTGGCAAATTCCATTTCCCATGGCAAAATCAATCGCGCCCGCCGCACATGTCGCCGGGCGCGATTGAAGTCGAGAGGGCCGCTAGCCCTCTTGGGAGCGATAATCCGTCATAACGGTGAGCGTGCTGCGCGCAGTTCATCGGGCCATCGCCATATGCCGCAGCGGCTGGACTGTTTAGTCGTTCTTCTCTATGGAATCCGCCTTGGCTGCGGGTATAATCTTCTCTTTGCCAGCCAGATTGGTGTACTCATATTCGCCCGCCAGCACGGCCAGTATGGTCACGCTGTCGCCGCCCGTAATGCCCTCTATGTCAGCCTCGCTTGTGTCCACATAGACCACGCCGCCATCCACTTCCACGCGCACAGCGCCGTCCATCATCTGCTTTATCTCGCCCTCAAGCAGCACCTTGTGGCCCTCGTATTCGTCCGTGTCCTCCGCGTAAACGGCGTAGTCCAGCGCCTCGTATTCGCTTGCATCCTGACTGCCCGCGCCGTCCGCCTTGCCGCCCGCGCGCTCGCCCTCGCTGTTTATCGCGCCGCTGGAGAACAGTATCGCCTGATCATATGCCGACGCTACGCCGTCGTTTGCCAGCCCGTTCTTCTTCTCGAACTGCTTGAGCGACTTCACGGTGTCGTTGTCGAACTTGCCGTCCACGCGCTCGTCATAATAGCCAAGCTCTGCAAGGCGCTCCTGCATGGCCTCCACGGCCTCGCCCTTGTCGTTGCGCTCAAGCACGTCGTAGCGCGACTGGCTCATCTCCGCTATCAGCCCGTCTATGTATTCGTTCATGTCCAGCAGCGCATCCAGACGCTCGCCCTCGTCCTCAATGGCGCTTATGGCCTTGTCCACGCTGTCCCTGTATCCATCCGCCAGCGCGCCCGCGCCGCAGCCCAGCAGTGATGCCGCCAGCAGCGCGCTCACAAGCCGCTTCATCTTCATATGCACACGCCTCCCAGATCATTCTTGATGATATCATTATATGCTACCATCCATGGCATGTCAATCTCAACATTGCGTTTCGCATGCCGCACGCAGCCGCACTGCATGCCGCGCATGGCGCTGCATATCAGAGTTGGCGATTACCCTCTGCCGCAGCCGGGCATGCCGCATTGGTCAGAGCTTGCACCCGTGCGCTTCCCTGCGCGCACATTAAAACGCGCGCCGCCATATCTCGCAGCGCGCGTTGACCGTCAGGATGTCACCTGACGGACGCACAGGCGCGGGGTTCCACTCTGCCGCAGCCGGGCATGCCGCATTGGTCAGAGCTTGCACCCGTGCGCTTCCCTGCGCGCACATTAAAACGCGCGCCGCCATATCTCGCAGCGCGCGTTGACCGTCAGGATGTCACCTGACGGACGCACAGGCGCGGGGTTCCACTGCCTGCATATTAGTCATCTTCTTCCTCTTCCTCGGGAAGCACGGCGTTGTGGTAGACCTCCTGAACGTCGTCGTCGTCCTCCATGACGTCCAGCAGCTTGCGCACCTTCTCCACCATCTCGGGGTCGGTGATGTCCACGGTGTTCTTGGGCAGCATGGTGCGGTCAGCCGACAGGAAGGTAAGTCCCGCGCTCTCCAGCGCCTCGCGAACCTGTGAGAACTCGCCGGGATCGGTGTAGACGGTGGCGATGTTCTCGTCCACGGTCACGTCCTCCGCGCCCGCGTCCAGAGCCATCATCATTATGTCATCCTCATCCTTGCCCGCGGGGATCTCCAGCTCGATTACGCCCTTGAAGTCGAACATCCAGCTAACGCAGCCGTTTGCGCCCATCTGGCCGCCGAACTTGTCGAACAGGTGGCGCACTTCGGACGCGGTACGGTTGATGTTGTCAGTAACGACCGACAGTATCACCGCCACGCCGCCGGGCGCGTAGCCTTCGTAGGTCAGCTCCTTGTAGTTGGCGGCGTTGCCCTCGCCCGCAGCCTTCTGTATGGAGCGGTTGATGTTATCGTTAGGCATGTTGTTTGCCTTGGCCTTGGCTATAACGTCGCGCAGCTTGCCGTTGGTCGCCGGATCGGCGCCGCCGCCCTCGCGCACAGCTATGAGTATCTCGCGGCCTATCTTGGTAAATATCTTGCCCTTCTGGGCGTCGGTCTTAGCCTTCTTGTTCTTGATAGTGGACCATTTATTATGTCCTGACATCAGTATCCCTCCGCCAAAGTATTTTACATTTGACACTTAATGTTATCATTTTTATGCGCTTCTGTCAAAGCCCTTTAAGTAAAATCATGGAGCAGGCTGTATTAATCCACGCCGCGACGCGCGCGCGGCGGCATCCCTGCACGCATGCCAGCGGCATTGACATACCCTCGCAGCCCGCATGCCCGAGCGCATGCGAGCAGCAGCGTGCATGCATCGGTCGCGCTCTACACCGCGCCGCCCAGCCGCCTTCTGTACGCGCTGGGCGTCTCGCCCTGACGCTTCTTGAAGTAGCGCGACATGTAGAACTGGTCGCAAAAGCCCAACTCGTCGGATATCTCAGACAGCGTAGCGTCGCCCGAGAGCAGTCTGCGCTGGAGCTTCTGCATCAGCAGGCTGTCTATGTAGCTGCTCATCGACTGGCCGGTCTCGGCGCGGAAGCGCTTGCCCAGCGTGCTGGGATTTATGTTCAGCGTACCGGCGATGTCCTTGAGCGTCAGGTTGGAGCTTAGCTCGCGCTTTATCAGCTTAAACGCGGCGTGCGTCAGCGGCGAATAGCTGCTAACCGGGTGCAGCTGCGCGCCATACTCGGCCATGAACGCCGCAAGAGCCGCATATACGCCGCTCTTGAGCGCAAGCGCCGAACCTATATCGCCGCCGCCATACGCCGCGCGCAACGAGTCACCCAGCGCCCCCGGCAGTTCCAGCTCCAGCGCATCCGCAAAGCCGCCCAGCAGGTCAAACCCATCCGGCAGCTCCAGCGCCACATGTATGTACAGCTTCTCCAGAGCGCCCCCGCAGCGGCAGTCAAACTTCAGCCCGCTCGGCACAAGGTACATATGACCCGCGCGCAGCATCCGCTCGCCCGAATGCGTGCATATCACCCCTTCGCCCGAGTACACGAAGTACAGCCGCGTATATGGCGAGCGCACGTCGCGCAGATCCCACTCGTCATCCAAATGCGCCAGCCCGCTATCGAACACGCGAAGCCGCAGCCCGACAAAGCGTTCCTCAGCATCCGAGCAGTGTTCTATGCGCATAAACGCGCCTCCTATTCCTCAAAGTCCATATTTTCTGCCCATACGTGCATTTACGTCGGGCGCTATTTACAGTATAATCAACTCAAGAATGCTTTCAATAGTTTTTCCTTGCATTTACCCAGAATTAATGTATAGTTACTAGGAGGTCAAATATGTCCAGCTATGTAACCCGCAAGACCCCGGGCGACACCGCATGGTTTACCCGCGACAGATTCGGCATGTTCATCCATTGGGGCCTGTACTCCATGCCCGCCCGCCACGAGTGGATAAAGACCCGCGAGATGATTCCTGAGGAAAAGTATGACAAGTACTTCAAGTACTTCGATCCCGACCTGTTTGACGCCCGCGAGTGGGCGCGCATGGCCAAGGCCGCCGGCATGAAGTACGCGGTGCTGACCACCAAGCACCACGAGGGCTTCTGCATGTTCGACAGCAAGTACACCGACTACAAATGCACCAACACTCCCGCAGGCCGCGATCTGGTGCGCGAGTACGTGGACGCCTTCCGCGCCGAGGGCCTGCACGTGGGCTTCTACTATTCGCTGATAGACTGGCACCATCCGGACTTCCCCATCGACATGCTGCATCCGCGCCGCGAGGATCCCGATGCCTACGAACAGAGCAAGGACCGCGACATGCACAAGTACGCCGAGTACATGCGCAATCAGGTGACCGAGCTGCTGACCAACTACGGCAAGATAGACGTGCTGTGGTTCGACTTCTCCTACTCCAACAACAACGGCACAGGCGACAAGGCATGGATGAAGGGCAAGGGCAAGGACGATTGGGAGGCCGAGGAGCTGATTGCCACCGCGCGCAAGCTGCAGCCCGGCATCATAATCGACAACCGCACCGAGCTTGAGCAGGACCTGTGGACTCCCGAGCAGTTCCAGCCCACCAGCTGGGTGCGCCATAAGGAGACCGGCGAGCTGGTCACCTGGGAGGCCTGCCAGACCTTCTCGGGCAGCTGGGGCTACTACCGCGATGAGCAGACCTGGAAGAGCCCGGAGATGCTCATACGCATGCTGGTCAACACCGTCGCTCTGGGCGGCAACCTGCTCATGAACGTGGGACCGACCTCGCGCGGCGAGTTCGACTATCGCGCTCAGGACGCACTCAAAGTCTACGCCGACTGGATGCACGGCAACTCCCGCGCCATATACAACTGCACCATGGCCGAGCCTGAGTTTGTCGCGCCCGCCGACTGCCGCTACACTCAGTCCGTGGACGGCAAGCGCCTGTACCTGCACCTGTTCGCATACCCGTTCGCACACGTAGCGCTGAACGGTCTGGCGGGCAAGGTGGACTACGCCCAGTTCCTGCACGACGGCAGCGAGGTCAAGTTCACCGAGGGCAAGGTGGATCACTTCTCCGCCGAGGCCGTCGCCAATCCCGATCAGCTGATACTGGAGCTGCCGCCGGTAAAGCCCAACGTAATAGTGCCGGTCATCGAGCTTATTCTCAAGTGAGCCGATTGTAAGCGTATGCACTCGTAAGCGCGCGGCACATGTGCATGACCGCACGCATTCCCCAAAGATTATATACACAAGCGCCGCTCCCGACAAATGCGTCCGGGAGCGGCGCTTAGCTTATCACAAATGGCGCTTGACAAGCGCGGACGGGGAGAGAAGCTCCCCCATGCCATTCCTACCAGTTTCCACTCATGCATTAATGCTTGCGAGCATAGAAACTGCAGGGCATGCATTTGGGTCTGGGAAATGGATTTTCCCGGCGCAAAAATCGTGCGCATGTCGCACATGTCGCCGTACGCGCCCGAAGTCAAGAGGGCTGCGAGCCGGCCCAAGCTCTCCTTGAGGCTTTTTCGATAGTTCAAGCGCCGCTCCCGACAAATGCGTCCGGGAGCGGCGCTGCTTTTCAGGCGCGAGCCATGCGGCTTCATGTAATCTGCTGCGATGCCCGCGTTGTCCATATACGTCAGCCGCATGTGCATATGCTCATGCCCTGCTCTGCTTCATCCGCATGTGCATATGCTCATGCCCTGCTCTGCTTCATCCGCATTCACATCTGCTCATCCACCACGGCGCGCGTGTCGCCGTGTTCGGGCTGGACTATCTGCCGCTTGGCCTTGCCCAGTATGTCCCATGGCGTGAGCATGCCTATAAGCGATTCGTCGGGCGAGCCCGTCTCGGTTATGAATATTGCCGCTACGCGCTTGGTGCGCTCCTGACCGGGCGTAAACGCCGTTGCCGCGTCCAGATAGCTCACGTCCGCAGGCATGAACAGAAAGCGCTCGCTGGAGTGGCGCTCCAGCGGCAGGAAGCGCGCCATGTCGCCCACGCGCGTGCGCTCGTCGATGCGCGCGCCGCGCTCGCGGCAGGTGTACGAAAACACGGTGCTCTGGCTGAACACGCCCGTTATGCGCCCGCGCTCCATCACAGGCACATGCGAAAAGCCGCGGCTCTCCATTATGCGCATGAGCTTGAGCGCCGGTTCTTCCAGCGTGGTCATAAGCAGCCGCTCAGCGCTGGTCGCCCAGTTTGCCGCCAGCGGCGGGCGCTGCACGTAGGCGATTATCTCGTCCAGCATGTCGACCGTAGCGCGGGCGGGCGTGACCACAGGCTCGCCGTCCAGCGCCGCGTTGTGTGTCAGCAGGTTGCGTATCTCCCGGCACAAATCCAGCCTGTCCTTGAACAGCTCACCTTCGCGGCTGGACGCGAACTCTATCACCACGCTGGAGTGCTTGCGCGGCTCCAGCGCATATCGCTCGCTGAGCAAGTCCTCAAGCACGCGATACTTCTCCAAAAACTCATCGCTTATCATCATAGCAAACTCCTTTTAAGCTGTCGCTTCATGCCCGGTCTGCTGGTTTAGCTTTATGCGCTGCTTTTCCAGTATGTAAACATCGCGCGCCGCGCCCTCAACCTCAGCGCGTGCCGGATTGCCCGCCAGCTCCTGCGCCATGCGCTCAGCATCGGTTCGGCGCAGATCGGCGCGGCCATGCTCATCTTTTTCTATCTCCTTAAGGCTTTCGCGCATGCGCTGTATCTCGTTTGAGTACATCTTAGCCGTGGCCTTGTCCGCGCCCTCCTGCGCGATTGTGAGCTGGTCTATCTGACGGCGCAGTAGTTGCGGTGGCGGCTCAGCTCGCCGTCAGGGGCTTCGGGAATGGACTTTATCATCTCGTCTATTTCCGCGAGCCTGTCTGTGCGCGCGGCATCCCTGCGCGCCCTGCGCGCATCATTTGCACCTGCATCCGCCCTCGTGTCGCGCTCGCTTCTGAGCGCCTGAAGCCGCTCCTTAGCCAGCTCCGATACCGCCGGGTCGGGGTCTTGCGACATGCGGCCTTCGCGGGCAATCTCGCTCGTCAGCTCTGCTTCGGCCATCCCGGCAAACAGCGGGCTGCCGTTGCGGCATATGTGAGGGGCTGTTTGTGTTAAATTGCCAACAGGCACGTTGACTTGCTGAGTCTCTTGGGATATACTATTCGCAGAGGGAAAAGAAGTGGTGACGTTTTGGACGTTTCCGCCGGCATTATTCGATGGCGGCTCCACGTAATTTCCTCTATTTTTTGTGCAATTTTTGAAGCGGTTCCATCGTCAAAGTATGCGCTCTCCACCCATATTTTCTTGTATTTATTCTGCTGTCCTACGGCTGTCACCACACAGCATACGCCGTCCACCTTTTTATAAAACATCAACGTCTTAGAAGGTGTTCTAATCGCATCCTTAAACTTCTTGGATGGTTCATCCGCCAAATCATAGCCATCAAAGTTTGAGAGGACATGCGTGCGCGCCGGGCAGCGCTGCCGGCTGCAATCATGGCTATCGTGCTGTGCTTGTCGGCGAATGCAAGCGCCGCTCAATGCTTGTGCAGATATGTTCATGCTTTGCCGACATGCGCGGTTCTGGCGCGGCGGCATATGTACGCATCGTATATCGGTGTGTGCATTGCCATGCATATCGAATATCGGCATGCGCTGCGCTATGCACATGAACACGCGCCAGACCATGTACACAGTCGCACTATGCATCATGCATATGAACACGCACTTTGCCATGCACACAGTCGCACTCTACACCCTGCACCTGTCCTGCCGCGCCTCTCCCCGCTCCAGCTCCCGCCTATGCGCGCGCGGCGGGCATGAATGCCCGCCGCGTCGCTGTGCATGGTCACTTTTTGAGCGCAGTTATGCCTCCGGTGGTCATAAGCTCTACCGTCTCGCTCCATGTGGCGTTCAGGCGGTTCTGATCATCCTGCGACATGCCCTCAGGCACGCTCTCCATGGCCGCGCCCACGGGCAGCACGCGGTATTCGTTCTTGCCCTCGCCCGCATAGCGCCATACCCATACCGGTACATAGCCCACATCGGTTATGGTTATAGCGCCCGTAGCTATGTCCTGCCTTATGGTGAAGTTCAGTATTATGCCGGTATCCTTGTACTGGTCGCGCTGCGCCGAGACGAAGTTGCCCAGCGAATACGCCACCAGCGTGCGCTTTACGCTGCCGTCCGCCTGCGTGGTCTCCAGCCACTCTATGGGCTGCACCATGTGCGGATGGCTGCCTATTATCACGTCAAAGCCCGCCTTGGCCATCTTGGTGGCATAGTTTACGGTAGAATCCTCGGGTGCGCGCTTGTACTCCTTGCCCCAGTGCGGCACGGCTATAAGCACCTGCGCTCCGGCCTCGCGCAGCCGCTCGGCGCTCTTTTCAAAGTTGGCGTTTTGCAGGTACATTATGCCCCACTCAACGCCGTCGGGATCGGAGCGCTCCTCCATGCCGTTGGTGCCGTATGTGTAGGCGACTATGCCCAGCTTTACGCCGTTTACCTCTATGACATAGGGCGTCTGGTACTCGCTCTTGCTGCGGAACGTGCCGGTATGCTCAAAGCCCGCCGCGTCCAGCGAGTCCAGAGTCTCCACCAGGCCGTCAAAATAGCGATCCAGGCAGTGGTTATTGCTGGTGGTCAGCATGTCCACGCCCACGCCCTTGAGCGCCGTAAGCAGCGTAGGCGGCGTATGGAAGTAAGGATAGCCCGAATATCCGTCGCGCCCCGGCTCACCTATAGTAGTCTCCAGATTGCCCATGGTGAAGTCGGCCGCGCTCAGGCTGTCGGCAAGCGGCGCAAAGAACGGCGCAAAGTCATATGTGCCGTCGCTGCCCAGCGCGCTTGCCAACTCATCGTCATGCACCATTATGTCGCCTATCGCGCGCACATGCACGGTGTTCTCGGTGGGCTGAGTGGGTTCGGGCGTGGGTACCTCTGTGGGCTGCGGCGTCGAAGTGGGCGCAGCGCTCGGCACAGCCGTGGGTTGGCTGAACACCTGAAGCGGCCCGCCCGGCTTGAGCAGCAGCACTATCATGAACACCATGCCCACCGCTGCCAGCGTGAGCAGCGCTGTCGGCAGCAGCTTGGGATTGAGCCGGTAACGCCGGCGTTTGGGCGGTCTGCGCTTGTGCCTCGGCATCATTGTCATTCTTCCCCCTCTTGCGTAGCTTTGCGACTGATCCATGACCATATTGTAGCATAATCTGTCGCCTTTTGCATCTGTTTTAATTGTTTAGACGTATCTTTTGCCGATTTTGACCATATTCGCAGGCGGAATATTATGGCATGTCAGGCTCTATATCATGGCATTATCGCGTCCACATCGCCTATTACGCGCTCGCGCAGCGCACGCACGCCCTCAAAGTCCATTGCCGCCGAGTATATGTTCTCCACTTCGGCATGCATGCTGCGCGCGTCATGCAGCCGGTCAATGGCGGCGCTCACCAGCCTGTCAAACTCCTCGCGGTCAAATGCAGGCACATTGCTCGCCTTAGCGCCCGCTATCTCCGCATCGAAGCGGCCGCCGCGCTCCATCAGCCCCTCACCCGCGCACACCAGCGCGCCTGACCCCGGCAGATACAGGTGCAGCGTGCGTTCGGGGCGCATGGGGTCAAGCAGCAGCACGGCATCCTCACCCAGCGCGCAGGCGCGCCCGGCTACGCGCATGAGCGCCTCCGAGGCGTCTCCGCCCCAAGGCAGACGCACATTGATGCGCAGTCCGGCGTTCAGCGTGTCCAGCACGCTCACCAGTCCGTCGGGCGTGAACGCATCGGCAAACAGCCGCCTGAGCCTGCCGCGCCGCCCGCCGCGCCTGCCATCCAGCGCCAGCGCCTCGCATATGTCCTCGCACACTTCATCCACAGGCCGCGCCATTGCCGCGCGCCCCGCCGCATCATACAGCGGCAGTGCCGCGCTCAGATACACATATGCGCGCGCAAAGCAGGCGGCCCGGCGCGGCATGATGCGCTCAAGCGTCTCGCGCTTGCCCGCCAGAGCAGCTTCGTCAAGGAACCTGCCCAGATCCAGCAGGTGATCTCGTACTCCCGGCATGCGCGGATCCATGATGTGCGGTGCAGTGCCATCCATCATGGCCACGCCCAGCGCCGGTATCGCCATTCCGTCCAGGCTCTGCGGGTCGCTGGAGCAGTTGAAGTACTCCACATCATGCCCCTTCTGCGCGCAGTGCTCGCCCACGGCGCGCATAAAAGTGCTCTTGCCCACGCCCGAGCCACCCTTTATGAAGTATACCCGGCGCGCGCGCTCCGGCGGCAGTATATCGTCAAAGTGGCTTACGAATCCTCCCGGCGTATTGCCGCCGGGAAACAGGAATATATCGGCCATACAAACACCTCCACAATGAATTTATGCGCACAGGTTCGGGTTAAGTCGCTTTCACTGCGCGCCGCGCACATCTATAATATCATATTATCGCAATGCACGTTCCAGCGCACAAACCTCGCGCCCTCCATCGTCAAGGCTCATGCGCGCATCCATCGTCCATATAATACCACATATTCCCTGCGCTGTAACGGGCTGAATGCATCGTGCCTGTGCCATGTGATAATGGTGGCCGATGCCCACCGATGAACGCGCATTCCACAGGCGCTATGCCAGCCTACGCATGCTCATGCCACAGGCGCTATGCCAGCCAATGCATGCTCATGCCACAGGCGCTATGCCCACCGATGCATGCTCATGTCACAGGTACGATGCCCGCCGATGCATACTCATTTCACAGGCGCTATGCCCGCTCGTGCATGCTCATGTCACAGGCGCTATGCCCGCTCGTGCATGCTCATGTCACAGGCGCTATGTCCGCCGATGCATGCTCATGCCACAGGTACGATGCCCGCCGATGCATACTCATGCCACAGGCGCTATGCCCGCTCGTGCATGCTAGCGATACGCACTTCCACACGCCAAGGCTTAGGCTCACAGCCCGCATGATAAGACAAAGGCGCTGCCGCAGCTTTGCCGCTGCGGCAGCGCCCCGCGCCCGTTCATCAGGCGAGTATGGTCAGGAACTTTATCATGCAATACCCGGTGCGGCCGCCGTACTTCACCTTGGCCCATGTGCTGTCGCGCTCGATAACATCGACCGTCGCGCCGTTTGGCACCATGGTCACGGGTGAGGACGAAGTGGACTTGGCCGAGCGCAGATACATCTGCGAGGAGGAGCTGAGCGTCACGCGCGCCTTGAGCGTACTGCCCTCGGGCTTTATTATGCCGGGCTTCAGGTACTTGTTCTCGACATAGCCCACGCTGCCCTCATAGGACACGTGCGACCACTGCCCGTACACGTGCAGCACCTGCACCACGCCATAGTTGGGTATGGTGCGTATGGTCGCGCCCTGCTCGGTCTCGTGCAGCGCAAGGCCGTCAGCCTTCATGACCGTGGCGTACTTGGCATCCGCCGTGGGGCGCGCCGTGGGCTTGGACGACGTGGTGGGCTTGGGCGTCACCGAAGACGTGGGGCGCGCCGTGGGCGCGTCGGTCTCGGAGGAGTCCAGCTTAATGTACGCCTTGGCCGCATAGCCCTCGATATTGCCTATGCGCACACGGTAGAAATCGCCCTCGCTGCCCAGCACTTCCACCTTGGTGCCGTGGCTCACGCGCGTCACTTCGGAGGCGTTCTTGCTGGCCGCAGAGCGTATGCGCAGCTTGGAGCCGGTATCGCTGAGCGTTACCGTACCCTTGCGCACGCCGGGCGCAGTCGTGGGCGTGGCGGTGGGCTTGGATGTGGGACGCTCGGTGGGCGTGGACTCGACCACTATGTACTGACGCGCGCAGTAGCCGGTCTTGCCGTCGTACCTGATCTTGTACCACTCGCCCTGAGTGCCGAGTATCTCGACATCAGCGCCGTTGGGTATGCTGGCCAGCACGCGGGCGCTGCCGCTCGCGCTCTCGCGCATGCGCAGCGTGCCGCTGTTTAGCTTGACCTTGCCGTATGTGGCCGGTGCATCCGTGGGCTTGGCATCGGGCGTGGGCGTGGCGGTGGGCTCAGGCGTAGCCAATGCATCCAGAGTCACGTACTCGCCCTTTATATACGCCTTTCTGCCGTTATAAGTGAAGCTATACCACTCGCCGCTCCAGTCGGTTATGGTCAGCCTGTCGCCGCGCTGCACCATGCCCAGACGCTCACCGTCAGTGCTGGCGGAGGCGCGCACGTTTACGCGGGTGGCATTGACCGTACCCTTGCGGGGCTGAGTGGGATCGGGCGTGGGCGCGGGAGTCGGCACTACGCCATTCTGATCGGCCAGACCCAGTGTGACTACCTGCTCAGCCGTGCGGCCATCGCTCAGCTCGGCGGTGAACTTGAAGCTGTATCTGCCCGGCACGCGCGGCGAAGCTATAACCATGCGGGTATAGCCGCTGCTGGGGTCGGTGGTCACGGACGAGAATGCGCGCTTGCCGGCGGCATCCTGCGCCTCGCAGCTCCACTTGACCTTGCCTGTGTATTCCTGCCATGTGCCGGAGGCCGTCTCAAGCACAACGCCGGGCGCACTTATCACATAGTCGCTGTATGCGTAAGGCACGGTGTAGCTCTCGCGCAGGCCGTATATGCGCGGGGCCAGCGCAGTGAGCTTTATGGGCAGCGTGAGCGTCTTTATGGCACCCTTGAAGTTGACGGTAGCAGTGGCCACGTATTCGCCCGCAGCCAGCTCGCCTGTCACGCACAGTCTGGCGCTGTTGCCGCGCGCATCGCCCTTGGTGTCGGCGGTTATGTTGCAGGGCTTGCCGTCGGATGTGCGCACCTGCCACGCGGTAGTAAACACCGCGTCCGAGTCGATGGGGCTTGCGTACTTTACGGCCACATTGCCCAGCGTCTCCGCACCCAGATAGAGCGTCTGCTCTATGCTGCCGGGTTCAAGCGAGAACAGTCCGTCCGGCAGCTGGCCATTTTCATCGGCGACTATCAGGTTCACTTCCTTGGTGAACTTGGTGCCGTCGGTCAGCCCGGCCACATCGCTTATGGCGGTTATCGTGACCTTATACACGCCGGGCTTGAGCGCGCCTATCGAGAAGCCCTTCTCAGGCGAGAAGGTGGATGTGGTCAGCTGCGTGTCGTAATCGCCGCTGAACGCTGCCATTACGCTCATGCCATCGGTCAGCGCGCTTCCCGACTCGCGCGCGGTCAGATCGACAGGTGCAAGGCCGCCCAGTTGCGCCACTACCACGTCGCCCGTGGTCTTAAAGGCCGTAGGTACCTGCGCGCGCACCTCGTACTTTACGGGGATCTGGCGCGTCAGCACCTCGCCCGCAGGCAGCGTGACCCTGAGCGTGACCGTGGCCTCCACATTGGCCACGTTGGACTTGGTGTAGAGTATGGGCGGGCGCACGGTAGAGCCGTTGCTGGTAAGCTTTATGGTGGCGTTGCCCTCGCCGGTGGTGTTGGATATGCTCCACTCGGCCTTGTATCCCGCAGGCATGAGCGAGGAGTTTATCTCCAGCTTGGTGGCGGGATCGTCGGCGCGTATGAAGTCCACCTTTTTTATCACCGAGCCGGACATATCCGAACATATCACGGGTATGGCAAAGCTTGAGCTGTCCTTGGCGCATATGAGCAGTATATCGCGCGCATACTGCTCCACGCCCGATGCGCTCTTTACCGATACGCGCGCGGTGTACACGCCGTCAGCCGAGGCCACCACGCTAAACGACGCGGTCTGGCTGCCGTCCATGGTCACGCTCTGAGGCGACACGTCAAGCCCCGTGCCGCTCAGCGTCACCACCGACCCTGCGGGCAGCGAATCGCCGCGGTTGCGCAGCGTCACCGTGGTCAGCGCTTCGGGCGTCATTATCTGATAGGCATAGCCGTTAGGCAGGCGTATGTCGGCGTTTATCACGCTCTGCTCGGCCTCGCCCATGCCAGGCGCAGCTTCTGTGGGCTGTGCGCTCGCGTCGGGCTGCGCGCTCGCGTCGGGCTGCGCGCTCGCGTCGGGCTGCATGCTCGCGTCGGGCTGCATGCTCGCGTCGGGCTGCGCGCTCGCGTCGGGCTGCATGCTCGCGTCGGGCTGCATGCTCGCGTCGGGCTGTGCGCTCGCGTCGGGCTGTGCGCTCGCGTCGGGCTGTATGCTCGCGTCGGGCTGTGCGCTCACGTCGGGCTGTGCGCTCACGTCGGGCTGTGCGCTCGTGCCGGGCTGCTCCGCGCCGGACAGCGGCACTTCGGGCATCTCGCCGGCCAGTGAATACACCGGCAAAGTGCCAAACGCCAGCACTGCGCTGAGTGCCAGCGACATCAGCCTGCGCTTGCCCATATGACCTCTGTTCTGCTCCCTATTCATTCAAGACATCCTTTCGCAATAATTGTGTCTTACATCTTACCGATTTCGTAGGAGTTTAGTAACTCAAACTGCATTATACAGTATTTCGGCGCAAATATCAACTCAAATATATCCGCCCGTCATTGTATTAGACGTGTGCCGGCGCCATTTGGATGCTTGATATTACCATTTTCGCATTAAAAAAGTATGAGAAAGTCCACACAACTTTGCGAACAATGCTCAACTTTTCATATCGGCATATTGCGCAGTGATTTATATCCATTCCGGCAGGCGCGCCGTCGATGCCGGTTGCGGCACCGTCAAACGCCGCACTTGACGCGCACGCCATATATATGATAAGCTAAACGCAAACAGGCAAATATAAAGGAGGCAATGCGATGCGCAAAAACGCGATAGCGATAGCGCTGGTGGCGCTGGCGGCGGGCATGATGCTCTTTGGCGCTTACAGAGGCGAGGTGAGCGTGGTGTTTAACAAGGCCACGCGCGTATGTCTGGAGTGTGTTGGCATTGGGTAAGAGGATGAAAAGCATGCGCCTGCGCGCGCGGCGCACGGTACAGTGGTGCGCGACGCTGCTTAGCAACGGCTATGCGGCGGGCTTCATGAACGCCCGCATATACACGGGCGGCGCCAAGAAGTTCTGCCTGCCGGGGCTGAACTGCTATTCCTGTCCGGGCGCGCTGGGCTCGTGTCCGATAGGCTCGCTTCAGGCGGTCATGGGCAGCCACAAGTTTTCGTTCTCATGGTACGTAGCGGGCATACTGATATTCTTCGGCGCGCTGCTGGGGCGCGCGGTGTGCGGCTGGCTGTGTCCGTTTGGACTGGTGCAGGACCTTCTGCATAAGGTACCGCTGCCGGGATGCCTAAAGCAGCTGCGCCGCAAGGGTCTGCCCGGCCATGGCGCGCTCAAGTGGCTCAAGTACTTCATACTGGCGTGGTTTGTGATACTCGCGCCGCTGTTCATAGTGGACATAGTGGGTCAGGGCGCGCCCTGGTTCTGCAAGTACATATGTCCCGCTGGCACGCTTGAGGGCGGCTGGCTGCTGGTCATGATGGACAGCGCTTTGCGCAGCGCAATAGGCTGGCTGTATGCATGGAAGAGCTTTATACTCATAGCTCTCATAGTGCTGAGCATATTCGTATACAGGCCGTTCTGCAAGTACCTCTGTCCGCTGGGTGCCATATACTCGGTGTTCAATCCGGTGTCGCTGGTGCGCTTTAAGCTGGACAAGTCCAAATGCACATCCTGCGGCCAATGCACGCGCGCCTGCCCGATGCAGGTGGACGTGCAGAAGAACTGCAACAGCCTTGAGTGCATACGCTGCGGTGCCTGCCTAGATGCATGTCACTTTGGCGCGCTGGACTATGCCAATCACCTGCCCAGGTTCGGCAGGGCGGGCACGTCCAAGGACGAAGCTGCTAAGCAGGAGGGCGCAGCAAAGCCCTGAATGCTGGCGCACGGCTCGCGTGTGCGCTGCGGCATCATAGCTGCTTAGGCCGCGCAACGACCAAGTACCACGCTGCTTAGGCCGTGCAACGACCAAGTACCACGCTGCTTAGGCCGCGCAACGACCAAGTACCACGCTGCTTAGGCCGCGCAACGACCAAGTACCACGCTGCTTAGGCCGTACAACGCCGCCAAGCGCAACGCTGCGCATACCGTGCAGCGCTCACAGCGCTGTACCGTGCGGGCATCCCCCCATTGTGCGCAAAGCGCCCTCGACCGCAATGTCGCAGTCGAGGGCGCTTGTTTGCATGGTGAAGTGGTATTACTCGTCATCCGGCTCATGAGCGCGGAACTTGCTGCCGCAGTGCGGGCAGACTATCGGCTCGTCCTTTTTGAGCAGCGCGCGCATCGTTATGCCGATGGACTTGCCGCAGTTGGGACAGTCGCGCTCGGCCAGTTCCTGATCCATCATGGCTTCGTCAAATCCGTCGTGATCGTGATGGCAACCGCAATCGCAATCGTCATCGCAATCGCAATCATCGTCGCAATCGTCATCGTCGTCCTCATCCTCATCGTCGAGGTCGAGATCGTCGCTGCCGCCGAACATCTCCGACTCCAGCTCGCCGATGTCCTCATCCATCATATCGACGTATTCTTCCAGCTCATCATGCTTGCTGTGCAGCAGCTTTATCTCATCGCCCACCGCCTCAAGCGCATCCAGCATGGCCAGCATGAGCTTATGCTCGGGAGTGTCGGGCTTTATGTCCATGCCCTCGCACATTCCCTTTACGTAGGAGATCTTATCGCTAAGCTCGCTCATATTTCCTCCAGACGCCAGATTAGACGCGTTCCATGTACTCGCCGGTGCGGGTATCTATGCGCAGCACATCGCCGGTGTTGACGAACAGCGGTACCTGAACGGTGTAGCCGGTCTCAACGGTCGCGGGCTTGGTGGTGTTGGACGCGGTGTCGCCCTTGAAGCCGGGCTCGGTCTCGGTGACCTCCAGCTCAACGAAGTTGGGCGCCTCAACGGAGAAGGGGCTGCCCTTGAAAAAGCGCATGGTCACATTGGTGTTCTCCTTGATGAAGGGGATGGCATCCTCGACCTGCTCGTGGTTGAGCGGTATCTGGTCGTAGGTCTCGTTGTCCATGAAGTAGTACAGGTCGCCATCGTTGTACATGTACTGCATTTCCTTGGTCTCGATGATGGCCTTGGGCATCTTATCGGTGGGGTTGAAGGTGCGCTCGAGCACCGCGCCGGTCATGACGTTCTTGATGCGGGTGCGCACGAACGCCGCGCCCTTGCCGGGCTTAACGTGCTGGAAGTCCACTATCGTCCAAACGCCGTTCTCCATCTCAACAGTTATGCCCTTCTTAAAATCGCCTGCAGTTATCATAAACATACCTCCTGTTTTCTTACAGTATGATGAGCTTCTTGGGGGCCTCAAGCGCAAGGTTGCTGATGCCGCCCTGCTCTATCATTACCAGATCCTCTATGCGCACTCCAAATCGTCCGGGCAGATATATGCCCGGCTCCACGGTCATGGACATGCCGGGTTCCAGCGCGGTGCGGTCGCGCCAGTTGCAGCCGGGAGCTTCGTGTATGAGTAGACCTGTGGCATGGCCCAGGCTGTGGCCGAAGTACTCGCCGTAGCCCGCGTCCTCTATGTGCTTGCGCGCTATGGCGTCCATATCGCAGCAGAGCTTGCCCGCCGCCATGGCATCCAGCGCCAGTTCCTGCGCCTCAAGCACTATCTGATACACCTTGCGCATCTCGTCGGTAACGCTGCCCAGCGCGACCGTGCGCGTCATGTCGGCGGTATAGCCGTTGTAGCTGGCGCCAAAGTCCATGGTTATGAACTCGCCCGCAGCCACAGGCTTCTCGCCCGGCACGGCGTGGCACAGAGATCCGTTTGCGCCCGAAGCGATTATGGTGTCAAAGCCGCAGCCGTGCGCGCCCAGCCTCAGCATTATGTACTCCAGCTCGGCCTTCAGCTCCAGCTCGGTCATGCCGGGGCGTATGTGACCCAGCAACTCGTTAAACGCGCGTGCGGTTATGGACTCGGCGCGGCGCAGACACTCTATCTCGCCCTCGTCCTTGACCATGCGCAGCTTTTCGGGCCTGGCCTTGATGGGCTCTATCGCAAGCCCCTCCGCGGCGGACTTTATCTGCTCGAATGTGTCCACAGTCACGTAGTCGGTCTCGACGGCCAGCTTGCCGGGCTTATCGGCCTCCAGCGCATTGGACAGCGCCTTATACCAAGGCATGTCCTTGTCGGTCCTGACCACCGTCCAGCCGGGGGCCTGTATCTCGGCCTGCTCGACATAGCGGAAGTCCGTGAATATGTACTGTCCCTTGAGCGTTACAAGAGCGCAGCCCTCGCCCGCGTATCCGCTCAGATAGCGGAAGTTCTCGGGCTTGTTGAGCAGCACGGCGGGCTGTTCACACTCTGTCATCAGTCCGCGCATGCGCGCCAAACGGTCTTGCATCATTATTACTCCCTTCCGGCGCAAATAACCAGCGTATCATTAACCATTTGATTATAGCACAGTTTCGCGCCGTTTTCCAGCAAAAATTGTGAGAAGTCGCCCATTTGCCGCCGCTAAAAGCTGCTCAAATGCGCACTGCACGAAATGTCCCATCCGTCCGCCGCCATAACGGGCGCTTTCAGGCGCTTATGCGCCGCTTTGCCGGGCGCAAAGCATGTGTGCCCTGCACTACAAGCGCCGTTCATCGCAGCGCATTTGCGGCACAGCATAATCCAGCATTGCAGCGCAGCTCCTCCGCGCCGCATGCGCCGTCTGCCGCAGCAGCGCATTGCATGCAGCATAGCGCCGCACACAATGTAAGCGAATATCCCAAGCGCCGTTCATCGCAGCGCACGGTTTAATTGGCTGCGCGCTCCGCCGCCAGCGCATCGCGCATTGTGCATGCATCCTCCGCCTGAGTGTCGCGCGACTCGCATATCACGACCGGCTCAAGGCCGCGCCTTATCAGCACGCGCGCCAGCTGGCCAAAGTCCGGGCCATAGCCCTCGTCGGCGAACGACATGTGCTTGCGCTCGCCGCTCTTTATGTACTGCACATGGCTGAAGTGCGAGTGGAAGTTGCGCAGGCGCGCGGGCATCTCGCCCTCGCCCTGCGGCCAGAGTCCCTTGATAAGGCGCTCCAGCACATCGTCAAATGCCTGCTCGCTGTCCAGCCCGCCCAGACTGCGCGCGTGCAGATGCGCAAAGTCCAGCGTGGGTATCATGCGTTCGTCCAGCCTGCACAACTCTATCACATCGTCCAGCGTACCCAGCGTATTGACCTTGCCCATGGTCTCCGGGCAGAGGTGTATGTGGCCCAGCCCCATATCGTCCATGCGCGCAAGGCACTCGCGCAGGAACACACAGGCTCGCTCGAGCGCCGCATCATGGCCACCCTTTTCCGAGCCGGGATGGAATATCACGCGCTCGCCGCCCATCATGTCCACGGCGCGCGCCGAGTCCAGCAGGTAGCCAAACGACTTCTCGCGGCTCTCCGGGTCGAGTGTGGCGCAGTTTATGTAATAGGGCGCGTGAATGCTCACATATATGCCCTGTCTGCGCGCCTCTGCGCCTATTGCGCGGGCAGTGTCCTCGCCCAGCTGCACGCCGCGCCCGGCCGCGTATTCATATGCATCCAGCTTGAGCGCCGAGAGAAAGCCCGGCGCCTGCACGGACGACTTGAGGCCGGCATCGTAAAAGCTCCTGGAATTGCCGGCCGTACCGAATCTTGCCATCGTCCTCCTCCGTAAGTCAGGCGCGCTTTACGCCCATCAGCCTAAGCAGCGGGCGCTCCAGCGCGCGGTTGAAATATGTGCCTACAAATTCGCGCTTGCCCAGCGGATTGACCAGCACCGCGCGCAGTCCGCCGCGCTTTGCGCCGATTACATCGGTCATGAGCTGATCGCCCACGGCGGCGGCGCTGTGCGGATGCACGCCCATCAGCTCACAGGCGCGCGCATACGCATTCGGGCTGGGCTTGCCGGCCTCAGCCACGAACGGCAGTCCCAGCGCCTCTGCCACAGGCTCTATGCGCGGGGCATGGTTGTTTGAACATATGCAGGCAGAAAATCCCCGTTCGCGGCACTCGTCCATCCACACCGCCAGTTCGGGCGAAAAGTCGTATTCATTCCACAGCGTGAGCGTATTGTCCAGATCGAACACCAGCGCGTTCACGCCCATGCCGGAGAGCGCACTAAGGTCTATGGACATCACATCCCGGCACACCATATCCGGCTTTAAGCCGTCAAACATATAAGCAAAACACCTCCGAACGCCTCTATTTTACAATATGCCCCGCGCGCACGCAAGCATGGGCAGCGCCCCTGCATGTTAAAGGCGCGTTCAAAAGCGGTGGTGCGAGTGATATATGTCAGCCAATGCTCAAACAAGCAGCGCGTACGGAAGCATGAACCGCTCCCGGACGCTTATATAGACCGCGCAAGCCATATGACTGCGCCTTGCACAAATAACTATTGACCGCGCACACCGGCTGCGCGCATTGCACCATCACGTGCAAGCCCATCTATGTCAGCTTGCGCCCCATCTCCAGCCGCACTTCATGGTGCTCCGGGTCGAAGTTTGAATACGCATACATGTCAAAGCCAATTATCTCAAACCCGTTCTTCCGGTAAAACGCTATCGCATTCTCGTTGCAGGTCTGAGTTTCCAGAACAGCCATGCGCGCCGATACCGCCTTTGCTTCGTCAATCATTGCATTCATAAGCGCCGTACCCACTCCGCTGCGGCGCGCTGCGGCATCGAACACGCATATATTGCTTATGCGGTATCGTTTGTTCCATCTTTCCCAAAATCCCTCCGCGAAGCCAAGCATGCTTTCTCCCTCGAACGCGCCATATGCCACTGGATCGTCGAGCCATTCGCCGAACATGACGTCGTCAAACGACTTTTTCACGCCAGCTTTAAGCGGCACATATTCCAGCGCAAAGCCGCCGCCTGTCGCGCGAATATCATAATACCCATGCGTTTCATAGCGGGCGGTAAAGCCGCGCCCCGCATATGTTTCCCTGTCCAGCCGCCTTATCTCCATGTTCCATGTCCCCCATATCTTAAAACGAGCGCCTTATAAACAAGCTGAGGGAACTGGGCATTTCCCGGTTCCCTCAGCTTGTCAAAGCGTCTTTTTGACAAGCGTGGACGGTGGAGAATCTCCCCCGCCACTGCCACCCATACTCAGTTTCCACTGAAATCCTGCGGATTTCCGGGCGTGGAAACTGCAAGGAAGATATTTTTACTCCGGGAAATGAGATTTCCATGCGTAAAAAATCCTGAGCGCCCACCGCACATGTCGCTGGGCGCTACCTAAGTCGGCGGGCTGCGAGGCCCGCCGAGCTCTCCGAGGTTTTTTGACAGTCTACGGAAACCGGGCATTTCCCGGTTCCCTGAAAGTCCGATGTAAGGCGTTCCCGGCCGCTTTGCAATCATGCGGCTTAGGCTTTACTTTTCCCCAGCGCTCTCCTGCGCACTCTGCTCCGCTGTCTCGTCCGCAGCGGCCTTTTCTTCCTTCTTCTTGCCCAGATACTCGGGCAGCTGCATGCCGGCCATGTCGAACATCTCGCTCATGGGCGGTATGGACTTCATCAGCCCCGACAGGAAGCCCGCCGTGCCGCCCTTGTCGCTGTTCTGGCCGTCCCAGACGGTCACCTTGTCTATCTTCACGCCCTTTATCGCGTCCACCTGTATGCGCATGAGCTGCTCCATCTTGTCAGCTATCATCAGGCGCAGCGCGTCGTTGGGATCGCCGCCCGCAGCCCTGACCATCTCGGCCATACCTACGGCCTGACGGGTGAGCTGCTCCTGCATGCCCTTGGCCTCGGCGTTCATGCGGGCGAATATCGCGTCCGCTTCGCCCTGTGCGCGGCGGCGCGCCTGCTCAGCCTGAGCCTCGGCCTCTATCTCAAGGCGGCGCTTCTCTATCTCGGCCTTGACTATTACGTCGGCCTCCAGCGTGGCCTTTTCGCGCGCGGCGCGGGCGGCTTCTGCGGCCTGCTCGGCGGCGTATGCGGATTCCAGCGCGTTTGCAGCCTGTATCTTCTCGGCGGACGTGGCTATGCGCAGCGCCTCGGCCTCGTTCTCGCGCAGCATGGCGTTGGACTTTGCCACCTCTATGCGGCTCATGTTCTCGCCCTCTATGGCGGCGGCATTGGCCTGAGCGACCTGTATGCGCTGATCCCTGTGAGCGTTGGCCTCGCCTATGGAACCGTCGCGCTCCTTTTCGGCCACCGACTTCTTGGCGTCGTTTATGGCCTTGGCGGCGGCTTCGCGGCCCAGCGCGGTTATGTAGCCGGATTCGTCGGATATGTCGGTCACGTTCACGTTTATCAGGCGCAGACCTATCTTCTTGAGCTCAGTCTCCACGTTGCGGCTCACGGCTACCAGGAACTTGTCGCGGTCGGTGTTTATCTCCTCTATGTCCATAGTGGCTATGACCAGACGCAGCTGTCCAAAGATTATGTCCTTGGCAAGCTCCTGTATCTCGTTGAGCTTGAGCCCCAGCAGGCGCTCCGCCGCGTTCTGCATGACGCCGTCCTCGACCGATATGCCCACGGTGAAGCGCGAAGGCACGTCTATGCGTATGTTCTGGCGCGAGAGCGCGTTCTTGAGATCGACCTGTATGGACATGGGCGTCAGATCCAAGTACTCCACCGCCTGCACTATCGGCAGCACGAACGCCGCGCCGCCGTGTATGCACTTGGCTGAGCGATTGGTGCCATCGGAGTTCTGACCCACGCTGCCGTATATGACCATCACCTTGTCGGACGGGCACTTCTTGTACCGGGACAAGAGCATCATCAGCAGTATAAAGACCACCAGCAGTACCACGCATATCAGTATCAGATACGTAGGTATAGGCATAATACTATTCCTCCCCCAAATTCATATTTCCCCCGATGTGTTGGCCGAGGCAAGGGCTGGCCCGCGCCATGCTTCCCCTATGCCATCGGCGTTTGACCCTGTGCAAGTCAGGCGGCGGCTGTGCGCGCCTTGAATCGGCTGGCCGCTACGCGATGTTGCGCGTCGAATTGGGCCGGCTATGATGATGCGGTATGCATCATAGATGACTGGTTGCGATGTGATGCCGCGCATCTTGGCAGCCTTGCCATGATGCAATGTCGCACATCAAATCATTATCACCATACTGACATGTGCAATCATCACCCCGCGCTCCTACTTGCGCGCCGCGCGCACCAGCACCGTGCCGCTGTCGACCTCGCCCATCACGACCACGCGCGCGCCCGTGGGGATATCCTTGGCCTCGTCGGTCACGGCATCCAGCTCCACAAAGCGCCCCTGCATGGTGAGCATCACCTTGCCTATGCCCGCGCGGTGCGCAGGTATGGGCATATATGCCTCGGCGAACATGCCGCGCGCGTTTACGACATTCAGGTTGCCCTGCGCGCCCATGCGCTTGAAGCTGCGCATGACCACAGCGCACAGATACATCGCCAGCACGCCCAGCCCCAATGCCACGCCTATCGCCAGCACCGCGGGAAGCGCCGCCTCTATGAGCGCCAGCCCCGCCCAGCCGGTTATGGCCAGGAACGACAGCACGCCCAGCAGTGTGAACCAGCGCAGCTCGCCCGAAGCCCTGCCCGCCGCATTCGGCTCATCATACGCCTGCGGATGTATGTCATCCACGTCGGGCAAATCCATGCCGTCCATATCGCGCATGCCGCCGGTGTCGGATGCGTCCATGTCAGGCAACCCATCGGACACATTGATATCCGTCAAATCCGCATCCACATCGGATACATCCATATCGGACAAGTCCGCGTCCGTCGCATCGATGTCGGCATCGTCGCCCACGCCGTCCACATCGCCATGTCCGCCCGCCAGCCCCGCCAGCAGCATCACGAACTCCACCACCAGCAGCAGCGTGGATGGCACGGCAATGGTAAACAGCGCCTTCTGCACGATATCCAGCGCATTCCAGAACTCCATAGACAGCCGCTCACCTCCCTTGCGTTTCGATGCTTCAATTATATCAGAAAACGCCGCATTCACAATACCCAAGCGCTCACATGTCACTTTTTTGGCACGATATCAGCAAACCCGCGTCCAAAAGCGCAGAGCGTCCGGCCACATGACCGAACGCTCTGCGCACTTTACGCCTGCATGCTCATAGCTTGCGCCATTGCGGGCGGCGCATATGAGCCTTGCGCTCACATGCAGTGTACCGCCCATGCCCGCCTTTTGCCCATCGCATAGCGCGCGGGCGTGCATCACACCGCGCCGTTTGCATACAGCTTGAGTATGGACGCCTCCAGCCCGCTTATCGCGTCTATGTATACCATGTAGCGGCTGTGTCCCAGCGAGCAGGTGAATTCGTAGCACAGCCTTTCACCCGGCAGCGGGCCGTCTGTTCTGTCGGTGGGTATCAGCGCCATGCGCGCGCTGTGTACGGTCAGGCGGCTGTTCACCGATTCCATGGCCTGCTGATAGGTCAGCTCGGCTTCGGGCAGGCGGCGCGGCACGTGATTGCGCCAGTAGTTGCCCGCCTCCAGCCCCACCACGCGCCCGCCCGACACTTGCACCTTTACAAGGTCGGGATAGAGCGTCACGCCATCCTGAGTGGCAGTGAAGTTTATCACCACCGCGCCCTCCAGACGCTGGGTATAGTTGGCGGTCATGCCCTCAAAGCCCCTGTCGCGTAGGTACTGGGTGGCTATGCTTATCGCGCCCTGCACGTCCTGCGCCTGCGGGCTTAAGACCTCCTGCTCCACCATCTGATATGAGGGCAGCATGTACAGCACGCGCCCGCCCATCTCGCTTATGAACAGCTCTATGTCGCCCATGCCGGTTGCGCAGGCCACTTCGTAGCCCTGCACGGGCGCGGAGGGCATGCCTGTCAGCCTCGCCTCGCCGCCCGCGTACAGGCGGGCTATCTCCAGCGCCTTAGCTTCATCTATGCGCTCCTCGCCCAGCGCCTTGAATCCGCCGCGCTCGCCGTCCGAGAACGGGCCGTCGTATATGAGCGTGGGGTAGCTGAGGTTGTCGCGCGCTATGGCGCTCATGTCTATCGCGGGCATGTCGCGCCCCGCCCAGTTGTCCAGCGCGTCCATGTCGTACATTATCGCGTTCATCTCGCTGAGCCGCTCCTGTATCGCGGTGAGCTGTTCCACGTCCGGGTCAGATATGGGCCTGTCCTGCGCTATGCCCTCGCTGAGCGCGGCGCTGTAATCGGCGATCTGGTTCACGAACTTCATAGCCGCGCCTATGCCCTCGCGCTCTGCCGGGAGCGAGGCAAGGTCCTGCGCCGCCCCGTCTGCCTGCCGCGCTATGTTGTTAAGGCGCAGCGCTGCCGCCTCGGGGCTGTCGCTTATTATCAGCTTTTCCAGCTCTATCTCCAGCGCGGACAGGCGCTCCATGCTGTCCCACCACGAGCGCTTGTACATGGCATCCAGCTCACCGCGATAGGCCGCGACTTCGCTTCGGTAATCAGTAAGCTTTTGCCCCTGCGCGCCTAGCGCCACGCCCAGCGCGATGAGCGCCAGCGTCAGCACGCCGCCCGATATCCATTGCCACCGCTTCACGCAATGCACCTCCCGTCATAATCGTCGCATGCGCACCGCCGCCGCGCGCCGGTCATGTCCATGCACATGCATCCTCGCAAGCGCGCGCATTATCCCGGCGCACGCCTTGCGCTCCCGCCTTCACCGCCGCGCCAATGCCCCTATGCGTGCAAATTGCCGCTTGCGTTTAAGGCCAATCGTCATTCCTGCAAATTGTACCCGGAGGGACCTTCTTCAGCCGCTCAACCGGCCACGCCTTGCCCTTCGCTCAGCCTTGCCTTTCAGCAAGTGGGGGCCAGCTTGCCTTGCGAGCGGCAACACGCAGTCAGTTGCACGCGCGAGGAAAGCCGTCGCCGCAGGCGGCTGAGGCGTAACTCTGCCGCTATACAAGCAATAACTTTCCCGCGCAATCCTCATAATGCTCCAGACTGTGCTACTGCGCACCGATTTCCGCTCACACCGCGAATCTGTGGTTGCCTATGACCGTAACCGTAGTCCTGCTGAATATCCACTTGTCCGAGGCGGTCTTGGGGTTGTAGTAGTACAGGCAGCCGCCCGATGGATCCCAGCCGTTCAGCGCATCCTGTGCCGCGCGCCTGCTCTCGGCGTTGGGGGTCAGGTTTATCTGGCCGTCGTTTACGCAGGTGAAGGCGTTCTTCTGGTATATCACGCCCGCTATGGTGTTGGGGAACTGCGATGAGCGCACGCGGTTGAGCACCACCGCTGCCACGGCCACCTGCCCCTTGTAAGGCTCGCCGCGCGCCTCGGCATATACCAGCCGCGCCAGCAGGTTCACGTCGCCGGAAGTCTGACCGTCCGACGTCGCCGTGGACGATGCCTTGACCGCGCCGCCCGACAGGCTCACGCCCAGCTTGGCCGCCGTAGCCGGGCCCACCACGCCGTCGGCATTCAACCCATACTTGCGCTGGAACTTTATCACGGCCTGACGTGTCTTTTCGCCGTATACGCCGTCGGCGCTGCCCTCCATGTAGTCGTACTGTATCAGCCTGCGCTGTATCTTCTTGACGTTTTCGCCCCTGTCGCCCGGCCCTACGCTGACAGCAGCATAGCCCACCGGCACCATGGCCAGCATAAGCACCGCGCACAGCACAAGGCACATAGCCCGCTTGAATCTCATTGCGTCCTCCTTTACAGCCCCAGCGCGTCGCGCAGCCAATCCCATATCGCGCTGTAAAACACGATGCCGCCGCGCGCGGCATGTGCTTCATCCACGGGAGCATCGCTTGCGTGCGCGGCACCGGCTGACGTTGAAGCGTCGCCAGCATTCAGAGCGTTTGCATCGCCTGAAGCATTGCCCATGACCAAAGCATCGCCCGCTCCAGAAGCATCGCTCACATCCGAAGCATCGCCCGCACTCAAGCCATCGCCCATCTCATGCGCCGCCGAACCCGTCGCGCCATACCCGGCATCCGGCAGCGGCATGTCCGGCACGGGCGCGCACAGCGCCGGGTATATCACGCACCACCAGTTGCGCCCCTGACCCGCGCCCAGCTCTATGTGCAGCGCCATATACCGCCCGGCCGGCACGCTCACACCCTCGTACTCCCTGTACGGGAACTCGCGCTCACCCATGCTGGCGCGCACGTCCGCAGCCGCGCCGCGCGCCGCCAGCACGCTTGATGCCAATGTCTCTATGTTGTCCAGTTCGCCGCGCAAAAATTCAATGGTATGCTCCCTGTCCTCCATATCCGACAGCCTGTCGCCGTATGCCGCCAGCAGCGCGTCGCGCACGCACAGCTTGTCGCGCTGCGCCTTGTCGGAGTCGTCGCTTGCCACTATGTGCAGGCGTATAAGTTCGCCCTTATCAAGCGCATCGGTAAGCTGTTCCCTGCGCCGCTCGCTTGCGCTGTGCTGCGCCTGCACGCGCGTCTCTCCTTTGCCAAACTCGCCCAGCGCCGCGCCTATGCACATCAGGGCTATGCCCAACACCGCCAGACTCACAAACAGCCTCTTGATCATCTTCATACACATCAGCCTCCACATGATGCTAGCATTGCCACATGGCGGCGGTATATACACAGTTCATGCACATTTATTGCCGCGCCATGTTCGATTGCCGTTGCGCACCACGCACAGTCCCACGTGCATCGCATCCCCGCCGCCGGGCGAAGCGCTATTGCCAAGGCGCGCTTTGCGGCATGACATGAGCGCACAGTCGGGAGCATGACAACGCCGCACTTTACACGAGGGCTATTCATGCGCTATAATTGTTGCAAACGAGGAGGTGCTCTTGTGACTATCGATACGCAGAGGGCGCGCGTGACCGTAACCGGGCGCGTGGACAACGGCGATGGCGCGCCTGAGATGATACGGCGCGAATACGCGGGCAGCTTTGCCGCGCTGGACGACGGCTTTGCGCTGGAATACGACGAGACAGAACCCGCCGCGCATGTGCGGCTGACCTGCGAGGGCGGGCATGCGCGCATGGAGCGCGACGGCGAGACCATGAGCCGCATGGACTTCGTGCCGGGCAAGGTGCTGGAGGCCATGTATATAATGCCCGAGGGCGCATTTGACATGAGCGTCATGTGCCTGTCGCTCGACCTCAAGCAAGGCCCTGAGCGCGGCATACTGCGCATAGCCTATCGCCTGATGAGCGGCGGAGAGCTTATGAGCGACAATCACCTGATGGTCAGCTACGCGCTATGCTGAAGGATGCGCTTAAGGCGCGCCTGGGCGGCGATCTGCTGTCGCTGCGCGTGGCGCGGGCGCGCGGCGCTGACGATGCGGCGCTGTTCATAGCCAGATTTGCGCCCGATGCCGACGCGCGCCACGTCGAGGCGGTGCTGGATGCGCTGGGCATGGAAGCCGTGCCAATGGGCGGCATGACCATACTTCGGGCCGCTCCCGCGCTGACACGCGCGCTGGAGTCGCTAGCTTCCGGCGGATGTGCGGCGCAGGACATAGCCGCTGCCTGTGCGCCGGGCAGCATGTGCCATGAGCAGGCCGCGCTGCTGCGCGAGTTTGAGCGCCTGCCCAAGGGCATAGCTCCCCGGCACATGCCGCTAATCGCGCGCGGGCTGCGCCTTGCCGAAGGGCCGGCTACGCAGCAGGAGAAGCGCGCATACATAATGACTGTGCGGCAGGAAGCTGCGCGCTCGCTGCGCGCGGGAACGCCCGGCGGCGCGCTGCGCGCCTGCGCATACATAATCGCCATGGGAGGGATGAAATATGAAGCTTGAATACATAGGTCATGCATGCTTCCGGCTGTCGCTGGATAACGGCTTTAGCTGGGTGACCGATCCATACGACGGCTCGATAGGACTGGCGCGCCCCGCAGTGGGCGCCACTGTGACCACGCTGAGCCACGGCCACTTCGACCATAACTGCGTCAAGGCACTGGACGGCGCGGGCAGGCTGCTGGCCAACGCCGGTGAATACGACGAGGGCGATGTCCACTTCAGCCTAATCAGGAGCTATCACGACGAAGTGCACGGCGCAAAGCGCGGCGAGAATCTCGTCACCATATGCACCATACAGGGCAAGCGCATCTGCCACATGGGCGACATAGGCCATCAGCCCGAGGGCGAGCTGCTGGACAGGCTAAGGGGCGTGGATGTGCTGATGCTGCCCATAGGCGGCACGTACACGCTGGACGCGGCAGGCGCGGCTCAGGCCGTGCGCGCCATAGCTCCCCGCGCGGTAGTACCCATGCACTTCAAAGTACCCCACCTGAAGCTGGACATAGCCAGCCCGGACGAGTTCCTGCGCATAATGGAGCAATGGCATGATGCCGGGAGCCATGTGGACATGGCCACGCTGCCCGCAGGTGTGACGCTCATGCAGCCCGCAAGGTGACTTGCGCATTGCGCAGTACAAGCGGCATGCGCGCACATGCCGGAGTACTCACTCGCAAGATTGCTCCCCGCATCGTTAAGCGGCTGAGCTTGCAGCTATTTGTTGCAACGTAGCTGGATTGCCGCCCCGCATTGGCGAGCGCAGCATGGCCGTGTATGCGGCAAGCCCATTGCCGGGGATTGCCCCCCCCGCATCGTTAAGCGGTTTAGCTTGCAGCCATGTGTGGCAACGTAGCTGGATTGCCGCCCCGCATTGGCGAGCGCGGCATGGCCGTGTATGCGGCAATCCCATTGCCGGGGATTGCCATTGCAAGGGCGCATTTGTCTTAAAACCTGTCTTGTGCGCGGCGCGGAGCTTTTCCGTAGCAATCAGGCCATTGGCTTGGTCAACATAAAAATTGCCGCCCCCGTCTTGGGGAGCGGCAATTTTTAATCGCTGTTCGGCGGGATATCGCTTAGCCCTGAACCGCGCCGTCTTCCTCCGGCAGCAGCTCAATGTCGCTGGGTATCTCTACGCCATCGATGCTCACATCGGTATCGGCGGGCATGAGCAGCGCCATAACGCCGGGTATGTCCATGGCGCTGTTAACAAGACCCATCACGCCGTACTGAGCGTTCATCATCAGCTGCTGCATCTGCTCATCGGTAGCCTCGGACAGGTCGAGAGCCTCAGCGTCGCTGGTGGTCATCAGATGCTCGCTCGTCATTGGCACGCTGTCGTAGGTGGCAACGCCGCTCATGGTGAGCATCTCGTCTGCGATGTCGGCGGCAAACACTACCTCGTGCTTCTCGGCATCGTCATCGTCGCTGTGGTCACAGCTGTACTCCAGGCCGAACGCGCGCATGGGCTCGCTCTCGCCCTCGGTCACGTTCAGCACCACGCTGCCCTCGGCACCCTTGTCCTGCTCGCTGCGCTTGACTTCCAGATTCATGGACATGGCGGGCGCATCACCTTCGTAGAGTTCAAAGGCGGCGTTCAGGGCGGAATCGTCATCCTTGTCGCTCCAGTCGGCAGTCAGCGATATGGTCTGCGCTATGCCGGTCCCGTCCATGCCCTCGGGGTCGATGGTCATGGCAATGTTGAACTTGCCGCCATCGTCCACGGTGTTGTCCAGAGTTACGTACATGTTCATGAAGGGGGCTTCTACCTCGTGCATGTACATGCTTGCGTCAAAGCTCGTGTATTCCACTTCGTCATCCGTCAGCACTTCATCCTCGCTTTCGCCGACAATGTCCATGCTAACTTCAACGTCAAATACGGCCAGCGCTTCCTCAAACGACTCTACATCGATATCTTCTTCATCCAGCTGCTCGTTCATGCTCTTGTAGACTTCGAGCATGTAATCGCGCATGTCGATGGTCATCTTATTTAAGACATATTTTCCCACTATCTTGTCGCCATCCTGGGCGGCATAAATATCGAGCTTAAGTCCGTCAGGCAGCTTTACCTGCCTCATGGCATCCATCATGCCCGTTACCATGTCCGTCATGGATACTTCCTCGCCGCTTGCGGCCATAACGCCATCAAACGGAGCATAAACGGCGGTTATGAGCGACTTCATCTCATCCGAGCCGTACATGGCATCCATTATAGTCGATATATACTCAGTGCCTTTTTCGGCATTGAGAGCTATTGTGACCTTGTTGCCCTCATACTTTTCGCCGTTGACCTCGAACTCGGCTTCTTCGGGCGCGAAGTCGCCGAGGTACTCCTCATCTATGGCGATAAGCTTTTCGTTTACAGATTTGCCCAGCTGCTCGACTATCGCCTCAAGCTTGCCGTCTTCCTCCGAGCTGGCCATGGCCGTCCACATCTTGTTTATCATCTCGATGCCGCCCGCGGCCTCGAACGCCTCTACGTCCTCCTCGGTCGCGCCGGTCTTGAGCATAAACTCGCCTATCTTGTCGTAGGGCAGCTTGATCAGCTGATTGAACAGCAGCATGGTCATTTCCTTCTCGCCCATCTCCACGGCAAGGCTGGCGTTGGTGTCCGGCGTGCCAAGTATGCCGCCGAATATCGCCGCCTTGTTCTCGGCATCAACACCGCCAAGGAGCTTTAGCTCCAGCCCGGTAAAGTCCAGCTCCGTGCCCATGTAGTTCACTACCACGTCGCTTACGCCTATCTCGGTATACATGGCCTTTTCTTCATCGGCCTGCGCAGCCATGGGCAGCAGCATCATGACAGTCATGAGCAGCGCCATAATGCGGCTTGCAAAAGACTTCTTCATAGTTCTCCCCCTTGTGTTCTGTTTATGCCCTAGAATGGCTCTCGCCATCTATGTTTCATTATATCAGAAACTCGCTGAAAATCAATCCACTTGGTTCATTCGCCCGCTTTTGATGTCTGAAATGTCACATATGGAACACAAATGCGCAGCCCGCAGCGCAAAAGTGCGCGCAGAACATCCGCGCGCACTCATTCATGCAAAAGAGTCTCTGTATAGGCCAAAGTAAGGAAAAGCTCCCGCCGCTGCACCCATTCC
Organism: Candidatus Fimadaptatus sp.; assembly: GCA_050946055.1. GTDB lineage: Bacteria > Bacillota > Clostridia > Christensenellales > Aristaeellaceae > Fimadaptatus. The sequence goes on along the minus strand of JBMNUB010000002.1, from coordinate 120,855 downwards.
AGCGTCGCCCAAATCCTTGCGGATATCCGGGCGCAAAAGTCGAAAAGGATGATGCCCTGCCCGGAAAGCAGGATTGCCCGCCGCACAGTTTTGGGGCGCGCTTGAGTTCGAGAGGGCCGTGCTATCCGCGGGGTCCGGCGGCTTTAGCGCGCAGAGTACATGCGCCTGAGCGCCGCCCGCCGCATCACATGGCAATTTTCTCGCACTTGACCTTGCTAAGCAGCATGGGCAGAGCCTCGCTGTCTATGAGGCTGGTGCCTTCGGTCATGACGCTGGCATTGCCGCAGGCCACGCCCCAGCGCAGCGCCTGCGCCGCATCGCCGCCCATGGCAAAGCCATGCAGCAGGCCCGCAACCATGGAATCGCCCGCTCCCACGGTGGAGCTTACCGGCACGTCTAGCGACGAAGCATACCATGCCTCATCCGCGCTGGTTATCAGCGCGCCCTCGCTGCCCAGCGATACCACGACCCACTTTACGCCCTGCCGCGCTATCTCTCGCGCACAGGCCAGCACCTCGCCGCCATCGCGCAGTTCCCTGCCGAACAGCAGCCCCAGCTCGTACCTGTTGGGCTTTATCAGGAAGGGTCTGGCCTTTATGCCCTCGGTCAGGCGCTCGCCGTCGCAGTCCAGCACGAAGCGTGCGCCTTCCGGGCCGTTCTCTATGGCGCTTCTGTAAAATCCCGCGCTCACGCCCGTGGGCAGGCTGCCGCACAGCGCCACGTAGTCGCAGCCCACAGAGCGCTTGTGTATCAGTTCCAGCGCCTCGCGCGCCGCTTCGGGCGGCATGGGCGCGCCCGCGTCGTTTATCTCGGTCATGACGCCGGTGCGCATGTCCAGCGCCTTGAGGTTCACGCGCAGCGACCCGGCCAGCCAGATGAAGTCGCCGTCCACACCCTCGGCGGTGAGCCTGTCGCAGACCGCTTTGCCGCCCTCACGGTAGTTTACGCCGGTCAGGCGCACCTGCTCGCCCAGCCTGCTCAGCACTATGGCCACGTTGACCGCCTTGCCGGTTGCGTCCATTATTGAGCGCTGCACGCGGTTAAGCCCGCCATAGGCGAATCCATCCAGCTCCACAGTCCTGTCCATAGCCGGGTTCATACATACGCAGTTTATCATGATATCTGCTCCCTCTGCGCTGTTGCGCGTTTATCGTTCTATTTATCGGTCGTGCCTGTCTGCGCCGCGAGCCGTCCGCACAGCTTGCCCATGCCGGCAGTCGTTGCGGCCATGCCTGCGCGCACGGCAGCTTCGGCGCTTGACCATGCCGACCGAATGCCGCAGGGGCGTCTGAGGCTTGCAGTCCTGCATGCACATGACCTTGCGCACACGGCAGTCGTTGCGGCCATGCCTGCGCGTCACGCGGCTTTGACGCTTGATCATGCCGGCCGAATGCCGGTGCGCTTTGCCGTCACATGCGCAAGCTCCCTTACAAGCGCCCGCGCATCAATCTGCCCTGCAAAAAAACAGAGCGGCTCGCGCAGAACCGCCCTGTGGGCAAACGTTTATCACTTTCTGTTTTGCGACTTGCGCAGGAAGGCGGGTACGTCCGAGTTGTAGCCGCGGCGGTTGTCGCTCTCGCGGCGATAGCCCGAATCGCTCTCCTGATCGCGGAATATAGGCGAGGAATCGCCGTAGCGCGGAGTTGCGGGGCGATAGTCGCGGTCGCGGTCATAGTCGGAGGGCTCGCGGGTATAGTCGGGACGCACATCGCGCTGATAGGCGTCTCGCTCGTCGCGCTGCTGCGGGACATAGGTATCCGCCTTGGGCGGGCGCGTGGGCGTGCGCACGAAGGTGGGTATCTTGGGCTCCTCGTCGGCGGGACGGGCGGGTTCGCCGCGCAGCTGCTTGAGTATCTCAGCCTGCTCGGGGCTGGGCTCCTCGGCGGGGGCGGGCTTCTCCTCGACGGTCTCTATCGGCTCCTCCACGCGGGGCGAATTGTCCTCGCTGGGCTTCTCAAAGCCGGTAGCGATGACGGTTATGCGGACCTCATCCTCAAGGGACTCGTCCACGCCCGCGCCGAATATGATGTTGGCTTCGGCATCGGAGGCCTCGGTTATGTGGTTTACGGCCTCGTTTATGTCGATTATGCTCATGTCCGCGCCGCCGGTTATGTTTATCAGCACAGCGCGCGCGCCGTCTATCGAGGTCTCCAGCAGCGGAGAGGCCACAGCCTGCTTGGCAGCCTGCAGGAGCTTGTCCTCGCCATGGCCCACGCCTATGCCCATATGAGCCAAGCCGCGGGACTCCATGACCGTGCGCACATCCGCAAAGTCAAGGTTGATGAGCGAGGGTACGGCAATGAGGTCGGATATGCCGGCGATACCTTGGCGCAGTATGTCATCGGCGATGCGGAAGGCATCCAGCATCGAGGTGGCCTTGCTGACAACGGTGAGCAGTTTGTCGTTAGGCACGACAACCAGCGTGTCCACGCAGGTCTTGAGCTGAGAGATGCCCTGATCGGCATTGAGCATGCGGCGCTTGCCCTCAAAGCCGAAGGGCTTGGAGACTACGCCTATGGTCAGTACGCCCATGGAGCGCGCCAGATCCGCTATTACGGGGGTAGCGCCGGTGCCGGTGCCGCCGCCCATGCCGCAGGTGACAAAGAGCAAATCCGCGCCCTCTATTACCTTCTTTATCTCCTCCTGGCTCTCCTCGGCGGACTTTTTGCCTATCTCGGGCTTGGAGCCTGCGCCCAGACCCTTGGTGAGCTTTTCGCCTATCTGTATCTTGGTCTCGGCGTTGCAGCGCATAAGCGCCTGCTTGTCCGTATTTACGGCCACGAACTTTACGCCGCGCAGCCCGGAATCTATCATGCGGTTTACGGCGTTGTTGCCCGCGCCGCCTACGCCGACAACTATGATTGAGGCGTAGTTATTGATGTCGTTCTCGTGATCTATCACAGTTAATCCCCCTCGTCTTTCTGAGCCGGTCAACGGGCTGAAGCGCGCCCCTGCGCCCGCAGCCCGCGCGCGGGCTTACGGCAAGTGTCATTGCTTTTTGAATATGCCGGCGACCTTCTGCCCTATGCCATAGAACACGTCCATTACCTTGTCCATGGCGCTTACGCCCATATCGCCGTTTTGCATGTCTATCTTGTCAAAAACCATGTCTATCAGTCCCAGCGCCGAGGCATAAGGGGGACTGTTGAGCTTGCCCGCGCGGGCCGAGGGTATCTTTATGCTGCGATTGAGCGCGCGCGCCATGTACTCGCGCCCGCCGCGCATCATAGATATGCCGCCGCCGGTGAGATACAGCGGCGCGTTGGCGTCGGGCTTTACCGGCGTCTCGTCCAGCACATCGCGTATCATGTCCACAAGCTCGTCCACGCGCGAGGTGATTATCTCGGTCGTGAACGGGCGCTCAAAGCGCTGAGCGCCTTCGCCTTCGCCCAGTTCAATATCGCCCGTGCCGTCGAATGCGAACGCGCGCTTTATCTTTTCCGCCGTTGCAAACGGCACTTCCAAACCGTATGCGAGGTCTGCGGATATGTGTCCGCCGCCCACGGGCAGCACCTGATAGTCCACAAGGGCATCGCCCTGCATTACCATCATTTCCGTGTGCAGATAGCCCACGTCCACCATGGTCACGGTCTTGTCGCGCTCCTCGGGCGGCATCAGCAGCACTGCCTCGCCCATTGCGGAGGGCATGAAGCCCTTTACCTTTATGCCCATGTCGCGCAGACGCAGTTCCACGTCGTCCATGAAGTCCAAGGACGCCGTTATTACCGATACCTTGGCCGACAGCGTGCGCCCGCGCACGTCCACCGGCGTCATAGTCGGCTCGCCCCCGTCTATCTGATAGTACGCGGGTGAGTATGAAAGCACGCTTCCCTGATTCGCGTTAAGTTGCGCCACGACTTTTTCCAGTATATCGCTTGCATCGCTCAGCGTAACGCGACCCTCGGGGCCGGTGTTAAGCTGTGTCTCGCGTATGTGAACCCGCATGCACTCGCCCGGCACTCCCACGTACAGCTCGGTCACGGGCTTGCGCGCCTCTTCCTCGAGCTGGCGTATCGCCGACTTTATCGCGTCGTTCAGCTTTTCGGGAGTGTTCCATCTGCCGTCCTCCGAAAAGCCGTCGTACACTGCGGTGCCAGAACCCAGTATGCTGCAGCGGTGATAATCGCCGCTCTCAGCCATTATGGTCACTATCTTCGATGTACCGAAGTCGATGGCGGCTGCCATTGTCTTCATAACAACTCATCGCCTGCCTTGCTATGGGGCAATTATCCCCATTCCTACCCCATATTATATATCATTATACCTTATAGCGCGTAGCTTGAAAAGAGGGTTCTTGTGATTTCATGTTGATTTTTTGGGCTGAACCGCGCTTTTACGCCATATACTATACCGCCTATTTGTGGCGGCTGTATGGCGGCGGCTGTTAAACCTATTATTACCAAACAAGCGCAGCGCCCGGCTTCGGTCCGGACGCGCAAGCCGCCCCGCCATGCAGCGCTTCAGCCCGGCCCGGCGGTAGCTGTAACCGGGTCATATGGCGCAAATGTCGCCGCCGCCTGTGCAGGCGATGCGGTGACTGCGGGCGTAGCTCTGGGCGGTATGTAGTCCGCGGCATCCAGCCCGGTCACATCCACCGTGCCGCCCACGCGCCCCTCGCTTATCAGGCGCTGCTGCATGGGCAGTATCCAGCTTAGCTTCTTTGCCATGCCATCCATATTGCCCAGCCTGAACACGTATCCGGAGCGCGTCACGCAGTATATCTGCTGCGCACCGGCTATGTTTATCTCGCTCAGCTCACCTGTAAGCCCCGCCGCATTCACGGCCTCAAGCACGTCGCGCAGCAACTCGGCCTGCGACCTGTCCATGTTGAGCGGCGTGCCGACCGGCGTCTGCTGTATCTCCGCGCCGGTTATCAGCGGCACGCCCATGTCGCCCAGCGCGCCCATGCACTCCAGCACGCTCAGCTCAGCATCCACTATGTACACAAACCCCAGGTGCTCTATGGCCGCCGCCCTGTCGCGCATGGACACGTTGAGCGTCACCGAATCCGGCTTGCGCACGTCCACCGACTCCAGCTTGAAATAGCCGTTCTCGCGCAGATTTATGGCTATCTGGCGGCTGTCCACGTCGAATATGCTCTGGCCCAGCCTTATGCCCGACATGTCCAGCACCTGCTGCGCCTGCTCGCCCTGCACACCCGCCACGTCCACATGCTTTACAACCATGACCTTGCGCAGCACTATGCCCAGCGCCGCCGCCAGTATAACGGCTATCAGCGCCGCCACAATGAGATTTGCGCTCCTCCCCCGTCCGTGCCTGCTCATCGCCCTCTCCTTTTACGCGCGCGCGTGGAGCGCATCGTCCATGTCTTCGCGCTCCACGCGCGCTATGTCCGCGCCCAGCGCACCCAGCATATCCTCGATGCGCTCGTAGCCGCGGTCTATCACACAAATGTTGTCCACCCGCGTCTCGCCGCGCGCGGCAAGTCCGGCTATGACCAGCGCCGCGCCGCCGCGCAGGTCGCGCGCCGTCACGCGCGCACCCTGAAGCTCGCCGCCGCGTATCACGGCCGTGCGGTCGTGCAGCCATATGTCCGCGCCCATGCGCTTGAGCTGCGCCGCATGGGCAAAGCGCGATTCGAACACGTTCTCCACTATCATGGAAGTGCCGCGCGATGTGCATGCAAGCGCCATCATCTGCGCCTGCATGTCGGTGGGAAAGCCGGGATAGGGCTGTGTATAGGCGCGCAGCGGGCCTATGTCGTGCGCGCGCACGCGCATGGATTCACCCGCGCAGTCTATCTCGCAGCCCGCGCCGCGCAGCTTATCCACAACGTCCATCAGGTCGCCCGCGCGCACATTGTCCAGCAGCACATCCCCGCGCGTTATCGCGGCGGCGCACATCAGCGTCCCTGCGACTATCCTGTCGGGCATGAGCGTGAACTCACAGCCGTGCAGCCGCCTTACGCCGCTTATCGTGACCGTAGGCCCGCCCGCGCCGCTCACGCAGCCGCCCATGGCGTTTATGAAGCGCGCCAAATCCACTATCTCGGGTTCGCGCGCGGCGTTGTGTATCCTTGTCTCGCCCTCGCTCATCACCGCCGCCATCATCACATTCTCGGTCGCGCCCACGCTGGGAAAGTCCAGATGCACTTCGCCGCCGCGCATGCGTGCGCCGTCGCAGTATATCATGCCGTGCTGCTCGCGTATGTCCACGCCCAGCGCCTGCAGTCCCTTGAGGTGCAGATCTATCGGGCGCAGCCCTATCTCGCAGCCGCCGGGATAGGTGACGTTGGCGCGGCCAAAGCGCGTCAGTATCGAGCCCATCATAAATATGGACGAGCGCAGCTGCTTGGACAGATGCTCGGGCATGCTGAAGCAGTCCGCGCCGCTCGCGTCTATCTCCACGCTGTGACATTTGCGCTCGCACTTTACTCCCAGCGTGCGCAGTATCCTGAGCATGTTTTCCACGTCCAGTATGCAAGGCACGTCGTAAAGCGTTATCCTCTCCCGGCACATTATGCACGCTGCCAGCACCGGCAACACCGCGTTCTTGGCGCCGCCCACGCGCACGCGGCCGCTCAGCGCCCTGCCGCCCCGGATACGGAGTTCTTCCATGATATGTACACCTCCATGGCTAAATGACCCTATGACCTACGTTATGCCGCAGCGCACATTCGCGTGCAGCAGGGTCATATCGCCTGCGGCTTTGGGCGCATGCATGGCATGCGCGGCGCTGCCCGATGCGCGCCTAAGCCGCCCATTGGAATATTGGACGCACGCGCGCCGCGACAGGTTCAGCGATTTTGATGCGATATGCTGGCAGAGCGCGCCTTGCTCATGCACATCGTCCGCAGTCCATCGCTTCTGATGGCTATGCTGGCAGAGCGCGCCTTGCTCATGCACATCGTCCGCAGTCCATCGCTTCTGATGGCTATGCTGGCAAAGTGCGCACCTTGTTCATACACATCATCCGCACCCCATCACTCCTGATGCGCTGCGCAAGCACCCTGTACGTCACAAGTTCATACCCGACATCCACATCTGCCCAACCAGCGCATTCAGCCCTATCCCGCGCCGTTGCGACAAATTTTGCGCGCAGGACCGGCAAACGCCGCGTTCCGGCTGCACGCCGAAACGCGGCCCGCGCACAGTGTGTTCACGCGCCCGAATAGCGCGATATGTTGAGCAGTATGCCCACAGCGCCCATGAATATCGATATCGACGTGCCGCCCGCGCTGAAGAAAGGCAGCGGAAGTCCCGTCGTGGGCATGAGTCCCGTCACCACCGCTACGTTCATAAACGCCTGTATGCCTATCATAAGCGTTATGCCGCAGGCCAACAGCGCGCCGAACTTGTCCGGGCAGTTTATCGCCACGCGCAGCCCGAAGAATATGAACGCCAGAAACAGCATCAGCACCGCCAAGCAGCCCATCAGCCCCATGTCCTCGCCTACCACGGCGAATATGAAGTCGCTCTCGGGATACGGCAGGAAGCCGAACTTCTGCCTGCCCCTGCCCAGCCCCATGCCGAACAGTCCGCCCGAGCCGAACGCCAGCAGCGACTGGCTGAGCTGATAGCCCTCGTCGCTGAGCTTGGCAAACGGATCGCGAAACGAAAGCAGCCGCTCCCGCCTGTAAGGCTCCGACCAGGCGTAATACGCCGCCACCACAGCGCCCGCAGCGCCCATTATGCCAAGATGCCGCCACTTCGCGCCCGCCGCCAGCACCATTACTATGGACACTATGACTATCGAGCCTGCGGTAGAGAGGTTGGGCTGCATAAGTATCAGCAAAAACGCGCCGCCCGGTATAAGCATCAGCGGCATGATGCCTGTAAACAGCCGCTCCACGCGCCTGCCTATGTTGGTAAGCGCCGCCGCCATGAACAGTATCACCGCGAACTTGGCTATCTCCGAGGGCTGTATGCTGAGCGGCCCCAGGTACAGCCAGCGGCGCGAGAAGTTTACCTCCTTGCCTATACCGGGAATGGCGACCAGTACCAGCAGCACAAAGCTGATAAGCAGCATGCCGCCCACCACATAGGGATTCCTCAGCCGCCAATATGGGAAATTGGCAAACGCCGCCATGGCGATAAGCCCCATGCCCACGCCCAGCAGCTGTTTTAGCACCGTGTCAAACGCGCCGCCCTTCGCCGACGCGCCGTAAAAGCTGGCCGAGAACAGCGTGGTAAGCCCCAGCGCCAGCAGCAGCATAAGCGTTATCACTATCCCCTTGTCCACGCGCCCGCGCACAGCCAGCGGCGGCTGCGGCGCAGAGGCGTGAATGCGCCGACCCAGACCGGTCATCGCGCTCCCCCTTGGGCGGAACATCGCCGCCGTGATAATGTCATCGGGAGTGCGCCTGCGCACTATGCGCGGTCAAGTGTGTCGGGCTGCAATACACAGCCTTGTTCTATTGCGCATTGCATGCGCTATGCACAGCTTGAGGATAGGTTCAGCATGGCATGACATGCTGTCTTGTCTGATTGCGCATAGCATGCGCTATGCTCGCTTGATGGTGATGTCGGCATGCCATGCCACACAGCCCTGTCTGATTGCACAGCGCATGCGTTATACTCACTTCATGATGATTTCGGCATGGCAGGCCACACAACCCTATCCGCTTGCGCATAATCTCAGCAGTATCAGCCGTGATGCATCACCTGCACGAACATGGCGCGCACCGCGCAAGACGCATGCATCTCAGCAAAATCGCTCACGCGCATGCCCGCGCCTTTGCGCCCGCATGCATAGCCGTGCCATATGATTATGCCATGCTTTATCCACAGCCTTCACGCACCGCCTTACCGCGCGCATGCTCACTTGAGGTCGTTGACTATGCGCTTGAACACCTCGCCGCGCTGCTCAAAGTCCTCGAACATGTCAAAGCTGGCGCACGCCGGGGAAAGCAGCACATTGCCGCCCTCATTGGCCATGCCCCATGCGGTGTTTATCGCCTCCTCAAAGCCGCCGCACACGCGGTAGTTGGTGAAGCCCGCCGCATCCAGCGCGGGCAGCATCTCGGGCGTGGTCTCGCCTATCACCACCGCGCCCCTTATGTGCGCCGAATCCACCATGGCCTCGGCCAGCGGCGCATAGTCGGAGTGCTTGGTGGAGCCGCCCAGTATCATCACCGTGGGGCGATCCATCGTGGCTATGGCCTTGAGCGTGGAGTCCACATTGGTACCCTTGGAGTCGTTTATGAAGCGCACGCCGCGCAGCTCGCGCACGAACTCTATCCTGTGCTCCACGCCTGCAAATGTGCGCAGGGTGTGCCTTATGACGGGCAGCGGTATCTCGGCGCAGACTGCCATGGCCACTGCCGCCAGCGCGTTCTCCAGATTGTGCGGGCCGGGTATGCGCACCTCGTCCACGCCGCAGATGCTGCGGGGCATATCTATGCCGAACATTATCTGCCCGTCCTGCACATACGCACCCTCGACCTTCTCGCGGCGCGAGAAGAACACCGGCTGCGCTATCATGTCCTCGGCCATGGCGCGCGTCGCCGGATCGTCGTAGTTGAGCACGCACACGTCGTCGCGGCGCTGATTCTCAAATATACGCTTCTTCATGCGTATGTATTCGTCCATGGTGCCGTGGCGGTTAAGGTGATCCTCGGATATGTTCAGCACCGCGCTTATAACCGGGCGGAACTTGTCTATCGTCTCCAGCTGGAAGCTGGACACCTCGCACACGGTCACGTCTTCGGGGCGGGTCTTGTCGGCTATTGCCGAGAACGGGAAGCCTATGTTGCCCACGGTGTAGGTCATCTTGCCCGCGTTTTTGAACATCTCGCTTATGAGCGTGGTGGTCGTGGTCTTGCCGTTTGTGCCGGTTATGGCTACAACTCTGCCGCGCGACAGCCTGTACGCCACCTCTATCTCGGCCTCGACCGGCTTGCCCAGCTCAAGCGCGCGCTTGACCGCGGGCGCAGTCACAGGCACGCCGGGGCTTATCACCACGCCGTCGGCCTCCTCGACCAGCTTTACCGCGTCCTCGCCCAGACGCCACTCTATGTTCAGCCCCTTGAGCGATTCCAGCGCATCGCCCAGCGCCTCGGCGCTCTTGGTATCGTTTATCGTGACCAGCGCGCCATGGCGGCTGAGCAGCTCGGACACGGCCACGCCGCTGCGCGCCATGCCTATAACAAGTATCTTTTTGCCTATAAAGTTCATGTATACCTCTCCTTTCTCCCGACATCGGGAACGGGTGCGGCGGCTCGTCCATTTGCATGGGCATTATACAAGCAGAGCCGCGCCGCCCGAAAGCGTCGCGGCTCCGGGCGGTCAACGGCCCTTAGCCCGCCCGCCGTACCTCCATGCCTTACAGCGTAAGCAACGCCAGCAGGCACATTATCACGCTAAACAGCGTGTACATGGCAACTATGCGCGGCTCCGTCATGCCGCACAGCTCAAAGTGGTGGTGCAGCGGCGACATCTTGAACAGCCGCTTGCCGCCGGTCATGTTGCAGTACATGACCTGTATTATTACCGACAGGCTGGACACTATCATGGCCGCGCACACGGGTATGAGCAGTATCTGAAGCCTGGTCACCATGGCCGCGCCCACCAGCAATCCGCCTATCAGCATGGAGCCGGTGTCGCCCATTATGACGCGCGCCGGATTGGTGTTAAAGCGCAAAAAGCCCAGACACGCGCCCGCGCCCGCGCCGCATATCACGGCGGCGTTGCGCAGATCCTGAGCGTACTGTACAGGGTCTACACCCGCAGGCGCGGGTATGCTGGACGCGCCCAGCGCCATGGCAAAGCATATCAGCGCGAACGTGGACAGCCCCACGACCGAGCAGGAGGACAGCAGCCCGTCCAGACCGTCCAGAAGGTTGGACGAGTTTATCATGAACACATACATAAGCACCATCAGCGGCACGTAGAATATGCCCAGATTCCACTCCACATTCCAATACGGCACGACCACCGCCGAGCCTATGTTGGGGTCAAAGTACGCCCACAGCGCCAGCGCTATGCCGGTAAATATCTGAAGTATTATCTTCTGGCGCGGCGTGAGTCCCAGCGAGCGCTTCTTGGCCACCTTGATGTAGTCGTCCGCGAAGCCTATCGCGCCGTGAAGCAGTCCCGACAGCAGTATGAACAGCATGAAGTTCATGCGCCCGCGCGAGAATGCCAGCCCCACTATCAGCACGGCTATGCCTATCATGACTCCGCCCATGGTCGGCACGCCCTGCTTGGCAAGGTGGCTCTGCGGGCCGAGTTCGTATATCGTCTGACCGTATTTTAGCTTTTTGAGCATCGGGATGCCTATCGGCGCCATGACCATCACGGCCAGGAACGCTATCAGCACCGCCCATATGACCTGCTGCATACCATTTCCCCCTGATAAAAAATCGTGGCCGCCCGCACGCCCTTATGCATGCACATGGGCTTTAGGCGGCGCTGTGCGATAACATCTTGCCGGACGTATATGCCAACCGGCGGCTCAATATGCCGCGCTCTGATTACTGCTCAAGCTCTGCAAGCAGCTCCTGCACGACCACCTTTTCGTCAAAGGGATGCTTCTCGCCCATTATCTCCTGATAGGTCTCGTGACCCTTGCCCGCCAGCACTACCACGTCGCCGTCGCGCGCTATGCTCATGGCATGGCGTATGGCCTCGCGGCGGTTCTCTATCACGCTGTAAGGCTTGCCCTCGGGGCGCGCGCCTTCTTCTATCGCAGCCAGTATCGCCATCGGATCCTCGCCGCGCGGGTTGTCGCTGGTCAGCACGCAGTAGTCGGCAAGGTCTGCGCCTATCCTGCCCATTATCGGACGCTTTTCCTTATCGCGGTTGCCGCCGCAGCCGAACACGGCAATCAGCCTGCCCTTGGTGAACTGGCGCACCGCGCGCAGCACATTATCCAGCGCGTCCGGGGAGTGCGCATAGTCCAGTATCACCTGATAGGGCGTGCCGGTGTCCAGCACCTCCATGCGGCCGGGGACATTGGCAACGGCCTCAAGGCCTTCCTTTATGAAGCGCGGCTCCACGCCCAGCGCGTCGCACACCGCCGCCGCGCACAGCGAGTTGTATACGTTGAACAGCCCCGAGAGCTGAAGGTCTATGTCCAGCTCATAGCGCTTGTGGAAGTGCAGCGTAAAGGACAGGCCGCGCGGGTCGAACTCTATGTTGCCAGCGTAGATATTGGCCTTTTCGCGTATGGCAAAGCGCTCGTGCGGGAGCTTTAAGTCATCGGCTATCGAGGCCGCGTGCTCGTCGTCGCCGTTTATCAGCGCATAGCGTGCAAACTCAGGCGTGAGCAGGCGGCGCTTGGCGGCGAAGTACTTTTCCGGCGTGCCAAAGAAGTCCAGATGGTCATGCGAGAGGTTGGTGAACGCCACCGCATCGTACACTATGCCATCCAGCTTGTTGAGCGCCAGCGCGTGCGCCGACACCTCCATGGTCACTATGTCCACGCCCTCGTCGGCCATCTCGCGCAGCAGGCGCTGCAGCTCTATGGGATCGGGCGTAGTCAAGTCGGCGGGCAGGCGGCGCTCGCCTATCATGGTCATTATCGTGCCTATGAGGCCCACCTTGTAGCCCGCCTTCTGGAGTATAGACTTTATCAGGAAACAGGTGGTGGACTTGCCCTTGGTGCCGGTTATGCCCACCATCTTCATGCTGCGCGCGGGATGTCCGTAGAACGCCTGAGCTATGTAGTTCATGGCCAGGCGCGCGTCGCTCACGACTATCTGCGCCACGTCCACATCCAGCTCGCGCTCCACCACAAGCGCCGCCGCGCCCGCCTTAATCGCCTGAGGCGCAAACTCATGCGCGTCCACCCTTATGCCGCGTATGCAAAAAAACAGCGCGCCCTGCTCTATCTTGCGTGAATCGGCGCTGAGCGACAGAACTTCCGTATCGACATTGCCGCAGACCTTTATCAGGCAGGGCAGCTCCTTTACCAGCTGTTTTATGTCCATCTTTGGTCCTCCCGGATACAAACTAGAATTCATGGCAGCGAAAAACTCACCTTTATGCCCGTGCCGACCGGCACGCGCGTACCCGCCTGCGGCTGCTGCGCACAGGCTATGCCGCTGCCGTCAAGCTCTATCTTCAGCGCGCAGGCGCTTATCAGCCGCGCCGCCTCCGCTATCGACATGCCCATCACGTCCGGCACTTCCACGTCGGTCGCGTCCTGCCCGGCGGCATTCTCAAGGTATATTATCACCTGAGAGCCGCGCAAAGCCTGTGCGCCCGGCTTGGGCAGCTGATCCACGACCACGCTCCCCGTGCCGTCCATAATCCCCTCAAAGCCCGCCTCGCGCAGCGCGCGCGCCGCCTGAGACGCCTGCATGCCGGATACATCCGGCACATCCGCCATATCGGCGCTCTGCGTGCCTGCGCTGCCCTCGGGGTATATGCCCATGTAGGCAAGTGTCTCCTGTATTATCTGCCGCGCGTATGGCGCAGCCGTGACCGAACCATAGTCCGGCCTGAGCGATGCCTCATGCACCACCACCAGCACCGCTATGCGCGGCGCATCCGACGGGGCAAAGCCAATGAACGAGCCTATATGCGCGTCCCTTGATATCACTCCGTCGCGATATATCTGCGCCGTGCCGGTCTTGCCGGCCACCTTTATGCCCTCTATGCGCGCGTTCTTGCCGCCGCCTTTGTCAACCACCGCGGTCAGCAGCTCGCGCATTAGCAGGCTTGTGCTTTCCTTTATGGGATGCGCAACCACCTCTGGCTCGCCGCGCTTTAGCACTGTCCCCGACTGGTCGGTTATCTCTTTGACGATGTAGGGGCGCATAAGGTTTCCGCCATTTGCCACCGCGCTCACCGCGCATATCAGCTGCAATGGCGTCACCGCTACGCTCTGGCCGAAGGCTATGCGCGCCAGATCCACCGTCTTTACGTTGTCCTTGGGTATCAGTATGCCCGCCGACTCTCCCGCAAGGTCCACGCCCGTGCGCTTGCCCAGGCCGAACGCGTCCAGATACGAGTAAAGTCTCGACGTACCCAGTCTCAGCCCCAGCTCCACGAACACCGGGTTGCAGGAGTTCTGTATGGCCTCCGCCATGGACTCCGCGCCGTGCGGGTTGCCCCAGCAGCGTATCCTTGAGCCGTCCACGCTCACGCTGCCCGAGCAGTAAAAGCCCTCGGTGGGCGTAGTCACGCCGGTCTCCAGCGCCGCCGCCGAGGTGAGTATCTTAAATGTTGACCCTGGCTCGTACACGTCGCTTATAGGCCGCAGCCGCATCATGGAGGTCAGCGCCTCCACGTCGTGCCGGGGCGGGTCGTTGGGGTCGTAATCCGGTTTGGACACCATGGCCAGTATCTCGCCGGTATTGACGTTCATGACCAGCGCCTGCACGGCCACCGCGCCGTTTACGTCCATGCACTCGCGCATGGCCCTTTCGGCAAAGCCCTGTATGGCCGAATCGACGGTCAGGTGCACGCTGCCGCCATTGACGGGCGGCGTGTATTCGCTCACCGAGTAGGGCAGCTCGTTGCCCCTAGCGTCAACTTCGTTTACTATCAAGCCGTCCTTACCGCGCAGGTATTTGTCCAGCTGCTTTTCCAGCCCGCTCTGGCCCACTCCGTCTATCGTAGTAAGCCCCAGCACCTGCGAGAGGAACTCGCCCATCGGGTATACGCGCAGCTGATCCTCCTCCAGATACATGCCGTCCAGCGCCTTGTTGCCCGAAGCGCTGAGCTTCTGGCGGTGCTTCAGCAGTTCCTGCGCCTGCTCGCGCGATACCTGGCGCTTGAGCGTCACGCCGCCCTTTTTGCGGTCGGACACCTTTTGCTTCACCTTGTCCGCGTCCACATCCAGCACGCTGCTCAGTTCACGCGCAAACGCCTCCGGGTCGGCCACCTGTCTGGGGCTGGCCGAAACCGCGTATGCCGTCGCGCTCATCGCCAGCACATTGCCGTTGCGGTCGGTTATGTCGCCACGGCGCGCGCTTACGCGCGACTTGCCCGTCCACTGTCCCTGAGCGCGCGCCTGCAGGTCTGTGGACTGAAACACCTGCAAGTCCACCAGCCGCCCTGCCGCTATGCAGAACAGCGCGCACATCGCTGCAAGCAGCGCCACTATCCTTCGCCGTATCAATGCGCCCGTCGGGATCAAGCGCGCACGCTCCCTAAAAGCCTTATGATATAGTCAGCCTGTGTGCATCAGCCGCCTATCACGCGCACCTGTCCGTCGGAGGGATACTCCATGCCCAGGCGCTTGGCGCCCGCCTCGACGTTCTTGTCGGAAGCGGCTTCGGCTATGCGGTATTCGTAAGTCTCCGAATCCATGGTCATCTCGTGTATCTCAGACTTGAGCCGGGCTATGTCGCGCGCGTTGGCCGTGGCGACCGCGCTCTGGTATATGCGCATGCCGCACAGCACCATAAGTCCTGCGGCCAGCACTGCGCACAGCATCCAGCCTCGCCTTGCGCGAAGGGCGCTGAGCCTGCGGGCGCGCTCGGCTTCGCGGGCGACCTGTTCGCGCCTTTGCCGCATGCGCTCGCTGTATACGGGCGCAGGACGGCCGCGCGGGGGCTGCCGCCCGGGCAGTTCAAAGGCCTGCTGGCCATACTCTCTTTCGGGCGCCATCATGTAGTCTTTATGTCCCCCTTCCACCGTTTAGAACCGTCTTTGCCGCATAAACACGGCAAAGCCGCCCGTCCCTCCCTCCCGCAAGCAGCGTTCGGGGCGGCGGGCTGAGCCGCGGTGTCTGAACGCATGCGTTCAGACATGTCATCTCGCCTGAGCAGACTGCCTAAGCGAGCTTATGTATTTAAGCCGGTCGCTCATGTTGTCGCGCACCTGCGCGCTGCGCGCCTCGTAGACCTCGGTATCCCATATCTCGAAGTAGTCTATCACGCCCACGAAGCTTATGTTCTTGCCAAGGCTTAGCATCTGCCTCAGCGGTGCGGGCAGTATAGTGCGGCCCTGGCTGTCCAGCTCGTAGTTGGAAAACGAGTTCCCGGCTATAAAGCGGACGTAATCCATGGCCACCTCGTCGGTGGAGGGCAGCGTGAGCAGGTCTTCCAGTATCTTGTTCCACTTTTCGCGTGGGTAAAAAGCGATGGCGTTTGCGGTGCTGTTAAGCCCTATCATAAAGTCCTTGCCCAGTGAATCGCGAAACGCTGAGGGGACGATAACGCGGCCTTTAGCATCCACAGTCTGCGCGTAAGTGCCAAAGAACAGCATACCATCCCCCCTTGCACCACTTGATGTTCTTATTGTACCACATCGTTTCACTAAAATCCACTGTCCACCATACTTTTTCTTATTTTCTTAAAACTGCTGCCTCCATGTACGGGGAAAATGTTTGTTAAATATGTATGTACCGCAAAAAACAGAACCCACCCCTGCGCATATTCAAATATTTACCTGCATCGCGATATGTCTTGAAATGCCGCCGCATATTGGCATGATATGCCCAACTTACAGCGCGCGCCGCACATTCACCTGCGCCCATGCCGCCGCGCCCCGTAAGCTCAAGCCGGGCGCGCTCCTCATAGCGCAGCCGGGCGCGTGCCGTGCAGCCCATCGGCGCACATAAATGCTTATGTGCAGTGCGCCGCATGCCCATACAGCGCATCTGCCATGATGCCATTTCGGATTGCCATGCACATTTTCCGCGCCGCCGCCATTGAATACGCTCCCCGGACATGCGCCGCGCAGGAGCTGTGGCGAGTATGCTGGCGTGGCTACGGATGTCGTAGCCACGTGCCGCGCCGGAGCGGAAGTTGACTGCATTGCCGCTGTCCAGGTCACTCACGCCCCGCGCCGCGCGCGCAGGCGCGGGAGACCGCCTGCCCGCCGCACGCAAAAAGCGCCGCGTACACTCATGCACGCGGCGCAAAACGCCCATCTCCGCTTCACTCAATGGGGAGCCTTAACAGCTTAAAGCCCAGTCCGTCGCAGGACACCTGATGATACTCCACCCCGCGCAGCATGCCGCTGAAGGCGCCGCGCAGGCTCTGCCCGTGCAGATGGCCATATACGACGCACTTCACGCCGTATTGCTCCAGCAGCTCGGTAAAGCCCGAGGGCTGCTGCCGCTCGTCAAAGGGCGGATAGTGCATCAGCGCCACTATCTCGCGCCCCTGTGCCGCGCGCTGCGCGCTCTTTAGCGTCAGTTCCAGCCTCAGCACCTCGCGGCGGTATATCTTCATATCCTGCGCCCGGCCATCGTCCTCGCCCACTATCGTCCAGCCGCGCGTGCCGCAGTATATGCGCCCGTCCAGCTCCACGCAGTCGTTCTGCAGCGCGTACATGCCCTCGGGCAGCGCCGCGCGTACCTGAGTGACCGATGACCACCAGAAGTCATGATTGCCGCGCACCAGCACCTTGCGCCCGGGCAGCTCGCCCACCGCAGCTATGTCGCACATTGCCTCGTCCAGCGTCATGGCCCAGCTGAAGTCGCCCGGCAGCAGCACCACGTCCTGAGCATTCACGCGCGCGCGCCAGTCCTCGCATATGCGCGAAAAGTGATTCTCCCAATGCGCGCCGAACACGTCCATGGGCTTAAGGTCAGAGCCGGGCAGGTGCAGATCGCCTATCGCATAGACTGCCACTTCTCCTCACCTCCGCTGGACAAACTCGCATCCTCGCCTCAGCAGGCGCAGTGCTTACTGATCGTCGGACGAACCCCGGCGCGCGCGCTTGCGGCCACCGGCCACCTCTATATCGCCGTGCTCGTTCTCATCGTCGTCATCGTCCAGATCGTCATCCGAGCCGAACGCCGACTCCATCTCGTCGAACTCGCGCGGGGGTATGTCGTCGCCCACGTCGTCTATCTGTATCTCGTCCATGGAGCTGACCATGCCTATGTCCAGCGCGGACGCGTCCACAGTGCTCTCCTCGCCCTCCACCTGGGAGGCGGCGGAATTGCGGCGGCTCATGTCCTTGAGACAGAGCAGGCAGTACTCGCTGCCCGGCACAACCGGGCGCTCGCCGCATTCGGAGCAAAGCTCCACCATCGAGTCGTGATCGTGTTCACCCTTGACTTCGCGGCGGCACACCGAGCAGAGCTTCTCGCCGTCGGTTATGTAGTTGAGCTCGCATCTGGGACATTTACGAAATGCCATATACATTCCTCCTGAAATATATGATCAAATAAGCGCATTCAAAAATGGCGATCATTCATCAATCGCCGTACATTATAACCCACCCATATGCGTATATGCAAGGGTCTTTAAAAAATTTACTGTTAAGCTAGTGCTTATTAATCATTATTTGCAGTAGTATCCGACATTAGTCCCCCATGCGCCGCCGCAAGGCCGTCAACTCCGCCAAAACGCCCCGGCAGCCTGTCTGGCAAAACGCTTCGCACAGCTACGCCGCCGTACACGCGCCGCTCAAGTGCCGATTACAGCGGCATGCCTAAAGCTCACGCACTCACGCGCAGCTACGCATGCCGCCGCAAGCAGGCACCGCGCGTGCTCCCGGCATTGCCCTGCCGCGCCACGCACAGTCTCTGCTACCGCAGTTAGCCGCATCCGGCGTCTTTCAGCCGCACATGGGCAAGCGCACCCGTTTATTCCTCACCCTGCCCGGGTGCGTCCTGCGCGCCCAAGTCCCCGGCTTCTTCGATATCTATGCTTTCCTCCTCGCCCGACGCATACGCATCGCTGCGCGCCTTGGCCGCATCCAGCACCTCGCCTATGCGGTCCACCAGTTTGTCTATGCCCTGCCTGCTCTGGGATGAAGTGGGTATTACCTCCCACGGCTGAACCTGAAGCGCGCGGCATATGCTCTGTATGCTGCGGTTTATCTGAGCGCGGCTGAGCTTGTCCGCCTTGGTGGCGACCACGGTGAACTCGATGCCGTAGTGGCGCATGTAGTCCACCATGGCGCGGTCATCCGCCGAAGGCTCGTGCCGTATGTCCACCAGCGAGAACGCATGGCAAGGCCCATCCTGCTGGCTGAGATAGCCCTCTATCATGCCCTGCCAGCGCAC
The DNA here is from genome assembly GCA_050946055.1 of Candidatus Fimadaptatus sp. Lineage (GTDB taxonomy): Bacteria > Bacillota > Clostridia > Christensenellales > Aristaeellaceae > Fimadaptatus. The sequence continues at coordinate 101,976 of JBMNUB010000002.1, read as the reverse complement.
CTTTTCCTCGCGCGCCACGCGGGCAAAGCCATAGCCCGGCAAGTCAACCAGCACGAACTCGCGCTCATCCTGCGCATAGAACCTGAACAGGTTTATCAGCCGGGTCTTGCCCGGCTCGGACGAAGTGCGCGCCAGCTTCTGATTGCGCGCCAGCGCGTTTATCAGCGAGGACTTGCCCACGTTGGACTTGCCCACCACGACTATCTGCGATTCGCCGCCCAGCAGCATGGGATCGGCCGCCGCCAGCGAGGTCATGAATTCCGCTCTCTTTATCACCATTTATGTCTACTCTCCATATTCAGACTATCCCTGCGCTCCGCCCGGCTCGCCCGCGCCGCGTATCAGCACCGCATCCAGCGCCTGATCGACATTGCCTATCAGCCTTAGCTCCAGCGCAGAGCGCACCTCCTGCGGTATCTCGTCCAGATCGCTCTCGTTGTCGCGGGGCAGCAGCACCGTGCGTATGCCCATGCGGTGCGCGGCCAGCACCTTTTCCTTGACGCCGCCTATGGGCAGCACCTTGCCGCGCAGCGTTATCTCGCCCGTCATGGCCACATCCTGCCGCGCGGGCAGGCCGGTCAGCGCCGAGGCCAGCGCGCATGTCATGGTCACGCCCGCGCTGGGGCCATCCTTTGGCACCGCGCCCTCCGGCACATGTATGTGCAGATCGCTCTTTTTATAGAAGTCAGCGTCCAGTCCCAGCGAATCCGAGCGCGTGCGTATCACGCTCAGCGCGGCGCGCGCCGATTCCTGCATCACGTCGCCCAGCTGGCCGGTCAGCTCAAACCTTCCGCTGCCCGGCATCACCGCCGCTTCCACGGCCAGCGTCTCACCGCCCGCCGCAGTCCATGCAAGGCCGTTTACCGAGCCGACCTCCGGCTCCATGTCCTGCTCCTGCCTGTGGAACTTGGGCGCACCCAGCAGCGCGCGCAGATCGCCGGCCTTGACCGAGATGCTCTTTAACTCCGCGTTCTCTATGAACCGGCAGGCGGCCTTGCGGCACACAGCGCCCAGCTCGCGCTCAAGCTGGCGCACGCCTGCCTCGCGCGTATAGCCCTCTATCAGCGCGGCTATGGCATCGTCGCGCATGCGCAGGCGGCGCTTGTCCAGACCATGTTCGCGCAGCTGGCGCGCCAGCAGGTGATGCTTGGCTATCTCCAGCTTTTCGCCCGCAGTATAGCCCTCTATCTCAATGACCTCCATCCTGTCCAGCAGCGGACGCGGTATGGTGTCCAGCGAGTTGGCGGTCATTATGAACATCACGCCCGACAGGTCAAAGGGTATCTCCAGATAGTGATCGCGGAAGGCGAAGTTCTGCTCGCCGTCCAGCACCTCCAGCATGGCGCTGGCCGGATCGCCCTTGTAGTCAGCGCCCATCTTGTCTATCTCGTCCAGCAGGAACACAGGCGTCATAGAGCCAGCCTGCCTTATGGCCGACATTATGCGGCCGGGTATCGCGCCCACGTATGTGCGCCTGTGGCCGCGTATCTCGGCCTCGTCGCGCACGCCGCCCAGCGACACATGCGCAAGCGGCCGCTTGAGCGCGCGCGCTATCGACTGCGCTATCGAGGTCTTGCCCACTCCGGGCGGGCCTACAAGGCAGATGCACGGCCCCTTCATGTCGTTTTTGAGCGCGCGCACGGCCAGATACTCTATCAGGCGCTCCTTGACGCGCTCCAGCCCATAGTGATCCTTGTCCAGCGTGCGGCGGGCGCGCTGCGTGTCTATGGGCGCAGTCTGGCGCTTGCCCCAAGGCAAGTCCAGCACCCACTCTATGTAAGTGCTGCTCACGGCTATCTCAGGCGTGCCGGGCGCCATGCCCTCAAGGCGGTCTATCTCGCGCTCCACCTTGTCGCGCGCCTCGTCATTGAGCGGCGTGCGCCTGAGCCGCTCGCGGTATTCGCTCACGTCGCCGGCCTCGCGGTCGCCCAGCTCGCGCTGTATGGCGCGTATCTGCTCGCGCAGGTAGTATTCCTTCTGGTTCTTGTCTATCTGCTCGCTGACGCGCTTTTGCACGCTCTGCTCTATCTCGATGAACTTCATGGCGCGGCTGAGCATGCGGCACACCGACTCAAGCCGCTCGGCCACATCCGCCGTCTCCAGCAGCTTTACGCGGTCGGAGAGCTTGCTTACCAGATGCATGCCCAGCATGTCGGCCAGACGCGACGGCGACTCCTCATCCATCACGGCGCGCACATAGCTGGCGGGCATGCTGTTTTTAACCATGGATTCCATTTGGCGCACCTGCGAGCGCGCCACATTCATAAGCGCCTCCAGCTGTATGTCATCCACGGATATCCTGTCCTCAAAGCACTCCACGCGCGCCACGCAGTAGGGCCGGTAGCGCGCCATGTCGATAAGCAGCGCGCGCGATATGCCCTGCACGGAGACGCTGAGTATCTGGTTGGGCAGCTTTACCAGGTTGATGACATTGGCAACTACGCCCACCATGTACATATCCTTCAATATCGGCTCATCGACGCGCGGGTCGCGCTGCGTCACCAGCATTATGGGCAGCTTCTCCTCATATGCCTTTTCCACAGCCGCGCGCGACTTGTCCCTGCCCACGTCGAACCTCACCGTCTCATCCGGGAACACGACCAGATCGCGCAGCGCCACCATGGGCATCAGCTCAAGGCCATCCTCCTGCGTGCCGAACTCATCGTCCTCCTGCGCGCCCACCGCCTTGTCGCTCGCGAGCAGGCCGTCGCCGCTCAGCACATCCCCGGCCCCATCGTCCGCGCCGCCGCTCACTTCATAAGTCTGCTCAATGATATCGCTCAAAGCCTTGCTTGACAAAACCGTTCCTCCTCCCAGAGCGCACCTGCGCGCCCTGGCCCGTCTGAATAAATGTATATCTATTGTACTACATATCCGCGCGCTGTAAAGTGCCTGCGCGCTTGGAATTTATGGCTGCACTATGCCCGAATTGCTCAGCAGCGGCCCGCGCATCGATATCGTCGAGGCCAGACTGTCCACGCGCTCCCCATCGAAGTAGAAGCGCACGCTGCGTATTCCGTCCAGTGAACACATTGTGTTGACAATCGAATACACCAGCGCCCGCGCGCGCTCGGGACGCATGCCCGCGCACGCCTGATAGAACGCGCCCGACAGATTGACAAGCACCTGATCGCGCTCCACGCGCACGCCCAACACATCCGCATCGGTAACGCCGTCGGGCATGGCGCGCACAAGGTTTTGTCCCATGGGCGCGGACATGAGCAGCTTTAGCAGCGCCCGCGGGCTGCCCACATCGTAGCGGGATACAGCCACATCCACCGCCCTCAGCGACGCATAATCCCTAGTGGGATAGTATACCTTGACCATGTCGCCCACCAGCGAATCAAAGTCGCCCCGGCGCATTATGCCGTCGTCAAATGTGTACATGAGCTGCCCGGACGCATCGTACAGTTCGCTCACCATTATTCCGTCTATATCGCATATAACTCCCTCGACCTCCGGCACAAAGCCGCACAACGTGCGCACAAGCGAGCCAAACGCCAGCGCCGTGGGTATGCCGTTGCGCTCCAGATAGTCGCTCGCCGCGCCCGTAAACGACACGACGGCCACCTTTGCGCCGCCCGCCGAGGTCACTATCTCGGGCGCTTCGCGCAGGTACTGCACGCCGGGCGGCAAAAGCCGCGTGTGCGTGCGCGCGTCATCCGGGCCGCTGAGCAGCTGCTCTATCGCCTCGCCCAGATAGTTGCCGCCCTCTATGTCCAGCGTGCGCACCTCGGGCAGCATGTACTGTCCGCCGGGCGCGCCAAAGTACAGCGTAGCGCGGCGCTCCAGCGCCTGACCGCCCGGCTGCGCGCAGCGCGCATCCTCCTCGCGCGCCTGATGCCACAGCGCCTCAAGGTCTGTGTCCATCCAGCTCATCGTGCCTGACGGGAGCTGGATTATGCCCTCGTCGCGGTCGTCTATCAGCACGTTCACGCCGTCTATGCCGCCCAGCTCTATGAGCGAATCCACTATGGCCGCGCGCAGCATGTGCAGCCGCTCAGGCTCTAGCCTGCGCGCATCTATGGACAAGTCCACCGTAGCCACGCCCTGCGCCACCTCCAGCGAGAGCAGCTGTATGTCGCTCGCGCCCAGCGCCGCCAGTCCCGGCGCATTGGGTACGGCCAGCGCCGCCCTGACCACGGCCTCCTCCAGCGTCACATCGCCGCCCGCAGACACCTGCTGCACCGTGGCCACAAGCTCCGTGTAGTCGCTGTTTGCGTAATACACTACCACGTCCTGCACGCGGTCGGCGCGGCTGTCTCCTATGGGCGCAAGCGGCACGGCTCCGTCCGGCTCGGGTATGCCCGCCGAGCAGCCGGTGTTCATGACGACCTGATTGGCGTCGCGCATGAGCATGGCCGCAACAGCTGCCAGCACCATTAGCGCAAACACAGCCGCAGCTATCAGCGCTGCCTTGTGGCGGCGCTTGAGACTAGCAAACTTCACCTGTTAAAACCCCTCCAGCAAGCCCTTGAGCGAGGCATATGTCAGCTTCCATGCCTCCTGATCGCGCACCATCCTGAGCGGAAAGGCGCTGACCTCGCGGGCATTCTCGTCGCGGAACGCGAATTGCGCGTTCACGCACACCGTGGCCGCGCTTCCATCGCCCGACACCATGGCGTCGCCCACCTCAAACCCGGTCAGCGTATACGCGCGCGCGCGCATGTCGGTCATGAACGCATCCTGCGCCGGGCGCTCGCCGGTCATGTCAACAGGCGCTATCAGCCGGTACAGCGCATCCCAGTCCTTGCTCTGCATGAAGCCCAGCGCCTTGCTCACCGTGTTGCGCGGGGTCAGCACCACGCTCTCATCGCGCCGCACCGCCTCCATCAGCACGCTTGCGCTGCGCGCCGCGTCCGCATAGAAGTAGTACCTAGGCACGCGCTCGCCCGAGCGCTCACCGTCGCCGTCGCGGTCTATAAGCAGCTGCACGCTGTCGTATTCGCCAAGATCGGTCATGGCGCACACTATCGATTGCAGCGCCAGCAGCCTCCTGCGCGGCACCTCCGCCGACCAGTATGCGTCGCTCTCCCATCCGTCGGGCGCATCGGCGGGCGCGGACAGGAACTCACCCGACAGCGTGACCATCAGCACGCCGCCCCTGTCCTCCACGTCCATCACGCGCACGCCCGTGGGCATGAGCGCCGTAAGGTATGAATAGCCCGCATCAGGGCCGCTTATAAGCTCCTCCAGCACGCGCTTTTCCACGCGCTCGTCGGGGCGCAGCTCCACCTCGCGGCTCTGAGTGGACAGCATGCCGCTGTCCTGAAAGCCGAAGTAGAGCGTTACGTTGTACGTATCGCTCACAGCCGCGTCCGCATTGGGCGAGACCGGCTGATACGTGGCCGCATCCGGCGGCGGCGTGGTCAGTCTGCCGCTGAGCGGGTCAAGCGAGCAGCCCGCAAGCAGTGCGGTAATACATATGCTGGCAGCAAGTGCCACTTTGCGTTTCAACATATCACTCCTCAGGCATCCGCGCCCTTACTTGGGCAGCGTCACCGTGAATACCGAGCCCTTATCCTCCACCGACTGCACGTTTATCTGGCCGCCGTGCAGCTGCACTATCTGCTGGACTATCGAAAGCCCCAGACCTGTGCCGCCCGTCTCGCGCGAGCGCGCCTTGTCCACGCGGTAGAACCTGTCGAACACGTGCGCTATCTCGGACTGCGGTATGCCGATTCCGGTATCCGACACCTTGACTATGGCAAAGCGTGCGTTCTCGCCCAGCTCCACGCGCACCTTGCCCCCTGCGGGCGTGTACTTTATGGCGTTGTCGATGAGGTTGTAGAACACCTGCTGTATCTTGCTGGAGTCGCCCTCGACTATGGGCGCGGCGTGCGCTTCCAGCGTCAGCGCTATGTCGCGGTTGCCCGCAAGCGGTGTCAGGCGCTTGACGGTCTCGGCCAGCATCTCGTCCAGTTGCAGGTCGCTCAGGCGCAAGCGCATCTCGCCGCTGTCCATGTTGACCAGCGTCAGCAGATCGCCTATCACGGAGTTGAGCCTGTCTATCTCCTTGTTTATGTCGGTCAGGAACTCGCGCGTCATGTCAGGATCGAACGCATCCTGATATATCAGCGACTCTATCAGTATCTTCATAGTGGCCAGCGGCGTCTTGAGCTCATGCGAGGCGTTGGACACGAACTGGCTGCGCGATCTATCCAGATTCTCCAGCTTTTCGCTCATCATGTTGAAGGCTGCCGCCAGCTGCGCGTACTCCGAATGGCCGCGTATTATCACGCGGTGCGAAAAGTCGCCCACGCTCATGTGCGCTATGCCTTCGCTGAGCGCCTTTATGGGCTTGGTGACAATTCTTGACAGGAACAGCACCACGAGTATGGTCGCCAGCGCCACGCCCAGCAGCCAGTATATCATCTGCCTGCGTATGAACACCAGCCGGCTGTACAGCTCCTGCTCGCTTACCGAATACAGCAGCACGCCCATCACGCCGTCGCCCGAGACCATGCCCGAGGCGTACAGCCCATAGACCTGAGCGTCCTCAACAAGCCCCAGCCCGCTCAGCAGCCAGTTTACGCCGGGCAGTTCCTCCTTATAGAAGCCATGCGCGCCCGCGCGCCCGCCGCCCAGCACGGCCACCACCTCCGGGTGATCCAGCTGCGCGCCGTTTAGCAGCGAGAAGGCATCGGCCTGCACCGCGCCGTATGCGTCCAGCACCAGCACGCGCCCGCCGTACTCGCGCGAAGCGGCCTTGGCGGCCTCATACAGCGCGTCGCCGTCGCCCTCTCGCAGCGCGGGGGTCAGCTCTATCGCCAGACGCTCGGCTATCTGCTGCTCCTCGCGCACGCGCATATCCAGCATGTAGTCTCCCACAAGGTCAATGAGAGACGCCGCCACTATATAGAAGGCGACGCCTATCATAAGCATATACAAAAGCAGTAGCCGCCAGCGCACCGATGCCAGCAGGCTCTTAATCCTTGTCCGTGAAATAGTAACCCACTCCCCACTTGGTGAAGATGTACATGGGCTGCGCGGGATTCTTCTCTATCTTTTCGCGCAGGCGGCGTATATGCACGTCCACCGTGCGCAGATCGCCCAGGAACTCATACTTCCATATGCTCTCCATCAGCATCTCGCGGCTGAACACCTTGCCCCTGTTGGTTATGAACAGCTGCAAAAGGTCAAATTCCTTGGCTGTCAGGTTGACATCGCGCCCGGCTATGGACACGGAGCGGTTGTTGAAGTTGACCGTCAGGTCGCGCACGGTTACGGTGGACTGCTTCTCCTCCTGACGCGAAGCGTTCACGCGGCGCAGTATGGACTTTATGCGCGCCTTGACCTCCAATATGTTAAAGGGCTTGGTCATGTAGTCGTCCGCGCCGTATTCCAGACCCAGTATCTTATCCATATCCTCGCCCTTGGCGGTGAGCATGATTATCGGCACGGTGCTCTTTTCGCGTATGCGCTGGCACACCTCTATGCCGCTCATCTTGGGCAGCATCACGTCCAGCAGTATCAGGTCGTATTCGCAGGCCTCGACCTTTGCCAGAGCCTCCTCGCCGTCGGCGGCGGACTCAGTCTCATAGCCGTCCTGTTCCAGAGAGAATTTCAGTCCCTTGAGTATCAAAGGCTCGTCATCTACGAGCAGCAGTTTTTTAGCCATTATATCTCCTCTCCCGCGCGTTTAAAAAGCCGGACGGCGCGCATATCCTCTATATGGGAGGGCGCGGCCGTGCTGCGCGTCAGCAAAAATAGCCATATATACCTTATATTATAGACAAATCCGCCCTCAAATACAAGACTTCGCGCGCGCGGAGCGTGATTTAACATGTCTTTGCACACATGCGCACGCAAAATGAGTTATAATGATTTATGTATTTGTTCAGCCTGGCGTATCGCGCATGTTCGCTTGACGCCCCATGCACGCGCCAAGCAGCCTTGTGCAGTCCGGCACGGCTATGCCGTGCAAACCGCTTTACGGCAAAGGAGTTTTGGATATGACATCATCTCATTTGCGTTTGCGCCTTGTTGCGCTGCTCATGACGCTGACTCTGCTGCTCTCGTTTGCGCCCACGGCCCTTGCGTACAATGCCGATGAGCCGGCATCGCTTCAGGATGCCGATCTGGTCGCCGCCAGCGCCATACTCATAGACGGCCACACAGGGCGCACGCTCTATGCCAAGGATGCGGACACCCGCCGCTTTCCTGCCTCTACCACCAAGATAATGACGCTGCTGCTGGCGCTTGAGAATGTCCCCGATCTGGATGTCACTATAACCATACCCGCCGCGGCCAACCAGTACCCCGAAGGCTCGTCGCTGGTAGGTCTAATAACCGGCGAGGAGATGACCTGGCGCGCGCTGCTGAACACCTTCTTCATATGTTCCGGCAACGATGCGGGCATAGCCATCGCCATACTTGTGGCCGGCGATGAAGCGACGTTTGTGGACATGATGAACGCACGCGCCCAGCAGATAGGCTGCCAGGACACCCACTTTGCCAACCCGCACGGCTTCCACGATCCCGAACACTACACCACCGCGCGCGATCTGGCAATGATAGCGCTGGAAGCCATGAAGAACCCCGAGTTCCGTCAGATAGCTTCAACCACCAACTACACGATTCCCGCCAACAACAAGCGCAGCGAAGACACTACCAAGTGGACAAAGAACCAGTTCATAGCCCGCAACGACACCTCGATGAAGTACAAGTACGTATACGGCACGGGCATAAAGACCGGCTACACCAGCAAGGCCGGCAACACATTCGTAGGCTCTGCCACAAGGGACGGAGTTGACCTGATAAGCGTAGTGCTTCTGTCCACGACCGAGGGCAAGTGGATAGACTCGATACGCCTTATGGAATACGGCTTTGCCACATATGACGATTACGACCCGATATCGCTATACGCGGCGCGCCCCATAACCGTGCAGCTGGACGGCGCTGATCCGAACGACCCCTCGGGCGGCATAGTCACTCTCAACATAGCCGCCCCCGAAAGCTCCGACCCCATCTGCGCCACTCCCTCCGAGATAGCCCAGATACAGTCAAACTTCACCGACATGCTCTCTGTCAGCTACTCGCGCGAGCTTAAAGCGCCCGTCAATGCAGGCGACATCATGGGTACTCTCACCTACAACGCGCCCGGCGGCTACACATATCAGTACACTCTGGTCGCCGCCAATCAGGTAGCCGCCGCGCCCGTGGCCGTGCCGCCCACCATAGACGAGGCCATACAGTCCCAGAACGAGACTGAAAGCTCCGCGCCCAACAAAATGGTGTGGATAGTGCCGCTGATATGCGTAATAGGCGTGCTGCTTATAATGATAGCCATAAACGTGGCTCGCGAGCGCGCACGCCGCCGCCGCCGCCGCGCGCGCCGCGGATACGGCTATTACGACTACGACCCCTACAACCGCCGCAAGTGACGCCGCATGGCGATGGCTTTAAGCGGCAAATGCTAAACCTTTATGCCAATTTGCACGCTGCCCTGCATATCATGTGAAGTGCAGGCAGCAAGATTTGCCCATCGGCAACAGGACTGCGCCGCGCCGGGAAAACGCCCGCGCGGCGCTTGTCTTTGCTTCCGGCCCTTTATTGCGTAATGTTTAGGTGAATTATTTCATTTCTGCGCATATTATCCATTCCAGAGCGACACCAAACTGATTTTCATACGTCTATTATATATAAGCCGCTATCGCGCGGCGCAATACATTTGGAAAAATGGAGTGATACCCGCATGCACCGCAAAGTACTTTCCGCCATAATGGCGCTGATGCTGGCGCTTACTATCATCCTGCCTACGGCGCTGGCCGAGGGCGCTGACAGTGCCGCCCAGCCCACTGCCGCACCCACCGTCATCCCCACAGAGGAGCCGGGCGAGCAGGCCACGGACGAGCCGAGCGCCATGCCCACGTACATCCCCACAGCTCAGCCCACGCCCATGGTGCTGACCGAGGACGTGCAGGGCGACATAGTAAAGGAAGTGCAGACGCGCCTGCGCCTGCTGGGCTTCCTGACCGACGATGCCGACGGTTACTTCGGCCCCAACACGCGCAAAGGCGTGATAGCCTTCCAGGAGTTCATGGCCGAGCACGCCGGAGTGCAGCTGCAATATGTCGATCCCTCCGCAACTGCCCAGCCCACATCCCTGCCCACAAAGATACCCACCATGGAGCCCACGGCTCTGCCCACCTCCACCCCCAAGGCGCTGCACTACTTCGGCACCGAGCAGCCCGGCAGCACCGCCGCTGCCACGCCTGCGCCCACGGCCCTGCCCACGCCCACGCCTACGCCCTATGTTGCCGACGGCATACTGGACGAGCATGGCTATGAGGTGCTTAACGATCCCGACTTCAAGGTATACTACTCCGATCTGACAAACGGTGTCGAGGGCAGCGACGTGAGCCGTCTGCAAAGGCGGCTGACCAACCTGTACTATCTGGTGGACGGCGTGGACGGCATGTTCGGCAGCAACACCGAGTCCGCCGTGCGCTACTTCCAGAAGCACAACGGGCTGGAGCAGAGCGGCATAGCCGACAAGGCCACTCAGGAAAAGCTCTACGCCGAGGATGCCGTACCCACCGCCAAGCCCACCCTTGAGCCGGCCAACAAGCACTCCAAGGGCAATGGCAAGTCGTACAGCAAGTACAAGCTGGTAGTGGACGTATCCGATCAGCGCGTGTACGCTTACGGCTACGAGAACGGCGCATACGGCCCGCTGGCGCGCGTGATGGTCTGCTCTACCGGCACCAAGTCCAACCCCACGCCCCTCGGCACATTCCGCGGCGACGGCCCCACCAACCGCTGGCACTACTTCACCAAGTACAAGTGCTACGCCCAGTACTCCTGGCGCATAGACGGCAGCATACTGTTCCACTCCGTGCTGTACAATCAGAAGGGTGGCGAGCCCACCTCGTCCTCGGTGCGCAATCTGGGCAAGCGCGCCTCGCACGGCTGCATACGCCTGAGCGTCAAGGATGCCAAGTGGATATACAACAACTGCGCCGACGGCACTACGGTCGTAGTGCGCAACTGACGCGGCACATAGCGACAGGCCCGCATGAGCCTGCGCATGAGCCTGCGCATTGCCCGCATATGAGCGCCCCGCTTTCAACGTCTGTGTTGATGGCGGGGCGCTTTTTGCGCATCGCAAGGTACCTGCGCCTTCTGAACCGCCATCCCGGCGCGCAGGGCTTAGCTATTTTCCCACAAATTTGCGGGTAGTTACGCATGGCCTAGTATATCCCTGCCCGCTTGCAACCATTTTCCCCGCATTCGCCGGGGTGATTCAGCAGCTTTGCCCGTATGCTCCGCATATCTGGACTTTTCCCCGCAAAAGCGGGCGGGTGTAATTCACGCCTGTGACTGCGCCTAGGCCATAGACGCAGCTTTTCCCCGCATTTGCCGTGGTGGTTCAGCAGCTTTGCCCGTATGCTCCGCATATCTGGACTTTTCCCCGCAAAAGCGGGCGGGTGTAATTCACGCCTGTGACTGCGCCTAGGCCATAGACGCGGCTTTTCCCCGCACTCGCCGGGGTGGAGTGATTCTGGCACACTGTCACGGCGCAAGCCCTTCCGTCGCTTGCGCGCCAGCTCCGCGGGCAGTCGAATGTAAGCGCAATACCGCCCTGCTTTACATGCATGTGCGCATATGCCGCGGCATCGCTCCAGCCATATTTGTTTTGCGGCGATATCGTGGTTTTTTTCAGCCCCATCTCTTACATTTTTTTCATTATATGGGAACTTTTTCAGGTCAAGGGCTGTCTAACATCTAACAGCCGCTATAACCGGCCAAATATGCCACGTGGCAATCCTTGGAGTGAGATAAGATTATGAAGAGACGTCTGATATGCCTATTGCTGGTCATGGCCATGACGCTTACCTGTTTCGGCACGGCGTTTGCGGACAGCGACGACGGTATTGCCGATCACGAATCCATTACGCGCCCGACCGACGGCATCGATGAGGAGCCCTCGCCGACGCCCATAGCGCCGACCGCCACCCCCACATCCGCGCCGACAAACGCACCCACGGACGAACCCACCCAGAAGCCCACGGATGAACCTGTGCAGCCCACCGACGCGCCTTCTGCCGAGCCTTCCGCTGAGCCTTCCGCTACTCCCACCGTCGCGCCCAGCCTCAGCATAGGCAGCCGCGGCGAGGATGTGCGCAATCTGCAGACCCAGCTCAAGATACTGGGCTTCTCCTCCGAGTCCGCCGACGGCGTGTTCGGAGAGCGCACCGAGGATGCGGTATCGCGCCTACAGACTTATCTGGCGCTGCTCAATGCGCACGGCATCGTGGACTACTATCTTGAGGAAGTAGGCACCGCCGATTCCGCGCTGCTGACTCTGCTGGCAAACGACGGCGTGCCGCGCTATTATCAGACCATGAAGAGCGGCAGCTCAGGCTCTCAGGTATCGCGCCTGCAGCGCCGTCTGGCCTCGCTTGAATACCTGCTGGATTCCGAAGTGGATGGCGAGTTTGGTTCTTCCACGCTGTACGCCATAAAGGACTTCCAAAAGACCAATGGTCTTGAGGTAAGCGGCACAGCCGACCGCGCCACTCAGGAAAAGCTGTTCTCCTCCTCCGCCAAGAAATGCACCGACCCCAACGCGCGCTACCCCTACAAGTTGATAATCGACGTATCCGAGCAGCGCGTATACGTATACAAGAACGAGGGCGGCTCTTACAGCAAGCTGGTGGACAAGTTCATCTGCTCCACCGGCAAGCGCGAGACCCCCACGCCCCTTGGCACCTACCGCTCCACCGAGCGCATTAACCGCTGGCACTACTTCCGCGCATATGACTGCTGGGCGCAGTACGCATATCGCATAGTGGGCAGCTACTACTTCCACTCGGTGATATACAATCAGAAGGGCGGCAGTCCCACCTCGTCCTCGGTGCGCAACCTTGGCCGCCGCGCCTCGCACGGCTGCGTGCGCCTCAAGGTAGAGGACGCCAAGTGGATATACAACAACTGTCCCGCCGGTACCACCGTCGTGGTGCGCAACTGACGATACCATCCCCCGGTCGAATGCGGCCGGGGGATTCAGTTTGTCAAAAATGTATTTTAGGCAGGCGTGGCCGCGGGAGAACCTCCCCCGCCACTGCCACCCCTACTCAGTTTCCACTTAAATCCTAACGCATTTCCGAGCGTAGAAACTGCAAGCAGATATTTTTACTCCTAGAAATGCGCTTTTCCTGCGTAAAAACATTCTGAGCGCCCGCCGCACATGCCGCCGGGCGCGATTAAAGCCGGCGGGCTGCGAAGCCCGTCGAGCTCTCCAGTGGCTGACAGTCTGCATCCCCGGTCGAATGCGGCCGGGGGATTATGATTAGGTTTCCGGCAGCGAAGCGGCAAAAGCGCACCAAAGCGTTATTTAGGCAGCAAACGAATGCTCGCATGGCGCGCATAGGCCATGGTGAATTTGCCCCCCTCATACATCATGCATACAGTACTCTGAAAAAAAGCCGAATATAAGCGAAGCAGCCACGGCAGTCAGCTCTGCCATGGCTGCTTTTTCGCTCTGCACTTGCGGCAATCCGCAGGCAGGGCTTGCATTTCCGCCGGTAAGCTTTACGAACGCGGCGGGTAAAGCCCGTCCCGCCTTATGCCATATCGCCCCTAATCAAAAAGCGAGCTGCTCTGAACGGCCCGATGCTTAAAGCCCCTTCCCCATACGCATTGATTCGCCCCGCAGCGTTTAGCCCATAGCGTCCACAGCCCTGCGCCGCATTTGGCACATGGCCTGCCTTCGCTGCGCAAAAGGTATGTATCTCGCAGACAGGCATTTCACTTTGCCGCCTGCCAGTACCGTGCCATTGCCCGGGCATTTTTATTGTGCAGTGGCATTTTTCAGCTTTTTCTGATATACTTTGTTCGGATAAGTTCCCCGAAACGTTTAAGCCGCACAACCGGCAAGGGAGGCGTGCAATGAAAAACTATACTCAAGTCTACGTGAAGAACAGCTTTGAGGCGGCAAGTATATATTGCCGGGCGTTTGGCGCAGAGATCACAAAGGCGTTTGTCAATGATGACAACACCGCTTACGCGCACTGTGAGCTGTCAGTGAACGGGGAGGGATTCTTGGCGCTAGCGGAAGCCACTAATCCTTGCGATATCGAAATAGTGCATAGGTATAAATGGGAAACCATGACATTCAATGTGTTTGAAATGGGCGATGAAGAGAAGGTATACAATGCCTTTCGCATACTAAGTGAAGGCAGAGTCGTTATTGAGTACATTCATCAACTGCCATGGAGCAAGTGCTGCGCAACGGTCATTGATAAATTTGGCGTGTGCTGGTGGATATCAGTTTGACCGGCTCGTATCCGCTGCGCCGCCGGCAATCCTTTTAGATACAGCCGCGCACCTGCATGCAGCGGCGAACTCCGCACGCGCGCCTTGCACGTTGCATCGTCACACGCGGGCAGTTCCGGGCTTTTGCTGCGCTACCGGCTCTCGGCCATAGTGCCGCTTCGCCTGCATCTACATATTCGCATGAACCAATATATGCTCCCCCACGAGGCCCGGCGCTTTGTTTTGCCGCACCTCATGGCGGGAGCATATCAGTTGAATGCCTTCTTATTTCATATAAGCGCAATGCGCAGATGGAACTTGCGCGCCGCAATATAGTCGGGCTTTCCCCTCACGCGCAAGTTCGCCTTCCTCGCGGCTCAGGTGTCACTTGCGCGACAGCCCTTTTTCGCGGTGTGCCAAATGGCTTGCCGCTCCGTTGCCATCGGTTGCGGCCTGCCGCTGCGCACGGCCTGCGGCCGCAGCCCTGCCCTGAAAGTTAGGGCGGCGCATGAGTGCTGAAAGGTTTCCACCCGAATAAGGAAGGGCGGCTTTGGGCAAGCGGAGCTTTCCCCCCACGCGCAAGTTCGCCTTCCTCGCGGCTCAGGTGTCACTTGCGCGACAGCCCTTTTTCGCGGTGGGCAAATGGCTTGCCGCTCCGTTGCCATCGGTTGCGGCCTGCCGCTGCGCATGGCCTGCGACCGCAGCCCTGCCCTTTCATGCGCGCAAAGGCCGGGCGCTCATCAGTCAGCTCCAGCGGCAGCCCCCGTTCGGTTGCGCCAATCAGTCCTCTTTCTGCTCGAACTCCACGCGGTTGGAGCCGTCCGTCCACAGGCGCTCCAGATTGTAGTACTCGCGCTCCTGCTCATGGAACACATGCACCAGCACGCTGCCGTAGTCCAACACCGCCCAGCGCCCTTCGTTGACGCCCTCGCGGCGGCGCGGCAGTATACCCTGCTCCGCCAGCTTGTCGTCCACCTCATCCACCAGCGAGCGCACCTGATTGCCCGAGCGTCCGCTCGCTATTACAAAGTAATCGGCTATTATGGTCAGGTGCTGCACATCCAGCACCATTATATCCACGCCCTTCTTGTCATCCAGCGCGCGTGCCGCGGCCAATGCTATCTCCTTAGACTGCATCCGCATACCTCCTCAAACATCTCTCGTCTCGTTATAATGTCGTATCCATTCATATGCCTGCGCAGAGCGCTCAAACAGCGGCTGCTTCCGCTCAAGCACGTATGAATTGCTCAGATATAGCCCGCGCTCCAGCGCCGCGAACAGATCGCGCCGCGCCAGCTTGCGCAGTTCACTCAGGCCCTCAAAGTCATCGCGCCCCGGCTCTATCATGTCCGCCAGATACACTATGGCCTCCAGCGCCGACATGCCGGGTCTGCCGGTCGTGTGATACCTTATCGCGTCCAGCACTTCCTCATCCTGCTCGCCAAAGCGGGCCTTTGCAAGGTATGCGCCCACCGGCGCGTGCATGAGAGAGGCCGATGCGCTCTCGTCTGCGCCTATTTCGAGTCCTGCATCGCCCGCTATCCTGCGCATCTGCTCCAGTGACAGCGCCTTGGCGTTGTCGTGCATAAGTCCTGCACGCTGTGCCTTGTCCTCGTTTTCGCCGTGTATCTCGGCCAGCTCACGCGCCGCCGCCATAACGCCCATTGTGTGCTTGAAGCGCTTGGGGCGCAGCTCGGCGCGCAGTATGCCGCTTATCTCATCAGGTGTCATTGCAAGTCTCCCGTGACAGATATAGTCCGTTTTGCGCTATGTACATAGCGACTTCGCCCGGCACAAGGCGCGATATGTCGCCGCCCTGCATGACGCGCCTGCGCACCTCGGTCGAGGATATGTCCGGCCCCGAGCCGCTCAGCACGCATACCCTTGCGCCATACTTTGCCCTCAGCCTGTCGCGCATGTGCATGACCCGCGCGCCATCCTCGCCCGGTCGGGGTGCAACGGCCAGCGCCGCTCTGCGCATTATCTCCTCTGGGTGTCGCCATGTGTCTATGTTCATGAACATGTCGTCGCCCAGTATGAAGTATATGTCCGCATCCGGCTCGCGCTCGCTTATCTCGCGCAGCGTGTCGCAGGTATACGAGCGGCCACGGCGGCGTATCTCCATGTCGGATATGGTGAAGCCGCTGTATCCTCGCACCGCCATGCGCACCATCTCCAGCCGCTGTGCGCCGGACACGCCCACTCTCTTATGCGGCGGATCGCCCGAAGGCATAAAGCGCACCTCGTCCAGTTCCAGCTCGCGCCTTGCGATGCCGGCGATGCATATATGACCGCAATGCACAGGATTAAACGTTCCGCCCATTATGCCCAACCGCTTCGCCATGTCGCACCTCTTGAGTTTCTTTACTTTATTATACACTACTTGGCCGCAAAACAAAAGGGGATAGCTAAATTTCTCACAAACATGTATCATTTGGCGGCATTTGCGGCAAAATATGGCGCATAAAAGCCATATGAAGGGGTGATGCACATGCGCCGCCGCACTGCGCTGGCGCGCTTTATAGATGCGGGCGCGCTGTGGGCGATATGCGCAGTATCATGGGCATACTATCTCGCCCGGCGCGCAGGCAGCATATATGCCGCGCTGCCCTTGGCCATAATCTGCGCAGCAGCCACAATAGCGCTATGGGCGCTGCTCGCGCGCGGACTGCGTGCGCTAAAGCGGCGCAAGGGCAGCGCGCGCACCGATGCCGCACAGACGCGCGCGCTCTGCGAACACATGGCGCTTATGGACAGCTCCGACGCGCTGAACAGCATAGCCGCATGGCTAAAAGCGCGCGGGCGATATGCGCATTGCAGCGTGCGCGGAGGCGCGATACTTGCCCGCCGTGCAGACGGAAGCCGCGCCGCGATAGCGCTGATAAGCGCGTGGCCGGGCGAATGCGCCAGCACGGACGCGGTCATCTGCGCATGGCGGCGCTGCAAGGAGGCGCTTGAACATGCGGAGCTGCCCGCATGCGATGCAGGCCAAGCCACGCATACTTCCAAGCGAAGCGCATGCGATGGCGGACAAGGCGCATACACTTTCAAGCAAAGCAAATTCACTGCCAAACAATGCGCATCAGCGGCAAATCAGAGCATCTGCTCCACGTTCGTCATATCCACCGCGCCCCTCTCAGCCGAAGCGCAGTCGCTTTCGCACCGTCTGGGCATACGCCTGATTTCGCCTCAGGCGCTGGCAGAGCTAATGGTCGAAGCGCTGCCGCTATGCGGAGAGTTCAGGCCGCGCGGCGCACACTTTGACGCATTGCGCGCCGCGTTCCAAGGCATTAGCGCCGGGCGCATGGGCGCGTGGGCGCTGGGGCTGTGCGTGGGCGGTCGGCTGCTGGGGCTGCCCTACTGCCGCGCTATCGGGCTAATGTGCGCGCTGATATGGCTGCTGCGAGCCGCTCAGCCGCGCGGCAAGCGCACTGACACGTGGGGATAAGCCCCGGCATGCGCACGGGTGGCGGGCGGTCGGCTGCTGGGGCTGCCCTACTGCCGCGCTATCGGGCTGATGTGCGCGCTGATATGGCTGCTGCGAGCCGCTCAGCCGCGCGGCAAGCGCACTGACACGTGGGGATAAGCCCCGGCATGCGCACGGGTGGCGGAATGTGCCGTGGGCGCTTGCGCATGCCTGATTGTTTCCTGCATTGGCAACATGCGCCCAGCGCCCTGTTTGCGTTTTGCGCAGCGACTATATGCGCTTCTATGCATGCCAAAATCAACCGGGGCTTTTGCCGCATTGACCTGCATCGCCTTGGCACAGAACCGCGCTTGCGCTGCCGTCATGGCCTCGCCTGCCGCTTGCACGCGCCAAAACCACAGCGGCGCTGCCGCATAGCCATGCCGCGCGGCAGCGCCAACAACATCACTTCACTATCTCGTCCAGATCGATGACCGGCTTGCGCGCCGGGCGGTATATCACGAAGCGCTTGCCTATGCACTGCACAGGCTCGGCATGCACGCGCTCGCACAGCTCGTCGCAGGCCTCGCGCACGCTCATGGGCGCGCCATCCTGAAGCCCTACCTTGATTATCTCGCGCGCCTCCAGCGCATCCCATGCCTGCTGGCAGACCTCCTTGGTTATGCCGTTGAGACCTATGTGCAGTATGGTGGGCATGGTGTTCGCCATGGAACGCAGCGCCGCACGTTGTTTAGACGTCATAATATCTCTCCTTCTATGTTCATGTATGTCTCTCATATTGCCATCGCAACTCACGCCGCTCACGGCATCAGGACATCGCCTGACGCATTGAGCGCATCGTGCTGTATGCCACATATGGCGGCATAAGCCACGCATATTGCAATGCGCATGGTTCTCAATTACCCGTGCGCGAGTATATGCGCGCAGCACATCAGGCGGCAATGCCGCTCATATAGCAATGCCATATGCCGGGCAAAGGCTTTTCGCGCATCAAGCTATGCTTCGTTCAAGAGCTTGGCACGAATCAAGCCGCATGTCGCTCAGTACTTTGCGAATCAAGCCGCGTACCGCTCAAGAGCTTCGTGAATCAAGCCGCACGCCTATCAAGCGCTCCACACGCATCAAGCACCGCGCGGCAAACACCTCTCACGGCGCAATGCCGCATGCACGCGCATCACTCCACGAAGTCGAACTCCATGTCGCCCACGCGCACCGTATCGCCCTCGCCCGCGCCCTGTGCGCGCAGCTCGTCTATTACGCCCCAACGGCGCAGCGTGCGGTGGAACCAGTTGAGCGAATCCTCGTCCGAGAAGTTGACCGAGTCTATCAGGTGCTGCATGGACGGGCCTACGACCTCGTACACGCTGCCGTCGAAGCGCACCTCGAACGGGCTCTCCTCCTCGGGCAGCGGCATCTCGTCGGGCTGTATGGGTGCCGCCTCGGGCAGTGTGCGCAGCATGGCCGCGGTGGCGCGCATGAGCGGCTCTATGCCGTTTCTGGTCGCGGCGGATATGGGATATATCTCTATGCCGCGTCCCTCGATGTGCGCGCGCAGGCGCTCTATGTTCTCGTCCGCGCCGGGCAGGTCGGTCTTGTTGGCCGCCACTATCATGGGGCGGGAACTGAGATCGCCATAGCGCTCCAGTTCGCGCATTATGGCATCAAAGTCCTCCACAGGATCGCGCCCCTCGCTGCCGGACACGTCCAGCACGTGCAGCAGCATGCGCGTGCGCTCTATATGGCGCAGGAAGTCGTGACCCAGACCCACGCCCTCGCTCGCGCCCTCGACAAGGCCGGGTATGTCGGCCATTACGAAGCTGTCGCCGTCCTGACGCGCTATGCCCAGATTGGGGGTGAGCGTCGTGAAGTGGTAATTGGCTATCTTGGGGCGCGCCGCCGTGACCACCGACAGCAGCGTGGACTTGCCCACGTTGGGGAAGCCCACCAGACCCACATCGGCTATCGACTTTAGCTCCAGCATCACTTCCACCGGCTCGCACTTTACGCCGGGCTTGGCGAAGTTGGGGGCCTGGCGCGTGGGCGTGGCAAAGTGCATGTTGCCAAAGCCGCCGTTGCCGCCGCGCAGCAGCACCTTCTTCTCGCCCGGCACGTACAGATCCAGCAGCACGCGGCCGCTCTCCTTGTCGCGCACCAGCGTTCCCGGCGGCACTTCTATGACCAAATCCTCGCCGCTCTTGCCTGTGGAGCGGCGATTCCTGCCCTGATCGCCGTTGGGCGCGGCATATGAGCGCTTATAGCGGAAATCCAGCAGAGTGTGCATGCGCTCGGTTGCCATGAACACAATGTTGCCGCCACGTCCGCCGTCGCCGCCGTCAGGGCCGCCCTGCTGGACGTACTTCTCGCGGTGGAACGACACGCAGCCATTGCCGCCGTCGCCCGCCTTAACCTTAATCGTAACTATGTCAACAAACAAAGCCATATCGCAACGCGGGCCAGCGCCCGCCCTCCATATATACTCCGGATACTCAGCATACTCCATCCGCGCAGGCGAGTGGGACCATGCGCAAATGACCCAACCAGCATAGCCTGTTTTGCCCGCGCACGCAAGCATCATGGCGCAAATACCGCATTAATATTTTAGCCCAAAGCGATACACGTATGCAGCCGCGCATGTGCCGCGCGCCATGGCATATGCGTATCCCACCGCCCGCGCGCAACGGCAGGCTCTGCCGCGCTGCGCCGCCGCGCAATAAGCGTGGATAGTGCGCCGGCATCCCGCGCCGCCCTACTCAATGCGCACTCGTTTCGCCACACTCACGCACCGACGCTACAGACAAGCGCAGCGCGCCGCACCTGCTCACGCAACGCCGCTACAGACAAGCACAGCGCGCCGTCCTTCCGCGCATGCACGGATGAACGACGCGCCCTGTCGCCTGTATCGCACGACTTACCTGCTGCTTATGAACTCGTCTATCTCGCGCGCGGCCTGCTTGCCCGCGCCCATGGCCAGTATGACCGTGGCTGCGCCGGTCACGGCATCGCCGCCCGCCCACACGCCTTCGCGGCTGGTGTGCAGCGTGTCCTCGCGCACGACGAGACAGCCGCGCTTGTTGGTGTCCAGTCCGGGCGTGGTCGAGGCTATCAGCGGGTTAGGGCTGGTGCCTATTGCGACTATCACCATGTCCACATCCAGCACGAACTCGCTGCCCGGTATCTCCACCGGACGACGGCGGCCGGAGGTATCCGGCTCGCCCAGCTCGCAGCGTATCGCGCGCAGGCCCTTGACCCAGCCGTTCTCGTCGCCTATGACCTCCAGCGGCGCGACCAGATTCATGAACTGCACGCCCTCCTGCTGGGCATGATGTATCTCCTCGCGGCGGGCGGGCATCTCCTCCATGCCGCGCCTGTACACTATGTAAATCTCCGCGCCCATGCGCAGCGCACAGCGCGCGGCATCCATGGCCACGTTGCCGCCGCCTATAACCGCGGCGCGCCTGGCGCGCATAATGGGCGTGTGCGCGCCCTCTTTATACGCCTTCATAAGGTTTATGCGCGTGAGGTACTCGTTTGCCGAATACACGCCGTTGAGATCCTCGCCCGGCACGCGCATGAAGTTGGGCAGGCCCGCGCCCGAGCCTATGAACACGGCTTCATACCCCGCCTCGAACAGCTCGTCCACGGTATGCGTGCGGCCTATCACCTGATTGAGCCTGAGTTCCACACCCATCTCCTCCAGCGACGCCACCTCGCGGCGCACCAGATCCTTGGGCAGGCGGAACTCGGGTATGCCGTACATCAGCACGCCGCCCGGCGCATGCAGCGCCTCGAACACGGTCACGTCGTAGCCGCGCTGCCTGAGGTCGCCCGCGCAGGTGAGTCCGGACGGGCCTGCGCCCACTATGGCCACCTTGTGGCCGTTGGACGCGGGTCGCTGTGCATCGTGCTTGCCCGCCATGTGCCTGTCGGCCACGAAGCGCTCCAGATTGCCTATGGCCACGCTGCGCGCCTTTATGCCCAGCACGCACTGCTTCTCGCACTGATTCTCCTGCGGACACACGCGGCCGCATACCGCAGGCAGGCTGCTGGTGGAATGTATCACCTGATACGCACCCTCATAGTCCTGCTGCTTGACCTTGGCTATGAAGTCGGGTATGCGCACGCCAACGGGGCAGCCGTTTACGCAGCGCGGGTTCTTGCAGTGCAGGCAGCGCGATGCCTCCAGCAGTGCATCCTGCTCGCTATATCCCAGATTCACCTCGTCAAAGTTATGCGCCCGCACCTGAGGCTGCTGCTCGGGCATGGCTACGCGCTCAATTGACATGGCCTATCCCTCCGATCCTGCACTTGTGCGCCTCCAGCGCATGCTTCTCCTGATCCTTGTATGCGCTCAGCCTGCGCATCAGCCCGTCAAAGTCCACCTGATGACCGTCAAACTCAGGGCCGTCCACACAGGCGTACTTCACCTGACCGCCCACGGTCACGCGGCAGCCGCCGCACATGCCCGTGCCATCCACCATTATGGGGTTGAGGCTGACCAGCGTGCGTATGCCCAGCGGGCGCGTGGCCTCGGCCACCACCTTCATCATTATGGGCGGGCCTATGGCTATTACTAGGTCGTAATGCTCGCCGCGCTCCACCAGCTGTTTGAACACGTCCGTGACAAAGCCCTTTACGCCGCAGGAGCCGTCGTTTGTGGCTATGTACAGCTCGTTGGCCAGCGCCTTCAGCTCATCGCGCAGCACCAGCAGCGACTCGGTGCGCGCGCCCTCTATTACATCGACATGCTTGCCCTTGCCCGCCAGATAGCGCACCTGCGGATACAGCACCGCCGTACCCACGCCGCCGCCTATGCAGAGTATGCGCTGTGCGTCGCCAAACTCGGTCGGCCTGCCCAGAGGGCCGGTCACCGATGCGAAGCTACCGCCCACCGGAGTCTCGCCCATTATGGTCGTGGACACGCCCACCATCTGTATCAGCAGCGTTATCGCGCCTGTATCGGGATCTGCACCGCCTATGGTCAGCGGTATGCGCTCGCCTTCTTCGATAGCTCTTACTATTACGAACTGGCCGGGCAGCGCCTTTGCGGCCACATCGGGCGCGCTCACTTCCATGCGCATCAGCCCCGGCGCCAGCAGCTTTTTATCCAGCACCTCATACATCGTCCATACCCCCTGTGCCTTGTTGACAGCGCCCGGAGACACCGTATGCTTTATTATATCACGAACAGGTTTGTCTGTGAATAGCCGCTCCCGCCCCACAGCGGCATTTGCCCGCGCATTTATCGTAAAGAATCGGCGGCTTTGTGTTATACCGCGTCTTTGCGTCACTGCGGTGATGCGCGACATTACGCCACTTAGCGCCACTTTGCCTGCCATTACCGGTCTTACAGAAATGGCCGTCTCCGTTTTTTGCACGTATGCGGTCTTACATTTCCACTTCGTGCCACTCAAATCGCATGTATTGGGAAAATGCACCACCCGCGCGCATATTCTGCGCCGCGCGCCGCGCAGAATCGCCTGCGCCCTCCACTGTGCCGCAGCGATTTGAGCTGTCAGCGCAGATAACTTCGCCACCGCCCCACCCAGTCATACTCGAAGGTACATCCACTACATTAGCGGTCGGGTATAGCCGCGCTGCTATTCAAGCGGCCTTGTGCATGCCCCACACAGTATTCGTTTGAAATCGTTCCGCTACTTGCGTGCGCCTTGCACTTCAGCGTCAGCAAGCCACGATACCACCTTGCCGCGCGGCTCCACGACACAGGCAGCGCGCCCCGCCCATGCCACATATCTCATTCCGCTTAAAGCATTGCGGCGCTTGCGTGCGCCTTGCACTTCAGCGTCAGCAAGCCACAATACCACCTTGCCGCGCGGCTCCACGACACAGGCAGCGCGCCCCGCCCATGCCACATATTCCATTCCGCTTAAAGCATTGCGGCGCTTGCGCGCGCTTTCCACTTCAGCGGCAGCAATCCACAATACCACCTTGCCGCGCGGCCGGCACGCAAAAAGGCGCTCTCCGGCAGTGCCGGAGAACGCCTTTGCTGGCATCTATATATCGCCTTGTCCATGCATGCGGCACAGTCCTCTGCGCCTATGGCTCAAGCCGCATCCTGTCCATCTTCGGGGGCCTGAGTCGCCGACGCAGGATCAGCGGTCGGCTCGGGCGTGGCCTGCGCCTTGAGCGCATCCACGGTCAGCTCGGAGGGCAGCGCGGCTATCTCCTGACGCTGGCGCTCCTCGGATTCCAGCAGCCAGTCCGGCTTGGCCCTGAGGAAGCGCGCGGTCAGCTCGTTGAGCAGCTCCACGCACATGTCCGGCTTCTCGGTGTAGGACATTATCACGAAGTACAGCCCGCGGTTGTCGATTATGTCATCCGCTATCAAGCCGTACAGCGGCTGTGCGGGCAGCGCGTACACATGGCGCTCATCGCTGTATATCGTGTTGCCTTCCTCATCCTCGCCCAGCGGTGCAGTGCGCGTAACCGTTTCCAGGTTCTGACCTTCCACGTTCAGCGCGCCCGTGGCTATGTAATCGTCCAGAGGCAGCGCCAGCTCCTGCGATATGAGCATGGTCAGCGTGGATTCATCCACCATGTACACGTCGCCCTCCAGCGATGCAAGGCGCGTCATGAGCAGCTGCGGCCCATACATGTCGTCCTCGCCGCCGTAGTTCATCACGTATATGCCGAACTCCTCCATGTCGCCCTCTTCTTCGCCCACGAACAGCGGCGCAAGTTCGGCCTCCAGAGTCTCGATGTTTTCAGTCACGTAAGCGTCGCTTAGCACATACAGCTCCAGCTTGCGCTCGCGCGGCGGCCTGTACTCGGTTATGCTGTATATGAGGTTCCAGCCCGCTACAAATATCACTATCATCAGCAGGTATTTCCATGAGCTGTACATCCAGTGATTCTTCAGTCGTTCCTTGGTAATTCGCGTATCGGGCATGGGTACACATCCTTTCGTGCCCTTAAGAGCTGCGCATGCTCAGCATTCAGGCGGCGCAGTGCCGCCCGTTTGACGGCGGGGGCATGTCTGCGGCGCGCAAAGGGCGCACAGCACAATGCCCCTTTGCGCCGCCGCATGGCTGTCAGTACAGCTTGGCGCCTGCGGGTATCCTGTCATCCACCATAAGAAGGTTCAGACCCTCGTGGCCATCCACCTCATGCACGGCGGATATCAGCATGCCCTCGGAGTCTATGCCCATCATCTTGCGGGGCGGCAGATTGACTATGGCTATGCAGGTCTTGCCCACCAGCTCTTCCGGCTCATAGTACTCATGTATGCCCGACAGTATCACGCGATCCTTGCGCACGCCGTCATCCAGCGTGAACTTGAGCAGCTTCTTGCTCTTCTTCACGGCTTCGCAGGCCAGCACCTTGACCGCACGGTAGTCGGACTTGGCAAATGTGTCAAAGTCAACGAACTCCTCAAACAGCGGCTCTATCTTGACCCCGGTAAAGTCTATGGGCTGTGCGGGTGCCGAAGGCTCAGCAGACGCCTGAACGGCGGGTGCGGCGGGCGCATCGGCGGGCTTGTCGGCCTTGCCCATGGGCTTCATGGTCGGGAACAGTATTACCTCGCGTATGGTGTCGGAGTTGGTCAGCATCATGACCACGCGATCCACGCCTATGCCCATGCCGCCGGTCGGGGGCATGCCATACTCCAGCGCGGCAATGAAGTCGTCGTCCATCATGCCGGCCTCATCGTCGCCCTTGGCGCGCAGCTCGACCTGCTTGAGGAAGCGCTCGCGCTGGTCTATGGGGTCGTTGAGTTCGGAGAAGGCGTTGCCTATCTCGCTGCGGCAGATGAAGAACTCAAACCTCTCGGTCAGGCGGTCGTCATCCGGGCAGTGCTTGGCCAGCGGCGATACCTCGACCGGGTAGGTGGTTATGAACACCGGCTGCACCAGCTTTTCCTCGACCTTCTGGTCGAAGCACTCATAGAGCGCATTGCCCCAGGTCTTGTCGGCGGTCTCGGGCAGCTCCACGCCCACGGACTTGGCGGCGGCCACGGCATCGGCATCGTCGCTTATGGCCATGAAGTCTATGCCCACGTACTTCTTTACGGCCTCGGCCATGGTCATGCGCGGCCAGCCGGGGGTAAGGTCTATCTTCTCGCCCATCCACTCTATCTGATAGGTACCCAGTATCTCGCGCGCGGCGCCGCTTATGATGCCCTCGGCGATATCCATCATGTCGGTGTAATCGCCATAGGCCTGATACAGCTCTATCGTAGTGAACTCGGGGTTGTGGCGCGGGTCCATGCCCTCGTTGCGGAATATGCGGCCTATCTCATACACGCGCTCCATGCCGCCCACTATCAGGCGCTTGAGCGCCAGCTCTGTGGCTATGCGCATGTACATGTCTATGTCCAGAGTGTTGTGGTGCGTGATAAAGGGACGCGCGGTCGCGCCGCCCGCTATGGTGTTGAGCACGGGCGTCTCCACTTCGATATAGCCGCGCTCGTCGAGATAGGAGCGCATGTACTTTATGAAGCGGGAGCGCACCTCGAATGTCTTGCGCACCTCGGGGTTCATTATGAGGTCTACATAGCGCTGGCGATAGCGCATCTCGCGGTCCTTGAGGCCGTGGAACTTCTCGGGCAGAGGGCGCAGCGACTTGCTAAGGAGCGTAAACTCGTCGGCCTTGACCGAAAGCTCGCCGGTGCGCGTGCGGAACATCTCGCCCTTCACGCCCACTATGTCGCCTATGTCCAGATCCTTGAACGCGGCATATGCCTCTTCGCCCACGTTGTCTCGGCGCACGTATACCTGTATCTGGCCATCCCTGTCCATGACGTGACAGAAGCTGGCCTTGCCCATCACGCGGCGCGACATCATGCGGCCTGCTATTACCACCTTGCAGGCAGGCATGCCCTCGATATCGGCATCCTCGCCGCGCTCGGCGCGATAAGCGGCCTCGGCGCTCTCGTACTCAGAGACGGCCTCGCCGGAATGATGCGTTACGTCAAAGCGGGTCAGCTTATAGGGATCGTGACCGGCCCCGGCCAGCGTGCGCAGCTTGTCGCGGCGTATCTGCTCCTGTTCGCTCAGATCCTGCGGCCTTATTTCCTCATTTGCCATGTCAAAAAACACTCTCCATTTTTTCGCATATGTGTCGCGCCGCATATTGTGCGCCGCGCGCGTCTATTAGTTCTTCCTCACCGAAATGACCTTCATCTTTAGCATGCCGTCGGGAGCCTCTACCTCAACGGTGTCGCCCACGTGCGCGCCCAGCAGCGCCGCGCCCATCGGGGACTCGTTGGATATGCGGTTCTGGGTTATGTCCGCCTCGGTGGAGCCGGTTATGGTGTACTCGTCCTCCTCGTCGAACTCTATGTCCAGCACGCGCACGGTGGAGCCTAGGCCGACCTCATCGCTGGCGACATTGTTGGAGTTGACTATCTGCGCGTTGCGCAGCATGTTGTCCAGCTCCTGTATGCGCCCCTCCATGAAGGCCTGCTCGTTCTTGGCCTCCTCATACTCGGCGTTCTCGCTCAGGTCGCCAAAGCCGCGCGCCACGCGTATCTTCTCCGCGACTTCGGCGCGCTTGGTCTCGCGCAGGTAGTTCAGCTCCTCCTGCAGCTTATTATAACCCTCCTGAGTCATTACAAACTGGCCGTTCTGATCCTGTGCCATATTAAAACTTCCTCCCTGTCATGGCCTTAGCCACAAATAAATAACAAACGGCGTTTGGCACGCCGTCTTAGGCTGTCAAAAACCCCAGAATAGTTCGAGAGGGCCGCAGCCCTCTCGACTTCCAATCGCGCCCGGCGACATGTTCAGTGAGCGCGGGGATATTTTTACGCATGGGAATTCCCATTTCCGGAGTAAAAATATCTTCCTTGCAGCTTCCACGCCCGAAAACATTCAGGGTTTCTGCGGAAACTGCAAAGGGGTGGCAGTGGCGGGGGGAAGCTTCTCTCCCGTCCGCCAGCTTGTCAAAAAGAGTTCTTTGACAAGCCCAAACGGCGTTTGGCGTGCCGTTTGATATGAAGCGTCGGCGAGCTCCACACACGCCGACGTCCCAGCTTCAACAGTTTCCTAGCAAGTATACTGTATTACGTGTTAACTTGTCAACCGTGAGCGCCTTGTACTCCGCTTTTTTCATCACTTTTTGCCTTGAGCGTCACATTCGTTTGATGTAGATAGTAAATATGTGGCCGCGCGCGGCTCATCCGCACGCATGGCCATCTCGCCGACGCAATCAGGCCCGCGCTGCGCGGCTCAGTTGCGCGCATGTCAATCTCGCCGCTGCAATCAGGCTCGCATTGCGCGGCTCAGTTGCGCGCGGCTCACCCGCATGCATGACCACCTCATCGCCACCGCAATCATACTCGCGCTGCGCGGCTTAGTTGTGCACGGCTCACCCGCACGCATGACCACCTCGCCTACGCAAGCAGGCTCGCTCCACACGGCTGGCGGATAGTGCAGCGCGGGCGCGGCTAAAGCCGCGCCCGCTCAGACTGTCAAAAACCCCCGGAGAGCTCGGCGGGCCTCGCAGCCCTCTCGACTTAGGTAGCGCCCAGCGACATGTGCGCTGGGCGCGTGGATATTTTTGCGGCGGGAAATCCCATTTCCCGGAGCAGCATACCTACCTTGCAGTTTCCACGCCCGTAAACCTTAAGGATTTCAGTGGAAACTGAGTAGGGGTGGCAGTGGCGGGGGAGCTTCTCCACCGTCCACGCTTATCAAAAAGACGCTTTGACAAGCAGCGCGGGCGCGGCTAAAGCCGCGCCCGCTTGCCGGACGTTTGCCTGTCTCCGTTCATTGCGCGCTTCTGCCGCTGTCAGCCGTCCTCGTAGGGTGTCACCTTGTCTATGCGGTGTACCAGCAGCGTCGCTATCGCCATTAGTGCCGCCGTCAGCAGCAGAAGGTACTGCTTGTTTATCATCTCAAAGCCGAATATGCTTATCTTCAGCTCCTCGGTCGCGGCGATGAAGTACTTGCCTATCGCAACGCCTATCAGCGCCGCAAAGTTTGCCATGGTCGAATAGAAGCCTATGAACACCGTCTGCCGCTCGCGCGGTATGTTCACATACGGTATGCTGGCAAATGGCAGATTTATGCCTATCGCCATCACGAACGCCCATATCAGCGTTATCGGGTATATGAACAGCGTATTCTGCCCCACGAACGCCAGACCTATGTAGTGCAGCAGGTACATGCTCATGCCCATGCTCAGCACCTTGAACGGCGAGCGCCCGCTGGATATGCGCGACCAGACGCGCGTGAGCAGCAGCACTATGGGTACGTTGAGCATGTTCATTATCATTATGTACGTGTACGACACATTGAGGTTCTTGAGCAGATACACCGTGTAGTACGAGCCGGGTATGTTGGCGGTCACGTTCCAGAGGAACACTATCGCTATCGTGCGCAGGTATATGCGGTTCTTGAGCGGCAGCGCAAACAGATCGCGCAGCTTAAATCGCTCGCCCGAATCCTCGTAAGGATACTCCTTTATGCGCATGTACAGATAGAAGTCCACAACATACAATGCAAATGCGAATATGCGCAGCGCCATAAGGCCGCCATACTCATTGCCGTGCGCCGTGAACGCATCCACGACCGTGCTGCCCAGCAGATTGAATATCGCAACAACCGAGCCTACGGTCATTGTGACCAGCGAGAAGAAGCCCGAGCGCACGCGCGGCGGTATTGATTGCAGATGCCACACGGTTATGCCCGGCGCAGCCAGCGCGCCCACGAAGTTCACAACGGCCACGCACACGCCCACGAGCGTCAGCTGCGCCTGTTTGCCTATCGGCGCAAGCGGTATAAGACCTATGACAAGTATGTTTATGACCATTGTGCTTGCGCGCATGGCCAGCAGCAGCGGTTTGCGCTTCTTAAAGCGCTCCAGCAGCAGCGGCGCGAACATCTGCACCATGTTGGCGGCCACGCCTATCATGCTCATAGTGCCTATGAAGCCGTCATCCGCGTCCATCAGCAGCAAAAGGCCCGTGAAGAAGCTGCCGCCTATCAGGTTGGCTATTATGTTGGCGGTATAGTTGAGCACGAGCAGGCGCGCCCTGTCCTGACTGGCGCAGTCGCCCGGCGAGTACCAGCCCTCCAGCAGCGACAGCTTGAGCCTGTGCGCCACCTTGCGCGGGCTGAATCCATTGAGCGACAGCGCGCTCCAGTTAATGCGCAGCCGGTATCTCTGCCTGTGCATCATGCGCGGGCGCGCAGCGGCTTTCGGCCTACCCGTATCGGGCGCGAGCTGAGCGGCACCGGCATTTTCGGCATGCTGCGCAAGCGCTGTGCTTTCCTGCGCGGCGGGTTGGCTTTGCACCTGATTGGAACCGGCCTGTCCTGATGCGCCGTCCGGTCTGGGTGGAGGCATCTCCCTGTCCTGTCCGTT
Source organism: Candidatus Fimadaptatus sp. (assembly GCA_050946055.1). Taxonomy (GTDB): domain Bacteria; phylum Bacillota; class Clostridia; order Christensenellales; family Aristaeellaceae; genus Fimadaptatus. Next base: position 71,960 of record JBMNUB010000002.1, on the reverse strand, counting down.
TGAGTGGTCATCATGTTTCATTGCGGAACATCCCACTTTCCTTACTTTTATGGAGCATCTTTGCTATGCAGTTTGATACGTTCGTTTCTGGATATAGCCGATATAAAAAGCGGACGCGCCGCATCCCCGCATGACAAACACGCCTGTATCCGAAGCATCAGCTTCGGCCCTTCGCCATTATGCCTGTCAAATATCGGGGACGCAGCGCGCCCGCGAACTTCCCAAACTCACCTGAATTTCCTAACTGCCCAAATGTCAACCCCTGCGCTCACCTGAGCGCAAACATATCCTGATACAGCCTTGCGTCGTCCAGCAGCTTTTCCCAATCGGTCAGGTGCAGATAGCGCGGCTCCCTGTCAAACACGAACGACAGCATGGCCTCCAGCTCCGCCGTGGACACATACGCGCCCTCGGGTCTGGGCGTGAACACCGCCACGCGCCTAAGTCCCATGTGCCTCAGCTCCTCGGCCTGACGATCCCTGAGCGAATCGCATACCAGCAGCTTGCCGCTTAGGTCCAGCCGCGCGTCCGGCGCGCCCGCGTCCTCTATAAGCCCCCTGGCGCTGTCGAATATCACGTCGGCCTGCGCTATGCGCTGGGCGCGGCGCGATGCGGATACCGAGTCGCGCGTGCGCAGCGCGTCCATGCGCACTCCCGCCAGCTGAAGCTCTGCGACCGTGGCCTGACTTACCGAAGCGTCGGCCACATATGCGCGGGTGCGCTTGTTTATCCAGCCGCGCCGCCACGTGGCGAATATCATCCTGCGCTCCAGCACATAGCGCAGGAACGAGCCGTCGGTGAGCATGGAGCAGAGCATGGCTCCGTCCAGTCCCAGCGAGCTTATCACGGATTCCGTGGACTTGGGTACGGCCCTGCGCCGGGGTCTGGGCGGTTCGACTGCGGGCGCATTTATGGGCGCGGAAGTCTGCATGTGCCGCGTACCCTCATACGTCATGCGCTGCCCGGCATCCACGCGGCGCTCATCGCCGCCCATGTCGGAGTTGCGCATGGCCGAATACCTGTCCCTGCCCGCGCTGCGCACGTAACCCTCGTCCTCGCGCTCATAGCTTCTCTGCTCGGGGCGCGCATCCTCGCCCGTGTCCACGCGGCTGAAGCTGCGCCGGGGCGCGCGCGCATCGGGCTGCGGCTCGGGCTCGCGTCCCGAGCGGCGGCGGCCCTCTGCGGCCAGCCTGTCCAGCTCTTCCTCCTCGCGGCGTTCATCCTCGCGGCGCGCTTCGTCGCGCATCTGCGCGGTCTGCGCGCGCATGCTGCTCAGTTCGTCGCCGTCATCATCGTTCACTCCCGCCAGCGCCGTGTAATACGGCGGGGTAATCGCGTCCACATATCTATCCAGCTGCATCACCCATGCGCGCATAGCGCGCTGATCGGCCACGGGTATGCGCTCTATGCAGGTCGTCACGCCGCTAATGCTGACCAGGTCGCGCTCAAAGGCATCGCCATCGTGAAACGACACCACGCGGCGCACCAGTTTCCCTTCGTTTCCAGCCAGCATGACCGCCTCCTTATGTGTTTTTCCAATCCAAAGTACGCACCTCGAATCCGAGCCGCGCATTCGCATTTTATATGATATCACAATTTGACCGCTTTGCCAATAAGTTCCCCATAAAATCACAATTGTGATGTAAAAATGGCAGGCGATGCACACATATTAGCGGCAATATCCACTGCATGCATGCGATTCCCGTCGCATGCCATGCAACTCAGACATCTCACTTCCGCACCCGCGCAACATCCTCCGCGCGCCGCGCCAGCCAGCCGCGCAGATGATAGTACCCTTGTTGCCGTTTGAACGCGATTCCCGCCGCATACCATGCAACTCAGCCACCTCGCTTCCGCACTCGCGCAACGTCCTCCGCGCGCCGCGCCAGCTAGCCGCGCGTTCTTCCGCGATTCCCACAACAAGCTGCTCCCCGTCCGGCGCACCCGCATGGCCTTGCGCGGCATGCCCGCGCCGCTCACACGGCACTTGCCGCATGCGAAAAGGCGGCCCGCCTCCGTATCAAGCGGAAGCAGGTCGCCTGCTGTTCATGTGCTTAGCGTTGGAGTCATCAGGGCTGGTAATTGGCCAGCGCCGTCATCATCTCGTTTATCTTGGACTTGTTCACGTAGAACAGCGTCTTGCCATCGCGGCGCACGGCATATGTGTCGCGTGCATTGTCGATGTACTCGATTACGACTGTGCCGGGCTCGACGTTCAGGTGATACGTCACCGTGACGGCCGCCTCGCCCTCTATCTCAAAGTCATCATTTACGCCGTTTACCAGTATGCCTATCACCTGCTGGTACAGCTTCTTAAAGGCATCGCCGTCGGTCTCCTCGCCGCCGAAGTAGTACACCTCGTTGACTACTTCCTTGCCCTTGTCGTCAACCTTGACATTGCCTTCCTCATCCAGCTCGGGGATGCGGTCTATCTTTAGCTCGTAGCTGCCGCTGAGCGTATCCACGTCCAGAGAATCGACCTTGGTGATGTTGACTATGTTGGCAAATCTGTCAACTATGCCGGCCACGGTCAGCGTGCGCGCAAACTCCACCTGAGAGGACTTGGTCAGATACACGTCGCCGGTATCATCCACGCAGATGTAGGTGTGCGTGTCGTCGGCACGCGCGCCTATCATGAAGCTCAGCTCCACGCCGTTGGTATCGCGCGCGGTCAGCTTTATCGGCGACTCCATGCCGTAGGGATTGCCCTCCTCGCTGATATTGCCCACATAGGACTCTATCGTTATGGAGCTTATGCTGGTGGCGAGCTTCTGGAGCGCTTCGCTGTCCACGTCGTACTCGAAGGGCTGCACCATCTTGTAGCCGGACACGCCCAGACTGCTATCGTCCGCATCGCGCACGGTCACTTCTATCACGGTCATGTCCTCGTCGGCGGGCGCGCTCACAGGCTCGGCAGAAGGCTCAGCCGTGGGAGCTTCGCTTGCGGCAGGAGCTTCGGTCGCGGGAATCTCGGTCGCTGCGGGAGCTTCGGTCACAGCAGGAGCTTCACTCGCCTCGGGAGCGGCAGTGCTGCCCTCAGCCAGTGCCTTGCCGGTGCCGCTGGAAGTAGCGGGTTCTTCAGTCGCAGCAGGAGCTTCGGTTGCGGGAGCTTCGGTCGCGGGGACTTCGGTTGCGACAGGAGCTTCGGTTGCGGGGGCTTCGCTCGCGGCAGGCGCTTCGGTCACAGCGGGAGCTTCGGTCGCGGGGGCGCTGGTGGGCAGAGTTATCTCATCGCCCAGCGTCAGCGCGCCATCCATGCCGATCAATCCATCCATAAGCGACTGGCCCTCGCCCTCGGCAAAGGCGGCCACGGCGCCGTTCTCGGGGCGCTCCAGCTTTACGTACTGTATGTTGGAGGGATCGAGCGTGCCGGGCATAGCCACGGTGTGCATGTCCTCCAGCGTCTTCATCATGGTGTCGGCCACGGATGAGTATACGCTGTATACGGTATCGTCGCCGGCCAGCTTCAGGTAGTAGTACGTGAGCGGGGACTTGTCGCCCAGCTCAAGGGTTATCGACGAGCCGTCGGTGTAGTCGAACCTGAGCGTGGACACGGGCGCATCCAAACCGTAGGTCGCCAGATCCTGACATTCCTCGGCCACGGTCGCCTGCGTCGAGAGCGTAGTGCCTCGCGACATCAGCGACTTGGCCGCGTCCTGATCCAGACTGAAGTCCTCCATGCCCTCCAGCACATAGCTCTCGACAGTTTCCTCCTTGGGTTCAGCGCTGTCGGCGTCGGAGCCGCCGGTTTCGACAAGCTTCTTTTCCACGTGCTTCTTTACTGTGTAGGACTTGCCGCCGTAGGTCACGGTGGCGCTTACCACGTCTTCAGCCTTGTGGTCTATGAGCTTTGTGCTGTAATCCGGGGCTTCGGTGGCCTCGGGTATGACCTCCTCGGGCTTAAGCTCGGTGGCCGCCCAATAGCCCACGCCGCATATCGCCACCACGCACGCTATCGACACTATCCATCTGACTGCGGGATGGCTCTTCTTGCGCTTGCCGGTGAGCGTAACGGCATCCTCAAGCACCGGGCGCTTGGGGTTTTGGCTCTCGTTGTTCGCGCCGGGTGCGCGCTTGTCATCGGCCATTACAGGTGCCTCCTTCTGCGCCATACCACGAAGCCCACCAGCAGTATCACTACGGGGATAGCCACTATCACGGTCAGGGTCAGTATCTGGTAGGTGGTGTTATCGGGTATGCTCATGGTGTAGCTGCCCATGGACTTGCTGGGTACGTACACGGAGGTATCGCGGTTGACCAGCCACTCCATCGGCGATATCAGCAGCTTGCTGTTGTCATAGGCGGTGTAGTAGGACTCCACAGCCAAGAAGAAGGCGTTGCCCACCGCGAACACGCGCGAGGTCTTGCTCTCGTCGTCGTAGTTGGTCTTGTCGGCGGCCACGGCTATGTTGAATGTGCCGCTCTCGTCGGTGGCCTGCTTCTCGATCGTAGTGTTCTCGTTTACGTTGCTCTTTATGTACGCCTTGTCGGAAGTGGTCAGGACATTGGTGTACACTATGCCGCTCTGCTTCATCTCGGGCGTGCGTATGGCCTGGCTCTGCGGCAGCACCAGATAGCTGCTGTCGTCAAAGGCGCGGGTTATTGCCAGCTCGTTGCCCTGATCGTCGGTCTTGGCGATGTTGGGCATCAGCATGAGCTGCTGGCGGTAATAGCGGCCGGATGCGTTTACGTCCTCGACTACCAGACCGCTGTCCACAGTCAGCCCGTACAGCGCAAGCAGGGAGTTGAAGTTGGTCAGCTCATTGGCAGTCACGCCGTACTGGGAGGCGTAGTAAAGGCGGCCACCGTTCTCCATGAAGGTGCGCATCATCTCATACTCGGAGTCGGTGAGGTCCTGAGTGGGCGCAACCACCATAACCACGTCGCCGGACTCCAGCTGCACGGTGCCGTCGGACAGAGTGAGCGAGCGCGGCTCGTAGTTCTGCGCGGTCAGGGCATCGGTCACCTGAGACATGTTCTCATAGGGAACTTCGCCGTGGCCCTGCAGCAGGTACACTATGGGGGTATCCTCGCTGGTCACGTAGAGTATGGCCGAGGTCACGGCCTGCTCGCCCACGAAGTCGTTCTTGGTCATCTTCATCTGATAGTTGCTGTCATAGCCGTACTCGCGATCGTAAAGATCGGTGCTGGATATGACGCGGAACTTGCTCTCGTCGGCGTTGGTGACGACTATGGAGTTGACCGACAGCTCATTTTCGCCGGTCTGGAAGCGCGCCGCCGCGGTGGGATTGGCAACTATGTCCAGATTCTCCACGGTTATGTGGCCCAGCGCCTTATAGCGGGTCAGCATTTCCTCCAGCATGGTGCTGAGCGTGGTGTTGGAGTTTTCCTGCAAAAGGGTGTATATCTTCACATCCTCATCCAGACCCTGAACGACCTCGCGGGTCTGGTCGGATATGGAGAACTTCTGGTTGTAGGACAGGTCAAGCGACCAGGCAAAGCTGTCCTCGACCATACCGAACACGTAGTTGACCAGCATGACCAGCACTATCACTATCACCGTCAGCACTACGCTGAAGGAGCCATATCGCAGCTGCTTGGCATGGAATATGCTGCCCATGCTGCGCTTCTTCTTGGAAGAAGCAGACTTTTTGCCGCCGTTATCGTTGTTTACGGAGTTATCCGCCTTGTTCATGTTATCCTTATCCATGGCTCAACCCTCACTCCATCTTCTTCTCTCCACCACGCGCACCGCGATGAACAGCACCACGGCTACGAAGGAGACAAAGTACAGTACATTGGAAAAGCTCAGCAGGCCGGAAGCAAAGTCAGCATTGCGGGTATTGAGCGACAGCCAACCGAAAAGCTTGCCGATGAAGCTGAAGTAGCTGCCCGAAGAAAGCATGGACGGCACGAACTCCAGCACCTGCAGCATTATGTTCACGACCAAAGTGACCACAGCCGCCGTGACCTGATTCTCGCACAGAGTGCTCATCAGAAGGCCTATCGCTATGTACACGCAGCCCATCAGGAAGAAGCCCAGATAGTTGGTTATAAGCGTACCCATAGTCAGACGGCCATATACGGCGATGACCACCGGATAGATGAAGGTTATAACAAGCGTTATAAGCAGTACGCTGACCGCAGCCATGAACTTGCCCACCACGATAGAGGTTATCGACATGGGCGAGGTTATCAGCAGCTGATCGGTCTTATTGCGGCGCTCCTCGCTCATAAGACGCATGGTGAGCACCGGCACGAACATCACGAATATGTAAGTTACCTGAGAGAAATACGAGGTCATGTCGCTGGAGCCGCTGGAGATATTGTATCCCCAGAAGAAGTAACCGCTGACCAGCAGGAAGAATCCCATGAATACATAGCCTATCGGCGTATAGAAGAACGCCTGCAGCTCGCGTTTCCAAACAGCGCGCATATATCAAAGCCTCCGTCCTAAAAAAGTTATTGCTGTATCTGCTCTCCGTCCTGAGTGAGCTGGAGGAATATGTCTTCCAGCGTTATATCCATAGGCTTCATCATCATGATGGGCGTGCCCTGCTTCGCCATGCGGTTGAACAGAGGCTGACGGATATCGGTCTTGCGGTCGGACTCGACCAGGAAGTCGAACGTACCCGGCTCCTTAGTGCCTATGCACTCGCAGTAGCGCGTGCCGTCTATGTCGCGTATCAGCTGGCGGGTCTCCTTCTCGGGACCCATTACGCGCACGGTCATGCGGAAGGTCTCGCCTATGCCGTGGGTCAGGTTGTCAAGGGTGTCCTGCGCCACTATCTGACCGTTGTTTATTATCACAAGGCGCTCGCACACGTCGGCGACCTCGGGCAGTATGTGGCTGGAGAGCACCACGGTGTGATCCTCGCCCAGATCGCGTATCAGGCGGCGGATCTCGATTATCTGCTTGGGGTCAAGGCCCACGGTCGGCTCGTCCAGTATTACGACCTCGGGGTTGCCCACCAGCGCCTGACCCAGACCTACGCGCTGCTTATAGCCCTTGGACAGGTTCTTTATCAGGCGCTTGCGCACCTCGCCCAGACCCGTCAGCTCGCATATGTCGTTTAAATGCTTAGTTACATGCGCGCGCGACACCTTCTTTATGTCGCAGCAGAAGCGCAGGTACTCGTCCACCGTCATGTCCATGTACAGCGGCGGCAGCTCGGGCAGATACCCTATCTGGCGCTTGACTTCGCGGGGGTTTTTGAGTATGTCGTATCCGTCCAGCAGTATGCGGCCTTCGGACGAGGATATGTAGCCGGTTATCATATTCATCGTCGTACTCTTGCCCGCGCCGTTGCGGCCCAGGAAACCGAGGATCTCGCCCTTGTTTATGGTGAAGGTGACATCCTTTACGGCGTACTTGCTGCCGTAGCGTTTGGATACATGTTGTATCTCTATCATGTGCTTCCCTCCAATCAGTTAACCCATTATACCACATTTCGCCCCCATCGTTTAAAACATTCTATGAACAAACTGTGAACGCGGGCTGGAATTTGCCGTAAACCACCGTTTTTGACCGCATTTCAGTAAAATTTGTTCGTCACGTATGCCGGGCGCGGCAGCGCAGCAATGTACTCTCGCGCTCCGCGCCGGGGCTTTTCGTTAAGTGATGTTATATTATCGGCACGCGGTGTCATTCATATCCATGCACGCAAACGGCATAAAAGTGAGTGCCGCGCGCCCATGCAGGCCCGATTGCAGCACAAATGCGGCCATGCAGCGAGGTTGCCCCCTCTGCATGGCCGCATTGTGCTTATCACATTTGGCTCCGGCTATCTGCCGCGCTTTTGTCTGCCGCGCGTTCCCCGCGATATGCCGCCTGTGCGCTTGGGCGGCGATGCGCCGCCGGGTTCGGCATGCGCGCTTTCGTCCGATTCGATTGCGAGCGGCGAATGTTCATTGGCGCGCTTGCTATTGTCTGCGCCGCTTGCGGGCGGGTTGTAGTATGCCGAACCGTCACAGCCGTCATCGTCCGATTCGCTCGCGGACGGCTCGACTTCATGCGGTTTGTCATGCTCGCGCTCGTGTGCGTCGCTCGCATGCGATTCGACTTCATACGGCTTGTCATGCTCGCGCTCGTCCGCGTCGCTCGAAAGCAATTCTACTTCATACGGCTTGTCATGCTCGCACTCATCCGCTTCGCTCGCATGCGATTCGACTTCATGCGGTTTGTCGCGCTCGCGCTCATTCACTTCGCTCGCATGCGATTCGGCTTCATACGGCTTGTCATGCTCGCGCTCGTCCGCGTCGCTTGCATGCGATTCAACTTCATACGATTTGTCACACTCGCACTCGTCCGCTTCGCTCTTTGGCGCTTCGACTTCATACAGCCTGTCGCGCTCACCCTTGCCCGTGTCAATCAAAGACGGCTCGAATACATCGGCTTCACCTCTTGCTTCGACCGCATGCACTGCCGTTTCATCCGCATTATTGCTCGCATCGCATTCCTGACCGCTCGCATGCACCGCCATTTCCGATATCGCATCATCATATGTGCCGTTCGCCGCATTGTCCACCTCGCTGCCTGTCATACCGTCCACTGCGCCATCCGCCGCGTTCACCTCATCCTGCCCGGCGATATCCTCGCGCGCCTTTATTGCCGCCTGTACGACTTGCCGCGCCGCGCGCCGCCGCGCAAGTATGTCGGCAGCCACGTATATGGCGGCGGGCATGAGCAGCGTCAGCGCGGGCGCAAGGTAGTACTCAGGCAGCGCCAGCATGCCCAGCCCGCCGCACAGCGCATCAAGCAGCGCCCCCGCGCGCCAATGCCTGCGCATGTTCACCGCGCCCGCCAGCGCCACCAACGATATCACGAGCGCCACGCCCGCCGCGCCCATGCTCAGCGCGCCTCCGGTCAGCCTGCCCAGCAGCGCTCCCAGCAGCGCCGCCACGCTTATTGCCAGCCCCAGCAGCGCCCCCAGAAACCCCAGCGCCACGCCTGCATACAGCAACTCACATCACCCCGCCCGGCTCTCTGAGTATGGCGCGCAGTTTGCCCGTGTAGTCATCGCACAGTCTGCGCGCCGCATCGCTGTCGCGCGCCTCGCACACCACGCGCATGTCGCCGTGCGCGTCCGGGCTTATCCATGCAAAGCCGTCCTCGCGCTTCATATACAGCCCGTCCATGAACTCAGCCGATGCCTCCATGCCGCGCAGCACGCGCAGTATGCGCCCGCGCTCCGCGCCCGCGACCGGCACGGCGGAGGTGCGCCTGTACACCTGCGGATAGTCCTCGGTCAGCGTGCGCAGCGGCAGCTGGCGGCGTGTCATCAGTATCAGCACCTGCGCCATGGCGTACAGCGCGTCGAAGTGCAGCCCCGCCTGCACATCGCCGCGCGCCTCGGGCTGCATGTCCAGCATTGCGCCCAGCCGCTCCGCCGGGGAATGGCGTGTGTATCTCAGCGCCGCGCCGCGCGAGGCCGCCACGTCCTCCAGCGCGCGCGTTGAGCCTATCGGCACGCATATCTCGTTTGCGCCGCTCTCCAGCGCAATCAGCGTCATCAGCTCCAGCTGTTCCTGTTCGGAGAGCATGCCCTCGGCATCGCATATGCGCAGCGTCTCGCCCAGTTCATCCGGCACGAATCCCACCTCGCCCCGGCGCAGCGTGTTCTCAAACAGCATCGGCGCGCACACGTGATAGCTCGCGCCCAGCGCACGCAGCAGCGCTTCGGCGCGCGCACACACCGCGCCCGGCTCGCACATCAGCGCCACGCCCGGAGCATCGCGCATGTCCACATCGGGCAGGCGCATAAGCAGCCTACGCACGAAGAAGTCGTCGGGCAGCACTACCGGCTCGGCGGCGGGACAGCCCAGCGCGAACGGCCGCGCGAAGTCCTGCCGCATGAACAGCGTTTCTATGCGGCGCTCGCGCTCAGAATCGGGCGGCAGTCCGCGCTCGTCCAGCAGCGTCGCGCCGCCCTCACCTATGTGCGCGCCCGCTGCGCCCAGCATGCCTATAAGCGCGCGCAGCTCCGGCACTATGGCTTCGCCCACGTCAAACACCCTCGCGCCCTGCGCGCTCAGCCCCGCCATGAACGCATTGGCCATGGCCTCGGCCCTGCCGCCGCGCGCGCGGGTCAGCACGACTTCACGCGCGCCCGCAGCCGCATATGCCTGACCCAGCAGCACGGCCTGGCCGGGCGTATCCAGCGCCGCGCCGCGCATGCCGAACAGCGCGCCGCGTTCGCCGCCCCAGACCAGATTCTGCTCCAGCCTTGCGCCGGGCGCGGCCTTCTTGCGCGGCCATACCTTTACGCCCGGCATTATCGCCGCGCGCTCGCCCAGCTCCACCCTGTCGCCCAGCACGCCGTGCTCGTACACGCACGCGCCGCTGCCCAGCGCGCATTCGCGCCCCAGCACCGCGCCGCGCAGCTGTGCGCCCGCGCCCAGATGCGTGCCGCTCATAACCACGCTGTGCTTTATGCCCGCCTGACCGGATACATTGCTGCCGCCTCCTATGACGCTCAGTTCGCCCACGCTCGCGCCGGCCTCGATTACGCAGTGCTCGCCTATAAAGCAGGGCGCGGTCACATGCGCATGCTCGCTTACCATAGCGCCCGGCATTGTCACTATGCCGTCCTCGGGCCAGCTTTCCAGCCCCAGCGCCTCGCGCACGCCGTCCACGCGCCCGGTCAGCGCATCGAAGTTGGCCTGAGCATAGGCGGCAGTATCGCCTATGTCGCACCAATAGCCGCCCATAACCCAGCCGTATACCGCATGTCCCTGCCGCACTGCCTCGGGCAGCAGCTGCCGCCCGAAGTCGTACTGTCCCTTGGGTATCATCTCCAGCACATGCGGTTCCATTATGTATATGCCGGTGTTCACGGTGTCGGTGAACACCTCGCCCCAGCCCGGCTTTTCCACAAAGCGGCGCACGCGACCGCCCTCGTCGGTCTCCACGACGCCGTACTCCAGCGGCACAGGCACGCGCTTTAGCACCATGGTTATATCCGCGCACTTGCGCCTGTGGAAGTCCAGCGCGGCGCTTATGTCGCAGTCGGTCAGTCCGTCGCCCGACAGCACAATGAACGTCTCGTCAAGAAAGCCCGCCGCCGCCTTTACGCCGCCCGCCGTACCCAGCGGCTGCTTTTCGACAAAGTACTCCAGCTCCATGCCCAGTTCCGCGCCCGTGCCGAAGAAGTCGCGCACGCGGTCTGGCATGTAGCCCAGCGTTATCGCGGCGCGCACGATGCCGTGCCGCCTCAGCAGGCGCAGCGCGTATTCCAATATCGGCCTGTCCAGCACGGGCATCATGGGCTTGGGCATGTCGCAGGTCAGCGGGCGCAGGCGCGCGCCCTCGCCACCGGCCATAATCACAGCTTTCATAATATATTGCTCCTCCGCTTGAACTGTATGGGCATAGTTTGCCGCGCGGCAAATTTTCTATGCAAAATATTCCGCTTTGAGCCTGTCATATCGCGCGCACATGCGTCTAACATAGTGAAGGCCGCAATAATTGGGGCGCAGTGCTTCCCTTAAACCGCGCCCCCGGCCTTTGTAATCACCGGTGATTGCAGTTTTCTTAAAGCGAGGTGGGAGCTTGACGCAGGCCGAATTTGCAGAAGCCGTGCGCCTGTGCGAGGATAAGCTGTTCAGGATAGCGTATCTATCGCTGCGCAGCTATGCCGACTGTCAGGACGCTGTTCAGGAGGCGCTGCTCAAGGCGTGGAGCGCGCGCGGGCAGTTAAAGGACGCGCGCTACTTTGACACATGGCTCACGCGCATACTGCTCAATGTAATAACGGACATGGCGCGCAGGAGTGCAAGGCGACCCACCGGCCCGCTCACGGACGACCTGCCCGCCGAGTTTCAGCCGCCCGACCCCGACCTGAGCAACGCCATACGCGCGCTGGACGCGCATCTGCGCGCGCCGCTGCTGCTCAAGTGCGTGAGCGGGTATTCGGTGAGCGAGACGGCGCGCCTGCTGCACATAACGCCCACGCAGGTGCGCTGGCGGCTGGAACAGGCGCGCAAGAAGCTGCGCGCGCAACTGGCAGACAAGGAGGCACTACTATGAAGATAGACGACGCATGTCCCCGCACCCCGGACAGCTTCCGCTCCATGGTCGAGGACACGCTTTCCAGCCTGCCCGCAAGCGAGTGCGCCCAATCATCTGCACCGGCGCGGCGGCACATTCCGCGCAAGCGGCTGCTGCTGGCCGCGGCGATTGCGGCTCTTACGATAAGCAGCATGGCGCTGGCCACGCACATGGGCCTGCTGGACATCATATTCTACGGCAAAGCGCCCAGCGAGGCCGCTCAACAGACCGTGACCGACATAGACGCAAGCAGCGCCGATGGCGGATACAGCCTTGAAGCCTTCCAGTATCTGCTGGACGGTAACAAGCTGCACCTGTACTACGACATAGGCGCGGGCAGCGACGCGCTGGCGCTCATCGACATAACCGGCACTCAGCCGGACTTCATAGGCACGGGCGATCACGGCAGGGACAAGCTAATCATGCTCAATGACTCTAAGCAGCCCATGGACATGTACTCCTGCCTAGTGTTCGACCAGATGCCCGCCGAGCCGTTCACTGTTACGATAGAAGCATACATATTCGACCCGCTCATGCCCATAGTGGAGCTTGACCTCGATCACTATGCGGCAATCGGTCAGGAGGGCAATGAACGACCGCGCTCGAAAGACACGCTCTACTCTGAACCGCTCAGCGGCGACCGCAGGGTCATATTTCTGGACAAGCAAAGCGCCTTTGCCGCCCTGCCCGCGCCCACGACCGTCGCCGGCATTGCCCGGCAGATAGAGCAGCTGGGCATGGCCAAGGTGCGGGCGCGCCTGAGCATAGACTTCACCATCGACCCTTCACGCTCGGCGGGCGCGCTGCGCTCTTTGGATGAGGCTCAGGAGTTTGCCTTTGACGAATACACCCTGCGCGTATACCGCGCCGACTTCTATCCGGCAAGCTCGATGATATGCTTCACGCTGCATCCCAACCGTCCCATGCCCATGATGGACATGGAAAACAGCGACCCGCTGTGGCGGCATTACGAAGCGCGCATGGCCGACGGCACGCCCTTCACCTGCATAGCGAGCGGCGGCTTCAGCACGGTCAAGGATGAAAACGGCAATGTCTATCTCGATTATGAGCTGCGCCTGACCGGCGTAAACGAAGCGCCCGACGCGATAATGCTCACGCCCTACGTTACAAACCCCGACGGTACGCACAAATACTTTGAGGATGAGACGGTGACAGTGCGTCTCACAGACGGAAAATAGCAAGACAAAGGAGGAACTTACAATGAAAAAGCAGATAAGCATGCTGATAGCTTTCATAATGGCGATGCTGATAGCGCTGCCCGCGCTCGCGGACGAAGGCGCGCAGGTGCCTGAGCCGCTGACGATAGACAGTGCATTCGACTACGGCCCGATGGCCGAGGCGCAAAAAGAGGATGGCGGCAACACAGATTTCGACATCGACTTGACCGCCAAGGCCAACGCGGAGTACCGCGAGCTGCTGCGCTCGCTGGCCAAGGACAGCGACGTTGTGTACAGCGGCGCTACGCTGAAGATAGACATATGCCAGACGCTAGCCACTGATGACATGACGGCGCTGACATGGCAGGTGACGAACGTGACCGACATGCCGCTCTACGTGCAAAGCAATGAATATAATGTAGCCTTCAGCAGCATAGAATACGATCTGTGCAGCGGCATGATGTGGAAGAACTACCTGATCCGTCCCGGCGAGACCATCAATGCCCGCTTCACCGGCGTGCTGTTTGAGCACTTTGAGCCGGGCAACGGCGTGTTCACGCTGGATATGAAGGTATACGAGATAGCGCCCGACGGCATACCCGAGGACTACTACACCGACGAGACCGGTCTGTATGCGGGCGGCGAGTTCTTCCCCGAGGAGAATATGCTCTCGCTCAAGGAGGACATATCGCTGAGCGTACCCATGACCATGGGCGCAAGCGACGTGCGTTCGGCGCTCAAGGACGGCAAGCCCATAGAGCGCGACTTTGGCAGGTACACTCTGCGCATAACTCAGGCCGACATGACCGCAGCGGATGCCAAGTTCACGATAGAGCGCATATACGACACCGAGGAGGAAGCGCGCGCCGACCAGCCCATAGGCGATACGTTCTGGGATTACGAATACGTAACGCCCGACGGCATGAACTGGATACACGCGGCTTACGGCAGCATACCAGACGACCCGGTAGAGCTGGACGATGGGCGCTGGGCGTGGCGCAGAACCAATCGGGTATACTTCATGTACGCCCAGCCCGACGTGATAATGCTCACTCCGCGCTACTTTGAGGGCGAGAATGGCTATCTGCCCCCGCTGACCGACGAAGCGATAGAGCTGGACTTCAACTCCGAGCTGCGCAAGGTCAATGTGGAGAGCGGGCGCAAGTTCACTTGGTCTTACGGTTTTGTGCAGCTGTAAGATCTATCAGGCAGAATAAAGCCGGCACATAAGCAGCCGCCCCGCTCTAAGGTAAGCTTAAAGCGGAGCGGCTCATAATATCGATAAGCTCCGTAGCGCCGGGCTGGCTTGCATGCTCTCCCGCTTACAATCGCGTCCGTCGGCATGTGCTGTTAGCGCTCACATTTTGCGTCGGGAAATCCAATTTCCCCTAGACAAACCATCTTTTCTGAGGCTTACACGCCCGTAAGTCTCTATGATTTCACCACAAACCGGTAGGAGTACCAATGGCAGGCAATATGCACCGCCGTACACAAGCCCATCTAAAACGCGCTTTGACAAACTGAGCCGCCCCGCTCTAAGGTAAGCTTAAAGCGGGACGGCTGTTCTTATGCGCACAATGTTGCTTGATCCGCAGCTAAGCTGCCGCTCAGTTGCCTTGCAGGGCATCTCCCCATTGCGAGTGAAGCTCTGGGCCGCCCCCTGCTTCACCTACTACTTGACCACGTACTTGCCGCCGGTGAACTCAAGCAGCAGCCGCAGCCCATCGTCAGTCGCCATGCCGGACAGCGACACCCTGCCCGCGCCGTACACATCGCCGGGCTTGAGCTGCATGCCCAGCTCCTCGACCGGGCGCTCCCAGCCCGCTATGGTCTTTAGCTCGCTCAGGCCGTCCTGCCAGCCCTCGCCGCGCTCCATGCTTATGACAGGCGCACCGTATGCCGCTTCGAGCTGAGCCAGTATGTCGCTCACCAGCGCATCGGCGGTCTCGCCCGTCTTGGACATGTAGCCCACCGTTATGGCGCACAGTCCCATCTCGTCGCTGAACTCATATATGACACGGTCGGCATCATGCCCCAGCACCTGCATGGCCTTCTGCGCCTCATAGCGGCGCGGCATGGCATCGGCATCGCGCAGGGCAAGCTCCACGCCGCGCCCCTGTTCGAGCAGCAGCACGACTTCCTCGTCCATCGACCACTGCAAGCCGCGCAGCACCGGCCACTCAGCCGTGCCGGACAGCTCGGGTGCGTCGAACGCGGGCGCGGGCGAAAGCTTTGCCTCATCAGCCAGCGCGGGCAGGGCGCACAGGAGCAGCAGTGCTATCAGTAGATATGCGAATCGCTTCATGTATCTCATCTCCCCCATCGTATACTTCGGCATGCGCGCCGGCAGCACATCTCATATGACCTCGCACAGATACCCCACCGGCAGGCATGTTTGCATCCGTACCATCATCTTAAAGACAGTGCCTTGGGCAGTATGCAATTCATGCGCATCCGGGTCAGTCGCAGCAGTTATTCTGTTTTTATAATCGTCTAAGCTTCATCAATGCAGCCTTGCCTACAATGCATCATAATATCAACCGTCGGTCGTATCAGTTCCGATATGCGCTCACATACCCGGCAATGACCTTGCGCCCACGATGCGTGAACATCTCAATCACCCTCTAACCCGCACATCATTTACATATATATTTTAACATTCATCCTCGCACTTGTCAATCGTTTTTGTGCCACTCCCCCATTTTACGTATTATGTTTTGCAGCATGCCGCGCTTATGTTTAATTTTGCGCATATCAAAAGAGCTATCCGGCAGTGCCGCAGGCGTTAAGCACTCAGTCCATGTACCCAGGCATATTGACAAGCCGCGCAGGCAAAGCGCGGGCGCATCTATGCAGAAGAAAAGCCCCCGCCACAGAAACAAGCTTCCGCAGCGGGGGCGCATATCAGGTCAAATTACAGTATGTACTTGTGCAGATCCTTGCCTATCGATATCTCAGGCAGGTGCTTGGTCACGTATTCGGCGTTCACGCGCACCTCTATCGGCTCGCCGCCGGCCTCGCTGCCGTCGGCGTAGTAGGATATCTCCTGAAGCAGGCCTTCCATCAATGTGTGCAGACGGCGCGCGCCTATGTTCTCGTTGGTCTCGTTGGCGGCAAAGGCAAGCTCGGCCAGCTTGTCCAGCGCGTCATCCTCGAATACAAGGCGTATGTTGTCCACCGACAACAGCGCCTGATACTGGCGCATAAGCGAGTTCTCGGGCTGCGTCAGTATGCGGCGGTAATCCTCCTGAGTGAGCGGCTTCAGCTCCACGCGCACCGGGAAGCGGCCCTGAAGCTCGGGTATCAGATCGGACACCTTGGATACGTGGAATGCGCCCGCCGCCATGAACAGTATGTGGTCGGTCTTGACCGGGCCGTACTTGGTGGACACGGTGCTGCCCTCGACCAGCGGCAGTATGTCGCGCTGCACGCCCTCGCGGGACACGTCGGGCGAACCGCTGGAGTTGCGCTCGGCTATCTTGTCTATCTCATCCAAGAACACTATGCCGTCCTGCTCGGCGCGCTCTATGGCCTCGCGGTATACCGAGTCCATGTCGATTAGGCTCTGCTCCTCCTCGGCGACCAGTATGCGGCGCGCCTCGCTGACCTCGACCTTGCGCAGCTTGGTCTTCTTGGGCAGCAGTTGCCCCAGCATGTCGTTCATGTTGACATCGGTGCCAGGGATCTCGCTCTTGGGCTGGAACTCCTCGACCTCTATCTCGACCAGCTGATTCTCCAGCTCACCGGCGCGCAGCCTGGCGCGCACATCGTCGCTCTGCGCCTCGTACTTCTGCTTCTCCTCAGGCGTGCCTTCCGGCTCCTTGGGCTTGGTGCCGAGCAGTATGTCTATGGGATTGGTGGGCTTCTTCTGCGGGCGCACTATCAGCTGCACTATGCGGTTCTCGGCGTTCATAACGGCCTTGTCATGCACAAGCTCCGCCTGCTTCTCCTTGGCCACGCGTATGGCGGCCTCGACCAGATCGCGGATTATCGAATCCACGTCGCGGCCCACATAGCCCACCTCGGTAAACTTGGTGGCCTCGACCTTGACAAAGGGCGCGTCCACCAGCTTTGCCAGGCGGCGAGCTATCTCGGTCTTGCCCACGCCAGTGGGACCCATCATCAGTATGTTCTTGGGAGTTACCTCCTCGCGCATCTCGCGCGGGAGCATGGCGCGGCGATAGCGATTGCGCAGCGCCACGGCTACGGCCTTCTTGGCCTCGTCCTGTCCGATTATGTATCTGTCCAGTTCGCGCACTATCTCGCGCGGCGTAAGCTTATTCATCTAGCAAGTCTCCTTTTCGCTTATACGCGCTCGACTATTACATTGTCGTTTGTATACACGCATATCGACGCGGCTATGTGCAGCGCCTTTTCTGCCACCTCAGCTGCGGAAAGCTCGGTGTTCTCCACCAGCGCGCGCGCCGCGGCCAGCGCGTAGTTGCCGCCCGAGCCTATCGCGACCACGCCGCCGTCCGGCTCTATGACCTCGCCCGTGCCGGACACAACCATGAGGTTATCCTTGTCGGCGCATATCAGCATGGCCTCCAGCTGGCGCATGCTGTGCTCGCCGCGCCAGGACATGGCAAGCTCCACCGCCGCGCGCTGCAGATTGCCCGAGTACTGCGTGAGCTTGTCCTCCAGCATCTCGCTCAGCGCGAACGCATCCGCGACCGAACCCGCAAAGCCCATTACCACCCTGTCGTGATATATGCGGCGCACCTTGCGCGCCGTGGCCTTCATGATGACCTTTTCGCCCATAGTGACCTGACCGTCACCGGCTATGGCTATCTCCCCATTGCGCTGTACCGCGCATATAGTAGTTCCTTCGAGTTTCAAATTTATTCCTCCCGCAGATATTGCTCTTTTATCTCCCTTACCTTGCAAAGCGCGCGCTCGCCTATGGCCTCATAGCGCTCCTTCTTGGATCTTATGCGCTTGCCCAGCGGCGCCATGATGCCAAAGTTGACGTTCATGGGCTGGAAGTCGCGGTTGGGCGTGGATATATACCTGCCCAGCGCGCCTATCGCCGTCTCGTCGGTGAAGTCGATTGTCTCCTGCCCCATCATCTGCCGCGCCAGCGACAGTCCCGCAAGCAGTCCCGAGCCTGCCGACTCGACATAGCCCTCAACGCCCGTCATCTGCCCGGCAAAGTACAGTTCAGGCCGCGCTATGCACTGATAGCGCTCGTTTAAGAAGCCCGGCGAATGTATGTAGGTATTGCGGTGCATTACGCCATAGCGCGCATACTCGGCGTGCTCAAGGCCGGGTATCATGCCAAACACGCGCTTCTGCTCGCCGAACTTGAGCCGCGTCTGGAAGCCCACCAGGTTGTACAGCGTGCCGGCCGCATCGTCCTGCCTGAGCTGAACTACCGCAAACGGCTCGCGTCCGGTGTGCGGGTCCTTAAGACCCACGGGCTTGAGCGGGCCATAGCACAGCGTGTCATGGCCGCGCGAGGCCAGTATCTCGACCGCCAGGCATCCCTCGAACACATTGGCCGTCTTGTCCAGCGGGCGCTCGTCGAAGCCGTGCAGCGGCGCAAGCTCCGCATGCGTGAGCGCCTCATAGAACGCCTCGTACTCCTCGCGGGTCATGGGGCAGTTGAGGTAATCGTCGCCGCGGTCATAGCGCGACTGGCGGAACACCTTGTCCATGTCCAGCGACTCGGCAAACACCACGGGCGCAGCCGCGTCGTAGAAGTTGAGCCTGCTCACGCCCAGCAGTGCGGCTATGCTCTCGCCCAGCGCATCGCTGGTCAGAGGGCCGGTCGCCACTATGCACGGGCCTTCGGGTATTGCGTCCACCTCGCGCCGCTCTATCGTGCAGAGCGGATGCTTGGCAAGCGCGTTGGTTATGTAGCCCGAGAACAGCTCCCTATCCACAGCCAGAGCGCCGCCCGCAGGCACGCGCGCGTGGTCGGCGGCGCGCATGACGAGCGAATCCAACTCGCGCATCTCGGCCTTGAGCACGCCCACCGCGTTGGACATCCTGTCCGAGCGCAGCGAGTTGGAACACACCAGCTCCGCAAAGCCCGCCGACTTGTGCGCCGGCGAAAACTTTTCGGGCTTCATCTCTATCAGGCGCACGGGTATGCCCCGGCTGAGCAGCTGCCATGCAGCTTCACTGCCCGCCAGTCC
This sequence comes from Candidatus Fimadaptatus sp., assembly GCA_050946055.1. Classification (GTDB taxonomy): domain Bacteria; phylum Bacillota; class Clostridia; order Christensenellales; family Aristaeellaceae; genus Fimadaptatus. The sequence continues at coordinate 52,632 of JBMNUB010000002.1, read as the reverse complement.
CGCGCCTACTATCGTAACACATTGTTTAGTCATAAAATCTATCATTCAGCGTACACCACGGAAATTAATTATGTCAAAATATGGGCGCGCTCACTCGTCCTCGCCCTCCTGCGGGGCAAGCTCGACGCGGTGGCGGCAGGTCTCGTTTGTGCATACGTGCGCGCTGGCACCCTTGCGGCCGCGCTTCATGACCATCATAGAGCCGCATATCGGGCATTTCTCGCGCACGGGCATGTCCCACGACACGAAGTCGCATTCGGGATAATGCTCGCAGCCATAGAACTTGCGCCCCTTATGACTCATGCGCTCCAGCAGCTTGCCGCCGCACTTGGGACAGGGCGCGTCTATCTCCTTGAGCAGCGCCTTGGTGTTGCGGCATTCGGGGAAGTTGGGGCAGGCTAGGAACTTGCCGTAGCGCCCCATCTTGTACACCATCATCGCGCCGCACTTGTCGCAGACCACGTCCGACACCTGATCGACAATCTGCACCTTTTCCATATTGCGCTCGGCGTTTTCCAGCGTCTCCTTAAACGGGCCGTAGAACTCGCTTATGACGCTGTGCCAGTCCATCTTGCCTTCCTCGACCTCGTCCAGCTCCTCCTCCATGTTGGCGGTAAAGGTTATGTCCACTATGTCGCTGAAGTACTGCTTCATTATGTCGGTGACTATCGTACCCAGTTCGGTGGGCATGAGGCGCTTGTTCTCCCTGGCTATATAGCCCCTTGCGATTATGGTGGTTATGGTGGGTGCGTATGTGCTGGGGCGGCCTATGCCCTTTTCCTCCAGCTCGCGCACGAGAGAGGCCTCTGTATATCTGGGCGGCGGCTGAGTGAAGCGCTGATCGCCCGAAGCGTCCTTAAGCTCCAGCTCCATGCCCTCGCTTATCTCGGGCAGGCGCACATCCTTCTCCTCGACCTCGTCGTCCACCGACTCCTCATACACCACAGTAAAGCCCGCGAACTTCTTGCGCGTGCCGGTAAAGCGCATCACGACCGGGCCGCCGCTTATGTCCACCGACAGCGTGTCATATATGGCGGGCGTCATCTGGCTGGACACGAAGCGCGAGTATATCAGCTTATACAGCTTGTACTGATCGCGCGAGAGCGATTCCTTTATGTCGTCGGGCGCGCGGGACACGTCGGTCGGGCGTATGGCCTCATGCGCATCCTGCGCGGTCTTGCGCGACTTATAAGTATTGGGGGCATCGGGCAGGAACTCAGCGCCATAGCGCGCGCCTATAAGCTCGCGCACCGCAGCCACGGCCTCGTCGGACACGCGCGTGGAGTCGGTGCGGATGTAACTGATAAGACCCTGCATGCCCTCGCCCTCCAGCTCCACGCCTTCGTAGAGCTGCTGGGCTATCTGCATGGTCTTTTGAGTGGTGAAGCCCAGCTTGCGCGAGGCCTCCTGCTGCATGTTGGACGTGGTGAAGGGCGCGGTGGGATTCTTGCGCTTTTCGCCGCGCCGCACGGCAGATACCGAGTACTTCTGCGCGCGGATAAGTTCCAGCGCGCGCTCAGCCTCGGCGCGGCTGCTTATGTGTTCCTGCTCGCCGCCCAGCGTTATCAGCCTTGCGCCCAGATCAACGCCGCCGCAGCGGAACGAGCCGGTCAGCACCCAATACTCCTCGGGCACGAACTCGTCTATCTCGCGCTCGCGGTCGCATATCATGCGCGTGGCCACCGACTGCACGCGGCCCGCAGACAGGCCCTTCTTGACCTTCTGCCACAGGAGCGGGCTTATCTTGTAGCCAACAAGCCTGTCCAGCACGCGGCGCGCCTGCTGTGCGTTTACCAGATCCATGTCTATCGGGCGCGCCACCTTTATGGCGCTCTTGACCGCCTTGCTGGTTATCTCATGGAACTCCACGCGGCAGGCCTCGCCTTCCTCTATGCCCAGCACATGCGCCAGATGCCACGATATAGCCTCTCCCTCGCGGTCAGGGTCGGTAGCAAGGTATATCTTGCTCGCAGAGCGCGCCATCTTGCGTATGCGCTCAAGTATCTCGCCCCGGCCCCGTATGGTTATATAGCGCGGCTCGAAGTTGTTGTCCACGTCCACGCCCATCTGCGACTTGGGCAGGTCGCGCACGTGACCGTTGGACGCCTCGACCTTATAGCCGCGCCCTAAGAATTTGCCGATAGTGCGCGCCTTGGCCGGCGATTCCACTATTACCAGCTTGCTCGTCATTGACTGACCTCCAATTTATGCAAAACATGGACGCGCCCGGCGCTCACGATCAGCGCGCACATTGGCACGCCCTACGCGCGGCGACGGGCGCTCCGGGCTGTATCCGTCCGGGAAGCACTCTATGTCTCCGTCCTGTCTTTTATCCTGTAATGTTTACCTGTGGTTTCATATATTATTCCCTTTATTTTGAGCATTGTCAAGAGCGAATTTAGTTTCGCCGTGTCAAGATCGGTTTGAGAAACGATTTCGTCGAACGAATGTTCCCGTTCATACAGCAACCGCACCACGCTCAGCTCGTCGTCGGTGAGCGAAGGCTTTGGCCTGTTCGCCGAAGATGCGCCACTTGCGCATGCGCGCTCCGCCGCGCCGCGCACCTGTCTGCCCGCCTGCGCAGCGCCATCCGCAGCCTGCCGCGTCGTCCGCTCGCCCCGGCTCATGCCCATGGCCTCCAGCACGTCCCGGCTCTCCAGCGCGGGCGCAGCTCCGTCGCGCAGCAATGCGTTTGAACCGGCATAGCGCGCGTCGCGTATTGAGCCGGGAACCACGAACACATCGTGGCCGCAGTTGAGCGCATGCGAGGCGGTATTGAGCGCGCCGGAGCGCCTTGGCGCCTGCACTATCAGCGTTATCTCGGCCAGCGCCGCCATTATGCGATTGCGCACGGGAAAGAACGGAGCCATGCCCTTGGTCGTAGGCAGGTATTCGGACACCAGCGCGCTGCCGCTGTCCAGCATGCGCCTGACCAGCTTCTGATTGTCGGCGGGATAGGGTACGTCCACGCCGCAGCCCATAACGCCCAGCACGCGCCCGCCGCCGTCCAGCGCGCCCTCGGCAGCCGCCGCGTCTATGCCCAGCGCCATGCCGGTTATCACGTTCACGCCCGCGCGCGCAAAGTCCCGCGCGAAGTCGCGGGCTATCTCCATGCCCTCATTGTCGGCCGAGCGCGTTCCCACTATGGCCACGGCGCGGCCATTCAGCACCGCACGCTCGCCGCGCATGAACAGCACCTCGGGCGGCACTATGAAATCCTGCATGTCCTCAAAGCACTGCGGGTAATCCTCATCGCCACGGCACACGAACGACACGCCCCGCGCATGCAGGCGCTCAAGCAGCGCATCGACAAAGCCCGCGCTGTTCTGCCGCCTCATGCGCGCCAGCTTGTCCGCTCCGACGAACTTCTCAAGCGCTCCGGGCGGCGCGGCGAATATCTCCTCGGGCGAGCCTATCTCGCGCAATATGCGCCTGAACTTGTCTATGGCCGGGCAAACATATGTGTACAGCCACAGCTGAGCGCGCTGTCTTTCGTTGTAGTCCACCGGGCATCCACCTCTTTCAAGCGGGCGGCGCGGCCAGCATATGCGCATGACATGCCTGACTTCCTGCGCTTGGCGCACGCGGGCGACAGCTTTTGTTTCATCTTATACTATCACATATAATGGCGCTTGACAACTTCCTTGTGCGCAAATTTCCAACCTGCTCATTGTGCGCACGCGCATTTTAGCCATGCGCCGCGCGCTCAGCTAAAGCCGCGAGCTTGTCAAAGCGTCTTTTTGCCAAGCGTGGACGGGGGAGAATCTCCCCCGCCACTGCCACCCCTACTCAGTTTCCACTGAAATCCTGCGGATTTCCGGGCGTGGAAACTGCAAGGTAGATATGCTGCTCTGGGAAATGGGATTTCCCGCCGAAAAAAATATCGCGCGCCCACCGCACATGTCGCTGGGCGCTACCTAAGCCGGCGGGCTGCGAGCCCTCTCGAGCTCTCCGGGGGTTTTTTGACAGTCTGAGCCGCCTCGCATAGCCGGCCAATGCCCCGCATGCATTTGGCAAAGCTCCGCCTCGATGTAGCGATGCAGCATCGAAGCGGAGCTTCAGCCGATATCATATTTACATGAGCGCTGCATGCCGCCCGCGCAATGGCCGCTCTTCATTCCCGCCCGCAGCGCCACCCATTCTCCCGCGCAATCGGGCTAAGGCTTGCGCCGCGCGTGTTGCATTGCGCGTCACTCCCCTGCCAGCGCCACGCCTATCTCGTACAGCAGCCGCGCCGCCGTGCTCTGGCAGCTGGCGGGCAAGCGCCTCACTATGTTGTGCGCCTCGAAGGTGAACGGCCCCGTATAATCGATGTCACGCAGCGCCGCCATGAACGCCTTCCAATCAATCGTGCCAAAGAAGGGCGCGGTATGCCCGTCCGAGCGGCCATCGTTGTCCTGCACGTGCAGCGCCTTGAGCCTGCTGCCCAGCGCGCGCAGTTCCCTTGCATGATCCACTCCGGCCACATGCGCATGGCCCACATCCCAGCACGCGCCCACTCTATTGCTGTCCAGCGCGTCTATCAGCTGCGCCAGCTCCTCGCCGTACAGGAAGCCGTACACCTCGCGTGACATGTTCTCAAGCGCTATGCCCGTGCCAAGCTCCTCGGCCAGCTCCACAAGCGGCTTGAAGTACTCGGTATTATCCGCTATGGCGCGCGCCGCATCCTCGCCCTCCATGCGGCTGGGATGGAACACCACCCACGGTATGCCCAGCATGGCCGCGCCCTGCAGGGAGCGCCTGAGCAGCTCATATTTGTCGCCGGCATTGGGTTCCTTATAGAAATTGTACACATGTGCATGCGCCTGAACGAAGGATATGTCAAAGCGCGCGGCAGTGTCGGCTATCCGCTTTATCCAGTCGCGCCAGTCCGGGCGCACAAACGGCGATTCGGGCGAATGGCACCAGTCCCAGAAGTTCATGTCCAGCACGCGGAAGCCCGCATCGTACAGCCTGAGTATCTGCGACTCTACGGGTTCCTGAAACGAAGCATCGAAGAAGCAATTTATAGACGTAACCACCTGCATATGAATACCTCCTTTGTGCGCGCACAATGCGCCTGAAAGATCACCTTGTTAAGATACGACGCATTTCATGCAACTCCTGCCGCATGCACAAATTTGAGCATGATGCCCAGCGCGCTTTGTGCCTCGCGTACCGCTTTACCCCTCGCATCGCGAACCGCTCCTTGCACCGCTCTTGCATCACATTTCGCGCCTTACTTCCCGCTTCGCGCCTATCGGCCATACGGGTTCATCGTCTTGCGCTCATCCGCGCATATGACTTATAAATCCGCAAATACCGCGCCGCTCCTCCGGCAGAGCTTTACACAAACGTAATTTTATTATATACTATATCATGACAGAGCTGCATACGGCGCGCGCATTGGAGGTTGTTATAATGCTGGCCAAGGTCATGAGCGTAGGAATAAGCGGCATAGACGGATTCCCCGTCACTGTAGAAGTGGACAAGAGCGGCGGCATGCCGGGCTTTGAGATAGTCGGCCTGCCCGACGCATCGGTAAAGGAGAGCCGCGAGCGCGTCCGCTCCGCGCTGCGCAACAGCCATCTTGACTATCCGCTGGGGCATTTCACGATAAACCTCGCCCCCGCCGACATGCGCAAGGAAGGGCCGTCGTTCGACCTGCCCATAGCCGTGGGCGTGCTGATATGCGCGGGCGACATAGCGCAGGGCGCGCTTGACGGCATGATGGTGGCCGGCGAGCTGGGGCTGAGCGGCAGCGTAAACGCCATAAACGGCGCACTGCCCATGGCCATAACCGCGCGCGAGCTGGGCTACAGGCGCATAATGCTGCCGCGCATAAACGCGGAGGAGGCGCGCTGCATACAGGGGCTGGACGTGATACCCGTATCGGACATGGGCGAAGTCGCCGCATATCTGAAGGGAGCGCTGGACATTCGCCCGCTTGAGACGCTCAGGTACTCAGAGCTGATAAGCGCGCGCAAGTTCAGTTCCGACTTTGCCGACGTACACGGCCAGCGCGCCGCCAAGCGTGCGCTTGAGATAGCCGCCGCCGGCGCGCACAACGTGATAATGGTGGGCGAACCCGGCTCGGGCAAGACCATGATGGCGCGCTGCCTGCCCTCGATACTGCCCGACATGACCTTTGAAGAGGCGCTGGAAGTCACGCGCATACACTCCGTCGCGGGCAGCAACCGCGGCGGCGGGCTGATGACCGAGCGCCCGTTCTGCGCGCCGCATCACACCGCCTCCGTGCCCTCGATAGTGGGCGGCGGCGCAAACGCCATGCCCGGCGCCATAAGCAAGGCGCACTGCGGCGTGCTGCTGCTGGACGAGCTGCCCGAGTATCCCCGCTCGGTGCTGGAATCGCTCAGGCAGCCGCTCGAGGACGGCTCGATAACCATAGTCCGCGCGCATGCTCAGGCCGTATACCCTGCCCGGCTCATGCTGGTCTGCTCCATGAATCCCTGTCCCTGCGGGTTCTATGGCTCGCAGCTACATAAGTGCCGCTGTACCGCCTCGGAGATACGCCGCTATCGCAACAAGGTATCCGGCCCGCTGCTGGACAGGATAGACATACAGATAGAAGTCGAGTCAGTGCCGATAAATCAGATATCCATGCGCACGGCTGAGGAGAGTTCCGAAACCATACTGAAGCGCGTGACCGCCGCGCGCAACATACAGCTGGAGCGCTATGCCAAGGACGGCATAACCTGCAACGCCCAGCTCAATGCACGCCTGCGCGAAAAGTACTGCCAGCTGGGCGACGATGCGCGCAGCCTGCTGGAGAGCGCCGCCGAGATGATGCACCTGTCCTCGCGCGGCTATACGCGCCTGCTCAAGGTGGCGCGCACCATAGCCGACCTTGACGGCGGCGGCGAGATACGCACGGAACATGTCGCCGAAGCCGTGCAATACCGTTCTCTTGACGGTAAGTACTGGAATGCGTGATGGGCGCGCGCCATGCGCCCCATTCAATATGGAAGAAACCTTACGACGCGGGCGGGGGACGGTGCTTTATGCGCATCGTCCCCCGCCCGCGTTTGATTTGCCCGCACTCAGCTCATGTCCAGCGCCATGCGCAGCGTCACGCATGTGCCCTCGCCCTGTCTGCTCTGTATGTCCAGCCCGCTGTCGGCGCCGAACTGGAAGCGCAGCTGCCTGTGTACGTTGATAAGCCCTATGCCATTGCGCCCCACGCCTGCGGGCTGAGGCGCTTCTTCCACGTCGCCTGCCAGCCTGCGCCTGAGCAGCTCCATGCGCTCGGGCGCTATGCCGCAGCCGTCGTCCGCGACCGAAACGCACAGGTATCCGCCCTCGACATACACCCGCAGCGCCACGCGCAGGCTCTGGCTGCCCGCCATGCCGTGTTCGCAGCTGTTCTCCAGTACGGGCTGCAGCACGAATCTGGGCAGCAGCACGTCATATATGCGCTCGTCCACATCGCACTTGAGCGAGAAGTCGGCGCAGTAGCGCATGCGCAGCAGCTCCATGTAGTGACTCAGGTGCGCCAGCTCCTCGCGCAGCGTCCATTCCGAGCGCGGATCGTCGAACAGCGGCTGGAGCAGCGCGGCAAACTCCACCATCATTGCGTTTACCTTGTCCGAACCCGGCCAGTTGTCGCCCTGAAGCATTATCATCCAGCGGATAGAGGTGAGCGTATTGAATATCATGTGCGGGTTGAGCTGGCGCTGCAATTCCTGCATCTCCAGCACGGCGCGCTCGCGGTTCTTGCGCTCTATGTCGTCTATCAGGCGGCTTATGCTGTCCAGCATGCCGTTTAGCTGGGTGCGCATGGTCTGCATCTCCTCGGCCACGGGCAGCGCGCGCTGGTCAAAGGGTGCAAGCCGAGCCTTGAGGTTGCCCTCGCTGACCTGCCTAAACAGCCCCATGACCTGACGGAACGGGCGCAGGAACATGTACGTCATCGCCATCAGCAGCGCAGCCATTATGGCTATTGCGCATATGCCTATCAGGTATATCTGTCTGCGCAGCGCGGCGGCCTGCTCCGAGTAGTAGCTCTTATCTATGCGCAGCGCCATCACCCAGCCCTTGCTCTGTACGGCGCTGTAAAACACGCGATAGTCCGCGCCGCCCCGGCTGTACTCCAGTTCGCCGAAGTTGGCGCGCTCGTCTACCGGCGGCAGGTCCATGTCCGTGCCGGCCACCACATCGCCCGACGCATCTATGAGTGCCACGTCGCTTATGTCGGTGCTGAGCTGGCGCAGTATGTTGTTCACCACGGGTACATCTATAAGCGTCAGCACTATCATGTCCACAGCGCCGTCCACCATCGAGCAGTATTCGCGGCTCACGCCCATTATGTAGCGCTGTGAGCTGAGCTGCGACGTGCTGAAGCTGCTCCCCACCAGTTCCTCCAGCGAATACGCGCCGCACCAGTTTATAGCATAGCTGGGCTGTATTGAGTATATCAGCTGCTTAAGGTCCTCCGGGATGGGCTCGCCGTTGAAGTTCCAGCTGGGCGTCGTGCCGTAAAACTTGCCGTCCTTTACGAATATAACGCCGCTTATGGCCTTAAGCTCGTTTAGCGTTATGGCCATGTCGTGTATCATGTGGGCGGCATACTTGTCATTGCCGCGCGCGATTTTGCCCTGATTCAGGAAGAAGTCAAGCACGCTGGCGCGGCGACGTATGACGCTGCGGCAGTGATTGGCATCGTCGCACAGGTTGACTATCTGCTCCTCCACCCTATCAAAGGCGTCGCGCACGGCGTTTCTGTCCTGCTCCCACAGCGTGTCCAGAAAGCGCGCAGTGCTTACCTCCATCGTGCCTATCACGGCCAGCGCCATCAGCACTATCGATATCAGCACCAACTGAGCGCGGAAGTGGCGCATGAGCTTCATCTTGAGTTCCTCCATACAGAGGGTGTCACCCCCGCCACGCTCTTGAACACGCGGCAGAAGTACGGCGCATCGTTGTACCCGCACAGCTCTGCGGTGTCAGCCGTGGACATATCATCCTCGCGCAGCAGGCGCTTGGCATGCTCTATGCGCAGCGCGCTGCTAAAGCGCGTAAAGCCCATGCCCATCTGCTGCTTGAACAGCGCCGACAGGTACACGTCGTGAAAGCCCGCCAGCCGCGCCGCGTCGGACAGCTTTACCTCGCGCGACATGTCGCTGAGCATGAAGCGCACCACCGCGCCCATGTCGCCGCGCACAGCCAGTTCTCTGGCGCGGCCAGCCAGCATGTCGCTGAGCGCATCCAGCCGCTCGCCCGTCCCGCCCCTGCCATTTAGCTCCAGCGCGGCCTCTATGCGCGCTATGGCCCTTAGCTGCTCTTCAGCGCATTCGGCCTTACCCAGTTCCTCCAGCCCCCGCCACGCTTCATATATGCGCTCCGGCGCGCGCAGCGCCCACAGCGCGCCCATGCAGCTGTCTATGCTGCCATGCACGCGCTCCTTGGGCAATGCCTGAAGCGCGGGCGGCGCATACCAGTTTACGCCCGGCTCGCATTCGTCGATGAAGCGGCGAAGCATGTCTATGCACCCGCTCGCGTCCGCGCCCTTTGGCACGCTGCCCATTATGGCAAAGTCCGGTCGAAGCAGCAGGTTGCGCTCCACATATCGCCTAAGCTCGTTTAGCGCCTGAGTGACAGCATCCCTCACTCCAAGCAGCTGGCTGCGGAACACAAGCAGTATGTACCTGTCGTGCGAGGCCATGCACATAAGGCCGTAGTTGCGCAGAGGTTCTACGGTGAGCTGCGCCAGCGACTGAGACAGCACGCCGCTTAGCGAATCGCTTGCGCGCACGCGGCAGAGTATGTACGCCTGAGCCGCAAAAAGCGTACCCCCCCCCGCCACATTTTCGCCACGCAATAGCGCCTCGTATGCCTCGCTCATGTCTTCGCCGGTCGCGGTTTCTTCCTCTATGCCCCCGCCCTCCGGCAGGCGCGAGCGCGCCAGCATCAGCGCCGACACTATGTCGCGCTGCGTCATGGTCGCCTTGACAAGACAGGCCACTATATTAAGCTCCCTTATGTGCTCGGCGGCGCTGCTCTGGTGCAGCGCGGTTATCACTATGCTCATGGGGTTTAGGCCCTGCTCGCGCACCTTGCGCAGCATGCTTATTCCGTCCAGCCCCGGCATGACTATATCGGTTATTATCAGCTCCGGCCTGTACTTTATGGCATCGTCCAGCGCCGCCAAGCCGTCGCCCACGCATGCCACAACCTTCATGCCCATATTCTCCCAGTTTATCATGGAGAGTATGCCCATCCTGACCAGCAGCTCGTCCTCAGCTATAAGCACATTTATCACACGCTCCACCTCAACAATATTATGTCATGCATTGCCGAAATTGTCAATTTATGGGTATATTTTGTGCCACATTCTTAATTTTGTACAATGCATCCATTTAAATTGTACATTTACTTTTAGCCAGTGTAATGTTAGGATTATGCCATGGTCAGCTGTGTAAAAACGCTGCGCAGATTCGTCACCCCAATGATCCAATCAAAGAGGAGGTATCACCATGAAGAAGACCCTGGCTATGATGCTCGCTCTGATCATGGTTCTTGCCGTCGCTCCGGCGATATCGTTCGCCGACGCGGCCGCTGAGCCCACCGTAGTGACCATCTCTACCACATGGCAGTGCCCTGACTACTTTGGCGAGACCAACGAGAACAAGCTGCTGCTTGAGAAGGAAAACATCATACTGCAGCCGGTGTTCTGCGACACCGAGAAGCTCGGTCTTATGCTGGCTTCCGGCGACCTGACCGATCTGGTCATAAGCGAATACACCTATCTGTCAACGATAATGACCAACAACATGGCCAAGAATCTGGACGAGATAATGGATGAGTACATACCCAACCTGAAGAACGACATCTACAAGACCGGCAACGACCTGCTGCGCCTGCAGATGTCCGGCGGCACCGGCAACCTGTACTTCTTCGTTCCGGGCCGTGGCGTCGAGTATGCCGGTTCCAACGACCGCAACATCCGCGGCTACATAGTGCGCTGGGATCTGTACAAGCAGCTCGGCATGCCCGAGATAAAGAACGACGATGATTACGTCGATGTCATCGCCAAGATGGTCGAGGCCGCCGGCGGCGTCACCAAGGATGGCGGCACCCTGTACGGCATGGGCCTGAACGGCACCACCCTTGGCACCTGGTATGAGCGCGGCCGCTACATCGCCGAGGCCGGCACCCGTCCCACCTTCGAAGGCTTCCTGTACGAGGCTTCCGTCAAGGACGGCACGCTGATAAACGGCTACACCGATCTGGATCATTCCCCCTTCTGGGTAGACATGCGCTTCTACAACAAGCTGTACAACGCGGGTCTGCTCGATCCCGACTCCTTCACCATGACCGGCTCCGAGCTGGGTGAGAAGGTCAAGGCCGGTTCGTATGTCGCTTCTCGTACCCGCGACAACAACCTGTACAACGTAAACGTTCTGGAGGACGTGAACACTCTGGAAGGCTACGTCATGATACCCTCCGAGGGTGCCATAATGCACGCCGATTTCCAGACCCCCTGCGGATTTGCCCCGGGCGACTACTCCTTCATCTCCGCCACCACCGACAACTGGGAAGCTGCGGCCAAGGTCGTAAACTTCTACCATGACCCCGACACCATCCGTCTGATATACAGCGGCGTGCAGGGCGTACATTGGGACTTCGACGAAGCCGGTGAGCCCGTCATCAAGGAAGACGTTCTGAAGCTGTCCAACGAGCTGGGCTACGGCTCCGAAGCCTTCTTCGAGCAGACCGGCATCTGGGGCGGCTACTGGGAGCTGACTCCCTGTGTTAGCACCGCCACCCATACGGACGGCCATTTCATGAGCCTGTTCGAGGAGCAGAAGTACCGCGCTCTGGCGCTCAACGCCATGGATAAGGATTTTGCTCAGACCTACGGCTTTGAGACTCCCTCCGCTTACCACACCAGCCTCATAGACTCCGGCAAGATCACCACTCTGGTCGGCGAGCGCGGCCTGCTGGTGACCATGGGCATAACCGACATCCCGCTGGATGTACAGCGCGTGATGACCAACTGCAACGACATACTGTTCCAGTACATAGCTGAACTGGTAACCGCCGCCGACACCGAGGAGTTCAACGCAGTCGTCGAAAGCTGCCTGGCCGACATCGAGGCCGCCGGTGAAGCCGACGCCTGGAAGTGGTGCTCCGAGGCATATGCCAAGTCCTTCGAAATCGTCAATCCGATATTCGAGGAGCTGCAGGCCGAGTATCTGGCGCATCCCGCCGGCCGTCCCTAAGCGACAATCCGATAGCAACTTATGATATGCCGGGAGGTCATTCCTCCCGGCAATAAAAAAATCTCCGATACGGAAGGCGGGAGGCTCGCATGACCACAGGCGTTCGCACCGTACCCAAAAAGAAATCCAAAAAGCGCTGGGATATGTTCCTGATAGCCCTGCCGCTCATGGTACTGGTCTTTATATTCTCCTATCTGCCCCTGCTGGGCTGGGCGCTGTCGTTTTTTGAGTACAAGCCCGGCACTCCGCTGCTCAGCAACGAGTATGTAGGCTTCAAGTACTTTGAGATGATTCTGACCTCGCGCGACATCCGCCGCGTCATGACCAACACCGTCATCTTCGCGCTGATAAACTTCTGCCTGCTGCCGCTGCCCATGATATTTGCAATAATGCTAAACGAGATAAACAGCGCAGGCTTCCGCAAGGTAGCGCAGACGCTTACCACGCTGCCCCACTTCATAAGCTGGATAATCGTCTACTCGCTGGCGTTTGCGATATTCTCGACCGAGGGCATGCTCAACGAAGTGCTGAAGATGCTCGGCCTAAAGCCGCAAAAGCTGCTCCAGGACAAGGATGCGGTCTATTGGTTCCAGACCTGCATATCCCAGTGGAAGACTCTGGGCTGGAGTTCGATAATATACATCGCCGCCATAACCGGCATCGACCAGCAGATGTACGAGGCCGCCGCCGTGGATGGCGCGGGCAAGCTGCGCTGCGCGATACACATAACCATACCGGGGCTGCTGCCCACGTTCATAGTGGTATCGCTGCTGGCCGTGGCCAACTTCATGAACAGCGGTCTGGATCAGTACTTCATGTTCCAGAACCCGGTCGTCATGAAGAAGATAGAGGTGCTGGATCTGTATACCTATCGCGTAGGTCTGCAGAAGCAGGACTACTCCTATGCAACCGCCGTGGGCATGCTCAAGTCGCTGATAAGCCTCGTCATGCTCTTTGTCACAAACGCCATCGCCAAGCGCGTGCGCGGCGAATCCATAGTGTAAGGAGGTGCGCAACATGAGTTCGTCAAACCGCATAAAGGTGAGCTTTGCCCGCCGTGCGTTCATGGTGTTCAATTACCTTTTGTTCACCTTCATAATCATACTGTGCGCCTACCCGCTGTGGTACGTGCTGGTACAGTCGCTCTCGGGCGAGAGCATCGCCGGCAAGGGCATAATCATCCCCTACAAGTTCACCTTTGAAAACTACGTGCAGGTCATGAAGCTGCGCGGCCTCGCGGGTGCGTTCGGCATATCTACTATGCGCACCGTGCTGGGCTGCCTGGTCACTGTCACCTGCTGCATGATACTGGGCTATCTGTTCTCCAAGAACGAGATGCCTTTCCGCAAGTTCATGTACCGCATGCTGGTCATATGCATGTACGTGTCGGGCGGACTTATCCCCAACTATCTGACCATAAAGTACATGGGACTTATGAACAGCTTCTGGGTGTACATAATCCCGTGGGCGGTAAACGCCTATAACGTGATACTGGTCAAGACATTCGTAGAGCAGCTCCCGGCCTCGGTCGAGGAGAGCGCCATGCTGGACGGCGCGGGCGTGTTTACGATAATGATGCGCATAATACTGCCCATGTCGCTGCCCATAATCGCGACCATAGCCGTGTATTCCTCGGTCGCGCAGTGGAACAGCTGGTTCGACAACCACATATACACCGCGCTGCGCGAGGAGTTGACTACTCTGCAGTATATGTTGTACAATTACCTCAATCAGGCCGAGCGCCTCAGCCAGCTGCTGGCCGAGGGCAAGAACCTGAATGCCGAGCAGATACTTACCCCCAAGGGCGTGCGCATGACCGTTACCATGATAACCGTCATACCCGTGCTGTGCATCTATCCCTTCCTGCAGCGCTACTTTGTAAAGGGCATAATGATAGGCGCTGTAAAGGGCTGATGACATAAAGAGCGAATGTACAAGAGGTGATAGTGTTGAAAAAAGGACTGAACGCATGGACTTTCCCCGATTCCGTGCCGATGGACAAGCGCATAGAGCTGACCGCCAAGGCGGGCTACGACGGCTTTGAGTGCCTGTACGAGGTCGAGGGCTATGTGGGCATGAACTCCACCGACGAGCAGCTCAAGCTTGTGCGCAAGAAGGCCGAGGATCTTGGCCTTGTAATACCCTCCATAGTGGGCGCGCACTACGAGGGGCTGTCGCTGGCCTCGGGCGATCCCAAGGAGGCGGGCGAAGCCAAGGAGCGCGTAAAGCGCATGCTGCACGCTGCGAGCGTATTGGGCGCGGACACCGCGCTGCTGGTCGCGGGCGGCTGCTCCAGCACCACCACTAATCCCTACGGACAGTACGATGTCGTATACGAAAACTCCGTAAAGAACGTCGCGTCTCTGGCTCAGGCCGCCAAGGACGAGGGCGTAAAGATAGGCGTGGAGCCGGTATGGTCCAAGTTCCTGCTGTCCCCGCTGGAGCTGCGCAACTTCATCGATTACGCAGATTCGCCGTGGATAGGCGCGTACTTCGACACCGGCAACGTGATGATATGGGGCTTCCCGGAGCAGTGGATAAGGATGCTGGGCAAGCGCATATTCAAGTGCCACTTCAAGGATTTCCGCCGCAGCGTGGGCAATTTCGGCGGCTTCGTGGATCTGCTGGCAGGCGACGTCGATTTCCCGCAGGTCATGGCGGCCTTCCGCGAGATAGGCTACGACGACTTCTGCACCTGCGAAGTCAGCCCGTATCAGTTCGACGCCGAGTTCATGGCCGTGCAGACTGCCGCCGCCATGGACAGGATATTCGCGATGTAATACCGCTGTAGGGGGACAAACTCCCCCGCTGCCGGTAACTCCGGCAGTCTCCGCGCAAGGCTTGCGCTCCGGGCGCGAAGGCGGTGCCGCTTAAAAGTTCTGACAAGGGCTAAGGCTCTTACAAAACACAATACGTCTGGAGGATGTATCAACATGGCTAACAACAAGCTGGCTATCATCGGCTGCGGCGGCATAGGCCGTTATCACCTCAACCACTTTCTGAAGATGGACGACGTAAACATAGTGGGCGTGTGCGACCTGATAAAGGAGCGCGCCGATGAGTTCGCCGCCGAAGCCAAATGCCCGGCTTTCACCGACTTCAAGGAGATGTACGACGCGGTATCGCCCGACATGGTGTTCATCTGCATACCGCCCTACTGCCATGGCGAGGTCGAGTTCGAGACCATACGCCGCCACATACACATGTTCGTCGAGAAGCCCGTGGGCCTTGAGCCCGAGCTGTTCCTCAAGATACGCGACATGGTCAAGGAGAGCGGCATAATCACCGCTTCCGGCCTGCAGCTGCGCTACGAGAGCAACATCGACAAGCTCAAGGAGTTCGCTGCCCGCCATGAGATAGTCGAGATGAACCTGATGCGCGTGGGCGGCATACCCGACACCCCTTGGTGGAAGGTGCGCGCGCAGTCCGGCGGTCAGCTGGTCGAGCAGACCATACATCAGGTCGATATGGCGCGCAACATAATGGGCGAGCCGGTCGAGGTCTACTCCATGGGCGGCCACAACATCGTAAAGGGCATAGAGGGCTTCGATGTTGAGGATATGTCCGTGACGCTGGTGCGCTTTGCAAGCGGCGCACTGGGAACTATAACCACCGGCTGCTACGCCGAAAACGGCGCCATCGCCGACAACAAGCTGACCTTCGGCGCTGTTGACGCGCGCGCTGACTACTACATGTTCGACAAGGTAGCGGTCTACGGCGACATGCAGGCCGCCGGCGACGATGCCGAGCGCAACGAGGTCGTAAAGGGCGACGGCCGCATGATGCAGATAAATCAGGCCGTGGAGTTCAAGCCCGAGGGCGACTGCGGCATGCTCTGCGACCACACCTTCATCGAGGCCGTCATCACCGGCGATGCTTCCAAGATACGCTCGCCCTATGAGGACGCGGTGAAGTCCGTGCTGTTCACGCTGGCCTGCAACGAGTCCATGGAGACCGGCAAGCCCGTCAAGGTGAACGTAAACCTGTAATTACATAGACAAAACGGCGCCGATGCTGGGATATGCATCGGCGCTGTTTTTGTTTTAATGCGATTCATGTTCCTTAATGCCGCGGCCTTGGCGCGCGCACCGGCACTCAATGCACATGCGATATGCCGCACAGATGCGCATAACACAAGCGCCGCCGCAATGCACTTATGCACATCGCGGCGGCGCTCATCCCTGCGCGTTAGGCGGATATTCACCTCGTCATGCGCAGGAAGTACTCCACCCTGCCCTCCACGCGCGTGCGGTCAGTGCTCTTCTGACACAGCGCGCGGTACTCTTCGGGCTGGGAATCGCGGCTCAAGAATATCAGGAGGTTATTGCGCATGCGTTCGCGCGCCTGTGCATCGTCCTCCACGGTGCTGAGCGCATACACCATCGGCGCTATCGACATGCGATCCAGCGACGCGCGGCAATGCTCTATCGACACGCCGTCGGCCACATCGCTCACCCATGCTATGAGCCTGTCCAGCTGGTCGTAGTCGCTGTCGGTCAGAAGCTCTGCGTTTTCATCCAAGAAGCGCGACACCTGCGGCGCGGAAAAGCCCGTGCTGCCGCCTGTTGCAATCAGCATCAGGCACTGTATCAGCACCGTGTAGCCATTGCCCTTGCCCAGCTGCCTGGCGGTGAAGCCGGTCTTTTCAAAGAAGCCGCTGTCCATTATGCGGCGCATGCGGCCTATCATCCTGTCGCCCATGAGCGGCTTGCACTTTTCGGCCTTGGTGAGCGGCGTGCCGTTGTTCAGGCGGTCGAATATCTCGTATACGTCGCTCACGCTGTAGCCGGTAAAGGTTATGACGCTGAAGTTGGCGTTCAGTATCCTGTTGCGCACGACATCGGGCAGCTCGCTGAAGCGCTTGCCGTCCACGTCCTGCTCCTCGCCGTTTATGATTATGGGCGCGTGCTGGCGAAAGGCAAAGCCGTCGTCGATTATGAACGACTTTATCGTAAGCAGGCGCTGCTTGCCGTCCAGCACGGCCATAGCGTTGCTGTCATCGCTTTCCTTTATAGCGTATATCGCCGGGAATGGATAGCCGCGCATAAGCGTGTCTATGAGCTTAACGCGCTGGCGCATGGACCACTGGAACGACTCGCGCTGCAGGAAGTGATCCAGATTTACATTGCCCTCGCGCATCATGTTCACTATGCCCGATATCACATATACTTCTGAAATGGACTTCATATCCATACCTCCGTCCTTTGCATGCGGGGCAGCTGCCCCATCGGCATCTATTTTACAATATTCTGGTAAATATTACAAGCATGTCCTATAGTCCGGACGCTTGTGCTGCGCAATTTACACATATATTTGCAATCTTTGCCGCACACAGCCAGCCACGCGCCCGATAATGTCCCCGCAAAGGCGCTCACACGCCGCCTTAAATCGCCGCCATTAAAGTGAACTCAAACTTCATGCCGTTGAATCGCAAATGAACAGATGATATAATACCGTTCGCCATATTTACGGCCGGGGCAGCATGTCCCGGCATGCGGCATCAGGCCGCCATATTTTCCGCGAAGGAGAGGGACCCAATGAACAACCAGGCCGCGCCCGCGCTCACGCACGGGCCTCTTGGCAGGCAGATACTCAAGTTCAGCCTGCCCCTTATGCTGTCCAATGTATTGCAGGTGCTTTTCAACATGTCCGATATAGCCGTGGTCGGGCGCTTTGCCGGATCGCACGCGCTGGGCTCGGTCGGCTCTACCGCCATACTGGTGTCGCTGTTCACCGGCTTTCTGATAGGCATAGGCAGCGGCGTGAACGTGATAGTTGCGCGCTATCTGGGCTGTCAGAGCGATAGAGACGTGAGCGAATCGGTGCATACATCGGCGATACTGTGCCTTGTGACCGGCCTTATCACCATGGTCATAGGGCTTATGGGCGCGCGCGGCCTGCTGGAGATGCTCGGCACCAAGGAGGAGCTGATAGACGGTGCGGAGCTGTACCTGCGCATATACTGTCTGGGCATGCCCGCGCTGGCCATATACAACTTCGGCAACGCGGTGCTCAGCGCCGCCGGCGACACGCGCCGACCGCTCATAATAATGGCGCTTGCGGGCGTGCTGAACGTGGCGCTAAATCTGCTTACCGTAATAGGCATGAACATGGGCGTGGCGGGCGTGGCCGTAGCCAGCGCCGTGTCGCAGTACATGTCGGCGATACTTGTCGTCGCGCTGCTGGTGCGCAGCCGCGAGTCATATGCGCTTAAGGTGCGCAAGCTGCGCATAGAGCCCATCAAGGCGCGGCTGGTGCTGTCGCTCAGCCTGCCCGCGGGCGCGCAGAACGCGATATTTGCCATCGCCAACCTGTTCATACAGGCTGGCGTGAACACCTTCCCCGCAGTCGTGGTCGAGGGCAACTCCGCCGCAGCCAACGCTGACGCGCTGGTCTACGACGTCATGGCCGCCTTCTACACAGCCTGTTCCAGCTTCATGAGCCAGAACTACGGCGCGGGCAACCGCAAGCGCGTGCTGCACAGCTATTACATAAGCCTTGCCTATTCATTCGGCGTGGGCGCGCTGCTGGGCGGCGCATTGCTGCTGTTCGGCGAACAGTTCCTGATGCTGTTCACCACCGATGCCGCCGTGGCGCACGCAGGCATGGAGCGGCTGTGGGTCATGGGCTTCTCGTATCCGTTCTCGGCGTTCATGGACTGCACCATAGCCGCCTCGCGCGGTCTGGGCAAGAGCGTTGTGCCTACCGTGATAGTCATAATGGGCTCGTGCGTGTTCCGCGTGATATGGGTATACACCGTGTTTGCGCTGTTCGGCACGATAATGTCGCTATACCTTCTGTATATATTCTCATGGGGCATAACCGCTGCCGTGGAGATAGTCTACTTCGTGCGCTGTTACCGCGCCGAGATGGGGCATCTCGCGCCCGCGCAGGCGTGACGCGCTGGTTGCAGGGAAGCATGTGCTGCTTAGTCATAAGCGCGCAATAGGGTTTGACCGGCTGTCTGCATTTGCAGGCAGTCGGTTTCTTTGCATATGGGCGTGCATGTTCTGCGTGATTGCATATCAGCACAGGCGCAGGCAGCCTGTGCGATGGCAGCAAGCTATGATGTAGCTTCGCGCTGCGCATGTCATATTACGCGGGCGTGCTTTTGCCAATCCTGCGGATTACTTATGGCGCATGTTATAGCACGCGCAGGTACTCTTTCGCTAATTTGCAGACGCAATCAGCACACATGTCATATCTCGCAAGCACTCCCGCCAACCCACACTCCCAATCATCGCAATGCCATATCCCGCGCAAGCACCCTTCCCCACACCACGCCAATCCATCCCTGCGCCATCGCCATGATATCATTCCGCATACATAAAGCGCGCCCCGCTCCAAGCATGAGGAGCGGGGCGCGTCCGTATGTTCGATTCGCCGCATGGGACATGGCTGTACGCCATCATCCTCCGGGCATCAGTATATGTGCCAGGGGCCGAGCTTGTCCAGCATATCCACCAGCGCCTGAGAGCAGGGCGCGCCCGATATCACCGGGTAGAACAGCGCGAACAGCACCGCGCTTGCCACCACAATCCCTATGGCTATGCCCTTGGTGGAGCGCGGATATCTGCGCTCCAGATGCTTTATCATAAAGCACATGCTGAGTATCATGAACGGTATGCTGGCGAAGTAGTGATATATGAACATGGAGCGCGGCACCAGCACCCAGGGCAGATACTGCGCAAGGAAGCTCACTATCACAATCAGCTTGTCGCGGTCGCGGAACTTCTCGCGCACGCTCATGCCTATCGTGAACAGCATGCCCAGCAGCATCGGCCACCACACGGCGGGATTGCCCATGCACCAGATTATGCTCTGCATGCCCTCGGGCATGAATTCACGGCCCGAGTAGTAGTACATGGGCTTGGTTATCAGCGGCCATGTATACCACTGCGCGCGGAAGGGATGGGTATCGCCGGACAGCCCCGAATGATAGCTGAGCATGCTCTTTTGCACGTCCACGACTCCCTTTATGGTGAAGTTGTGGTCGGGCGTGAGCTGCCAGTAGTACGACAGATAGTATATCACAAGCGGCACTGCTATGAAGAACACGCAGCACAGCGCCAGCGTTATCATCAGGTACTTGACGAAGTTATCGCGAGCAAACACATACGGCTTCAGCTCGTCGGTCATGCGCTTTTCGCGGGACAGGCGCTCGCGCGCAAAGCGATACTCATTGTAGCGCATGAACATTGTCGCAAAGAACAGCACCGCCAGTCCCGCCGCCGCATATATGTCTATCCACTTGCAGGCGCAGCCTATGCCCATGAACAGGCCGCACAGCGCCAGCGGCGTGAGCGTCTTTTTCAGGCCGTCCCTGAAGAAGCTCATCTGCATGTACCTGAACATGAACAGATACATCACCATTATGAAGAACACGCCGTAGGAGTCTATCGTGGCGATGCGCGTCTGCGTAAAGTGCATGAAGTCGAGCGCCATGAGCATGGTCGTGAATATAGACAGGTCGCGGCGCTTGAACAGCTGCTTGGTCAGCAGGTACATTACCGGCACCATCATTACGCCCGTGAGCGCGCCCATGAAGCGCCAGCCGAACGGAGTCATGCCGAACATCGCTATGCCCAGCATCATCAGCACCTTGCCAAGCGGCGGGTGCGTCCACTCGTAGGCATGCAGGCCGTTGAGATGCTCATACGCCGTGCGCGCATGGTATATCTCGTCGAAGTACATGCTGTTGTAGTAGCTGGGCTTGGCCGGCACGGTGCTTTGCTCGTCTATCATCTTTGCGGGATCGTCGCCCGTTTCGATGTCGCCGCCCGCGCACTCTATCGAGGCTATCGGATAGCACTGTCCGCTCTCGTCAAGGAAGCCCACTTCGCGCATCTTAAAGCCCACCGAGTTAAACGTCAGCCTTGCATAGCGCGCCGTATTCCTGGGATATCCGTTGACAAGGGGCGTATAAGTGCCGTCATCGCTGAGCATCGTCGGGCGATACCACAGCCACTGGAACATCTTGCCCTGACGGTAATCGGCCGTTCCCGGCTCAGTCCAGTTGATGCCGTCCAGCGAGAACTCCACCGTAAACGTGCTGTCGCAGATGCCGCCGTAATAGGTGAAGTCGAATGTGCGCTCCTCGCCCAAATCTATGGTCACGGTCTCGCCCGGCGTAGACGAGCGCCACTCGGTCTGCGGCGCGGACATCGTGCCGAGGTTTGTAAAGGCGACTACGCTGTAAGCGACCGTTATCGCGCCCAGCACCGCCCAGTCAACGGCCTTCATGCCCAGCTTGTAATCGCTCTTTCCGGTAAGGCGTCGCACCATGTCCTCGCGCTTGCTCAGCATGTCCTCTCCGCCCGGCTTGGGACGGGATTCGACGCGCTCGCCCTTGAACTCGCTGTGCCTGCCGCGCACGCATATGTCCCACGCTGCAAAGCACAGCCACGCGGTAAGCGCTATGTTGCCCAGCGCCGTGAGCGAGTTTATCAGCTGCTCTGTGGACTGAAGGTGCTGGCTCTGCAGCACCAGCGCCATGTTGATGAACTGCGTCACGCTAATAAGCGCCGACATGATGAGCAGCCGCTTGTCCTTCATAAGCACGTAGCCAAGCAGCAGCAGCATTATCGCCGGGAAGGCATAGCGCTCATGCATCTTGGTGGAGAACGTGAACAGCACCATGACCAGCACCGCACAGGCCAGCGGCATGGCGCGGCGATCCTTTGCCTTTATGTACACAAAGGCGCTGTACGCAATGGCGACGGCCATGAATATATAGCCCCACACCTTGGCAGGCATGCCCATGACCATGCTATCGGCCAGCTGCCAGTTCAGCCCGAACAGCGCGTACATGTTCATGGCGTTTACGGTGGCATAGCTATACGAGGAGAGCGTCTCGGTGTACTTGCCTATCAGCCAGTCCCAGTTCTGCCCGCCCCAGAACGGCACGACTATCAGCGCCGCCGCGCCCACGGATATCGCAAGGCCTATGCCCACCTTCGTGAGCATAGCGTTTCGCTCCCTGCCCTTTGCGCGGAATATCTCGGTCAGCAGCACCACCAGCGCTATCGGCCCCAGCATCAGCGTCTGCGGCTTTACAAGAGCGCTGACTATGTACAGCGGCAGACCCCACTGCCAGCTGCCCCTGACGCACAGGTACACCGCGCCCACTATCATGAGCGTAAACACGGAGTCTATCTGGCCCCACGCAGCGCTGTCGCATATGGTCGCCGGGTTGAAGGCATAGAATGCCGCCAGCCACAGCGCCATGCCGCCGTTGCCGCCCTCGCGCTTCATCCACTTGTATATCAGCAGCGCGCCCGCCATGTCGCACAGCATCGCGGGCAGCTTGACTATCAGCTGCGCCATGCCGCCCGAAGCGCCGGTCAGCGCGCGCAGGCCGTCCAGCAGCGCCAGCACGTACATGTACGCAGGCGGATAGTCGCAGAACTCGCCCGAAGCATAGAAGCCCCACGGCCCCAATGTGTTCATGCGATTGCCCCAGCCCTGCCAGCAGGCTATGTCGTTGGGATAGCCCGGTATCATGGCCGCCATCACCAGGCGCGCTATGAAGGCCACGGCCAGCATGGCAATCAGCACCGGCACTTCGCCGCGCTCTGAGGCCAGCGCGGGCAGTCTGCCGCGCTCGCGCATGCCTATCAGCACCAGTGCCAGCGCCGCAAACGCCAACGCCACACCTATCACAAGCGGCGTATAGCTGCGCACGACTTCGGTCTCCTCCTCCACCACCTCGGCCGTCTGCTCCTGATAGAACAGGCCAAAGGGCGCGTCCTTTGGCACGCCGTCCACGCGCTCAAGGCAGAGGTCGTCAAACCATGCCGTGCCGGTCACTGTCGAGCCATAGAAGCCCAGCCGCGCCATTATCGTCATGGTGTACTGCTCGGGGCCGGTCATGCCGTATATCTCCAGATACGTCCACTCGCCCTCGGCAGAAGTGCCGCTGAGCGAATCGGACATGGCAAAGCCCTCGCCCACCGACAGGTTCGCGCCTATGCCCTCGGGGACATCCTGCACGCGCGCCCAGCCCGACAGCTTGTACAGCGTCTGCGGCTGACAGGCTACCACCTGCTCATACCGCGCGTCGTTCTCGGAAAACGAGCGCAGGCGCACGCTGTTTGAGCCGCTGTGCGCCGTGCCGGTCACAGTTTCCATTACGGTCGTGCCGTCGTCCCACGTGTACATCCCCTGCATCCAGTCTATCGGAAAGCCGGATGCGTCCAGTTCCTCAAAGCCGCTGTTCAGCAGCAGATTCTCGCCTTGCGGCTGAGCATCCTCGGCCAGTGCGGCTGGCATTATGCCCAGACATAAAATAAGTGCCAGGATCATTATCATTAATGGCGTCCGGCGCTCGTTCATATCTTACAACATCTCCTTGCAATGTACGGATACCAATATGATATCCTTAAAACGTGTCAAATTCAACCGATTTGCATTCATTTTCTCCACATTGTTTGTATTCGATAACGTCTTGCGCAAATAGAGCTTATCCCGCCCCACATTTGCCTCTTCTGAGCGCCCAAGCGCTCTTACTGTTCAGCATGCGCCGCGCTGTTATCAGCTTGGCATGTCCGGGCTTGCTTTATGCTACCTTGCCGCACGCGCGGTGTGGCGTGCATGGCAGGGGGCAATGCCCACACTTGCGACTGCCCGGCATGCTCTCACGCGCAGCTTTACCCTGTGATACACGCGCGGCATGACAGGCATGGCAAGCTACCATGCCCGCACTTGCGACTGCCCGGCATGCTCTCACGCGCAACTTGACCCTGTGATGCACGCGCGGCGGGACAGGCAAGGTGTGATGCACGCTCCCATGTCAGTCTGACCGTCCATTCAAGCGCATGCCCAGCCCGCACGCAGCCTGCAAGGCACACCGGCGCGTTCACTCCTGGTAGTCGAACGCATTCTTTATCACGCTTATGCGCCCCGCCAGTATCGCGCACACGTCAAAGCGCAGCGGCGCATCCATGAGATCGTTCTCCTGCGCATAGCTCAGCGCGGCCTTGCATATGCGGCGCTGCTTGGCGGGCGTTACCGCTTCCTCGGGCGCGCCGAAGTCCGCCGACGCGCGCGCCTTGACTTCTACAAAGGCTATCTCATCGCCGTCGCGCACTATCAGGTCTATCTCGCCGCCGGCTACGCGGTAGTTCATGCACAGCACGACCGCGCCGCCTGCCTCATACCACTCGGCCGCCATGCGCTCACCCCTGCGCCCGCGCGCCGTGGCGCTCCCGCCTGTGCTTACAGCCATTTGGCAATGAAGCTGCGCCGGTGTATCGGGCAGGGGCCGTACTTCTCGAGCGCCGCTATGTGCTCGGCAGTGCCGTAACCCTTGTTGCGCGCAAAGCCGTACTGCGGATACTTCTCATCCATCTCAATCATTATGTGGTCGCGGTACACCTTGGCAACTATAGACGCCGCCGCTATCATGTAGCTGGTGGCATCGCCGTGTATCAGCGATTCTATGCGGCAGGGGCAATCCAGCCCTTCCACGGCATCCACCAGCAGCACGTCGCAGTCGCAGCCGCGCGCCGCCTCGTTCATGGCCTCGCGCGTGGCATTGAGTATGTTTATCTCGTCTATGCGCTCAGGCGACGCGCTGCCTATGCCCACGAACGAAGCCGCGCTCATCAGCAGCGGCGCGAGCTGTTCGCGTCTGCGCTCCGTCAGGCGCTTGGAGTCGTCCGCACCCGGCACTTCACTGCCCTGCGGTATCATAATGCACGCCGTGACCACCGGCCCTGCCAGCGGCCCGCGCCCCACCTCGTCCATTCCGGCCACGGTAAGCCCCTTGTCCCACCATGTGCGCTCCACCTTTAGCAGCTCCTCCATGCGCGCAATGCGCTTTAGCTCCAGCTTGCTCACCTTGCGCCCGGTATTGCCGTTTTCACCCATAGTATCGCCTCCCCGCGTTGTGATATAAGTTGCGCGCGTCTGCGCACATGCGCTTAATCAATATGCCGCTTACCACGGCACTTGCCATGCCTTTGCCAATGCGCTCATGCCTGCGGCACATCTCATGCGCCTTTGCCAACGGCCATATCGCAAAGCGCGCCGCCGGGCGTATACCCAGCGGCGCTATGTTCGCCGACGGCATCCTGATCAGGCGCGATCTGCGCCCGGTCTGCCTTTGTCCTTATGCATCGCCGCAGTGATATGCCCTGCGCCCTGCAAAGCGCATCATGCGCCTGAAAGCGCCGCCGTGGTTTGTCACTGCTGCTCGCAGCTGCCCTGCCCGGCAGACTTTGCGCCAGCCGCATCGGACTTTTCCACAGCCGCCGCCCCGGCATCGGGCGCGGACTTTTCCACAGCCTTCTCATTCGGGCGCTGCCATGTAAGGCGCGCCACCTTGCCAGCGCGGTATTCGTCCAGCACAACAGCCGCGCCGCGCTCGGTGTCCATGCGCCCGCCGCTGAGCAGGAAGCCGCGCCCGCGGCATACCGCATCCAGCAGTTCGGGTCCGCGCACGTTTTCGTCGGCTATGTGGAAGCGCGCGCAAGTCTCCTTCGGTGCCATCTCCATGAGCCTGTCCAGCAGCTTTATGCTAAGGCCCTCTATGTCCGTTATCTGGTCGCGTATCGTGCCTATGAAGGCCAGCATCAGCGCGCCCTCCTGATCGGAGAGCTTGGGCCAGAGCATGCCGGGCGTGTCCAGCATCTCCAGATACTGTCCGACCTTGACCCACTGATTGGAGCGGGTCACGCCCGGGCGGTCGGCAGCCTTGACTATCGCCGAACCGTACAGGCGGTTTATGAACGTGGACTTGCCCACGTTGGGTATGCCTATGACCATGCCGCGCACGGTCTTGTTCACGCCGCGCGCCTTCATGCGGTTGACCTCGCTGGCAGTAAGGCGTTCCAGCGGCGCCAGCACGTCGCGGGGCTTGCCGTTGGTCGAGCGGAAGGCGACAGCCTCTATGCCGCGCTCGCGGAAGTACCTGACCCATTCGCGGGTCGCGCGCTCATCGGCGAGGTCGGCCTTGTTGAGCACAATCAGCCGCTTCTTGCCCGCGCAGAGCCTGTCCAGCTCCGGGTTGCGCGTGGCCAGCGGCGCGCGCGCATCGCACAGCTCCACGGCTATGTCCACGCGCTTTAGCTGATCGCCCAGCAGACGCCTTGCCTTGGCCATGTGGCCGGGATACCATTGTATGTTCATCGTATGCTCCTTCTTCGGGCGCATGCGCCCCTGCCCCATGTCGTATGCGCACGGCATATTGCCCATGCGCACGGGCAAAAAAGAAAAGCCGCGACGAATCGCGGCTCAGTTGCCCTATTAGCGCTCCTTGATCTTGGCGGCCTTGCCGGAAAGCGAACGCAGATAGTACAGCTTGGCACGGCGAACCTTGCCGCGGCGCACTACCGTGATCGAATCCACGCGGGGGCTATGTACCGGGAAAGTACGCTCCACGCCGATGCCGTAAGAAGTACGGCGAACGGTGAACGTCTCGCGGCAGGAACCATTGCGGCGGGCGATGCACACGCCCTCGAAAGCCTGCAGACGCTCGCGGGAACCTTCCACGACCTTGACCTGTACGCGCAGCGTATCGCCTACGCGAAACTCGGGAATGTCGGTACGGAGCTGAGCGCTCTCTATCGAACGGATTATCTCATTCATGGGTAACTTCCTCCTTCCCTCATAGACGTTCATAAACGGCAGCGAGCCGTCAGAGGACCGTCCGTGTCACAAAGCTAATTATACCATACCCAGCATGCGCATGCAAGTAAAATCAAGGCAAAATAAGCGTTCGCCGCGAGGTTGCGGGCTTGCGCGGCATGCCCTCTCCATCGCGGCGCGGGCTTACTAGGCATGTGACAGCACTTGCTCCATAGGCTTGCGCGGCATGTTACTGCGCCAGGCGGCATGCGGCGTTTGCCCGCGCGCAGTGCGGATGCATATTTGCCCGTGCCATGCGCATGCTCATGGCGAAGCCACGCTCCAACAGCGACTCATTCGCGCGGCGACATGCAAAACCCGCGCGGACTTATGCACATTTTCGCGGCAGAGCGCACAGCGCCGCGCGCGTGTATTCCCCGCGCTTTCCGTGATGCGCACGCCCGCGCACGCATTGCCGCGACTTTATCCACAGCCGCGATTGCCGGCGCATGCGGCTTTTCGCGCCCTGAGCGGCAATTTACGCCGCTGCGCTATCGCAGACCGCGCCGTATGTGATATCGTATGAGCATAGTCTGAAGGGGAATTGATATATGAAGAACATACTGCTTATAGCGACCGGCGGCACGATTGCCAGCCGCCCCACCGACCGTGGACTTGCGCCGCAGCTGCGCGCGCAGGACATACTGGACTGCGTACCGGCGCTGAACGGGCTGTGCCATGTGGACGCCACGCAGCTCATGAACATAGACTCCACCAACATATCGCCCGACTGCTGGCTCAGCATAGCCGCCTGCCTGCGCGAGAACTACGATAAGTACGACGGCTTCGTCATCACCCACGGCACCGACACCATGGCGTACACCTCGGGCGCGCTCAGCTATCTAATACAGGACAGCTCAAAGCCCATAGTGCTGACCGGCTCTCAGAAGTCCATATACGACACCGAGACAGACGCGCGCCGCAACCTGTTCGATGCGTTCATAGCCGCGCTGGACGATACGCTGTTTGGCGTGCTGCTGGTGTTCGACGGCAGGGTGATAGCCGGCACGCGCGCCCGCAAGACGCGCACCAAGTCGATGAACGCCTTCTCCAGCATAGACTTCCCCGACATAGCGCTGCTGCGCGAGGGGCGCATACTGCACTACATACGCGAGCCCAAGCCGCTGTGCGCGCCCAGGTTTTATGACAAGCTGGACGCGCGCGTGTTCGTGCTAAGGCTGATACCGGGGCTGAACCCCGGCGTGCTGGGGCTGCTGCTGGACAGCTTCGACGCGCTGGTCATAGAGAGCTTCGGCGTGGGCGGTCTGCCGCGCTATGAGCAGGAGGACTTCCTTGCCGCCGTGCGTCCGTGGGGCGAATCGGGCAGGCCAATCGTCATAACCACTCAAGTGCCGCACGAGGGCAGCGATCTGGGCGTATATCAGGTGGGCGCGCGCGTGGCCAGCACGCCGGGCGTATTGCAGGCGCACACCATGACCATAGAGGCGGTCGTGACCAAGCTCATGTGGATACTGCCCCAGACCCGCGATGCCGAGCTGATAAAGGAGCTGTTCTACACGCCCATAGCGCACGATCTGCTCAGGTTCGAGGGCGCAGAGGTCGAGCCTGAACCGAGACGGGATTGATGCAGCGGCGGCATTTGGCCTGCAAAGCGCCTTTTGACGGGTGCATGGGCATATGCCATTGCGGACAGGTGTGACTTGGCATGGACTATTGCATATGCCTTGCGCGGACAGGCGCAGCTTGGCATGAACTATGGTATTGCATATGCTCTGCTCACATCGCATAAAGCTCAAAGCGCTGCCTATTGACCAGTTGCCCCGCTGACTTAAACATAATCAATGGGCGCTGCCGCAGATATCACTTCTGCAGGCAGCGCCCCTGTCATTCATTTGCCTTTATATGCGCTATTAGCTCTTTTGGGCGGCCTGTTCGCGCAGCTGCTTCATGTACTCTGTGTAATCCACCTGAATGCTCGCGCCCGTCATGCCCTTTTCGTCCCACTGCGATATCAGACCCACGCGCAGCTGTGTCTCGCCTTCGCCTATGAACCATTCGTCCACGCTCAGCGCCTGTTCCTCAAGCGCAGTGGTCTTGGGCTCGCCCAGCAGCCCGATGAGCTTAGTGCGCAGCTCGTCGGCGTACTCGGTGTCTGGCAGACCCGCGCCCAAGTTTATAAACCCGCCATTTACGAATTGCAGGTGCTGAACGTTTATCACCTTGCCGTCCATTATCACTATGGCACCATCATCCAGACTGTACACGACTTCGGTCAGCAGGCCGTCCTCGCTCGTGTTCTCGAACTCGGGCGCGTCCTTTATCGGTATGCCCGCGGCGCGCACATCATCCACGCTTGCGCCGGGCGCAAGTCCCATTATGAACTCGCCGCCCGCAAGCACGCGCTCAATCGCGGCAACCATGACCGTGGGTTCTTCCCAACCGGAATACATCTCGTAATATACGTTCTCAAACGTGACTATCAGGCTTGCGTCTATCTCGCTCTCGCCTTCCTGCTTAAAAAAGTCGCGCGGCAGTACAGTCAGCAGGACTGTAACCTCCGCTTCATCGATGCGCCAGGCCTGCATGCTGAGTTCGCCATCGCTTGTTGTCCTGTCCGCTTCGCCCAGCGCCTGATGTGCATACTCGCGCAGCGCCTTTGCATCGCCTACACCCTCCAGCACGAACGCCATGCTCAGCAGCTTGTCATTTGCGAATTGGAACTGCGCTATGTTCAAAGAAACGCCGTTGAGCGTGAGCCATGTGGGACTGTCGAGTTCGTATGTCAGCTTGTTCACATCTTCCTCGGCATTGTAACTCTTTATCGCTGGATTTTTGGCAAGCGCATAGCCCGCCGCTATCATCTCGTCGCGCGACATGCCGCACGATATGCCGGGCAACACCTCGCCGCCGCTCGGAAGTGCGGCTATGTCAATCTCCAGCTTATCCGGCTGCGCGTCGGCAAGCGCCAGCGGCGCGGCGCAGATGAGCGCCACAAGCAGTGCAAGCATGCTGATGATTCGTTTCATGGCAAGTACCTCCTCACGAGTATTTTTATATGCACAGGCGCTGTCCGCGCCATGGATATACTCATGCGGCTTAACTGGCGGCAATTTGCAGCAAGCGTATATATCACGTGTTCTTTCTCTCTATTTTATGATATTTTATCATATGTTCTCATTCGCGTCAATCGCATGCGGATTTATTTTGCACCAAAATGCCATTTGCAATTTTTCCTGCTGTTTATTGTATTTCAACTCAGCGCATGATATAATATGTTTAGAATAAGCCCATATTAATAAGAGGTGGTAAAAATGTGAGTAGGACTTCGCAACAATGCACCTATCGATGCTTAGCCTTTAGTCAGTCGCACCTGTTTCAACTCAGTGACCGAGCAAATCAATAAGAAAGCAATATAATGCCTGACATACTCCATTTGCAGACGGCGGCGCATCCTCAAAACCAGCCGTCACCGACTTACCATTCAAAAGGAGGTTGCTGTTATGCGCAGAAAAAGCATTCTATTTGCACTGGCGACCTTTGGCATATATGCAGTGTGGGCTTTGCTGGCCGGCATGGTGCTGGCGCTTACACCCATTAGCTTCACATGGCTATGTGCGATAAGCGGACTGTTGATTGGACTTTTGCCGATGACTTACAATCTCATAAGCGGCAAGCGGCCAAGTTCGACGCACTTATTTCCCCTGACCTGCGGCTTAATTGCGTTCATCGCCTTTACCATATGCCTCAGTTACCTAGGAGACGATTACTCGGACTCATTGCGCCTTATCGCATTGACTGCCGGTTATCTGATTGGCCTTAGCTGGTACGATGGCGACGCGCGCACGCTGGCAAAGGTATCGGTTATCGCGCTTGTGCTGACCGCAGCCGGTACAGCAATACTGTGTGCAACCAAAACGCCCTTGCTGAGCAATCCCGCGACGCGCAGGCTGGGCATGTCGGCATCGACCTATTTTGAAATGGCGCTGGCGCTGCTGCTGGGCTTTGCGCTGCCGCTGCCCAGGCTTGCGCGGCGCATGGCCGTGCCGCTTACAATATTTGCCGCGCAGCTCATAATCGTGATAAGCGCCCTGCTCGCTTACAGCGGCGCATTGAAGTGCGGATTCACATCCTTCTGCGCAAGGCTGGTTATCGGGCGGGTAACGGCATATTCATACTGGCTATACTTAGGCATAGCCGGCATGCCCCTTAAACAGGTATTGGCAATCGCGCTGCCGCGCAAGCAGTCCGATTTGCAAAACGCGGCATAGCACACCGCAATGCGCAGCCGGTCAAGGCGCAAAGACCCTATATCGCACAAACTCATCCGCCCGCTTTCGAGCTTCCGAAGGCGGGCTTTATATGTCAAAAAACATCCGCCCCCGACCGTAGGCCGAAAGCGGATGCGTATGACAGATTTGCGCCGCGTGCGCGCAGGCTGGCACAGCGCCAGCCATTACATAAGGCGCACATTCACTTTCCGAACACGCGCTTTACCTCGTCAAGATACCCATAGCCGTTCACATCGTCGGGCAGCAGATAGCTCATCTCCGTCCACTCGTTCCAGCTGTTTATCGTGACCATGGGTGCGCCGGTGCGCTCGGCCAGCGCGCGCGCATCCTCCAGCGCCCTGCCGAAGGCCGCGGGCGTATTGCCGCGCAGCACGCCGGGACGGAAGGAGTTGAAGCGAGGATTGTTGTCCCAGCCTATGGACACATGCGGCCAGTACTTTATGCCTATGCGCGCAAAGTCGTCCCACTTGCGGCGCACATCGTCCATGACCGCCTGATAGTCGCGGTCTATGTCCACGAAATGCACGAACTGATAGTTGGTCAGGCTGTCAAAGCCCAGTTCGCGCGCCAGCTGTGCCGAGTCCATGTGCGAGCCATCCACGCCGGTCAGGTCATGCACGCCATCCGACCACAGCGCCATTTGCAGATGCACGCCGGGCAGCCCTGCGCACACGGCGCGTCTGCGCAAATCATCCAGCGCATGCCGTGCCGCGCGCACGCCGCCCATGCCGCGCACGAGGTTGTCCACATCGTATATCATTATCACCGGGCAGCCGTCCACGCGATAGTAGTTCTCGCGCCACAGGTACATGTCTATCCAGCGCTCGGCTATGCGCGTGAACTCCTCGCGCGGCTGGCTTCCGCGCCATATCACGGCGTTAGGCTGGTCGGATATGCGCTTGTCCCAGGTGAAGTTCACGTCGTGGTTGGCCCACATTATGTAGAACTTCTGCTCCCGGCAGTTGGGCGCGCGCAGGAAGCCGTTGTCCAAGCACTGCTCAAGGAACGGCATGCCGTCGTACCAGTACCAGTCATATATGAACACATTGATGCCATGCGCCCTCGCCAGCTCTATCTGTCCGGCCATGACAGAGGGATCAGCCTCGTCCTGATAGCCCATGAGCGGCACTCGCGGCAGCTTATGCCCCTCAAATCGCGGCTGAGCGCTGCGCACGGTCTGCCATTCGCCCTCGCCGTCGGGCCAGAATATCCTGCTGCGGATCTCCGTGCCGGTGTATGCCGGCCATATGTATGCTCCAACGTCCACGTTTGCTCCTCTCTGACGCGCCATGCGGTCAACTGTCCGGGGAAGCCGGTGTGCGTTTATTCGGCTTCGGACTGCTCAGATTCAACTTGCGCAGATTCGGCCTGTCCGAATTTGGCTTGATTGGTTTCGGCTTGTGCTGCTTATGCTTGCGTGGCTTCGGCTCGCTCTACTTCAGTTTGCTCGACTTCTACTTGCGTTGCTTCGCCTTGCTCGACTTCGGCACGCTCGGCTTCCGCTTGCCTGATTTCGGCTTGCTCGGCTTCCGCTTGCTCTACTTCAGCTTGCCCAACTTCGACTTGCATTGCTTCGCCTTGCTCGACTTCGGCACGCTCGGCTTCCGCTTGCCCGACTTCGACTTGCGTGGCTTCGGATTGCTCAGCTTCCGCTAGCTCGGCTTCTGCTCGCTCCGCTTCGGCTCGCGCGACCTCTGCCCGTTCCGCTTCACGACGGGCTATCAGCTCGCTCATGAACTTTCTGTCCTTCTTGTCCAGCACTATGCCATTAAGCATCTCCGGGCGGCGGTCATACGTCAGCTCCAGCGACTGCTCGCGCCGCCAGCGCGCTATGTGCGCATGGTTGCCGCTTAGCAGCACTTCCGGCACGGCATGGCCGCGATACTCGCGCGGGCGCGTGTACTGCGGATACTCAAGCAACCCCGAAGAGAAGCTCTCGTCCAGCGGCGATTCCTCGCTGCCCAGCACGCCCGGCACCAGCCGCGCCACCGCATCCACTATGACCATGGCGGCCAGCTCGCCGCCGGTCAGCACATAGTCGCCTATCGACATCTCCTCGAAGCCGCATATGTCCAGCGCGCGCTGATCCACGCCTTCGTAATGGCCGCAGAGTATCACCATGTCCTCCTCGCGCGCCAGCTCCTCGGCTATGCTCTGGCTGAATGTACGTCCGCGCGGCGACATGTACAGCCTGCGCCCGGTGAAGCCTCGCGCCACGTCATCCACGCAGTCGCAAATGGGCTGCGGTAGCATCACCATGCCCGCGCCGCCTCCGAAGGGATAGTCATCGGTGTTCTTGTGCTTGAGCGTGGAATACGGGCGTATGTCCACGGCCTCTATGTCGATAAGGCCGCGCTCAGTGGCGCGACCCAGTATGCTCGAGCGGAGAACAGGCTCTATCATCTCCGGAAAGATGGTCAGCACCCTAATCCTCAAGCACTGCCACCTCCCGCATGCGCGCGGCGCTTATGCGCATCAGCCCCTCGCGCGTGTCCACCGACAGCACCAGGCTCTTGAGCGCGGGCGCAAGCACTTCGCCGCGCGGGCCGTTTATCACGTATACGTCGCCGCCGCCGGGCTGCATGACGTCGGTTATCCTGCCCCACTCCGCGCCCTCGTCGTCAACCACGCGGCAGCCTATCAAATCCACTATGAAGTCGGCATCCTCGGGCAGCTCGACCGCATGCGCGCGATCCACATACAGCTTTTCGCCGCGCAACTTCTCCACGGCGTTTGCATCCTCCACGCCATCCATGCGGATTATGACCACGTCCTCGCTGGCCAGCCGCACAAAGCGCATGCCGCGCATCTCATATTCACCGCCATGGCACACATATACCGCGTCCAGATCCTCAAAGCGCATGGGATCGTCGGTATAGGGCCGCACGCGCATCTCGCCGCGCACGCCCTGCGGACGGGTTATCTCGCCTATAAGAAGGTATTCGCTCTGCATATTGCCTCCATCGGCCGCGCCACGCGCGGCATGCCTCTATCGTTACAGCGCGCGCAAAGCCGCGCAAGTCACATCACTCGCCAAGCGGCTTGCACATGAACATCTCCATGGGCTGTTCATAGCCGGGCAGCTCCATTATCAGGCCGCCGCAGTCGCGATAGCCCATGTGCCTATAAAATTGCTGCGCCTGCTCATCCACCTGAGTGGAAGTCAGCACCATGCCATAGCCCCTTGCGCGCATATCGCGCTCCCAGCGCATGACCAGCGCCCGCCCGCAGCCCTGCCCGCGCAGCGCCTCATCCACATACAGCAGGTTCATGAACGGAATGCTATCCCAGAAAAGCCCCCAGCGCAGCACGCCCACTATCCTGCCCTCGACCGTCGCCGCGTACAGCATGTCCGAAAGCAGCTTGCCCATGAACTCATCCTCGGGCAGATGCGCATCCAGTTCAAACCAGCGCGCCCTGTCGGATGCGCGCGCCAGCCTTATCTCCATAAAGCAAAATTCACCCCGCTACGGCCGTTTTGCACATCTTCACGCAATCATGTGGGATAATGCCGCAAGCCAGCCATGCGACAAATGCCAAATCGCGGGCATAGGCCGCTCACTTGCGCTTATTTATGGTACTTATACCCCACAAAGCCGCGAAGAGCCTTTATTTCACACAGGCTGCAAGCAGCCACAATCTTTATTATAAACAGAGGGGGAGCCGACGCGCCCGGCGACGGCTCCCCCTCCCATGTCACATTATCTCCACGAACACCGGCTTATCGAACTTGGCGGTGGCGGCCTTTACCACAGTGCGGATGGCCTTGGCTATCCTGCCCTGCTTGCCTATCACCTTGCCCATGTCGTCCGGAGCTACGTGCAGCTCGATAACCGTCGATTCCGGATTATCTATGCGCTTCACCTGAACCGAATCGGCATCATCGACCAATGATCTGGCTACGAATTCAACCAAAGCGACCGCGTCGATCTGCTCAGTCATATTCCCGGCCATATTACTTGTTTACGCCCGCGTTGCGCAGCAGGGTCTTGACGGTCTGAGTAGGCTGAGCGCCCACACCCAGCCAGTACTGAGCGCGCTCCGCGTCCACCTTGATGTCGGCCGGCTCGGTCATGGGGTTGAAGTAGCCAATCTCCTCTATCGGGCGGCCGTCGCGAGCGTCGCGGCTGTCGATGACTACGATGCGGTAGAACGGGGCCTTCTTCATGCCCATCCTCTTCAGGCGAATCTTTACCATGATATTTTCCTCCTTAATGTAGGTCCAATAGACCCTTGGGGCTATATATTGCAAATCCCTTGCGGAGATCTACACGCTTTGTGTTACTTGCTAAAGGGTATCCTCATGCGACCGCGCTTGCCGCGCCCCATCATCTGCTTCATCAGCTGACGGGACTGCTCAAACTGCTTGAGCAGGAGGTTGAGTTCCTGCACAGTCCTGCCGCTGCCCGCGGCTATGCGCCGCTTGCGGCTGGCACCCAGTATGTCGGGGTTGCGCCTCTCCTCCATGGTCATGGACTGTATTATGGCCTGTACATGAGCCAGCTTCTTTTCGTCTATCTTGACATCGGCCAGCTTGTTGCCTATGCCGGGCAGCATCTTGAGTATGTCCTCAAGCGGACCCATCTTCTTCATCTGCTGCATCTGCTTGAGGTAGTCGTTCAGGTCGAAGGTCTGTGTGCGCATCTTGCGCTCCAGCTCTGCGGCGTTCTTCTCGTCGAAGGTATCCTGTGCCTTTTCGATGAGACTAAGCACGTCGCCCATGCCCAGTATGCGCGAGGCCATTCTGTCGGGATGGAAAGGCTCGATATCGGTGAGCTTTTCGCCCGTGCCGGAGAACTTTATCGGCTTGCCGGTCACGGCCTTTACCGATATGGCCGCGCCGCCGCGCGTGTCGCCGTCCAGCTTAGTCAGTATGACGCCGTCTATGCCCAGGTTCTTATTGAATGTATCGGCGACGTTTACCGCGTCCTGACCGGTCATGGAGTCCACGACCAGCAGTATCTCAGTGGGCTTGACCGCGCTCTTTACGTCGCGCAGCTCGCCCATGAGGTTCTCGTCTATGTGCAGCCGGCCTGCGGTATCCAGTATCACCGGGTCATGGCCGAACTTGCGCGCATGCTCTATGGCCAGCTTCGCGGTTTCGATTACATCCTGCTGGCCGCGCTCGAACACCGGCACGTCCACCTTTTCGCCCACGACCTGCAACTGCTTTATGGCGGCGGGGCGGTATATATCGCACGCTGCCAGCAGAGGACGCTTGCCCTGCTTCTTGAGCATCAGCGCAAGCTTGCCCGCCATGGTGGTCTTACCTGCGCCCTGAAGGCCGCAGAGCATGTACACCGTAGGCACGGTAGGCCCGTAAGTCAGGCGCGCGCTCTGCCCGCCCATCAGAGCCGTAAGCTCCTCGTTGACTATCTTTATGACCTGCTGCGAAGGCGTAAGGCTGTCCAGTATGTCGCTGCCCACGGCACGCTCGGTCACTTTGGCTATGAAGTCCTTTACAACACGGTAGTTGACGTCGGCCTCCAGCAGCGCCATGCGCACATCGCGCATAGCCGTCTTTACGTCGGCCTCGCTCAGCTTACCGTGGCTTGACAGTTTGCGAAACGCCTGTTGCAGCTTTTCAGCCAACCCTTCAAATGCCACTCGCTTCACTCCTTAGGAAGATCATTTACATATCGATCATGCCGTCCAGTATGCTGCGCGCCTGACAAAGCGCCTGCTCGCTTCCCGGACAGGGCTGTACGCGCTCCAGCGCCTCGCGGCACATCTGTGCGCGCCGCGCCATCTCCTGATGACGGCGCTGCAATCCCAATCGCTCCTCCAGCTCCATCAGCTGGCTCTCGCCGCGGCGCACCGCGTCGTATACTCCCTGGCGGCTTATGCCCTTTTCCTGCGCAATCTCACTCAGGCCATAATCCTCCAGCACATACATGCTCATTATCCCGGCTATGCGCTCGGAAAGCAGCGGGCCATAGAAGTCCATCAGCAATCCCAGTTCCACGCGCCGGTCTATATCATTCATGCCGTTCCCGGTCATATTCACACTCCCCGCGCTTTTGCGCGCGACAAGGTAAAGCCTCTTGGCTTGACAGATTTATTATACAGCATCGCGCCGATTTGTCAAGCGCTTTTTCTTTACGCACCGCAACCTTAACGCAGGCTTGCGGGCGCTGGGCGCCGATGCCATTGGGGTGAACATGGTTATGCGGGCGAGCGTGCCGCAGTGCCAAGTGGCTGCTCTACATTATGCGAAGGGCTTTCGGCGCATGGCGCGTATGCCGTCGCGATGTATCGCTGATATGCTCTGCGGCGCATTATGCATATGCCGTCGTCATTGACAGCATTATGCGCAAACGACTATGTGCGGAGCATGCCGCGCGATGCCATAGCACGCTTTACACGCACCGCCGGCTGCTCACACAGCCAGCATGCAATCGCGTGGCATATATGCCCGACGCATCCGCCGCAATGCATGCCCCCGCGCTACTGCGCATCCTCCTCGGACGCGCCCAACTTCTTGAGCAGCTGCCGCTTGGCCGCGCGCAGCTGTTCGGGGCTGAGATCAGCCGTGGCCAGCTGCGATTCCTCGAAATCCTGCATCTCGCCGGCCTCGTCATATGCGCCGTCGTAATCGTCGGGCGCTGTGTCTGCGTCGCTTGGCGCATCGGCCTTAGCGCGCGCCTTGCCCGAGCCGCGCCCGGCAGTGCGCTTGGGCGCAGCGCCGTCTGCGTTTGGCTCATCCGATGCCTTGCCCGCTCTGGCCTTGGCAGCCTTGGGGCCGCCGCTCTTTGGGGCGCGCTTGCGCTTCTCGGGCGGCAGCTCTATGTCTGGCGCATAGCCGCCGTCCAGCGCCGTATGCACAGAGTCCGCCATGAGCGCGCTGGCCACCGCCATCGTCACGCCCACCAGTCCCACCATTATGCCTCCGCCCAGCGAGCCGCCCTGCCGCACACACATTATCGCTCCCAGCGCCACCACGGTCAGCGCTATCAGTGCCAGCACGGTGAGAGTCAGGTAGTTTGCCATTATCCAGCGGCGGCGCAGCCGGGGCGTGGCGCACATATAGCTGTCCATCACCTCGCACTCCAGACCCTTGCCGGGCTGGCATGCATACTGCGCAACGCCGTTCTTGCGCCCCACGCGGCCGGTAATGCCATATCGCACGTTCAGCTTGCAGTCGGCCTTGAGCGCTACTTTCAGATCCAGCACGGCGCAGTACGGCCCGTATTCGGCGCACCTGCCGTCGCCCAGCAGTATCAGCAGCGGCAGCGGCACGAACCTGCTGGGCTGTCTGTCCATGGCGTGCCGTCTGCGCACGCGCACCTCATGCTCGCCCGGCTCCAGCCGCATCTCGAACTTATACGGAGGCTCACAGCCGCCGCCATACGCGCGCCCATCGCAGAGCACGTCGAACTGATCGCCCTCATCGCCGCTTACAGTCAGCGTGAGCGTAACCCTGCCGTCGCGCTGTGCGCCGCCCGAAGCCGGCGCGCGCATAGACCCGGGCGCGGCGCGCATGTCCCCGGCATACCTTGATGAAGCGCCCGGGCGCGCGCTGCCCCTTGCGGGCGCTTCGTCCGCAGGCGATCGGGCGCTTGCCTTAGCCCTTGACGCGCCCTTAACGCTCGCGGGAGCTTCGTCCCACGGCGGCAGATCGCTCGCCTTGGACTTTGACGCGCCCTTGCGCGCGGACGCATTGCCGCCTGTGCGCCTGGGCGGATCCCATTTGCGTGCATCAGAGTTGTTGCGCGCCATGCTTAGAATATCGCCTCGATGAACTCGCGCGCGTCAAAGGGCTGCAGGTCTTCCAGCCCCTCGCCCACGCCTATATAGCGCACGGGCAGTCCCAGCTCCTGCCTTATTGCCACGGCTATGCCGCCCTTGGCCGTGCCGTCCATCTTGGTGAGTATTATGCCGTCCAGCTTTGCGACATCCTTGAACACGCGCGCCTGTTCCACGCCGTTTTGGCCGGTGGTAGCGTCCACGACCAGCAGCGTGCGGAACTCGGCCTCGGGCCACTCGCGGCCCACCACGCGCGCCATCTTCTTTAGCTCCTCCATCAGGTGCGCCTTGTTGTGCAGGCGGCCCGCGGTGTCCACTATCAGCACGTCGGCCTGACGCGCCTTGGAAGCCTGTATCGCGTCAAACAGCACGGCTGCCGGGTCTGCGCCCTCATGCTGGCGCACTATCATGGTGCCGGCGCGATTGGCCCATATCTCCAGCTGATCGGCGGCGGCGGCGCGGAAGGTATCGCCCGCGCACATTATCACCTTGCGGCCTATGTACTGAAAGCGCGTGGCCAGCTTGCCTATGGTGGTGGTCTTGCCCACGCCGTTTACGCCTATGACCATTAGCACCGTGGGCGACGGGAAGCGCAGGTCGGTGTCCCTCATCATGTCCACCAGTATGTCTATCAGCATCTGCCTTACCTGCTTGGGATCGCCAATCTTCTTTTCGCGCGCCTCGGCCTTTATCTTGTCCACGACCATAGTGGAGGTCTTTACGCCCACGTCTGCCAGTATCAGTATGTCGGTAAGCTCCTCATAGAAATCGTCATCCAGCTCCTCATAGCTGGCGACCAGCTGATCCACCTTGCCGGAGAGATTTTCGCGGGTGCGCGAAAGGCTCTCCTTGAGCTTGCTAAAGAAACCCTTCTTCTTTTCCTTTTCAGCCATTTTGACCCTCCAAGATAGATTCATCATATTTTCACGCCGCGCGGCCATGTATCCGCGCGCGCCGCATCGCAATGCAAGGCGCGCTCCCGGCGCAGTTCCCACATAAAGCCTGTGTGCATATCGCAATGCGCATGCCCGTGCCATGTGCAGCACGGCTCGCTGCCTTGCGCATGCCCGTGCCATGTGCAGCACGGCTCACTGCCTTGCGCATGCCCGTGCCATGTGCAGCACGGCTCACTGCCTTGCGCATGCCCGTGCCATGTGCAGCACGGCTCACTGCCTTGCGCATGCCCGTGCCATGTGCAGCACGGCTCGCTGCCTTGCACATGCCATGTAAATCAATCGCCGTATATGCATTAGGTCACACCGCGCGCTGAGCATCGGCCAGCGCCACCGATACCATGCGGCTTATGCCCTTTTCCTCCATCGCCACGCCGTAGAGCGTGTCGCAGCACTCCATAGTCCCCTTGCGGTGCGTGACCACTATGAACTGGGTATGCTCGGCGTACTTGCTCAGGTACTGGGCGAAGTTGTCTATGTTGGCATCGTCCAGCGCCGCCTCTATCTCGTCCAGTATGCAAAACGGCGTGGGGCGTATGTCCAGCATGGCAAACAGTATCGCTATCGCGGTCAGCGCGCGCTCGCCGCCCGAGAGCAGGCTGAGCATCTGCAGCTTCTTGCCCGGCGGCTGTGCGGCTATGTCTATGCCGCAGTTCAGCACGTCGCTTTCATCCTGCAATATCAGCTGCGCGCGCCCGCCGCCAAACAGCGCCTTGAACGCCACTTGGAAGCGCTCGTTCAGCACGGCAAACTGGCTGGAGAAGCGCTCGCGCATCTGACCGGTCAGGTCGTCGATTATGCGCTTTAGGTCGGCCTGTGCGCTGAGCAGATCGTCGCGCTGCGACTTAAGCTCCTCCAGGCGCGCGCCCGCCTCGGCGTATTCCTGCGCGGCATTTACGTTCACGCTGCCCAGCTCGCGTATCTGGGCGCGCAGCTCGCCTATGCGCGCGTCGGCTTCGCCAAGCGATATGCTCCTGTCGGCCTGCTCGGCGCAAGCTTCGTATGTCATCTCATAGTCGTTCCATATGCGCGCCTGCATCGATTCCAGCTCGCTGCGCGCGCGGTCGAGCTGCATCTCCAACTTATGCAGCTGCTCGGTAAATTCGCCAAGGTCGGCCTGCCTGCGCTCCAGTTCCTCCTCCAGCTCCCTGCGCAGCTTGGCGCGCGCGTCGCGGTCGGTGTCGGCGGCATCCAGTTCGGCACGCTTGCGGGCAAGCTCCGCGCCTGCCTCCTCCAGCCCGGCGCGGCTGTCCTCCAGCTCGCGCTCCAGTTCGCGCTGCGCCCTTACGCCCTGTTCAAGCTGCTGCGCGGCGCGCTCCATTGCATCCGCGCGCGCGTTCAGCTCACGGGACAGCCTGTCTATCTCGGCAGAGCGCGCGTTCTCGTCGCGCACGCGCTCAGCCAGCTCTATCCTGCCGCGCGTGAGCTGCTCGCGCGCCCGCTCCAGCTCCTGACGGCGCTGTGCCAGCGCGCGCTGCTGGCTGGCTATGTCGCGCTGCATCTGCTCATGATTGCTCTCCGCCGCGCCCTGTTCGCCGGTCAGCCCACCCAGCTCGGTCATCACATCGTCAAGGTTCACGCGCAGATTGTCGCGCTCCTGCTCCATGCGCCTGCCGCGCTCATCCAGCGCGGCGCACTCCTTGGCGGCCTGCTCCAGCTGCTGGCCGAGCTTCAGCGTCTCGTCCTCGCACACGCGCATGCGCGCCGCCGAAGCGTCCAGCAGCTCATGCAGATGCGCGCGCTCCTGCTCAAGCCCGGCCATGTGTGCGCGCGCCTTGTCCAGCCTTTCCTCAAATGCCTTGAGCGCGGACTCATGCTCGGCTATCTCGCGGTCGCGCGAGAGCAGATTGGTCACGCGCGACTGCACGCTGCCGCCGGTCATGGAGCCGCCCGAGTGCATCACGTCGCCCTCCAATGTGACCAGCCTGAAGGCATGCCTGCCGCGGCGCATTATCTCTATGCCCGCGTCTAGATCGCGCGCCACCACGGTGCGCCCCAGCAGATTGTCCACTATGCCCTGATAGCGCCTGTCAAAGCCCACCAGCTCGCTCATAACGCCCAGACAGCCGGGCATGCTCAGCACCTGCCGCTCGCTTGGCGACAGCGTGCGCCCGGTCACGGCGGACACCGGCAGGAAGGTGGCGCGGCCATACCTGTTGCCGCGCAGGTACTCTATCATGCGCTTGGCATCCTGCTCGGTCTCCACGATTATGTTCTGCAGCGCTCCGCCCAGCACCATGTCGGCGGCGCGCTCCAGCTCGCGCGGCACGTGCAGCACGCTGGCCACAACGCCTATCACGCCCTTGTCTCCGGTCTTTGTGGCGCGCTGCATGACCTGCTTGACCGAGAACTGGTAGCCCTCGTAGTCGCGCGCCATCTCGCGCAGCACCTTGAGCCGCGTCTCCGCCTGCTGACGGCTGAGCGTGAGGCGCTGGCTCTCCTGCTGGCACTGAGCGCGCGCCTCTCTGTTGGCGCACAGCTGCGCATCCACTTCGGCTGCCGCGCGCGCCTCCTCGTCCTTGCGGGCGCTTGCCGCATCCATGTCGGCTTGCAGCGCGCGCCCGGCCTCGGCCAGCGACTCGCGCTGAGAAGCTATGTGGTCGCATTCCGACTGACACGCTTCTATGCGCTCGGATATGGCCTGACGCATGGCGGTCAGGCGGGCGCGGGCGCTCTTTACGTCGCTCAGCCGGTTTATGGCCTCCATGAGGCTCTCCTTGCGCTCCTCTATGCGCTG
The DNA here is from genome assembly GCA_050946055.1 of Candidatus Fimadaptatus sp. Taxonomy (GTDB): domain Bacteria; phylum Bacillota; class Clostridia; order Christensenellales; family Aristaeellaceae; genus Fimadaptatus. The sequence continues at coordinate 10,097 of JBMNUB010000002.1, read as the reverse complement.
CGCCTCGCCTTCCAGCTCTTCGGACAGTCTGGACAGCTCATTTTCGCGCCCGGTGAGCGCCTGCTGCATGCGCCGGCTCTCGTCCGCGCCGTCGCGCTGCATGTCCTCAAGCTCCTCGCGGCGACTGCGCATTTCGGCCAGTGCCTTGTCGCCCTGTTCGCGCTCGGAGCTTAGGCGTTCGCGTTCGCGCGCAAGCGCCTGACTGCGCTCCATGAGCACATTGGCCGCGCCCTGACGCTCCTCCAGCGCGCGCGTGGCCTCGACCACCGCGTCGCGCAGCTCCTGAGTGCATGCATCGGCCTCTGCCTGACGCCTGTCCACATCGTCGCGCCTGAGCTTTACCTCCTCGCAGCGCGCCTGAGCCTGCTCTATGGCGCTGCTGCGCTCGCGCGCGGCATCCTCCTGCCGCTCAAGGCGCAGCTTCATGCCGTCGTAGCGCGCCACGAACTGCGATATATCCAGCCCGCGCAGTTCGTCCATTAGCTTTATATATATGCGCGCGCGCTCGGCCTGCTTGCCCAGCGGGCCTATCTGGCGCTCGGCCTCGTCGATTATGTCCTCTACGCGGGTAAGATTCTGGTTGGTGTTATCTATCTTGCGCTCGGCTTCGGCCTTGCGCGCCTTGTATTTGGCTATTCCGGCGGCTTCTTCGAACACGGCGCGGCGCTCCTCGCTGCGGGCGGAGAGTATCTCGTCTATGCGGCCCTGTCCAATCTGAGAATAGCCCTCCTTACCTATGCCCGTGTCGCGGAACAGGTCGATTATGTCCTTTAACCTGCACGCGCTCTTGTTTAAGAAGTACTCGCTCTCGCCGCTTCGGTAGACGCGCCGCGTGACCAGCACTTCGGTGTACTGCACGGGCAGCGCGCCGTCGGAATTGTCCAGCGTAAGCGACACCTCGCAGTAGGACAGCGGCTTGCGGCGCTCGGTGCCGCCGAATATGACGTCCTCCATGCGTGCGCCGCGCAGCGTGCGGGCGCTCTGTTCGCCCAATACCCAGCGCACGGCATCCGCTATGTTCGACTTGCCGCTGCCATTGGGGCCTACAACGCCCGTTATGCCCTTGTCGAACACCATCTGAGTGCGCTCGGCAAACGACTTAAAGCCGTATATCTCCAGCTTCTTGAGCTTCATCTGCGCCCATCGACCCCCACATCATTATAGAACCACCATGATATTATATTATGGAATCGCGCTTTCGTAAAGCGGCTGCGTGCAAATATATCGCGCGCTATGCGCCAAGCGCCGCCTCGTATGCCCGCCATATCGCAAAAAAGCATTCCGCGCGCGGCACATAGTCAGGGTGAAGCTGCACAGCCAGCACATCAAACGCACTCGCCGCCGCCGCCAGCCTGTCAGCTATGCTGCGCGCGGTATCGTCGCCCGCGCAGAACACTGGCGCATGCGCGCTGCGATAGGCAAGGCTTTCCCTGCCGCCATAGCGATGCACGTTCGTGCCATTTGCATCGTCGCGCATGCGCATCTGCATGACCAGCGTCTCGTTCACCTGACAGTTGGTCAGATGATCGGCAATCAGATAGTCGCCGCGCAGCAGCTTGCCCAGCGCCTGCACCTGCACGAACCAGAATGCATCTATCTGCCGCTCAGTAGGGCGCGGCCAGTATCTGCCCGCGTATTTGACCTCGCGCTCCACATGCGGCGCTATGCCGCTTGGCGCAAGCTCATCGTCGCATACCAGCTCCAGCGACAGGTCAAAGCGCATGCCGTCGCGCCTAACTATGCGGTAGAGCAGCTCTGTCCCGCCGCCCGATATGCACATGCCCAGCACATCCCCGCGCGCAAAGCCCAGCCGCCTTGCGCCCGATGAAGTCGCATACGCATCGACATCGCTGCGCGCCACCCTCAGCCGCACATGCGCATCTATGTCGCTCAGCGCGTCATGCCAGCACGTTTGCGCCGCCGCATTAAGCGCCGCTTCATCGCCGGGCAGCAGCCTGTCATGTCCCACGGTCATGCTTTCAAACCCGGTCAGCGCCGACATGCGCCCGGCAAGCAGCGCCAGTTCCCGCCGCATACTCATCATATCCAGCACCCTGCGCATCTCCCTCCGCTTAAAATAAGCGCGCCGGATACACGCTCCGGCGCGCACAGGCGTTTATGCCTGCATTATGCCAACTGTATTTTATGGATCGCCGCTAGGCATCGGCTTGACCGCCGCGCTGCTTAAGCAGCTTAAGCGCCTCGCGCGCCGCCGCCTGCTGTGCCTGCTTCTTGGACTGACCCATGCCGCGCGTAACCACGTCGCCGAACACGCACTCGAACTCGAACACCTTGTTGTGGTCCGGTCCGCTCGATGACAGTAGCCTGTACTCAGGCACGCTGCCGCCGTCCTCCTGAAGTATCATCTGCAGGCGCGACTTGTAGTCGTCGGGCATCTCGGGCGCGTGCTTCATGCCCTCGCCCAGTATGCGATCGACCAGCGCCGCCGCCGCTTCCATGCCCCCGTCCAGATACACCGCCGCTATCAGCGACTCCATGGCGTCGCACAGCACCGACGGCTTAAACCGCAACCCGTCCGCCAGCGCGCTGCCCGCCATGCGCAGGCATTGCCCCAACTCCAGCTCGCGCGCGCAGGCCGAGAGCGACTTTTCGCACACCAGCAGTGCGCGCCACTTGGTCAGCACGCCCTCGTCTATCGAGCGCTCGCGCTCAAACAGCCGCCTGCTCACGCACAGCTCCAGCACGGCATCGCCCAAAAACTCCAGCCGCTGGTTGCTGGCACAGCCGTGTTCCTCGGCGTATGTGGAGTGAGTCAGCGCCTCGTCCAGCAGGCTCTGATCGCGAAAGCTGTATCCTATGCGCCGCTGCAACTTAATCTGTCCCGGCATTACTTTATCAGACCCTCTATGCAGCGCACCACATCGCCCACGGTCTTTATGCTCATCAGCACGTCGTCATCCACGGCGATGTTGAACTCGTTTTCCAGATCCATTACCAGCATTATCACGTTTGCCGAATCCGCCTTGAGGTCCTCGACCATGCGCGTATCCATGATTATCTCGTCAGTGGACACGCCCATCTGCATGGCTATGAGTTCGGCCGCCTTGTCAAATATCTGCTTCTCGGTCATATATAACTCTCCCTTCGCGCCGGGTCATTGCCCGTCCTGCGCGCTTATTTTGCCTACCTGAGTCTCTATTATGTTCACTATGTCTCCGTCTATCATGCGCGCGGCCTGAAACAGCGCGTTCTTTATGGCGGTGGCGTTGGATGAGCCGTGCGCCTTTATAACCGCGCCCTTTACGCCCAGCAGCGGCGCGCCGCCCTCCTCGGTGTAGTCCATGCGCTTTTTGACCTTGCGGAAGGCCGGCTTGGATAGCGCCGCACCCACCTTTGTCACAGTCGAACTCATAAGCTCTGTCTTTATCATGCCCAGCAGCATGGAAGCCAGTCCCTCGGTGAGCTTAAGCACCACATTTCCGGTAAAGCCGTCGGCGACCACCACGTCGGCAGCGCCCGCGGGTATGTCGCGCGGCTCTATGTTGCCGGTAAAGTTGAGGCCGCTCTGCTCCAGCAGCGGATATGTCGCCTTGCTCAGTTCATTGCCCTTCTCGCTCTCCGAGCCTATGTTGACCAGCGCCACGCGCGGATTGGAGTAGCCCTTGACCTTCTCCATATATATGCTGCCCATCATGGCAAACTGCACCAGATACTCCGGGCGGCAGTCGGCATTTGCACCGCAGTCCAGCAGTATATAGGGCTTGTTTGTGGAAGGAATTATACTGGCCAGCGCGGGGCGCTCTATGCCGCGTATGCGTCCCACGCGGAACATGCCTCCCGCCAGCAGCGCGCCGGTTGAGCCCGCCGAAACGCAGGCCTGCGCGTCGCCGCTTTTCACCGCGTCCAGCGCCTTGACCATGGACGAATTCGGCTTGCGCCGCACGGCCATAACGGGCGCTTCGTGCATGGTTATCACGTCGGGCGCTTCCAGTATCTCAATGCGCGCGCGCACATCGCCTGCCCCGGCCAGCAGCGGCTCTATCGCCTGACTTTGCCCGGCCAGTATTACCGATATGTCGGCGCGCTCTCTGAGCGCCTGTATGCAGCCCTCTACGACCGCGCCCGGCGCGTTATCGCCGCCCATCGCGTCCACAGCTATGCGAATCATCCGAAGTCCTCCTAAACGCGCCCGGCGGCGCGTGAATATCGTGTTTGCGCATGACAGGGTATTGAATACCCGCGCGCATAGTTGATTATACCATATCGCAGCCAATTAAGGAAGCACAATTTTGCATTGCGCAATCATGTGCCGAAACCGCACTTGCATCATGCGCCGCGCCGAAATCCTGCCGCGCCGTGAAGCCGCTGCCTGCCCGCGCGGTGTAGTTTTCCCGCACATACGCAAAAAACGCACACTCCGCTCGGCGGAATATGCGTTCCATGCAAAATATTGGCCTTGCTTACGCCTTGGCCTGGGCCGCGTCCTCGGTCTTTATGACCTGCTCGCTGCCGTAGTAGCCGCAGTTCTTGCATACGTGGTGGCTCAGCTTCATGTGCTGGCAACGCGGGCAAGCCACGATGCCGGGCGTAGTGAGCTTCCAGTTGGCGCGACGGCTGTTCTTGCGCGCTTTAGAAACTTTTCCCTTCGGTACTGCCATTGTCTACACCTCCTCATCTCGGGTCAGCAGATCTTCCAATGCAGCAAAAGGCGACTTGCTTGAAGGTGTATCTACCTTGCCGCACGAACACTGGCTAATGTTAAGGTTAGTGCCGCACACCGGACACAGGCCCTTGCAATCAGGGCTGCACCTGACGGTCATCGGCATGTCGAGGAACACCAGACTCTCCGCATAGGCGGTCATGTCTATGGAGTAATCCTCTATCAGGAACAGATCGTTGGGATCCTCGGGATTGGGTTCCTTGTAGAACAGATCCTCAAACTCGCAGTCCGCAGTCGCAGCTACCGGCATAAGGCAAAGCCCGCATTGACGCTCATAGTCCACCTGCATTTCGCCGCGCACGGTAACGCCCGCGCCCGCCATGCTGTAAGTGCCTTTGAGCTGCGCCTTTGACTTAAAGCATATCTGCTCTCCCGCAAACTGCTGATCGTTCAGGCTAAGTTCCAGCGCAAAAGGGAACTCATGCCCCGGATTCTTTAGCGCCAGAGATACATCCATACGCATATCGTTCACCTCATACGCAACATTCCCTATTATAGCTAGCACCGGCGCGTTTGTCAAATGTTTTTTCGCGCATTGCGGGTTAAATGAGGCGCGCATGCGCTTCCTGCGCCCGCAATGCGTGAAATTTAACATATGCTTACTTCGCGGCGGTCACGAGCTCTAGGGTATCGCGCGCTATCGCCAGCTCCTCGTTGGTGGGGATGACGAATATCTTCACGCGGGAATCCTCGGCAGATATCTCGCACTCGCTGCGCTGGCCGTTGTTCTTGGCGGGATCTATCTTTATGCCCATCCAATCAAGGCCCTCGCAGACCATCTCGCGCAGCACGTCGTTGTTCTCGCCCACGCCCGCGGTGAACACCAGCGCGTCCAGACCGCCCATGGCGGCGACATAGGAGCCGATGTACTTGCGGATGGAGTAAGCCCATATTTCGATGGTGAGCTTGCACTGCTCGTCGCCCTCGGCGGCGGCCTTCATGACGTCGCGCATGTCGCTGGAGCGCTCGCTCAGGCCCAACAGACCCGACTTCTTGTTGAGTATGTTCAGCATGTTGTCTATGGTTATGGGCGAGCCGTCGTCGTTCTTGGCGTTGTTCATTATGTACTGCAGGCAGGCGGGATCGACATCGCCGGAGCGAGTACCCATGACCACGCCCTGCAGAGGCGTAAGGCCCATCGAGGTGTCCACGCACTTGCCGTCCACGACCGCGGACAGGCTGGAGCCGTTGCCCAGATGGCACACGATTATCTTGGTGCCTTCCTTCTTGCCCAGCAGCTCGCAGCAGCGGCCGGACACGAAGCGATGGCTGGTGCCGTGGAAGCCGTAGCGGCGCACCTTGAGGTCGCGGTAGTACTTCATGGGCAGGGCGTACAGATACGCCTTCTTGGGCATGGTCTGATGGAAGCCGGTGTCGAACACGGCCACCTGAGGCGTGGAAGGCATGACCTTCTCGCAGGCCTCTATGCCCTGGAGATTGGCCGGGTTGTGCAGCGGGCCGAGGGGTATGTACTTCTTTATTACGGCCTTTACGTCCTCGTTTATGATTATGGACTGAGTGTACTCCTCGCCGCCCATCAGCACGCGATGGCCGACAGCGCCTATCTCGTCCATGGACTTTATCGCGCCATGCTCGGCATCGGTCAGCTCGCGTATTACGTGACCCATGGCATCCACATGGTTGCTCATGGGCGCTTCGGTGCGATACTCCTTGCCGTCCTTCTTGTGGACTATGTTGGAGCCCTCTATGCCTATGCGCTCTACCAGACCCTTGGCTATGACCGCCTCGGTCTCCATGTCTATCAGCTGATACTTAAGAGACGAGGAGCCGGCGTTTATTACCAGTATCTTCATTTAAACCATGCCTCTTTCTCAGATTTTGCTCAAAACACGCGCGGGGCTATGCTCAGCTGAGCTGCGCCTGCACGGCGGTAACGGCCACGGTGGCCACGATGTCCTCGGCGTTGCAGCCGCGGCTCAGGTCGTTTACGGGCTTGGCCAGACCCTGCATTATCGGGCCATAGGCTTCCGCGCCCGCCAGACGCTGCACCAGCTTGTAGCCGATGTTGCCCGCGCCCAGGTCGGGGAATACCAGCACGTTGGCCTTGCCGGCAACGGGGCTGCCCGGGCTCTTGAGCTGGCCGACCTTCTCGACCAGAGCGGCATCCGCCTGCAGCTCGCCGTCCACGTTCAGTTCGGGAGCCAGCTCCTTGACCATGGCGGTAGCTTCCTGCACCTTGGTCACGTTGTCGTGCTTGGCGCTGCCCTTGGTGGAGAAGGAGAGCATGGCTATGCGGGGCTGGATGTCCACCAGCTCGCAGGACTTGGCCGCGCCCATGGCGATGGAGGCCAGCTCCTCGGCGGTGGGATCGGGTATAACGGCGCAGTCGGAGAACACCATCACGCCGTCGTCGCCGTAAGCCTTGTTGGGTATCTCCATCAGGAAGCAGCTGGATACGGCCTTTATGCCCTTGGCGGACTTGATTATCTGCAGCGCGGGGCGCAGCACGTCGCCGGTGGAGTGTATGGCGCCGGAGACCATGCCGTCGGCGTCGCCCATCTTGACCATCATGACGCCCCAGTAGAGCGGGTCATTCAGCAGCTTGTCGGCCTTGGCCGCGTCCACGCCCTTGGCGCCGCGCAGCTCGACCAGCTTGTCTATATAGGCCTGACGATGGCTGTCGGTGGCGGGATCGACTATCTCAACACCGGTGAGATCGACATCGCCCGCAGCGGCCTTTACCGCGCCGGGCTCGCCTATCAGTATTATCTTGGCTATGCCGCGCTGGGTAGCCAGAGCAGCGGCGTTTATGTTGCGCTCCTCGGTACCCTCGGCAAGCACTATGCGCTTTATGGACTTGCGCGCTTTTTCCGTAATCTTCTCCATGATGGACATTTTCTAATCCCCCTTAGTGTGATAGAATGGGTCTATGCCGCGTCGCCCGTCGGACGCGCAGTCTGCGGCGCGGGCGGTGCAATCAAAGCTGTGCGGCCTTACCCGCCTTGCGGCAGGCAGTCCGTCATCCCGTATTATACTACGGTTTGCGCAATTATAAAAGAATATTATCGTAAAACATAGGAGGCAGAGCATGCGCGCAGTTGGCATAATAGCCGAATACAATCCTTTTCACAGCGGCCACGCCTATCAGCTTGACAGGGCGCGCGCACTTTCGGGCGCGGACATGGTGATAGTCGCCATGTCGGGCGCTTTCACCCAGCGCGGCGAGCCCGCCCTATTGGACAAGTGGACGCGCGCGCGCATGGCGCTTATGAACGGCGCGGACATGGTGTTTGAGCAGCCCTGCCTGTTTGCGCTGCGCGAGGCCAAGGGGTTTGCGGAGGGCGGCGTGCGGCTGCTCAATGGCCTTGGCATAGTGGATGCGCTGTGCTTTGGCTGCGAGCCGGAGCTGATGCATTTGATAGAGCCGGTATCGCGCTGTCTCAGCGACGAGCCGGAGGACTTCCGCGCGCATCTGCGCGCGGCGCTGGACGAAGGCAAGAGCTATCCCCGCGCGCGCGCCGAAGCCGCGTCACTCGCGCTTGGGCTGGACAATGGCATGCTGGATAAGCCCAACTTCGCATTGGCGCTTGAGTATGCGCAGGCAAACGCAAGGCTCCTTTCGCCCATGCGCCTCCTGCCCATAGCGCGCACCAGCGACTTTCACGGGCTGGATCTGGGCAGCATATGCTCAGCCAGCGCCATACGCGCGGCCATAGCGCGCGGAGAAGCCGAAAAAGCGCTCATGGGCATGCCCGGGAACTGCCGCGCGCTGCTAATGCAGGCGCTGGACGACCGCGATGCGCAGCCCGCCGACGCGCCATGCGCGCTCAAAGACAGCGGCTTTCTTGACGAGCTGGCGCTGTTCATGCTGCGCACGCTCATGCCAGAGGGCATAAGCCGATATCCGGGCGTGAGCGAGGGGCTGGAGAACCTGCTGTTTAAGCAGGCACGCGCCTGCACCGATGCGGAGGCAGTGCTTGCCGCCTGCAAGAGCCGCCGGTACACGATGTCGCGGCTGAGGCGGCTGCTGCCCCAGATAGCTCTGGGCATAACGTCCGACCTGCAGCGCGCGCATCCCGCGCCCACATACGCGCGCCTGCTGGGCTGCCGCCGTGAAGCGCTGGGCATGCTGGGCGAGATAAAGCGGCGCGGCACGCTGGAGCTGGCGACCGACGCGCGCGCGCTGGACGGCAGCGCCATATGGCAGTTGGAGACGCGCGCCACCGACCTCTGGGGACAGCTGACCGATTCACAGAACTGGCGACGCGCCGGGCGCGACTACACGCACCGGCTGGTCGTAGTGGACTGAGCGGCGCGCAAGCCGTCAGGCTTTGTGTCTCAGGGATGCGTGCGGCGCTCAGCAGTTCTACGATTGCGCCCCATGCCGCACGCGCCTAAAAGCGGGCTCACCTGGCGTCAGGCATGTGTCGGGCCTAAGTTTAGCCCCCGCAGTGCATATCGCGCCTTGCTTTTCGCCCATGCAATAGGCACGTCAAGCCGCTTTTGCGCAATGCGAACGCGCCACAGGCGGGCCACCGGCTTTCGACCGGTATCGCCATCCAGCACAGCCATCCCCCGGCAGATATTCAGGCTTTAAAGTCGCGCCTGCCGCGCGCAGCCTGCTATCAAAATACATACAGTCAGGAGCATTTCACGATGAACACCAAAAAACTCTATCGCCCGCTCGCCATAGCATACTGCATAGCGACGGGCGCGCTCACTCTGCTGGCGATAGCCGCCGCCATAATCGATTTCCCCGCCATGGAGGACAAAGTCCCCATGTACCTTGCGCCCTGGGGCGGTGCGTGGGGCGTGACCGACAAGTCGCTGTTCTACGCGATGCGCCTGCCGGTAATGGCGCTGTGCCTTCAGGGCATGCTGCTGGGGCTGTGTCCCAAGCGCGTGGACAGCTGGCCGGAGGGCATATACAGCCCTGTGCGCATGCTGGTGGCCGGGCTGTCGCTGATAACGCTCACCCAGCTAACTCTCAACCCGGTCATGACCATACGCCAATACCCTGCCGTGCCGCGCGGCATACTGCTCTGCGCGCTGACACTGCTGGGGCTGGCGCTGTCCGTAAAGGGCTATATGGACATAAGCCGCTGCCTAAAGCCCCTGCGCACCGCAGAAAAGACCACCTTCTCGCTGCTGATAGACTTCTTATGGCAGGCATGCAGCAGCCACCGCGTGCTTATGATAGCCTCTGTCACGGCGTTCATGGTGCTGCTGGTGATACCCTCGCTCGCGCTATGAGCATGAGTTAGGTACGGCGCATCGCTGTGCAGCCGCAAGCGCCGCCATCATCGAAGCCGAATGCAGGGGCAACCGCCTAGGCACCCCTGAAAGTGGAGCTGCCGCGTGAGCGGCTGAGGGGTTAGCCCCTCCGCGACGAAAGCAACTATCCTTGTGCCGAGACAGCGCCGCGCTTCCTAAATCAGCCATCCCATAATCGAGG
>JBMNUB010000001.1:0-171153 GCA_050946055.1 Candidatus Fimadaptatus sp. | reverse complement strand
GCGGATTGTTCAAAAAGGCATTGCCGAAGTCGCTGACGATTATGCTGGTCGGGCCATCCGCGCCGCCGATTATGCCTATCGATGCCGCTTCCTGCTCGTTGTTGGTCGTGAATACGCCGGTCGGGCCATCCGCGCCGCCGATTATGCCTATCGATGCCGCTTCCTGCTCGTTGTTGGTCGTGAATACGCCGGTCGGGCCGTCTGCACCGCCGATTATGCCTATCGATGCCGCTTCCTGCTCGTTGTTGGTCGTGAATACGCCGGTCGGGCCGTCTGCACCGCCGATTATTGCGGGCTGTTCATCGCCTATCTGGATATTCGTCGAGCCGTCCGCGCCGCCTATTACATTAGGCTTATCATCGCCTATCTGTATATCCGTCGCACCATCCGCGCCGCCTATTATCTCAGGCTGCTCATCGCCTATCTGTATATCCGTCGAGCCATCCGCACCGTCTATCATCTCCGGATGCTCATCACTCGGCACATCCGCGCCATCGTCGTTCTTGCCCTCATACATCGCCTCCAGCTCATCGCCCGCGCGCTGTATCGCGGCCAGCCTGTCCGCCAGCTCCTGCTGGCTCATCTCTCCTCTCCTGCCCGCGTCCACCGCGTCCTCGAGCAGCGATCCCAGCGCATCCAGACTGCGCGACCATATCGCGCTGCCGCCGTTGCCGGGCGTGACCTTGACTATCGAGTACATATAGCCATCAATGTGCGTGGCTTCCAGCACCTCTATGCCCGGCAACCCCTTCACCGCTATGGTCACCGCTGCTTCTTCATCATCGGACAGGTACAGCCGCATCTGTCCGTCCTCAGGCATGTCGTACACGGCGCTCAGCCTGCGCGCTTCGGGAGTGCCGCTTGCGTCCTCGATTATGTCGGTGTACGCATAATAGCCGCTTCCGTACAGCGTGGGCGTATCCTGCCCTATGCTGCCCGACTCGGGCGCATATTCCACCGCCATGAACAGCATTCCGTCAATGTCAAGCGCCTTTACGTCCAGTATGCGCATGTCGCTCTTATCCACATACGCTTCCGCATCCAGCGCGCGCATGCGCCCCGGCTGCGGCGCGGCATCGAACTCATGCGCCAGCGCCACACGACCGCCAATGTGCTTAAGCCTGAGCGTGCCGCCTTCCGCCTCGCTCTCAAACAGCGCTATGCCGCTTAGCTCTCTATCGTTGTTCTCGTCCGACCGCCATGCCGCATAGTATAGCGGCTCAAGCTTGCGGCCATCGTCCGTCAATATCTGGGGCGCGTCCAGCACAAGCGCGCCCTCCGGCACGTTCTCAGGCGCGTTTACAGAGCCGGGTTCATGCTCTACCTCAATCGCCGTGCCGTCAAACACCCGTCGGCTCTCGCTGCGCACGCCGTATTGCAGCATTATATAGCCGTCGCCCGCAATGGCATCGTTTATGTACATGGTATAGTCCTGCGCAAGCACATCCTCGTCATATTCCTCAAGCGCCCCTTCGGCTGGCTCAAGCGATATGCTCATTGCGGCCGCATTTCCATCATACAGCAATATCTCATCTGGCAGGCGCTGCAATGTCGAGAACACCTGCAGCTCCAGCGATTCGCCGTCATATCTCCTATTCACGGATGTCCCCGGTATTTTGCATGAACATGACTTGCCCTGTATATCCTCCATGATTTCCGTTTCGGCGGCGCTATCTGCATCATAGCGCACGGTCGCCATGCCTAAGCCGGGGCCGTTGACCGCCCAGCCGGATGCATATCCGTCCGCAGTCAGCGCATTATAGCGCTCCATCTTGTCGCTCTTAGTGGCCAGCATGTCAAAGCTCGCCGCGCCCTCAAACGATGCGTATACGCGCGCCTCATCCGCCGGTTCGCAGCGGAACAGGGCGCTGTACACGCCCAATGTGCTGTCGCCCTCATTATGCATCTCATGGCTGGTACACAGCGTCTCTGGATAGCCGTCATTTACTCTTATGTCCGAAAGGTCAAATGCGGCATCCACGCCAGTCGCCTCCACCCTGAGATAGAGCAGTTCGCCGTCGAATATGGCCTCCGACATGGTAGTCACCGCCTCCTGCTCACCGGCGGAAGCGTCCGCATCTTCAGGCTCGACCGCTATCTGCTCGCCCGCCATGTAGGCAAGCTGCGGCAGTTCGCTCACGGGCAGCAGCTCGTACTCCATGTCCACGCCCGTCTGCTCGTCGGATATGGCTATATCCGTGGGCATATCCGCGCCGAACATGTAGTCAAGAGAATACTCGTCATCGGTCATGCGCGAAGCCACGCGCGCGCCCTGCACGGCTATGTTGCTCCTTGACAGGCGCTCTATGTCCTGCCTGCGCTGCCCGTCGCCGTCCATGGCGTACTTTACGCGCACAAAGCCGAAGTCCTCGCCCGCTATGGCATAGCCTTCTGTGAGCGCTGCCGCGCCTTCGTGCTGCATCACCTTGTAGTACTTCATCGGGCGCGCATCCAGCTGGCGCGTCAGCACCGCGCCGCGCCCGTCGTTGCCCAGCCTGATGCTGAGCATGGCGGCATCGGCCCTGTCGCACTCCAGTATGTACTCATACTGCTCCATGCCGCCCTCCATGGCGGTCAGCCAGCCGCTGACTATGCCCGGCTCGCGCCCGTTGACGCGCAGACTGAGCTGATAGTTCTGGTCATAGTAATCCTTGGCGTTGTTCCACGCCACGCGCACGTACATGTAGCGCCCATCGAACTGCGCCGAAACTATCTCGGCATCCAAGTTTTCGTCCAATACCATAACGCCTGACTCACCGCCGCCCTTGCTCAGCGCCGCAGTGGAAGCGGGATCATTGCCACCATTGAACATGCCGGTTATGCCCGCCGCCAAGCCCACGGACATCATCAGCAGCGCACAGGTAACGGCCAGTGCTGCTCCGTAAAACGTCTTTTTCACCTGCGTCCCCTCCTCAAGCGAATCAAGGGTGTAACGGGTGCGCCTTACATAGCCCTCCGGAAGCGCGCCAAACGCCCGCTTCAGGTCCGGCAGCGGCGCATTCTTCCTATTCATAGCGCATCCTCCTCCAATATTTTGGCCAGTCTTATCCTGCCCTGTCTTATGCGCCACTTGACCGCCCCCATGGGCAATCTGAGCATGCGCGCCACTTCGTCCATAGTATAGCCCTCCGCGCAGTGCAGCATAAGCGGCAAGCGATACTTTCCGTCCAGCCGTTCCAGCGCCTCAAACAGCGCCGGGTCGGGCGGCGGAGGCGACACTAGCTCCGGCACCACCGCCATATTTGTCCATGCGCGCCCGGAGCGCGACCTAAGCTCGCTTCGGCACAGGTTTATCAGTATGCGCATCAGCCACGTCTCGAAATACCGCTCGTCGCGCAGCTGCCCCAGAGCGCGCCACGCCCTGAGCAGCGCATCCTGCACCATGTCCTCCGCGTCCGCGCTGTTGCCGGTAATGGTCAGCGCCACGCGATACATGCGCGCCTGACAAGCCTCCACCCTGTCGGAAAACTCCTGTCTATCCAATCGAAGCACATCCTTCGTAACGGCCGTTACACCTATTAGACCATGGCGCGAGTGTCAGCGGATGGTATTTTCTCCAAATTCAATGTTAATTTTAAAGCAAACGCGCTGTGCCGAGTAAATGAGCGGCATCTTAGCATGCCATACGCCCTTACCCTGACGCAATGCGCGCACTGTCTATCACGTGCAATATAAAAAGCATGCGCATGGCTTTGCATGTCTGCGCACCGTGCTTAGCATAAGCTCATTGCAATGGCACTCTGCCCGCACGCTTGCAGCACGCATTTCTGCCAGCAAAGCATCATATGGAGCATAATCATGAGCTTACTCAGTCACTGCCCATCCCGATTTTGCGCGCAAAAAGGGAGAGGCCGCAACCTCTCCCCTTGAAAAGACCATTGGCTATCAATAGGTCTCCTGTATCTCTATGCCCTTATAGCGCTTCATACCCGTGCCGGCAGGTATCATCTTACCGATTATGACGTTCTCCTTCAGACCCAGCAGCGGATCGACCTTGCCCTTTATGGCGGCCTCGGTCAGCACGCGGGTGGTCTCCTGGAAGGACGCCGCCGACAGGAACGAATCCGTGGCCAGCGAAGCCTTGGTTATGCCCAGCAGCACGCGCTTGGCTACCGCCGGACGGCCGCCGTTGACTATGGTCATGTCGTTCTCATGCTCAAAGCGGAACACATCGACCAGCTCGCCGGGCAGCAGGCGGGTATCGCCGGCATCCTCTACGCGCACCTTGCGCATCATCTGGCGCACTATGACCTCGATGTGCTTATCCACGATGTCAACGCCCTGCGTGCGGTATACCGACTGAACTTCCTTGACCAGATACTCCTGCACGGCCTTGCCGCCCAGTATGCGCAGCAGATCGTGCGGGTTTATCGAACCGTCTATCAGCTCGTCGCCGGCCTCTATGCGCTGGCCCTCGACGACCTTGAGCTTGGCGCCGTAGTTGATGGGGTAGGTCTTTACCTCGCCGTCATCGCCCTTGACCATCAGCTCGCGCTTCTTCTTGTTCTCACCCATGTGGACGGTACCGGCTATCTCGCTCAGCGTAGCGTCGCGCTTGGGCTTGCGCGCCTCAAACAGCTCCTCTACACGCGGCAGACCCTGAGTTATGTCCTCGCCGGTAGCAACGCCGCCGGTATGGAAAGTACGCATGGTCAGCTGCGTGCCGGGCTCGCCTATGGATTGCGCCGCGATTATGCCGACCGCCTCGCCGATATCGACCAGCTTGCCGGTCGCCATGTTGGCGCCGTAGCAGTGCGAGCACACGCCCACGTCGTTGCGGCAGGTAAGCACGGTACGGATGCAAACCTTGTGTATGCCGGCGGCGGTTATGCGCTCGGCGTCCTCCTGGGTTATCATCACGTTCTGCTTTACCAGCACCTCGCCCGTATTGGGATCGATTACATCCTCGGCGGTGAAGCGGCCTATGATGCGGTCCTCCAGCGACTCTATCTTCTGCTGGCCGCTCATTATGTCGGTGACTTCCATGCCGCGTATGTTCTCGCCGCGGGAAGCGAAGCAGTCGTCCTCGCGGACTATCATGTTCTGCGATACATCGACCAGACGGCGGGTCAGATATCCCGAGTCAGCGGTACGCAGCGCGGTATCAGCCAGCGATTTGCGCGAGCCGTGAGACGATATGAAGAACTCCAGAACGCTCAGGCCCTCGCGGAAGTTGGACTTTATGGGCAGCTCTATTATCTTACCGGAAGGCGAAGCCATCAGTCCGCGCATACCGGCCAGCTGACGAATCTGGTTCATCGAGCCTCGAGCACCGGAAGAAGCCATCATGTTTATGGGGTTGTAGTCGTCCAGCACCTCGCCCACGCGCGAGGTTATCTTGTTGGTCGCATCCTCCCATATGTGTATGACCGACTGATAGCGCTCGTTCTCGGAGAGCAGACCGCGGCGGAACTGGCGCTCCACCTTATGCACCTCATGCTGCGCCTTGTCCAGTATCTCGGGCTTATCCGGCGGCACCTGTATGTCGGCAACCGACATGGTGACGGCGAAGCGGGTGGAGTAGTAGTAACCCATGGACTTTATGTCGTCCAGCATTTCGCTGGTCGTGGTCACGCCGTGAGTGCGGAAGCAGCGGTCGACTATCTTGCTAAGATCCTTCTTGCCGACCAGCTTATCCACTTCCAGCTTGAACATGGAGTCTATATCGCTGGGATCGCGCTTGACCATGCCCATATCCTGAGGTACTACCTCGTTGAATATGACGCGGCCCAGCGAGGTCTCGACTATACGGCTGTACTCCTTGCCCTCTATCTCGCGGGTCATGCGTATCTTGACCTTGGCCTGCAGCGACAGCTCGCCCACGGCATAGGCCATGCGCGCCTCGTCCACGTCGGTGAAAGTCATGCCCTCGCCCTTGGCACCGGGACGGATCATGGTCAGGCAGTATACGCCCAGAACCATATCCTGAGAGGGCGATATGACGGGCTTGCCGTCGGAGGGCTTGAGTATGTTGTGCGCGGCCAGCATCAGGAAGCGGGCCTCGGCCTGAGCTTCCATGGACAGCGGCACGTGAACGGCCATCTGGTCGCCGTCGAAGTCGGCGTTGAACGCGGTACATGCAAGCGGATGCAGCTTTATGGCGCGGCCCTCGACCAGTATCGGCTCAAAGGACTGTATGCCCAGCCTATGCAGCGTAGGCGCGCGGTTGAGCATTACGGGATGCTCGCGTATGACTTCCTCAAGCACGTCCCAGACCTCGGGCTTTACGCGCTCGACCATGCGCTTGGCGCTCTTTATGTTGTGCGCCAGACCGTTCTTTACCAGTCGCTCCATGACGAAGGGCTTGAACAGCTCCAGCGCCATCTCCTTGGGCAGACCGCACTGCCACATCTTTAGCGACGGGCCTACGACTATAACGCTTCGGCCGGAGTAGTCAACGCGCTTGCCCAGCAGGTTCTGACGGAAGCGGCCCTGCTTGCCCCGGAGCAGATCGGACAGGCTCTTGAGCGGGCGGTTGCCGGGGCCGGTAACCGCGCGGCCGCGGCGGCCATTGTCTATCAGCGCATCGACGGCCTCCTGCAGCATGCGCTTTTCGTTGCGCACGATTATGTCGGGCGCGCCCAGCTCCAGCAGGCGCTTCAAGCGGTTATTGCGGTTTATGACGCGGCGGTAGAGGTCGTTTAGGTCGCTGGTCGCAAAGCGGCCGCCTTCCAGCTGCACCATCGGGCGCAGCTCCGGCGGTATTACCGGCACAACGTCCAGTATCATCCACTCGGGCTTGTTGCCGCTGGCGCGGAAGGCCTCGACCACCTCCAAGCGCTTGACTATGCGCGCGCGCTTCTGGCCTTCGGTCTCGCGATCCTTCTCCTTGCGGGTCAGCTCGTCTATCTGCTTGCGCAGCTGCACGGCCAGAGTGTCCAGATCCAGACTCTGCAGCATCTCGCGCACTGCCTCCGCGCCCATGCCCACGCGGAACGCGCCCTCGCCGAACTTGAGCACCGCCTCGCGGTACTCGCGGTCGGACAGCAGCTGGTGCATGGTGAGCGTGGTCGTGCCGGGGTCGAGCACTATATAGCTGGCAAAGTACAGCACCTTGTCCAGCGCGCGGGGGGATATATCCAGTATCATGCCCATGCGGCTGGGTATGCCCTTGAAGTACCATATGTGGCTCACGGGCGCGGCCAGCTCTATGTGACCCATGCGCTCGCGGCGCACCTTGGCCCTTGTGACTTCAACGCCGCACTTGTCGCACACTACGCCCTTGTAGCGCACGCGCTTGTACTTGCCGCAGTTGCACTCCCAGTCCTTGGTAGGTCCAAATATGCGCTCGCAGAACAGGCCGTCGCGCTCGGGCTTGAGCGTGCGGTAGTTTATGGTCTCGGGCTTGAGTACTTCGCCATGCGACCATTCCCTTATCTTTTCGGGCGACGCCAGACCAATCTGTATGGAATCAAGATTCGTAAGTTCAAACAAAAGGGTCTCTCCCTTCTACAATCTGACCGGCGCGGGCGCGCTCAGCTCACAGAAGCCGCGCGCGCCGCGTGCCTAACCAACTCGTGACGCATCGGCTGCGCGCCGCGCGGCGCGCCTCCGGTTAGAAGTCGTCGTCCAGGGTATCGTCGTCCAGCAAGGGCAGATCGCCCAGATCGAAGTCGTCCAGATCGAGCGACTCGTCGGAAGCGTCCTCCTCGTCGAAGTCGGACGGCACATCCAGCGGCTGATCCTCGTCGCCGGCTATGTTCACGTCCAGCGTCGTCGGCTCGTCGTCGTCGTCGGTCTCGCGCATGATGATCTCCTGCTTGTCCTCGGAGAGCACCTTTATGTCCAGAGCCAGCGATTGCAGTTCCTTTATCAGCACCTTGAAGGACTCCGGCACGCCCGGCTCGGGTATGTTCTCGCCCTTCACTATGGCCTCGTAGGTCTTTACGCGGCCCACGACGTCGTCGGACTTGACGGTCAGTATCTCCTGCAGAGTATTGGCCGCGCCGTAAGCTTCCAGCGCCCACACTTCCATCTCGCCGAAGCGCTGTCCGCCGAACTGCGCCTTGCCGCCCAGAGGCTGCTGCGTGACCAGCGAGTACGGGCCGGTGGAGCGCGCGTGTATCTTGTCATCG
The DNA here is from genome assembly GCA_050946055.1 of Candidatus Fimadaptatus sp. Lineage (GTDB taxonomy): Bacteria > Bacillota > Clostridia > Christensenellales > Aristaeellaceae > Fimadaptatus. The sequence goes on along the minus strand of JBMNUB010000001.1, from coordinate 163,078 downwards.
ACAAGGTGATGCAGCTTGAGGAAGTACATGTAGCCCACGGTGACGGGGTTTTCCATCTTGTCGCCGGTACGGCCATCGTATACTACGCTCTTGCCGTCGGGGCTGAGGCCTGCCTGTATCAGACACTCCTGTATGTCCTCCTCGGTAGCGCCGTCGAATACGGGCGTAGCCACATGCCAGCCCAGAGCCTTGGCAGCGCGGCCAAGGTGTACTTCCAGAACCTGACCGATGTTCATTCGGGAGGGAACGCCCAGCGGGTTCAGCACTATCTGCAGCGGCGTGCCGTCGGGCAGGAAGGGCATGTCCTCCTCGGGCAGTATGCGCGACACGACACCCTTGTTGCCGTGGCGGCCTGCCATCTTGTCGCCGACCGATATCTTGCGCTTCTGAGCGATGTATACGCGCACCATCTCGTTTACGCCGGGGCTGAGCTCGTCGTGGTTCTCCTTGGTGAACACCTTTACATCGACTATGGTACCGGCCTCGCCGTGCGGCACGCGCAGCGAAGTGTCGCGCACCTCGCGCGCCTTCTCGCCGAATATGGCGCGCAGCAGGCGCTCCTCGGCGGTCAGCTCGGTTTCGCCCTTGGGGGTGACCTTGCCGACCAGTATGTCGCCCGAGCGAACCTCCGCGCCTATGCGGATTATGCCGGTCTCGTCCAGGTCTTTGAGGGCATCCTCGCCGACGTTGGGTATGTCGCGGGTGATTTCCTCCGGCCCGAGCTTGGTGTCTCTGGCCTCGGACTCGTATTCCTCTATGTGTATGGAGGTGTAGGCATCCTCCATGACCAGCTTCTCAGACAGCAGTACGGCATCCTCGTAGTTGTAGCCTTCCCATGTCATGAAGCCTATCAGCACGTTGCGGCCCAGCGCTATCTCGCCCTGATCGGTGGAAGGGCCGTCGGCTATGGTCTGACCAACCACAACGCGCTCGCCCTTTTCCACTACGGGGCGCTGGTTTATGCAGGTGCCCTGGTTGGAGCGGGCAAACTTGATGAGGTTGTAGCGCCACTTGCGATCCTGCTCGTCGCGTATGACTATCTCATCGGCGGATACCTTCTCGACCACACCGTTCTGCTTGGAGAGTATGGCAACGCCGGAATCGTGGGCGGCCTTGTACTCCATGCCGGTGCCGACTATGGGCGCTTCGGGAACCAGCAGCGGCACGGCCTGACGCTGCATGTTCGAGCCCATCAGCGCGCGGTTAGCATCGTCGTTTTCGAGGAAGGGTATCATGGCGGTTGCGACCGATACCACCTGACGCGGGCTTACGTCCACGTAATCGACATCCTCGGCGGGGCGCTCGATTATCTCCTCTCGTATGCGCACGTTGCAGCGCTCGTTTACGAAGTGACCCTGCTCGTCCAGCGGCTCATTGGCCTGTGCGACTACGTAATCGTCCTCTTCATCGGCGGTCATGTAGTCTATCTGGTCGGTGACGGTGTGGGTGGCCTTGTCCACCTTGCGGTAGGGCGCCTCTATAAAGCCGTACTCGTTTATGCGCGCGTAGGTAGCCAGCGAACCTATCAGACCTATGTTCGGGCCTTCAGGCGTCTCTATGGGGCATATGCGCGCGTAGTGCGAGTAGTGAACGTCTCGCACTTCAAACGAAGCGCGGTCGCGGTTCAGACCGCCGGGGCCCAGCGCGCTCAGGCGGCGCTTGTGGGTCAGCTCAGCCAGCGGGTTGGGCTGGTCCATGAACTGACTCAGCTGCGAGGAGCCGAAGAACTCCTTTATCGCGGCCGATACCGGGCGTATGTTGATGAGATCCTGCGGGCGCACGGTCTCGCTGTCCTGTATGGCCATGCGCTCCTTGACCACGCGCTCCAGGCGGCTCATGCCTATGCGTATCTGGTTCTGCAGCAGCTCGCCCACGGAGCGCAGGCGGCGGTTGCCCAGATGGTCTATGTCATCGGTCTTGCCCACACCCATGGGCAGACCCAGCTGATAGCTTATCGAAGCTACGATGTCGTCTATGTATATGTGCTTGGGCACGAGCACGGCGAGGTTGGCGCGCACGGCCTCCTTGAGGTCTACGCCCTCCTCCTCGGCCCTGTGCATGACCTCCATAAGAGTGGGATAATGCACGCGCTCGTTTATGCCGACCTCCTTGGGATCAAAGGGCAGGAATGCGTCGGCCTCGACGAAGTTGTTGCCCAGCACGCGCACGATGTGGTTGTCCACCAATACGTCCACGCGGTTTACGCCGGCGCGCTGTATGTCGCGAGCCATCTCGCGGGATATGGTCTCGCCCGCCGGGCAGAGTATCTCGCCGGTCTCGGGATGGATTATGTCCTCGCTGGTCACCTGACCCGCTATGCGGTTTTCAATGGCCAGCTTCTTGTTGAACTTATAGCGGCCCACGCGCGCCAGATCGTACCTCTTGGGGTCGAAGAAGAGCGCGTTTATAAGGCTTCTGGCGCTGTCCACGGTGAGCGGCTCGCCGGGGCGCAGGCGCTTGTATATCTCCAGCAGGCCGCCATCGGTGGTCTTGGAGGGGTCGCGGGCTATCGTACAGGAGAGCTGCTCGTTGTCGCCCAGCAGTTCCATTATCTGCGCATCCGTGCCAAAGCCCAGCGCGCGCAGCAGCACGGTCATGGGCAGCTTGCGGGCGCGGTCTACGCGCACCCACAGCACGTCGTTGGAGTCGGCCTCGTACTCCAGCCATGCGCCGCGGTTGGGTATTACGGTGGCGTTGTGCAGGCGCTTGCCCGCCTTGTCTATGGTCTGGGTGAAATACACACCGGGCGAACGGACCAGCTGGCTGACAATTACGCGCTCGGCGCCGTTTATAATAAAGGTACCGTGCTCGGTCATGAGCGGGAAATCGCCCATGAACACTTCGCTTTCCTTTATCTCGTGCGTATTGCGGTTGGTAAGGCGCACGTTGACCTTGAGCGGAGCGGCGTAAGTCAGGTCGCGCTCGCGACATTTTTCCACAGTATACTTGGGCGTATCGTCAAGGGAATAGTCGGTAAACTCCAGCACCAGACTCTCTGAATAGTCGGTTATCGGGGAAACATCGGCCAGAACCTCGCGCAGGTCCTCCTGCAGGAAGCGCTGATATGAATTCTTCTGGACCTCGATGAGGTCGGGCATCTCCAGCGACTCCTCTACACGAGAGAAGCTCATGCGCTTGCGCTTGCCCATCTGTACCTCGTGGACCATAAATGCAATCACCCCTAAATGCGTTGATCTGCCAATCGGAGGCGGCCCCGCGCCCTTCCCGCGCTTTTTTGAACCGGCAAAGCACATTCGTGGCAAAAACATGCTTCACGCGGCAAAAAATTTGCATTTGCTTATTGCATATTCGGCGCATTCGTTGTAGAATACATATGCGCCTGAGCATGCAGTGTGAGCGTGCCCGGGATAGCGGCAGGAAATCCACACTAATGCAATTTACTATGTTATCAACGTTGTCCAGCTTTGTCAATGAGCTTTTTGTTAATTCTCACGTCTGCGCGGCGCCGGGGTCTTTTTTTATGTCACAAATGAGATTTGCGCCGAATGATTTGCACTTTAGTCGCGTAAATTTTGTATTAACCGCATAATTTTGACTCAGGACACGCGCCCGTTGCCGTTCGGCGCGCAAGTATTATGCATTTATGCGCATGTTTATACCGAGTAATTTCTGTCAGCCGCCGCTTCATGCTACATATGCGCAACGTCCGCGCTCCAATTTCGACAAAGTCCGCCAAACAGCCGCAAAAAGCATCCGCTCCGGCACTGCGCCATGATCGGATGCTTCGTCAAGCGTTTTTGTGCCGCGCAAGCGGCTGGACACGCGCGCATAGTCCTTATGATAAAATCACAGGCTTGCTATCTCCACGTCCTTGAAGTAGTACTCCACTATCTCCTGCGCCGACATGCCCTCCTTGGCCAGCGCATACGCGCCCCACTGCGACATGCCCACGCCGTGACCATAGCCCGTGCCGCTCATGCGCAGCCTGCCGTCCGAAAAGCTGCACTCGCTAAGCAGCGTGGACTTCATCTTCTCCGACCCCAGCGCTATGCGCAGTTCGGGCGCGCTCACCTCAACGCCGTCCATGTCCAACGTAAGCGCGCGTCCGCTGGGGCCGCGCCTGCCTATCTTGACGCTGCTCACATCGCTTATCTTGGTGCCCGCCTTGCGCGCGGCTTCTACCAGCTCGTCCTTGCTGAAGCTGCACGACCAGCTCTTTACGTCCTCGGGCGCTTCGTCGCTGTCGCGCGAATCCACGACCTGAGTATAGCCCGGCTCATCGCCCGCGAACTCCAGCCCCTCGCGTGCCAGCGCGGTCTTGCCGCCGCCGTGCGCATAGAACCATGCATATGGCAATTCGCCCTGCCAGACCATGATCTCGCCCCGCGTATCGCTCACGGCGCGGCGTATCGCATCGGTAATGCCCTCGTGCGAATACGCCTGTGCCTCGCGTATGTCGGTGGATATGTCCGCGCCCTCATAGCGGGACTGCTTTTCGTCTATGAACTTGCATACGAACGTGCGCGCCAGTATCGCCTGCGCCTTTAGCGCCTCTATCGGCCAATCGCCGGGCATCTCGCCTGCCAGCACGCCCTCCAGATACTCCTCAAGGCGCATGTCCATAAGCTTTTCCCGCTTTACGTCGTACACCTTTAGCATGGGATTTGCTTCATCCAGCTTGTCCGTCTTGAACTCAGGGCGTCCGGCATAGGTATCAGCCTCCGGTTCAGGCGAAGCCTGCGGACGCGGTTCGCTGGCGAAGCAGCCCGCCAGCAGCGCGCACAGCAGCAGCGCCGTAATTGGTATTAACATCTTCCTCATAAAAAACGACCTCCCGTCGGCATTAATTTGCCCGGAAGGCCGGTTTTATATGAATTGCATCGAGCGCTTGCAGAGCATGCCCTGCCGCCGCCAGCCAAACGGCCGCGCAGCATGAACGCCGGCCGCCATTCGCCGCCATATAGCGCATATGAACTGTGCGCACAGCATGACCGCCCTGTCAGTACAGCAGCATGGCCGTCATGTCATCGCGCCCGCCCAGCATCTGCGCGGTATCGCAGAGCAGCCTGCATGCCTCCTCGGGCGATGCGGCGCGGTTTAGCACCGACTCTATCTGCTCGTCGCGCAGCGTGTCGTGTATGCCGTCCGAGGTCATAAGCAGCGCCGTAAAGCTCTGCAGCGGCAATACCTCCAGCTGCTTGAGCTGAGCGGGATTGCCGTTGCCCAGGCAGCAGGTTATCTCGCTGCGGTTGCACAGGCGCGCCTCGTCCTCGCGCCCGGCCTGCATCAGCCATGCGTAAGTGGTGTGGTCGTGCGTGAGCTGCCTTATGTGCGCGCCCTCCACGGCATAGACGCGCGTATTGCCCGCGTGGAACAGCCAGCCGCCATTGCCGTTTATGACCACGCCGCTGAGCGTCGCAGCCATGTTGCGCGCGCCCGCTATGCCACGCGCCAGCGCAATCAGCTCATCATTGAGCCGGACTATCATGTCGCGCACATCGCCAGCGCTTGTGAGCCTGGACGCATCCTCAACCGCCAGCTGCTGCAGCACATAGCCCGCCGCCATGTCGCCCAGCCGGTTGCCGCCCACGCCGTCCGCGACCGCCGCTATCAGCGGCGGCTCCATGCCGCTGCGCCCGTCTATCTCACAAAGCACAGTCCGCCCTATAAGACATCTGTCCTCGCAGCGCTCCTTGTTCCTGCCCCTGCGCACCAGAGCCTCCATATCCATAGCGCTCGCCCCCTAAGGCTCATAAGAGAGCCGGTTATGTTCATTATGACATGCCCGCGCGCGAATGTCAATGGCACCATGCGCTCCGGCCCACAGCACGCAGCCCGCATTTGCACAAAGCATCGCACAGCGTGCCATGCCGATGGCAAGCCGCGCTTGTCCCGCCGCTGCCGCGTTGACAGCGCGAGTGCCGCTGTGCTTGCCGCAAACATGCCGCGCATGCACGCTACCGAGTTGACAGCGCGAGTGCTGCTGTGCTTGCCGCAACCATGCCGCGCATGCACGCTGCCGCGTTGACAGTGAGAGTGCCGCTGTGCTTGCCGCAAACATGCCGCGCATGCACGCTGCCGCGTTGACAGCGCGAGCGTCGCCTGCGCCGCCGCACTTGTCCGCGCGATTCCTCACGGATAAAAGACGACCGCCCCTCGTCGCTATCGAGAGGCGGTCGTCTGGGTCGCGTCCGCTGGCATGCGGACTTAAAGCTCATCACTTGAGGTACTCGCTCTTTACATAACCGGTATTGCCGTCAAACTCTATCTTGCTCCAGATGCCTTCCTCGGCCAGCACGCGCACGCGCTCGCCGTTGTAGACCTGCGCAATCACCTCGGCATCGCCCGCCGCGGTCTGACGCACATTGAGCTTGCGCGCGCTGCCCGACAGCGTGACCGTGCGGTAATCGTCCTTAGCGCCGCTGCCGGAAGTCGGCTCGGCGGTCGGCTCGGCGGTGGGCTTGGCCGTAGGCTCATCCGAAGGGCACCCGGAGGGCTGAGCAGAGGGCTGTGCGGTGGGCGCATCGGTCGGCTCGTCCTTGAACAGCAGATAGCGGGTCATTACATAGCCTGTCTGGCCGCCATACACTATCTTGCTCCACTCGGAGGCAGTGCCTACCACCTTAACGGTGGCGCGCGCCGGTATCCTCACCAATATGTCGCCGTTCATGTTCGGATCGGAGCGCATGTTGAGGCGCGTGGTAGTGTTAACTATGGCCTCGCGGGACGGCGGCTCGGGCGTAGCGGTCACGCCCGGCTCGGGCGTGGCGCTGGGTTCAGGGGTCTGGCCATCCATAAAGGTAAGATAGCGCGTGGCCACATAGCCGGTGTATACTCCGTACTGCACATGGCTCCACTCGGAGTCGTAGCCAAGCACCCTGACCTGCTTGCCCGAGGGTATGCGCGTCACAATGCCCGCATTGGACTCAGGTGCTTCGCGCATGTTCAGGCTGGTGGAAGCGTTTACGTAGGCATAGCGCTCGGGCGGCGTGGGCGTAGGCGTTACGCTGGGGTCGATGGGCTGGTCAAATGTCAGGTATCTGCTCATGACATAGCCTATCTTGTCGCCATACTGTACCTTGCTCCACTCACTTCCGCGATCCAGCACAGTGACCTTGGCAAGGCGCGGCAGGGTCGCAACCCATGCGCCGTTCTTGTCCGGCTCTGCGCGCATGTTGAGTCCGCCGCTGGTCGTAGTCACGGTAGCGGTAAGCGCAGACGTGGGCGTGGGCGTGGGCGCTATAGTGGGCGCGGGCGTGAGCGTGGGCAGCGGACCGGGGCCGCCATAGCCCGGCACATCGTAGAACTTGCTCAGGCCCTTGAGGTCGGGCTCAGCCAGCGAACGCGCTCCCTTGTCGCCCGACACGCCATAGGCGTACATGGTCACATAGGAATACTGGCTTCCATACACATCGCCCAGACCCAGCGCGTGGCCCAGCTCATGCGTGGCCAGACTCTGCAAGTCCATGCCGCTGGGGTTCTTATCGACGTTTGTCCAATTTACGTACTTGGTATTGAAGGTTATGTCGGACTCCACCGCCGCGTACTTGGCGGGATATCCCTCGGGCAGCGGGTACTTGGTGTTGTAATACGTCTTGGTCACGGCCAGCACATCCGAGGCAAGTTCGGCAAACGATATCGCGTTCACGCCGTCGTTCTTCTTGCTCGCATGTGCGCCAGTGTCCACATAGTTGCTCATGCTGAACAGCGGTCTGGCCAGATGGCTGTTCCACTCGCGCATGCCGCTTTCCATGGCGCTGACTATCTCAGAGCTGGACAGGTCGGTATTGGAGCAGGTCGGGTTTATCGCAAACGACATGCTGTCTATGAGCATGTAGTCATTCAGCACATATCCGCCGGACGACGAGACCGCGTAGTTGGAAGCCGAGCCTTCGCCGTCCACATACAGCACGAACTCCGCACACTCTATCCCATCGTCGGCCAGCGCCGCCCCCGACATCATCAGCGCGCCCACAAGCAGCGCCACCAGCGTCAGGAGCTTAAACAGAGAGTTTGCCTTGCGCATCATTATCCTCCTCATGACATGCTGACCCGCGCGCCCGGTATGCGCGAGCCGTGATTCACAGCGTTTAGCTGCATATATTATACCACTTTTCGCAACATTAGCGTGTCAATTTCGCAATAATTGCGTAAAACATGGTCCCATCATAAGCGACCGTCACACGCCCAACTGTGCCGTGAGCTTTATCACGACCATCTCCGGCGTATTGAACAGTCTAAACGGCGGCAGATCATACGCACACGAAGCGCCCAGACCCGCGCTAGTATATATGTACACCGAGTTTGAGCGGCGCAGCCCGGACACCTGCGACTGTTCGGGCAGCCAGCCGCCGCGCGGCAGGCGCTCGTCCGGCACGTACAGCGCGCCCACGAAGGGCATGCGCCACTGTCCGCCCACGTAGTGACCGCACAGTGCTAGGTCTATCAGCCGCAGATACTGCCCGGAGCGCGAATCGTATTCGGAGTCCGCCGACATCGCGCCCTCGGCGTACTGCATGGAACGCACGAACTCGTCCGACAGCGGCACATGGCTCAGCGCTATGTGCAGATCGGTGGACTGCATGGTCTGCGCGGCCTTGTCCAGCTGTTGGGCGCAGCTGAGCCTGTATGCCTCGGCACCGGCAGCGCCCGAAGCAAGCGCCGCGTCATAGAGCGCCTGTGCCTGGCTCAGGTAATCCTCTGTGTTCACATTCAGGTGCAGCGCCGACGAGAACCATATGTTTGCATTGCCCACCTCGATAAGGTGCGGGCTGTCCAGATATATGGCGCCGTGCGCGCGCAGCTGCTCTATGTATTCGGCATACATGGAGCCGTTTGCATCCGGCTCAGCCCTTATGGGAGCCGGATCGCCGTCGCCGGTTATGAACAGTATGGGCTTTGTGGTGGAAAGGCCATCTATCAGCTCATACAGCGGCTGGGCATCGCCGCCCGCGCCCACCATGTCGCCGGTCATGCATATGGCGTCGTAGTCCACCGCGGACACAGCCTTTACCAGCTTTTCCTGCCGGTCGCCAAAGCGCGCGCCGTTCAGGTCGCTGAGCTGGACTATGGTGTAGCCCTCAAGGTCAGAGGGCAATCCGGGTATGGACAGCGTGCGCGTGACCGTGCTTATGCGCCCATTGCCCATGGCTATGAGCGTCCAGCATATCGCGGTCACCGCTATCAGTATCAGCGCTGCCAGCTGCCATCTGCCGAACCTTATCCTGTCGCGCAGCGGGCGCTTGACGGCGCGCTTGGGCTTGATTATGTTCTTCTGATCGGTATTGCGCATTATTCTCCTCCGCAGCTTGCGGCATATGTACTCATGTTCTATATTATACATTGACGTAATCCGCGCGTACAAGTTCCCAACAAATGAAATATTGGCAACTTTTTATTGTCAGAGCCTTGTCAGGCTCATGCGGGCATGGCCTGCGCGCAAAATATGTGCGGATATGCACGCATTTACCGCGCGCAGGCTGCACATGTGCGCACTCACTTCAGCGCTTCAAACAACGCCTTGCGCCGCATGCACGCAGGCCGCGCCATAACTCATGCGCAAGGCTGCTGTGCGGCAGCATTGGCATATCAGCATCTGCCCCCGTCCGCGCCCTGCCTCACATGGCCCTTGCCCATCCCGCACGATGTGCATTATGGCATGAGCAGCGCCATGCTCGACCGGCTGCGGCGCAATGGCTTTACGCCCTGTCCGCATAAGCGCCTGCATCGTGCGCTCGGCCTTGGCGCGCGCAAATATTCTGGAAATGCGGCGCTGCGCATGCTATAATATGAAAAACGACACCTTGGAGGAATAGATGGCAAAACTCAAGACGCGATATATATGTCAGGAATGTGGATATGAGACGGCGCGCTGGCTGGGCAAATGCCCCGGCTGCAATCAATGGAACACGCTGGTTGAGACCCCCATGGAAGCGCAGGCCGAAGCGCCCGAGAGGAAGCTCAAGCAGGCGCGCGGCAGCGGTGCCGAGCCTGTGCGCCTTAGCGACATAGAGGAGCGCGAGGACCCGCGCGTAAAGAGCGGCGTGGGCGAACTGGATCGCGTGCTGGGCGGCGGGATAGTGCCGGGTTCCATGACGCTTGTGGGCGGCGAGCCGGGCATAGGCAAGTCCACTCTGCTCTTGCAGGTAGCGGCGCACCTTGCCGGGACAGGGCTTAGCGTGCTGTACGTATCGGGCGAGGAGTCCGCGCGCCAGATAAAGCTGCGCGCGCAGCGGCTGGAGCTGGAATTGGGCAGCCTCATGATGCTGGCCGAAAACGACATCAGCAATGTCATGGATCAGATGCAGCGCCTTCGACCCGACTTTGTGGTCGTGGACTCGATACAGACCATGTACCGCCCCGACATGGCCAGCGCGCCCGGCTCCGTGCCGCAGGTGCGCGAATCGGCGGCGCTGCTCATGCGCGCGGCCAAGTCGGACGGCTGCTCCATATTCATAGTGGGCCACGTGACCAAGGAGGGCGCGATAGCCGGGCCGCGCGTGCTGGAGCACATGGTGGACTGCGTGCTTTACTTCGAGGGCGAGCGCCAGAATCAGTACCGCATACTGCGCGCGGTCAAGAACCGCTTTGGCTCCATAAACGAGATAGGCATATTTGAGATGCGCCGTCTGGGCATGGTCGAAGTGCCGCATCCCTCCGAGATGCTGCTGAGCCAGCGCGCCCATGGCCAGAGCGGGTCGGTTGTGCTGTGCGCGCTGGAAGGCACGCGCCCGGTGCTGGTCGATGTGCAGGCGCTGGTCGCGCCCACCACGATAGGCTATCCTAGGCGCATGGCTTCGGGCGTGGATCAGGGGCGGCTGGCGCTGCTGCTTGCCGTATTGGAAAAGCGCGCGGGGCTTGCCATGTACAATCAGGACGTATACATAAACATAGCGGGCGGCCTGTCGCTGGACGAACCTGCCTGCGATCTGGCGCTGATGGTGGCCATAGCCTCGGCAGCGCGCAACATACCCGTGGATGAGCACGTGGTAGTGATGGGCGAAGTGGGGCTGGCGGGCGAAGTGCGCGCGGTCAGTCAGGCGCAGCGCCGCGTCGGTGAATGCGCGCGGCTGGGCTTTACCAGCATAATACTGCCAAGGGGCAGTGCGCGCGGGCTGAAGCTGCCCGAGGGAGTGCGCGCATACGGCGTGGAGACCATAGCCGAAGCGCTGCGCGCGGCGCTAGCCACCCCCGGAGGCAGCGCAGGCGACGCAGCAAACAAGTAAGCTCGCGGCGGCATGCACCGCAATTTGCCATGCATGTGCGCGGATGCACGCACACCGATTGGCAGTGCGTGCGGCGGCATTCGCTACCCTACTCGATATGCGCAGGCGGCTAAGGCCGGGCGAAAGGAGGCCGATGGTGAGGCTAAGAAACCGATTGATAATGGCGACGCTGGGCGCGCTGGGACTGGCGGGCATAGTCACCGTAGTGCTGAACATAATGGATCACTTTTCCATGCTCACATGGGATGAGACGCTATGGTATCAGCTGCTTGCGATGTATTCGCTGACGCTGCTGGGCGGCGGTGCGCTGGTATACGCGCTTGAGCCCATGCTGCGCGGACAGCTGCGGCGCTTCATAAACTGGATGGTGCATGTAGCCAGCGACCGTCCCCTGCCCGAGCTGCTGCTGGGACTGACCGGCGCGGTCATAGGCATGACGATAGCCTTCTTCATATCCACGCTGATATCCGGGCTGAACATAGGCGTGACCGGCTCGGTGCTGAGCGCGCTGATATACATAACGCTTGGCACGGCAGGCTATGCGCTGATAGGCAAGCGCTGGAACGAGCTGCCCGCAGTGGATGCATTTGTGCGCGCGCATCCCGCCCCCGCCGCCATGCACAAGGACATGCCCAAGCTGCTGGATACCAGCGTGCTGATAGACGGGCGCGTGCTGGACATAATGCGCGCCGGGTTCATCGACGGGCCGCTGGTGCTGCCGCAGTTCATGCTGGAAGAACTGCAGCGCATAGCCGATTCCCCCGACCCGCTCAGGCGCAACCGCGGCCGCCGCGGGCTGGACATAGTGCGGCAGCTGCAGGAGGAAGCGGGCAGCGCGCTGCGCATAGACGATACAGACTTTGCAGATGCCGCCGACGTGGACATAAAGCTGCTGAAGCTGGCGCGGGAGATGAACGGGCGCGTGGTCACAAACGACTTCAACCTCAGCAAGGTGGCCAGCGTGACCGGCATAGGCATAATGAACATAAACGAGCTTGCCGAGGCGCTAAGGCCGGTGCTGCTGCCCGGCGAGGAGCTGACTGTGCGCATATCGCGCGAGGGGCGCGAGCCGGGTCAGGGCGTGGCCTACATGGACGACGGCACCATGATAGTCGTGGAGAATGGCCGCCGCCACATAGGTCAGAGCGTATGCGTATCGGTGAGTTCGGTGCTAAAGACCGCGTCCGGCCGCATGATATTCGCGCGCATAAACGAGCGCGCGGCGGGATGAGCGCAGTCATGCACGATGCTATGCGGGGACAAATGCAGGCAGATTCGGCGTGATTCTTTGTTAGTACAACCGCATGAAGGTTCGGCACGGCGCTCCGGTCGGACAACCGCAGCCAAGTTCGCAACGACACTTTGCGCAAAGCAACCGCATAAAAGCTCAGCGCGGCACGCATTACGGGCATAGCCACCACGCACATCGCACAAGCGAGATGCCAAAATCCACCCTGCATTCCACACGCAAAATGGCGCTGATGCCAATTCGCATCAGCGCCACAGACTGTCAAAAAACCCCCGGAGAGCTCGGCGGGCCTCGCAGCCCTCTCGACTTAGGTAGCGCCCAGCGACATGTGCGGTGGGCGCTCAGGATTTTTTGCGTCGGGAAATCCCATTTCCCAGAGCAGCATATCTTCCTTGCAGTTTCCACGCCCGGAAATCCGCAGGGTTTCAGTGGAAACTGAGTAGGGGTGGCAGTGGCGGGGGAGCTTCTCCCCCGTCCACGCTTGTCAAAAAGACGCTTTGACAAGCAGTGGCGCTGATGCCAATTCGCATCAGCGCCATTTGTCATATCAATACATCGCGACAGGCTGTGTGCGGGCGCGCACAAATGCGTTCCGCTCCGCGAGCATGTCCTGTGCATCACATATCGGCCACCTTGACCCATGCGCGCCGCTCTATCGACCTGTCCACAGCGTCCATTATCTGACAACAGCGCAGCCCATCGTAGAAGTCGGGCGAGCAGGGTCTGTCCTGTGCCACCGACTGCGTGAACTCGTACAGCTGATGCACGAACGTCTCCGGGAAGCCTATCACGTGACCCGCCGGCCACCAGTGCGACCAGTAGGGATGTATGCCCTCGGACACCTGTATCTTGCGCCAGCCCTGAAGCCCCGGCTCATCATCGGCGCTAAAGTACCACAGCTCGTTCATGCGCTCGAACTCAAAGCGTATCGAGCCCTTCTCGCCGTTTATCTCAAAGCTCATGTCGTTCTTATGTCCCTGCGCAAAGCGAGTTGCCTCGAACATGCCCAGCGCGCCGCACTCGAACTCGCACATGAAGCCGGTGGCATCATCCACCGTGACCTGCTGGCGCGGCGCGTCCCTGTCGGCCTTGCCGGTAAGCCCCTCCATGCGGGCGGACACCGGGCGCTCCTTTACGAAGGTCTTGCTCATGCCTATGACCTCGCTTATCTCGCCCACGAGAAAGCGCGCCGCGTCTATAACATGCGCGCCCAGATCGCCCAGCGAACCTGAGCCGCAGACCTTCTTGTCCAGCCGCCACACCATTGGCACTTCGGGGTCTATTATCCAATCCTGAAGGAAGCTGCCCCTGAAGTGGAATATGCGCCCCAGTTTGCCCTGCTCTATCATCTGCTTTGCCAGCTGAAGCGCGGGTGCAAAGCGATAGTTAAAGCCTATCTGATGGCGCACGCCCGCCTTTTCCACAGCCGCTATTATCTCGCGCGCGTCATCCGCGTTGAAGGCCAGCGGCTTTTCGCAGAACACATGCTTGCCGTTCTGCGCGGCGGCTATGGCGATGTCCTTGTGGAAATTGCTGGGCGCGGTTATGTCTATTGCGTCTATGTCGCTGCGCGCCACCAGCTTGCGCCAGTCGGTCTCGGTCTGCTCCCAGCCCAGCTGCTGCGCGGCGCGGCTCAGCCATTCGGGGTCGCGCCCGCATATGCACTTTTTGACTATATCAGCGTCGGTGTCGAAGAACATCGGTATGCGGCTGAGCGCGTTGGAATGGGCCTTGCCCATGAACTTATATCCAACCAGTCCAAAGTTAATCTGCTTCATATCGTTCCTCCACTTGACGGTGCTGCGGCGTATCCGCCGCGCCGGTATTTGCCGTGCCGTTGAGTTAAGACTCGCCATGCCGCCGTCTGCAACGCCCCGCCCGGCCTTGCGCTGTATGCGCTTGCGCGCATCACCTTAGTGCGCAGTGTTATGCGTCGCGGGCAGGTACTGCCGAAATCACGATTCACGGTATAAGGCATCGCATCAATTTGCCCATAATATGCAGCGGTCATGTGCTGCCAAAACCGCACTACTCGGCATACGCAACGTGTCAATGCGCCATGAATATGCCGCGGTCAGGCGCTGCCAAAACCGCAGCTCTCGCATACGCATCAATTCGTCCCGAATACGCAGCGCGGGGCCGGGCCTCATGCCCAGCCCCGCGCAAGGGTGATGATTCAGCTTTGCGCCGTGCGCGCAAGGCTGTATGTGCGCTATTATGCCCACCACATGCCGCCGTTGCTCTCGAACATCATGGTCTCCTTGAGCATGGCAATGGCCTTCTTGAGGCCCTCGTTGACGCTCATCAGGCTGTCCTCATGCTCTATCGAGATGGGGCCGTCGTAGCCTATCATGCGCAGCGCGCTCATGATGTCCTTCCAGGTCTCCGCACCGTGGCCGTAGCCCACCGAGCGGAATATCCAGCTTCTGTGTATCTCGTCGCCATAGTGCTTGGTGTCCAGCACGCCGTTGCGGGCGGTGTTGATGGCGTCGATCTTGGTGTCCTTGGCGTGGAAGTAATACAGCGCGTTGTGCTCGCCCAGATAGCGTATGGCCGCCACGGGATCTATGCCCTGCCAGAACAGATGGCTGGGGTCGAAGTTGGCGCCGATTATGTCGCCCACCGCCTCGCGCAGGCGTATCAGCGTCTCGGGGTTGTATACGCAGAAGCCCGGATGCATCTCGAAGGCAATCTTCTTTATGCCATGCTCCTTGGCAAAGGCCGCCTGCTCCTTCCAGTAGGGTATCAGCACCTGATTCCACTGGTAGTCCAGTATGCCGAGGAAGTCGTCCGGCCACGGGCAGGTGACCCAGTTGGGAGTGCGGTCAACGGGCGAGCCGCCGGGGCAGCCCGAGAACGTGACCACGGTATCCACGCCCAGCTTCTCGGCCAGCAGAACGGCATTCACGAAGTCGTCGTGGAACTGCTTGGCTATCTCCGGCACGGGATGCACGGCGTTGCCGTGGGTGCTGAGGGCGGCTATGCCCAGATTGTACTTCTTGAGCGTGGCCTTGAACTCCTCCAGCTTGGCATCGTCATTCAGCAGCACCGCAGGATCGCAATGCTCCTTGCCCGGGAAGCCGCCGCAGCCTATCTCCAGCATCTGCGCGCCCGCCTCGGAGAGGTACTTGCACGCCTCGTCAAACGGCCTGTCCTTGAGCAGCACCGCAAAAACGCTCAGTTTCATATATCATCAACCTCCATATCAGAATATCGCGCTATGTACATCCGCCATGTATCTGCCTACATTCTATATACGGCGCGCCGCGTTGTCAAGGCGCATTTTGCCCCTGCGCCCGTACATCAGCCACAGCGCGCCGCGCAATTATGCCCTCACAGCGCATGCAGGGGCCTATGCCAGACAGAGCGGCGCATCTATCACATGCCTTCGCGCTGTATCAGCGACATTATCTGGCGCATGCTGCTGAGCAGCGAGCCATTGTTTATAGAGCCGGCGGTGTTTATGTTCACGCCGCCAAACTCCTTGCCGTAGCGTATGTCGCGCAGCGTCTCCTCGGTGAGCCTGTCCTCCTCGTTGCGCATGAACGTAAAGGGCGCTATGCAGCCGTCTATGCGCGCGTGCGGCAGGTACTTGCGTATCTCCGGCACCATTACCGTGGGGCCAAAGTTCACGCCGTTGAGGTCCAGCTCGCCCAGTATGGGCAGAAGGTGCGCCATGGCGCTGTCGGAGTGCTGATAGCGCTTGTCATCGGGATCGGGGCTATAGTGTGCAAACACGCTCTTAAGCACGGGATAGCCGAAGGCGCGGTACAGATCGGGCGTGAGCAGGCAGCAGTTGTCATCGGCAAACGAGAAACCGCGGCAGCTGTCGGCAGTCACTCCGGCCTCCTCATCCATAACGGCGGCCATCTTGAGTATCACGTCGGTTATTACGCGCGAAAAGCGCTCAAACAGCTCCGGCTCGTCATAGCCAAGGAATATCAGATTCTCCGAGCCGAATATCGAGCAGGCCAGCGTGACCGGGCCGCGCACATGGCGCATAAGGCCGGGGCGCAGGCCGAACTCCTCGTATATGCGGCGCTTCTCGCTCTCCCAGTTGTCGGGCAGCATGAAGCTGCGTATGTCCATGCGCTCCACGCGATCCAGAAGCTTTGCCAGCTCCTCAGGCGTCTCCACGCTCTGCGTGAGCCACTCGGTGTCGTTTTCGTATATATAGCTGCCGCCGAACACCTCGCCTATGCGCTTTACATAGGGGAACTCGGAGCGGGGATCGGGCAGAGTCTCGCTGAGCAGCCTGCGGCCCACTATCTTTTCGGCCTTGTCGTTATAGCGCTTGTTCAGCTCCAGCCGGCGCTCGCGCGGTATAGGCGCCCAGGGAGTGCCTTCCTCGCCCAGCTCGGCGAACACGCACTCGTCGCTCATGCGTATGCCCAGCGCCACCTGACTGCCCTTAAAGAAGCAGTTGTCGCGATGAGCGGCTTCGTCATCCTTCCAGAACTTATCCAGATCGACTTCCCACATATGCGATTACCTCATATCCATTCTTTTAGCTTTGCATCTGTGCAATCCAGCTGCACAGTCTAATTGTACATTTATGTCGTTTACAAGTCAATACGCCCGGGAAATTTATTGCGCAAATGTAAAATTATTGCCACTTGTGCTGGGCATGCGGCACATCATGTAAGGATAAGGCTATATTTTAAGCGCTCACCGCCATGTCCTGCGTCCATAAGTATGTATACATATTGCTTGTAAATGCGTATATCATTCGCTCATAAGCATACGCAGATGCCGCCTGCAATTTCAAATATCGCCGCCCGCGGGCAGCGCATCAATCGCATGCGCGCCATGCGCATCGCCGCATGCGCTCAGGCAGCGCAAGTCCCATGCGTCACCCGCGCGCATAGCTTGCCGCAGGCCGCCATGCCCAAGCCGCTGATGCATTTGCGCACCGCGCACGCCGCGCCTTTTGCCCGGTATCAGGTGAAGCCTGCGCACGGCGTTTGCATATTTGCCCGGCGCGGCATCGTTCAGCATTCACAATATTGTCCGCAAGACCTTCACATAAGCGACGCAATCTGCTATAATCAGTGTGTATCGAGCGTAATTGCTCCAATCGGTTTTAATATATTTTGAGGTGAAACTGATGAACTATATGTATGACAAGCGCAATGTGCTGTGGTACAGGCAAAGCGCCCAGCAGTGGACCGAGGCTCTGCCCATAGGCAATGGCCGCATAGGCGCGATGATGTTTGGCGGCGTAGGCTGCGAGCGCATAGCGCTCAACGAGGACACGCTCTGGTCGGGCTATCCCAACGACAAGAACAACCACGAAGCCGCCCAGTGGTACCCCAAGGTGCAGCAGCTGGCCAATGAGGGCAAGCTGGCCGAGGCGCAGCGCATGATAGAGGACCACATGGAGGGCGGATTCACCGAGAGCTATCTGCCGCTGGGCGACATATATATAGATCATCTCAGCGTGGACGATGCCAGCGGATACACGCGCCTCATCGACATGCGCTCCGGGCTGTCCATATGCGAATTCGACGCGGGCGGCGTTCACTTCAAGCGCACTGCCTTCGTCTCCCACCCCGATCAGGTGCTTGTCATGCATCTGGAGAGCGACAAGCCCGGCCAGATAAGCTTTGTGGCGCGCTTTGAGAGCCAGCTGCGCGCGTGCGTATCTGCCGAAAACGGCGCGCTGACCGCCGACCTGCGCGCGCCCTCGCATGTCGATCCCAACTATGTCGATTCTCCCGATCCCGTTATATACTCCGATGACCCCGAAAAGATGGGCATGCGCTGCCGCACCGTGATAAACGTGATTCCCGACGGCGGCGCGCTCAGTTGCGCGGATGGCCGCGTAAGCGTTACCGGCGCAAACAGCGCGCTGATAATAATGGCCGCGCGCACCAGCTTCAACGGTGCCGACAAGCAGCCCGAGACTCAGGGCCGCGACGAGCGCGCCGACGTGGCGCGCGACATGGAGGCCGTGCGCGGCTTCAGCTTTGACCGTCTGCTGGACAGGCATCTGAGCGACTTCGTGCCGCTGTTTGACCGCGTGAGCTTCGAGCTGGACGCGCCCGTGAGCGACATGCCCACCGACGAGCGCCTGCGCAGCTTCATAGACACGCAGGACGATCCCATGCTGTACGAAATGATATTCAACTACGGCAGGTATCTCATGTTCTCCTCGTCGCGCCCCGGCACCATAGCCGCCAACCTTCAGGGCATATGGAATCACCACATGCGCGCGCCGTGGTCGAGCAACTTCACCGTCAACATAAACACCGAGATGAACTACTGGCCGGCTGAAATCTGCGCCATGGGCGACATGCACCAGCCGCTGTTTGACCTGATAGAGTCGCTGCGCAAGACCGGCCGTGAGACCGCGCGCCTGGAGTACGGCGCAAGCGGCGTGGTATCGCACCACAACGTAGACATATGGGCGCTTAGCAATCCCGTGGGCGACTGCGGCCGCGACACCGCGGGCTATGCCTTCTGGCCGATGTCGTTTGGCTGGCTGTGCCGCCATCTGGTCGATCACTACGACTACCAGCCCGACCCCACCTTCCTGCGCACCCGCGTGCTGCCTGCGCTGATGGACTGCGCGCGCTTCTACATGGACGTGCTGCGTGAGGATGAGAACGGCCGCCTTGTCATAACGCCCATGACCTCGCCCGAGAACTCCTTCGTATACGGGGGCGAGCGCATATCGCTGGCCAAGTCCTGCGCCATGACCAACGCCATAGTGTACGAGACGTTCGAGAACCTCGTGCGGCTGGCCGATGAGGCGCATGTCGAGGATGAGCTGATAGAGCGCGTGCGGGCTGCCCTGCCCCGCCTGCATCAGTTCGACATAGGCTCGCGCGGCCAGCTGCTCGAGTGGGACAGCGAGTACGAGGAAGCCGAGCCGCATCACCGCCACACCTCGCACCTGTACGCGCTGCATCCCGCGCGCCTTATAACGCCCGAGGCGGGCAAGCCCTCGGGTTCGGACTGCGCCGGCGAGTATCGCTCGCCGATAGGCAATCAGGCGGCGCTGGCCAATGCCTGCCGCAGGACGCTGGAGCTGCGCGGCGACGATGGCACGGGCTGGTCGCTGGGCTGGAAGATTAACCACTGGGCGCGCCTGCTGGATGGCGATCATGCGCTCAAGCTGCTGCGCCGTCAGCTGCGTCTGGTGGACGATCACGGCTTCAACTACATGGCGGGCGGCGGCACTTACGCCAACATGTTCGACGCGCATCCGCCGTTCCAGATAGACGGCAACTTCGGCACCTGCTCGGGCATAGCCGAGATGTTCGTGCAGGGCTACCGCGGCAACCTGCTGCTGCTGCCCGCGCTGCCCGCCGAGTGGCGCGACGGCCACATGTACGGCCTGCGCGCGCCGGGCGGACTGACCGTGGACATCGACTTTGCGGGCGGCAGGCTGAAGCTGGCGCGCATATACGCCGACCACGACCTGCCCAATCCCGTGCGCGTAGTCTGCGGCGACCGCGTGAAGTACGTCAAGATAAACGCCGGGCGCACATGCGAGCTGCGCGCCGACAGCTTCAACTGACCGCGCGATATACATGAGGCGGCTTTGGCTGATCAAATGATGGCCAAGCGGCGGTTTCTGCCAGCTGTGCGACATCCCATATATGCAAACCGTCAAAAAGCATGCTCACCGCAATTTTCGATGCGGCGGGCATGCTTTTTGTGTAATGCATGAGCTTTGCGCTGTCATAGCGTTAATGCGTCATGGCGGCGCATTCTGTATCTCATTGCAGCGCAATATGCGCATGATGTTATTCCCGCTCCATTGCGGGCTGCGGTATCTCCATCGTCAGCTCCAGCTCTATCGCGCTCTGGTAGTCCTCGCCATCCCGCGTAACAGGCACTATGTACACCTTGCTCCCCGGCAGATAGTTGAGCATGTCCGCCGTATGGGTGACAGAGTACGCCCATCTTCCGTCCTCCAGCATGACCGGCTCATCGTCGCCCGAACCGCCGCCTATCATTATCCAGTCGCCGCCGCCTTCGTCGGGCGCGCAGTATGGGCGGGCGTCCCACCAATCGTCCGCAAACGGACTATTGGCAAGCGCCTGCTCGCGGGTATCGAATATGCGCTGGACTGTGTATGCGCCCGCCGACAGCGACTGCCATGCCTGCGTGACCCTAAGCGTGCTGCCGCGCCACTCGCGCTCTATCACCTCGCCCGATTTGAGCGCGGAAAGCGCCGGGACTATGCTGCGCTCAAGCTCTATTGCCAGCTCCGCTTTGCCCATGAGCTGCGCATCGCCCTCCTCCGGGAAGAACTCCTCGCCCGTATCCTCGGGCAGCGCGCCCTCAGCCACGCTGTACACGTCGTACATCACGGTTGCGGACACCGCATCGCCGGTGAGCCATGGCTGCTGATCCGCCGCCACGCACAGCATGATTTCGCCCGGCATCAGTATGCGGTCGCTGTTCACGGCGCGGGATACAGCGCCGCAAGTGCCGTTTACCGACATGCCACCGCCGGTCAGCAGTATGGGTGCGTCCGACACGTTCTCTACCGACCACTCCAGCGCGGTCAATGTGTTGACCGATATGGAGCGCAGCGCCCTTATGCGCACGGCGCCCTGCCCCGCCGATTCATGCCGCGCGCGCACATGCTTTAGCAACCCGGCGCGGTAGGCTTCGTTTTCGCCGGGTACTACAAGCTCTATGTCCTCGGGCGCTTTGCCGAGCGGCTCCTCTGCGCCCTCGGGCAGCACCGCATAGGTAAATAACTGCTCAAGGCTGTTTTGCCGCGTATCCTCAACATATTCCACAAGTTCTGCCTGCCGGGCTTCGCCATCCCCGCCCGGCTCTGCCAGCGCCATGCACGGCAGGCAAAGCGCCGCCGCAATCAGCGCAAAAAACGGATGAGTCCTCATATGCTTACCTCCTTCATGTGTCAGCATATATTAGACCCATCCGCTTTCACGTTTGACTGTTGGCTTTATGGATATTTTGCAGCCTTTGGCGGGCTGTTCTGCGGCATGGCAAAAGCACGCTCCGCATATGCGCGCACCCATTCATGCGTTGAGCCGCAGAGCGCGCATGAGCCTGCATGCGCTGCGCATCCACGGTGCAGACATGCGCAACCATTCACGCTTTGAGCCGCAGAGCGCGCATGAGCCTGCATGCGCTGCGCATATCCAATGCAGACATGCGCAACCATTCACGCTTTGAACCGCAGGGCGCGCATGAGCCTGCATGCGCTGCGCATATCCAATGCAGACATGCGCAACCATTCACGCTTTGAGCCGCAGAGCGCACAAGCATGCCCTGCAAGGCCACATGCCGGCCGCGACCATGCTGCACAGCTTGTGCTGCCGCACTCAGCCGTTGCCCTGCCAGCCCTTGAGGTCAAAGTGCCTGGGCAAATCCTTTATCATCGCCACGCTGCCCTTTACGCGCACCTTGCCGCGCATCAGCGCCGATATCACGTTCAGCCGGCCCTCCATCATGTCTATGAAGGCATCGGATGTGGTCTCTATGCGCGCCGAAGCTTCGCGATCCGCGGGCGCATTGAGCATGCACTCATTCTCGCTTATGTGTACGCGGTAGGTGCGCCCGTCGTCCGACGTGTACAGCTCCAGTATGTCGTCGCCCTTGCGGCGGCCGGGCTGGTAGCGCCCAGCCATATCGGTCAAAAACTCATCTATCTTGTTCTGCGCCATAAGCACCTCACGCGCGGGTCGCGCCCGCTCCCTTTGATATGTCTTAGACCAGCATCGCGGTCTCCTCGCAGCGCTCAAAGCGCAGCTTGCCGTCATCCAGCCTGCCCAGCACCTTGTCGCCCAGCTTTATGCTGCCCGAGAGTATCTCCTCGCTCAGCGCATCCTCTACGGTGCGCTGTATCGTGCGGCGCAGCGGACGTGCGCCGTACTGACGGTCATAGCCGTTTTCAGCCAGGAAGTGTATGGCCTCGCCGGTCATCTCCAGCTCTATGCCGCGCTCGGACAGGCGCTTGCTTACCTGATGCACCATAAGCCCCGCTATCTCGTCTATGTTCTCGCGCGTGAGCTCGTCGAACACGATTAGGTCATCCACGCGGTTGAGGAACTCGGGGCGCAGCGCGTCTTTAAGCGCCTTCATGACCTCGTCGCGCACGGTCCTGCGCTCGCGCTCGTCGCCCGACTGCGCAAAGCCCATCGTGCGCTGCCTGCCAAACGCCGCCGCGCCCACGTTTGAGGTCATGATTATCACGGTGTTCTGGAAGTTGACCGTGCGTCCCTGACCATCGGTAAGGCGGCCATCCTCCATTATCTGCAAAAGCAGATTTAGCACATCGGGATGCGCCTTTTCTATCTCGTCAAACAGCACCACGGCATAGGGCTGGCGGCGCACCTTCTCGGTGAGCTGACCGCCCTCGTCGTAGCCCACATAGCCGGGCGGCGAACCTATCATGCGCGACACGGTATGCTTTTCCATGTATTCGCTCATGTCCATGCGTATCAGCGCCTTCTCGTCGCCGAACATGGCCTCGGCCAGCGCCTTGCACAGCTCGGTCTTGCCCACGCCGGTGGGACCCATGAATATGAACGAACCCACCGGGCGCTTGGGGTCTTTGAGGCCAGCGCGGGCGCGCCTTACCGCTCGCGCCGTGGCCGAAACTGCTTCGTCCTGCCCTATCACGCGCCTGTGCAGCACGCCTTCCAAGTCGAGCAGGCGCTCGCTCTCGCTCTGGGTCAGGCGCGTCACAGGCACGCCCGTCCACGTGGACACTATCTGCGCCACTTCCTCGGCATCCACGACCTCCTGCCGCTCCTGCTTGTGCTGCTCCCACTCCTTGCGCAGCATGTCCATCTGCGACTTCAGGCGCTTCTCCTCGTCGCGCATGGCGGCGGCCTTCTCAAAGTCCTGCGAGTTTATGGCCTCGGCCTTTTCGGCATTGAGCTTGTCCAATGCATCCTGCTGTTCCTTGAGGTCGAGCGGCGGCGTGTAAGAGCGTATGCGCACGCGCGACGCAGCCTCGTCTATCAGGTCTATGGCCTTGTCGGGCAGGAACCTGTCGGTTATGTAGCGCGCGGACAGGCTGACCGCGGCCTGAAGCGCTTCGTCGGTTATGCGCACCTTGTGATGCGCCTCGTACTTGTCGCGCAGGCCGAACAGCATGTCCAGCGACTCGGCCTGAGTGGGCTCGCCCACCATGACCGGCTGGAAGCGCCGCGCCAGCGCCGAATCCTTCTCTATGTGCTTGCGGTATTCGGTGAGCGTGGTAGCGCCTATGCACTGAAGCTCGCCGCGCGAGAGCATGGGCTTTAGTATGTTGGCTGCGTCTATCGCGCCCTCGGACGCGCCCGCGCCCACTATCTGATGCAGTTCGTCTATGAACAGTATCACATTGGCATTGCCCTTAATCTCTGCCATGACCGACTTTAAGCGCTCCTCGAACTCGCCGCGATACTTGGCACCCGCCAGCATCGCCGATATGTCCAGCGAGAACACACGCTTGCCCGAGAGTATGTCGGGTATGTTGCCCTCGGCTATGCGCTGCGCCAGCGCGTCCACTATCGCGGTCTTGCCCACGCCCGGCTCGCCTATCAGCACGGGGTTGTTCTTGGTGCGGCGCGAGAGTATCTGCACTATGCGCTCTATCTCGCTCTCGCGGCCCACCACGGGGTCAAGCTCGCCCTTGCGCGCGCGCTCGGTGAGATCTGCGCCGTACTGATTGAGCTTGGGCGTATCGGCGGGATGCGACTGCGCGTTCTCGCGCAGCGAAGCCAGCAGCTTCTCGCGCGCCTTGGCAAGATCCACGCCCAGCCCCGCCAGCACATGCGCCGCCACGCATTCCGGCTCGCGCATTATGGCCAGCAGTATGTGTTCCGTGCCGACGTAGTTGACCTTCATCTCCATGGCCTCGCGCGCGCTCATCTCCAGCACCTGCTTGGTGCGCGGCGTGAAGGCCATCTTGCCGCTTGAGGCGGGCTTTTCCTCGCCCCTGCCTATCAGGGAGAATATCGAGTTGCGCACGTCGTCTATCGAGAACTCGTCCAGTATCACGCCCGCCGCGCCCGGATCATGCATTATGCCCAGCAGCAGATGTTCCGTACCCACATATCCGCGCCCGGCGGAGCTGGCTTCCGCCTGCGCTATCTTGAGAGCGCGCTGCACGCGCTCGGTGAAACTTGCAAAAAACGCCATATCGAACCTCCCGATACTATTTTACCACGCGCGGCCAAATATAAAACGCCGCGCGCCGATCCTTAATGGCAAAGGACCGTCTCAGTCACATTTTATGCCGGGGTGCGAAGGGGTATCTATGGCGCGGCTAATGTGCTTCGCCGCTTAGCGCCGTACACTATGCCGCATGCATTGGCCTGCGCTCCTGCACGCATGTCTGCTTCGCACAATCGGCGCAAGCGCATTTCTAGGCGACGGCTGCCGCCGCGTCACTGCGCTATGTGCCTGTGCGCATGCTCGCTGCACACCGTGAGCGCCACCGTGCCGCGCAGCGCAAGCGCGCTGCAATCCATGCCGCCGCGCGCCGGACCGCCATTGCGTCCTGCCGCGCGCGCCCCTGCGCGCCCCCCGGCTACTCGTTCATCATGAACACCTGCTCTATCATGTTCCTAAGCACGCCCGCGCGCAGCATGTCCTTGGCGCGCACAGGCAGCCCCAGCGCCGCATCCTGCACGGCGGCGTTCATCAGCGATGCCTCGCGCGCGCTTATGAGCTTGAGGTCGCTCAGCCGCGATATCAGCGCCTGCGCGCCGTCCTGCGATATCTCCTGGCCAATCGTGTCCATCATCTCGCTGAGCAGATCGCGATCGTCGTCCATCCTGACGCGCACTATGCGTATGTATCCGCCGCCGCCGCGCTTTGACTGTATCACGTATCCGTGCTGCACCGAGAACCTGGTGCTTAGCACATAGTTTATCTGCGACGGCACGCAGCCGAAGTGCTGTGCCAGCTCGTTTCGCTTAAGCTCTATCTCATTATCGGCGTCCATCATGTCTTTTATGAACTGCTCGATACTGTCGCTTATCTGTGCCACTTCCATCCCGCTTTCTGACCATTGCCGATTTTGACTTTGCCTGACTTTATTTTATACTATACGCGCCGAATTGCAAGTTAATTGTGCGTTAATACATTTTTCTCTGAACCTGTATGTCATAATACGTTCTTTATAGCAGTGCAGGCGGGCAAGTCCGGCCGCGCGATACAGCCCGCAGCACATTCTTGCTCGCCCGCACGCCTTGTCAACGACATGGTATTGCGCTTTTCGCCGCGCCATGCCCGCACGCAATCACGCATGAGCATGCTGCAATGCGCGCCTTGCGCTTTATCCACCTCATTGCCGCGTCGCCGCACGCCCTATCGCACTTCAACCCATTCTCCGCCGCACATCGCCTTCAGCCGCTCATACGCCGCGTGCAGCCGGGCGTTCTTCTCCATGTCGGGGCGCTCTGCCTCCAGCTGACGCAGCTCAGCAAAGAAGCTGCCCACGCAATCCTGCGCCGTGCGCAGCTGGCGGAAGGTCAGCGCCGACCACACCGCACCCGCGCGGCTTATAGACGTATTCCGCGCTCGGGCTATGGCGGCATCGACATCGTATCCGACGCGGCGCTCTATAGCGCGCAGCTCGCGCCCGTCCTCGAGTATGGTGTATGCGGCGCGCGCATCGCAGTCCAGCGGTATGCCCGCCGAGCCGGCATCCACGACTAGACTTCCCGCGCACATTCCCCAGCCCTGTATGTGATCATGTCCATATGCAATGGCATCCGCGCCATACCCGGCGCACTCGCGCGCTATCTCATCCTCATAGAAGCGGCTGAGGCCATCAAGGTATTCCTGACGCGAAAACCCATGCGCGGCGTATTCGCTTGCGAACATACTGCTGCTGTTATAGCGCGTGCGCCCATTCCTGCGCAGCTGAGGTATGGCGTGCAGGCAGTGCAGTTTTCTGCCCGATGGCAGCTCAAGCGTCAGCTCGTCGGGCAGGCCGCGCAGCCACGCTATCGCTTCCGCGTCCAGTTCGCGATAAGTCTGGTATATCACGCCCATCTGCTCATCCGTCCAGCCCGCCATATCCTGCCCGGCAAGGTTATCCAGGTAATGCTCCTTGTTGCCGCGCACGAATACAGCCTCGGGCAGTGCGCGCACTATGTCCAGCACTTCGCCGGAAAACGGCATGTCGAATATCATGTCCCCTAGAAATGCATATCTATCAGCGCCCTGTGTGCGCGCATCGCTAAGCACAGCCCGCAGCGCATCCGCATTGCCATGTATATCAGAAATAAGCGCTATCCTCACCGACATTTTCCTCCCGCGTATTGAGCCGCACGGCTCTTATTGGCTAATGATATCATGGATGCACGGCTTATGTCCAGTGGCGCGGCTTAGGCATGAATGTGAATGGCTGAGCGGCAAGCGCATGGCAATTTCCCTGATGTGCAAGCCTTGACCATAAATATCCAATCGGCAAATATGCGTCTCTTGTTCAGCGCCGCAGAGTATTGCTTTATATAAAAACCGACCCGCTCCCGACGCAATCATCGGAAACGGGTCGATATTATGTGCATGACATTCGCCAATGCAATAGAATTGCCGCACGCCAAAGCATGCCTTTCACTTGCCGAATGCATGCCTTAGCATTGAACATTAGGACATATTCACGGCATCCAAGCGCACGTTGCGCATGCCTTCCAAACAAACGCGCATTGCACCGCATGGCGCATAATCGCGCATACTGTTCAGCCGCGCGCCATCAGTTCCATCAATTCACCGTCACGCGATACGTCGCCGCCAGATATCGCCCGGTAGCGCTCTGATACATGGTCACGAACGACACCTCGGAGTCGTTTGCGCCCATGCCTATGTCCAGACTGTTTATCAGCCCCAGCGCGCGCTCCTGCCCGCTGGCCACGTCATAGCAGTGCAGCACCGACGGGAAGGCTTCGGCGGTACTTTCGTCGTAGTTGTATGTCAGATAGTACAGCCGCGCGCCGCCGCTCGACCAGCACATGTCGCCTATGGCCTCGCCCGCAAACACCATGCGCTCGCTTCCATCGGCAAGGTCGCGCACCTTTATGCCGGTGTATGTGTCCACCTGTATGGACTCGTCGTACTCCATGAGCGCCAGATACCGTCCGTCGGGCGACATCTCGAACTCGCCGCCCTCGGTCAAAAGCTCGCGCACGCCCGTGTCCATGGTGTAGGTATAAGTGAGCGTTTCGCCGTCGGACATGATTATCCTGTTGGGCGCATACTCCATGCTGCCCATGCGGAAGGAGCCTTGCAGCCCTTCCTCGTCCTCCAGCATGCGCGCCGAATCGCCAAACGTCATAGTGGGATCCCAGCGCGTCAGGCGCGGCATGTCTATGCCGCCCACCAGATACAGGCTGCCGTCGCCCGCGAAGTCGAATCCATACGTATTGCCGCCCACATAGTCGCCAAGAGGCACGAACGTGCCGCCCGACAGCGAGTAGTAATACAGCAAATACTCCGAATCGGTCATCTCCATAAACGCCAGCGCATCGCCGCTTTGACTGAAGCGCGCGTCGGTCACTGTGCGGAATTCCAGATCCAGCAGGCGCTGTCCCTTGCCGGTCAGGTCGTACAGCCACAGCTCGCAGTAATCCTCATCGTCGCCCGCCGCCGAAGCCGTCTGGCGCGTGAATAGCG
The DNA here is from genome assembly GCA_050946055.1 of Candidatus Fimadaptatus sp. Classification (GTDB taxonomy): domain Bacteria; phylum Bacillota; class Clostridia; order Christensenellales; family Aristaeellaceae; genus Fimadaptatus. The sequence goes on along the minus strand of JBMNUB010000001.1, from coordinate 135,037 downwards.
CCCGCTTCATGTCGGGCATCCAGCGAATCAGCCTGCCGTTGCTGGTCCACAGCCAGGGCGCGGCTTCGCCCTCATACGGGCGATATACCTCCGCGGCGCTGAGCTGGGCGCGCTCTGCGGCGTCGGACAGCGGCGGCGCTTCGTTGCCGCTCAGCTGCACGACCGAACCCGCCATGCCCGGCAGAGTCTGCGCTATGCGCTCATCCAGCGCCTTGGCATAGGCCTCGGCTTCCACGCGCGTGTCGTAGCGCGGCGATATCATGGTGACGCTGGCTCCGTCCGCACACAGCACCGGGGTCATGTCACCCCCGTCGAACAGCCCCGCGCAGTACGCTTCATATGCGCCCAGCGTGACGTAGTAACCCGCCTCCGACGCATCGTCCAGCGCGCGCAGGCGCAGCACCAGATCCTGTCCCTCCGCGCTCATGCGGTAGCCTATGCGCCGCGTGGTCTGGAAGCACAGTCTGGTCACGCCCTCCTCGCTGCCCTGATCGCGGAACATGCCCAGCACCAGCGACTGACCGTCGCCCGAGAACGCGCTGGTATGCTCCCAGCCGCTCAGCTCGCTCAGCGATACCACTACGCGCGCCGGGTCGCTCAGCGCCGACACCGAGTATGCGGGCGTGCCGCCCGAAAACGACATGCGCACCACTGTGTCCTCGCCCTCCACGCTCACGCGCACGTCGCTCAGCGCCGCGCCCGAAGTGCCGCCGCTCATAACGGCCTGCTCCATGGAGTAATATCCCGGCACGCCCGAGTCCGGCTCTACCACGCGGCTGCGGTTGATAAAGTACACAGTGCCAAAGGCAGACGCCGCTATCAGCGCCGTGAGCGCCGCCCACGTGAAGGGGTTCTTGAGCCACTTGGGCGCGCGCGGCTTGCGCACGCGCTTCTTGCGGCTCTGCTCCTTCTCGCGGCGGTATTCGGCGTACTTCTTAGCGGTGGTCACCTCATTTTGTTTCTTCTGCTGCATCTGGGGTCCTCCTGTGGTGATTGCGGCGGCGCTGCGCGCACAGAGTGCGGCGCGCCCTGCGCTTTAGCCAAGCAGCTCGTCCACCGCACGGGTGAAGCCGGCGCGTATGCGCGCCTCGTCGAGCGTCTTGAACTCGCCATCCATGTATAGCACGCGCCCATCGACCATGGTCATGCGCACGTCGGAGCCGCTGGTGGCGTAGACCAGCGTACCGGGTATGTCGCGCGAAGCGGTGTGCGCGGGATTGGCGTTGCCCAGCAGCACTATGTCCGCGCGGTATCCGGCCTTTATTAGCCCCACATCCTCAAAGCCCAGCGCGCGCGCTCCATTCTGAGACGCTATTGCCAGCGCTTTGGTTGCGGGCATGGCGGTGGCAATCTTTGTATCGCCCTTTTGCAGTATGGCGGTGAGCTTGAGCTCCTCGAACATGTCCAGAGTGTTGTTGCTGGCCGCGCCGTCTGTGCCGAGGGCGACGTTCAGCCCCATCTGGCACATGCGCTCAACGGGCGCTATGCCGCTGGCCAGCTTCAGGTTGCTGACCGGGTTATGCACGGGTGTCACGCCCTTTTCGCGCATTATGGCCATGTCGTTTTCATCGACCCATACGCAGTGCGCCGCCAGCGCAGGCACGTCGAACGCGCCCATGTCGCGCAGGTATGCGACAGGCGAGCGCCCGTCGCGGCGGCCCCGGCACTCCTCCACCTCGGAGCGCGTCTCGCTCACGTGTACATGCAGACCCGTACCCAGCTCGCCCGCCAGTTCAGCCAGCGCGCGCGCCAGCGATTCATCGGAGGTATACTCGCCGTGCAGGCCCATGTACACGCGCGCACGACCATCATATGCGCCGTTAAACCGGCCAAACAGCGCGCGCTGCTCATTCAGCTTGTCCTCGGTGCGCTCTCCGGTCATCATGCGGCATATGTTAAGGCGCATGCCCGCCTCCAGCACGGCCTCGGCTATGACTTCGCTCTGCATGTATGCATCGGCAAAGCAGGTCGTGCCGGTGCGCAGCGCCTCCAGCACGCTCATCTGAGTGCCTACGCGCACCATCTCGGGCGTCAGGCGATCCTCGAGCGGCCATATGCTGTGCAGCCAGTCCATCAGCGGCAGATCAGTGCCTACGCCGCGCACCAGCGTCATGGGCAGGTGCGTATGCGCATTGACAAGGCCGGGCATGGCTATGCCGCCGCGCGCGTCTATGACCTCATCCGCATCGAATGCGGGCGCATCTGCACGCGCGCCCGCATATGCTATGCGCGCGCCGTCTACCTGTATGCAAGCGCCGTCTATTGCGGTTTCGCCCGTCCACAGTCTGACGTTGTCTATAAGTATCTTCATATATTTGCCTCCTCACAGGCGCTGCAGTTCGGCCACAGCCGCCACGCACTGCGCCGATATGCCCTTGCCCTCGCCTTCAAAGCCCATTCCCTCGGTGGTCTTGCCCTTTATGTTTATGCGGTTTACGTCTATGCCCAGCGCGCGCGAGAGCGTCATGCACATCTCATCTATGTACGGCGCGAGCTTGGGGCGCTGCGCAACTATGGTCATGTCGCAGTTGTTGACCACCATGCCGGCTTCGCCCAGCCTCCGCACCACCTCGCAGAGCAGCTCTATCGAGCATATGTCCTTGTACTTCATGTCGGTATCGGGAAACAGCCTGCCTATGTCGCCCATGCCGGCCGCGCCCAGCAGCGCGTCTATCAGCGCATGCGTGGCCACGTCCGCATCCGAATGCCCCAGCAAGCCGCGCTCATACGGCACCTTCACGCCGCACAGCACAAGGTCGCGTCCCTCGACCAGCCTGTGCGCGTCATAGCCAAGGCCGGTGCGCAGCGCGCCCATCAGCGCGTATTCGGCGTATCTCAGGTCGGCGGGCGTGGTCAGCTTTATGTTGGCTGCACCATCCGGCGCGGCCACCAGATGCACATTGCCGCCGCTTTGCTCTATAAGAGCGCTGTCGTCGGTGGCCTCTATGCCGTTTGCCTGCGCCCATTCGTGCGCGCGCAGCAGCATGTCCAGCCTGAACACCTGCGGGGTCTGCACGGCGCGCAGCGCGCTGCGGTCCAGCGTGCTGACATGCCCCTCGCCGTCCACGCGCTTTATAGTGTCGGTGACGGCCGTACAGGCCACGCCCGAGCCAAACTCTATGGCGCTGTCCAGCGTCGCCTTGAGTATGTCGTATGTGACCAGCGGGCGCGCCGCATCGTGTACCGCCACATAGCGGCAGGTATCGGGCAGCGCGCGCAGTCCGTTCAGCACGCTCTGCTGCCTGGTCGCGCCGCCGTCAACCAGCAGTGCCTCGCCGGGCGCGTCCTCCAGCAGCCTGCGCACGCGCTCGCGCTCGTCCGGGCGTATCACCAGCGCCACCCCGTCGTACAGGCCGCTGCCCATCAGCGCTTCCAGCGTGTGCAGCAGCATGGGTTTGCCCACCAGCGGCAAAAACGCCTTGTTATACTTCAGGTTCATGCGGCTGCCCTGACCGGCGGCCACTATAACAGCCCAGCAGTTTGCGCTCATTTATCCTCAGCTCCGTCGCTTATGACCTTGTACATGCCGCAGGCATCGGCCTTTAGCACATGCTCGGACAGCGTTACTATCTCATACACCGCCGAGCGCGCACCAAAGCGCACCTCCAGCCTGTCGCCCACCTTTACCTGCGCGCCCGGCTTGCCTTCCTTGCCGTTTATCAACACGCGCCCGCCATCGCAGGCCTCTCCCGCTACCGTGCGCCGCTTTATTATGCGCGATACCTTGAGGTATTTGTCCAGCCGCATGGATTCTGCCGCGCCGGAGCGCACCTCAGGCTGCTTATCCTTGCCCCTGCCCATATTGAGTCCTCCCGTAAGATATTGTATATCAGTATATATTGCGCGCTGCGCATTTGGATGACGGCATGCCCGCGCTTTGCCGGTGCATCCGCCCGCACATCAGCCAGCCGGGGTGCTCCCGCACATCGGTCAGCTGCGCACGGCATGCCAATGCGCGGAGCGGACAGGCGCCTTGCGATGTCCCCGCGCATTTGCCAGCGTATCCAAAGGGGCGGAGAGCCGTCGCGCCTGCGAAGGCAAACCGCCCCTCGTCGTCATTGAACTGTCTTACTTGCCGTCGCTGCCCAGCGCGTCCTTCAGGCGCTTTCCGGGCTTGAAGGAGGCCACGCTGGTGGCCGCTATGTCCATCATCTCGCCGGTTGCGGGATTGCGCACGGTGCGCGCGGCGCGCGCCTTGCTCTCGAACACGCCAAAGCCGGTCAGCTGTACCTTGTCGCCCGCCTTGAGCGCGGATATCATGACTTCCTCAAACGCATTCATTACGCGCTCAGCCTCCGCCTTGGTCACGCCGGCGGACTTGGCTATTTCGGATATAAAATCGGTCTTGTTCATCAAAGTCTCCTCCCAGAATCAGTGTTTGATGCGGTTCCAATACTCGTCCATTTCCTCAAGGGTCATCTCCGGCAATTTCTTGCCGTCATCAAGTATCGCGCGTTCCATGCGCGTAAACCTGTCCATGAATTTGCCGGTCGCCGCGCGCAGCGCCAGCTCGGAATCGAATCCGCTCAGCCGCGCCACGTTCACGCAGGCAAACAGCATGTCGCCCAGCTCCTCGCCCAGATTGCCGTCGCCCGCCAACGCGCTTTCCACTTCGTCCGCTTCCTCGCGCACCTTTACAAGCGCCTCGCGCGGGTCGTTCCAGTCAAAGCCCACCTGTTTGGCCTTGCTTTGCACCTTGTCGGCGCGCATCAGCGCGGGCAGATTGTCGCCCACGTCCGCCATGGCTTCGCTGGTCGTGCGCAGTCCCTTTTCGCGGCGCTTGCGCTCCTCCCAGAGCTTGAGCACCTCGCGGGAATCGGCGGCGCTGTCGCTGCCGAATATGTGGCTGTGGCGGAATATCATCTTGCGGCATATGGCATGCGTCACGTCGTCTATCGTGAACTCGCCGTGCTCTGCGGCTATCTGCGCGTGCATCACGATCTGCATGAGCAGATCGCCCAGCTCGTCATACAGATGATCGCTGTCGCCCTTGTCTATGCACTCCAGCACCTCGTAGCATTCCTCTATCAGCGAATGGCGCATGCTCTCGTGCGTCTGCTCCCTGTCCCAGGGGCAGCCGTTGGGCGCGCGCAGCGCACGCACTATCTCGACCAGATGCTCAAAGTCGAAGTGCGTCTCGCCGTCCTCGCTCATAACGCGGTCGCTCAGCTCGCCCAGTTCCAGCTTTTCCACGCGCGCGCACACCGTGTGGTCATAGCGCGCCTGCCTGTCCAGCTGCTCAAGCGGTATCTCGTAGCTGTGGGCCTCGCCCTGCACGCTGCTGGCAAAGAAGGTCACGTGCGCATCGGATGGGTATCTGTCCATGAGGCGCAGCTTTATCTCGCCCGCCAGCAGCCGCGAATCCAGCTCGCGTATCACAAGAGGCATGCGCGGGTTTATGTGTACGCTCTCCCAGCAGGAAGCGTCGGCTATCTGGAACTCGCCCGCCAGTCCCGCCGTAGCCGCGCCGCATGCGGGAACTCCCGGGACTATCTCTATGCGCGGCGCATCCTTGCCCATGCCGCGCGCGGCGCGCAGTACCGCGCCCACGGTAGCCTCGGCTACGTCGCTGACCACATAGGCCGTGTCGCACCTTTGCGCCTCGCCCAGCACGCGCCCGGCTATGGCCGCGCACAGGCTGTCGAAGTCCTCGCACTCGTCATACAGCTCATCCAGCGAAGAAAAGCTCACGCGCTGCGACAGGAAGTCCGCGCACTTTACGCGCGCCGTGCGCAAAAGCACGCTAGCGCAGCCCGCCATTACGTCAAGCGCGCGCGGGGTTATGCTGCCCTCATCGCCCGGACCCAGACCCACAATGTATAGCATGCTCTACCTCCATATCTTCATGCGCTTAAGCAGCGCCGTTATGCGCCGCCCGCCCGGCATTATCTTCATGTCATCCGGGGTTATGGCGCCGGTCAGCACCAGCATGAAGGCGTACACCGGCGCGCCCACCAGCACGCCCGCCACTGCAAACAGGCGGCTATCGGCGTAACCCGGCAGCGCAATCGTCATAACCGCCAGCACAAAGGCCATGGCCATTACCGATATCGCGGGCTTGCCTATCACGTTGCCAAACGCGAACTTGCTGCGCGTTATGTAGCATATCATGAACGTATTGAGTATCGCGGCCACGGCATAGCAGACTATCGTGCCTATCGGCGCGCCATATATGTTTATCGCCGGAACGCCCACCAGCACGTAGTTTATTATCACCTTGAACACCGCGCCTATCGCCAGCGAAAGCACCGGCACTATAACGCGGCCCAGTCCCTGAAGTATGCCGGTCGTGGTCTGCACGACGGACAGGAACAGTATCGCCAGCGACATTATCCTCAGCAGCCCGGCCATTGTATTCAGGTCTTCCGCGCCGTAGCTTGAGTACAGCAGGCGCATGACGGGCTTGGCCAGCATGAAAAGGCCCACGCAGCACGGCATGCCTATCATCCAGCTCAGCTTCATGCCCTGCATAACGCTCCTGCGCATGCCCCTGTAATCGCGCCCGGTCATGCTCGAGGTTATCGACGGCACAAGCGCCATGGACAGCGCCACGGTCAGCACCTGCGGCATGTTGACCACGGTGTTGACATTGCCCGTAAACAGGCCGTACAGATTGGTGGCCGCGTCCTTGGCATAGCCTATGTCCTGAAGGCGGTTTATGACTATCATGGTGTCGGTCATGCCGACAAGGGGCATTATCGACGCGCCTATCGTTATTGGCACGGCTATGGCAAACAGCGTGCGGCACACCTGCGAGAAGGTCTCGCGGCCATCATCCGTCAGCTCTGCGCGCGCGTCCGCCCAGCGCAGGCGCTTGTCCAGCTCGCGCCCGAAGCGCAGCTTGCGCAGCATCACGTACCCCAGCGCCAGCGCCTCGGACAGCGACACGCCCAGCAGCGCGCCCGCCGCGCCATACTCCGGCCCATAGCGCATCATGTACGCCGCCAGCGGAAAGCCCGCCGCCAGCTTGCCCGCCTGCTCTATCAGCTGCGATATGGCAGTCGGTGTCATGTTCTGCATGCCCTGAAAGTACCCTCGGTATGCCGACATTACAGCGACAAATATCAGCGCCGGCGCTATCGCCGCCAGTGCAAAGCTGGCGCGCGAATTGCCCAGCATGCCCGCTATCTGCGTGGAAAAAAGCGCCATTACGGCGCCCGTTATCAGTCCTATGCCCAGCAGCACCAGAAGTGCGCATCTGAACACGCCCAGCGCGTCGCGCTCCCGCCCCTGCTGCACGCGCTCTGCGACCATGCGGGATATCGCCGTGGGCAAACCTGCGCTGGACACCACCAGCAGCGTCGAATATACAGGATAGGCAATCTGATAATACGCGATGCCTTCCTTGTGCAATATATTATTGGACAGCGGTATGCGATATACCGCTCCTATGATCTTACATATAAGCCCCGCAGCGCCCAGTATGGCCGCACCGGCGAGGAATGACTTTGTTCCCTTACGGCTCTTCATTTATGCATCGCCTTTCATTGCCCGGCTATATACCGAAACATATGCATCGCAGGCAGATTATACCACGCTTTACACGATTAATAAAGCATGAAAACGTGAATATCTGCCCCGGAAGCCCGGTATTTAGGCATATTTAGGGCATGTGCGGGGCATAAATGTTAAAAGGAACGCCGCCCGCTCAGCGCGAAAACGGCGTCCCTCAGAGTGCGCTGCAATATGCGTGCAGGCACGCCCGCCCCAAGGCGCATGCAGTGCGGGCGGCAAATGCCGCAGTGCGCGCCGGCCATGCATTACTGCTCCATCTGCCTGCCCACGAGATTGGCGGTGGTCTCCGCCACCTTGGTCTCCACATCGCCCATGTGCTCGCCCTCGCGCCCCAGCAGCACCACGCAGCCCACCACCTCGCCGTCGGCGATTATCGGGCAGATTATCTGGCTCACATAGCGCGTGGTCAGCTCCTCATTGGTCACCGGTATCAGCCGCATGCCGGAGCGCGCGCCGTCCAATCCGTCTATCTCGCCCAGGCGCAGCATCTGGCGGTTGTGCATGGCGCTCTCCATCTCGCTGGATATGGGCTTTTCCCACAGCTCGCGCTTTGGCGAGCCGGAGGCCGACACCACCACGTCGCGGTCGGTTATCACGGCCACATGGCCCAGCGTCCTCAGCAGCGCGTCGGTATAGTCCTTGGCGATGCCGGATATCTCGCCTATGGGCGAGTACTTCTTCAGCACCACTTCGCCGTCGTGGTCGGTATATATCTCCAGCGGATCGCCTTCGCGTATCCTCAGAGTGCGCCGTATCTCCTTGGGGATGACCACGCGCCCCAGTTCGTCTATCCTGCGCACAATACCCGTAGCCCTCATATGCCCAACTCCGTTCTTTCCACATGTTTTAAAAGCCCTGCGGCTTTGTCAGGTTGCGGAGTTATTGTCTGCATTGCGAGCCAATTTATGCGCAGAGGAAATATATGGAGAAAATGCGCCTGCCATGAGCGGCATGCGCAGGCCGCGTGCAAAGCCGCGCGCCTTGGGCCGCGGACGCGCTCACGGCGCGCATTGCCGCTTTTTTAAACTGATATTCATGACTCCATGTAAAATCCAGTGTATACTATGGGGCAGAATGCGGGGTGATATATTGCTTCAGATATTGATCGTAGAGGATGAAAAGCCCATCGCCAATCTGATAAAAAACGCCTTGTCCCGGGATGGCTTTTCATGCACATGTGCATTTGACGGCTTGCGGGCCGCAAGTCTCATAGGCGAAAGGCGTTTCGATCTCATACTGCTGGACGTAATGCTGCCGGGGCTGGACGGCTTTGAGCTAATGGATTATATCCGTCCCATGGAAATACCGGTCATATTTATAACTGCAAAGGATTCGCTGGCCGACAAGGTGACCGGGCTGCGGCTGGGCGCGGATGACTATATCGTAAAGCCCTTTGAGCTGCCGGAGCTGCGGGCGCGCATAGACGCAGTGCTGCGCCGGTACAGGAAGAAGGACGCCGTGATTGAGATCGGCGGACTGCGCATAGACACCATGTCCATGCAGGTATGGCGCGGCGACGATGAAATAGTGCTGACCAAGACCGAGTACGACCTGCTGCTGCTTTTTGCGCGCAATCCCAGGCGTGCGCTGTTTCGCGAGACCATATACGAACAGGTCTGGGGCAGCGAATATCCCTTTGGCAGCAAGGCCGTGGACATACAGGTGCAGCACCTGCGCAAAAAGCTGGGCTGGGAGCGCGAGCTGCAGGCGGTGAACCGGGTGGGATACCGCCTTGAGGTGTCGCCGTGAAGTTCCGGGTGAAGATGACGCTCTGCATACTGGGCATATTGTCGCTGCTGTTCGGATTTCAGGGTACGCTGCTGATAACGACCTCGTTTCAAAATTCCATAGGCCGGGAAAAGGACATCGCGTACAGCGCATATCAAAACACGCTCAGCACTTTGCAGATAGTAAAGAGCATAGACGGCACGGCCGGCAGCCTTGCCGACACATTGGAGCAGCTATGCAGGCAAAACGCAGTATCCGGCACCGGGTTTCGGCTGTCCACAGCCAGCCAGACGCTCTTTAGGTCAGGGACGGCCGTGCCAAACGACCTTGCGCTGCCGCCCATGGGTCAGTGCCGGTACAGCTATACCGGCGGCGACAATGACGCTCATTACATAGTGCTGTCCAGCATGGTAATGGACGGCGACGATCCGGTGTATCTGCACGCGGCATATGACATCTCCGATATATACGCAACGCGGCGCTTTCAGCAGCGGACCTATCTTGCGGTATTTGCCATAGTCGTGCTGCTGTGCTGCCTGCTCTGCTACTTTCTGGCCAGACACCTCACCGCTCCGCTTGAAAAGCTGTCCCGCGCCTCGCAGAAGATAGCCTCCGGGCATTACTCCTGCCGCGCGCGGATTTCCTCTGGCGATGAGATAGGCGCAGTCGCCAAGGACTTTAACAAGATGGCCGCCAAGATGGAGCGGAACATAGAGACGCTTCGGCGGACGGTCGAGCGGCAGGATCTGTTCATGGGCAGCTTTGCGCACGAGCTAAAGACGCCCATGACCTCCATAATAGGCTATGCCGAAATGCTGTACAGCGAAAGCATGAGCGATGATGAACGTGCAGAGGCGGCGCGCTACATCTTTTCCGAAGGCAAGCGCCTTGAGACGCTGTCGCACAAGCTGCTTCAGCTCCTTGTGGCAAAGAAAAAGCGTTTTACGCTCTCCGCCGTATCGCCCAAGGACATAGTCGAGGCCATGGTCGAGGAGTATCAGCCGATATACAGCCCGCTCTCACTCTCCTGCCGGTGCGAGGAAGGCGAGTGCCTGCTGGAGCCGGACCTGTTTTGCTCGCTGCTGCTAAACCTGATGGACAATGCGCGCAAGGCGGTGGACAAGGACGGCAGCATAAGGGTCGAGCTTGATATGCTGCCGGACGGCTGCCGCATAAGGGTATGCGACAACGGCCGCGGCATACCGGGGCATGCGCTTAGCCAGCTGACGCAGCCCTTTTACCGGGTGGACAAGGCGCGCTCGCGCATGCTGGGCGGCACCGGGCTGGGGCTGGCGCTGTGCCGCGAGATAGTCAGCCTGCACAGCGGCACGCTAAAGTTTGACAGCGCCGTGGGCAAGGGTACCTGCGTTACCGTGGAGCTTAAAGGAGGTAGGCCATGCGCCCGATAAAAAAACTCGCCGCCGTTCTTTTGACATGCGCAGTCGTTGCCTGCGGCGCGTTCATGCCCTCTGTCGCGTCACTTTTGCAGGACCATTGGCTGCACGCGCAGGCCGGAATCCGGAATATGGATATGCTCAATTCGCTCGACCTGTCCGATCCATCCGCAATGGATGCGTTTTGGATGTATTCCAACGCCACCTCATCAATACCCATGCGGCAGGGCAAGAACATGTCGAGTCAGGATGCCTTGTCAAAAGCGCATGACGTGTATGAGCTGCTGCGGCAAAGCGGAATCATTCCCGGCATCGGCCTGTCTGAGCAAAGCAGTTCCGCATATTCTGAGCTTATGATAGCCGATATAGGCGAGGTAAGAACCGCGCTCATATGGCGCTGCTCCTGGTGGAACGGGTATGGCTATGGCTCCAGCATGGCGCTGGATGACGTCACGGGGAAGATGCTGAGCCTGCAACTGTCCCTGCCACCGTCAGACGATGTTGCTGAAGATCCGCAGCGGATTGCGGAGCGCTGGCTGGAATTTTGCCGCAGCTATTACGGCGAGCCCGATATAGGCATGGCGCGCAGCGATATATCGGAAAACGAATGGACGATGAGCTTTCCCGTATCCAATGGCGATTTACAGTACACTCAGGATGTTTACCTGTTCATATCACATGATGTAATATCGTTTCACTGAATATTTGCCGTTTGTTTGCCGATCCCAGTCCGTTTCAAGGCTTCTCCCTGCTAAGATATGGTCATATCACAGCAAGGGGGGAGTCTTTATGCAACATAGGACAGGCCTTAAGTGCCGCCGAAAAGCGAGCCGGCATAAGCGCGCCATGCTGCTGCTGGCCGCATGCGCCGTGCCTGTTTTGTTCATATACGCTTCGCACAATACAGCCGCCAGCAGGGAAACAAGCGCCGTGCATCTGCCCGCGCAGACGCTGCCCGCCGCCGCGCAAAGCGCACTGCCTCAGCAGCACAGCGCGCTGCGCGAGCCGCCCATATCCACAAGCCCCGCCATTCCGCCGCAGTCACCGGCTGTGGACGACTGGCGGCTGATACTGGTCAATCCTTGGAACGGGATACCCGCAGACTATGCGGTGGAGCTGACCGAGCTGCTAAACGGCCATGCCATAGACTCGCGCGCCTATCCCGACCTGCAGCAGATGATGGATGACTGCCGCGCGGCGGGGCTGTCGCCGCTGATATGCTCGTCCTACCGCTCCATGGAGAAGCAGTCCAGCCTTTTCGAGAACAAGGTCTACCGCCTTATGGCGGAGGGATATAATTTCGATGCTGCGAGGGCGGAAGCCAGCAAGGTGGTGGCCGTTCCGGGGACGAGCGAGCATCAGACCGCGCTGGCGCTGGACATAGTCGATCTGACCAATCAAAACCTCGATGAAACGCAGGAACACACCGGAGTTCAGCAGTGGCTGATGGCGCACAGCTGGGAGTACGGCTTTGTGCTGCGCTATCCCAATGGCAAGAGCGATATTACCGGCATAATCTATGAGCCCTGGCATTACAGATACGTTGGACGCGAGGCTGCAAAGGAGATGACCGAGCTTGGGCTGTGTCTGGAGGAGTATGTGGAGCTGCTCAGCGGCGATAACCGCCCGTGAATGCATAAAGAGCGCCGGCCTGTCAGCTTTCTGGCAGGCCGGCGCTCTTTATGTGATTTTGCAGGCGCGGCAGCTTAACATCACATGCCGCCGCGCAAAGCGGCGCATGGCGGGCGCGCAGGCCGCGCCCCACGCATCGCGCACTCAAGGCGCGCGATCAGTACATCTCCCTCAGCGCAGCGCTCATTGCGCTGACCGAGCTCTCCAGTGCGTCTATACCCTCGCCGGTCACGCCGTTTTCCAGCGACTCTATGGCGCTGACCATGCCGTCAAAGGCGGGCGTAAGGTCGGACGTGAGCTTGCCGAGCTTTGTGTAGCTTTCCGCGCCCAGCGCGTAGTAGTCGCGGGCGCATGAGCGCATGTCTCCCATAAGCTCCATGGGCGCGTCGCTGGTATCGCCCTGCCGCATCAGCGTCACGCAGGAGTCGCCGCACACGTCCAGCTCGTACACCAGCGAGCATATGCTCTCAAAGGCGTAGTTGGCGTTCAGGTTGTCCAGCGCATCGGCCTCATCCGTCTGCGAGGCCTCGCCCAGCACGCGCACGTTTATCGTCACCGAACCTGTATCGCGCGCCGAGGATGCCGATATGTCATACCGCTTGCCGCCCAGCGCCGTGGTCATGGAGCGCGAGTTGTCGTCAAATGCCGAATCTCCCGCCCACATAGCGCAGGGATACAGGTCATACAGAAACAGATACGCGCTCATGTCCGAATAGGCCGCTCCGCCCTCCAGCAGCGACTCAAACGCTATCTCGCTCAGCGAAAACGCCTGAAACTCGTATTCCGCCGACATTTTCTCGTTGGGCGCGACGCATACGGCCAGGCTCACTATCTCGCCGCCCTGCACTTCGCCGCGTATGCTTATGCGCGCGGCACTGGTGGTCAGATAGTCGTTGCCTGCGTCATCGGTTATGGCAAATGTGCCGTCGCCGTCCATCAGCGTGGCCTCGTCCGCGCACAGCTGACTCACAATCCGGCTCCACGACCTAGTGGCGCTGTAATTTTCCACATTGCGTTCCAGCGCTCGCCTGTACTGCGCGGGAGTTATGGCACAGGCGCTGCCCGCGACCATGCACCCTAAAAGCGTCAGCACCAGCGCGATACGCGCACGCGCCCATATTCTTCCGCTGTCCATATATGCGACCCATCCCTTCCTCTTGTGATATTTTCCCATACGGCATCGCGCGTGTCAATCGATGTCCCCCATATGACACAAACAAACCCGCAATTTGTAATCAGCTTGTCAAAAAAGTCCTTTTGACGGGCTGATGCGCAGGCGCAAGCTCCCCCGCCCCGCCGGCCCGCAGGCATCTGCCGCGCATATACGGGCGCGGTGAGCTTCCAGATGAACCGCACAATTTGCGCCGAGCAGCCGCGCGCCGATTTCAAGCGCCGCGCCCGGCTCATCGCCAAAATGAACATGTGCGCTCTCCGCACCCCGGGATTTGCGGCGCAGCAGACCGGCGTGCCTGTTTGGCCCGGCATTTCGCTGTCATCAGGCGCTAAAGTATGCTCTTGTCGGACTATGGTTGTGGCAGTTGCGCTCGCTTTGATGCAGCGGCGCATGGCGCCAGTCAGTCCCCGCGCGCTTGGCTGGCTGCACTGCGCGGGAGCGCACTTCCATGCGGGCGGCACTTCACTCAATCGCACTCGCAGGTTGCGCGCGCCTTGCTCTACTCCGCCCCTGCCACATCCCACTGCGCGCTTGGCTGGCTGCACTGCGCGGGAGCGCACTTCCATGCGGGCGGCACTTCACTCAATCGCACTCGCAGGTTGCGCGCGCCTTGCTCTACTCCGCCCCTGCCACATCCCACCGCGCGCTTGGCTGGCTGCACTGCGCCGGGAGCGCACTTCCATGCGGGCGGCACTTCACTCAATCCCACTCGCAGGTTGCGCGCACCTCTCCGCCGCTGCCGCTTGCGGGGTCTGCGGCCATTATGTTAATATTGTCGCCGTGCTGACTATTGTGTCGATAGGTTTAGCGCACAATTTTTTTCTTGAATATCCCCGCAAAGAACAAAAAATCGGTTGCACCTTGCGCAATACATGGTATAATATGATAAAGCCTCAAAAGGGCGTCACGCGCGGCTAATGCCGCGACGAAACGGAGGAATAAGGATATGAGCAATATACCCGAGGTAAAGCTGGGCATAGTGGCCGTAAGCCGCGACTGCTTCCCGATAGAGCTGAGCCAGCGCCGCCGCAAGGCGGTAGTCGAGGCGTTCCGCAACGCCGGCGGCGAGATAGTCGAGATAGAGACCACCGTAGAGAACGAGCAGGATGCTGCCCGCGCTCTTGAGGAGCTCAAGGCCAACGGCGTAAACGCGCTGGTCATGTATCTGGGCAACTTTGGCCCTGAGACCCCCGAGACTCTGGTTGCGCAGAACTTCGACGGCCCGGTCATGTTCGTGGCCGCCGCCGAGGAGACCGGCAACGACCTGTTTGACGGCCGCGGCGACGCTTACTGCGGCATGCTGAACGCTTCCTACAACCTCAAGATGCGCGGCCTGCGCGTATACATCCCCGAGTATCCGGTAGGCACCGCCGCCGAGGTATCGGCTATGATAGCCGAGTTCATACCCGTGGCGCGCGTGATACTGGGCGTGCGCGGCCTCAAGATAATCGCCTTTGGCCCGCGTCCCAACGACTTCGTGGCCTGCAACGCTCCCATAAAGGCGCTCTACGATCTGGGCGTAGCCGTTGAGGAGCATTCCGAGCTGGATCTGCTGGTCGCCTACAACCAGCACGCCAACGATCCCCGAATCCCCGAGGTCATCGCCGACATGGAGCGCGAGCTGGGCGAGGGCAACAAGATGCCCGGCATACTGCCCCGCCTTGCGCAGTATGAGCTGACCCTTATGGACTTCGCCGAGGCGCACAAGGGCATGAGCAAGTACGTCGCCTTCGCCAACAAGTGCTGGCCGGCGTTCCAGACCGAGTTCAAGTTCGTCCCCTGCTATGTGAACAGCCGTCTGGCTTCCCGCCTGATGCCCGTATCCTGCGAGGTCGATATCTACGGCGCGCTGAGCGAGTTCATATGCGCCTGCGCCACCGAGGTAGCGCCCACGCTGCTGGACATCAACAACTCCGTGCCGCGCGACATCTACGACGAGGGCATACGCGGCACCTTCGAGTACCGTCAGAGCGAGACCTTCATGGGCTTCCACTGCGGCAACACCCCCGCCTGCCATCTGGTGAACCCCACCATGAAGTACCAGCTGATAATGAAGCGCTCCCTCGAGCCCGACAGCGAGCCCGACATCACCCGCGGCACGCTGGATGGCCGCATCAAGCCCGGCAAGATCACCTTCTTCCGCCTGCAGAGCGCGGCTGACACCACGCTGCACTCCTATGTGGCGCAGGGCGAGATACTGCCCGTGGACACCAAGTCCTTCGGCGGCATAGGCATATTCGGCATACCCGAGATGGATCGCTTCTACCGCCATGTGCTCATCGCCAAGAACTACCCGCACCACGGCGCGGTGGCGTTCGGCAGCGTGGGCAAGGCTCTGTTCAGCGCCATGAAGCTGCTGGGCATAGAGGATGTGGCCTTCAACCAGCCCAAGGGCATGCTCTACAAGGACGAGAACCCCTTCGCGTAAGTCAAAACAGCATTAAAGCGGCAACACGGCTGGCGCATGATGCGCCGGCCGCGTTTTGCTTATGGATGCGCGATACTGGTTTATGCGAATCGCCCTGCCGCTTAGCGCATGCACCGCCATCACAGCCGCGCTTGCTTGTGGGGGCTGCTCCATGAGGCAGTTTGCCCGTGGGTGCGCATGCCACCGGCGGCAGCTTGCCCGTGAATGCGCATGCTACCGGAACCAGTTTGCCCGTGGGTGTGCATGTCTCTGCCTTTGGGTGTGCCTGCTTCTGGCATCGCTTGCCTGAATATGCACCCGTTTCGGCTGCGCCGCCCGTGCCGCCGCTCATGCGCATTGCGGCGCGGTCATATTGTCCGGATTGCCGCGTACATCTGTACTGTCCACGCATCGCCTGTGCATGCACATGCAGCTGCTGTATGCGCGCATATTGCGCCGCAAATGCCGAAAACGCGCCATCACTTTTAACACTCAGCGTGTATAATCGACATAAATCATCAATCATACGCGGCGCACAGCGCCGGGGAGGAATTTCATGGAATTGCTCAAGGAACGCATACGCGCCGAGGGTCGTGTGCTTAACAGCGAAGTGCTCAAGGTGGACAGCTTTCTCAATCATCAGGTGGATCCTGCCCTCATGCATGCCATAGGCGAGGAATTCGCGCGCATATTTGCAGACAGCGGCGTGACCCGCGTGGCCACGATAGAGTCGTCCGGCATAGCGCCCGCGCTAGCCACCGCCGAAAAGCTGGGCGTGCCGCTGCTGATAATGAAGAAGCAGACCTCGCGCATACTCAGCGATGACCTGATACAGTGCGAAGTACAGTCTTTCACCAAGTCCCGCCGATATCAGCTCACCGCGTCGCGCAAATACATCGCCCCCGGCGACCGCGTGCTGGTTATAGATGACTTCCTGGCCTTTGGCGAGGCTGCGCTGGGCGCATGCTCCATAGTCGAGCAGGCCGGCGCGACCGTGGCCGGCATAGGCGCGGTAATAGAGAAGGCCTTCCAGCCCGGCCACGACCGCCTCATAAAGCTGGGCTACAACCTGCACTCGCTGGCGCGCGTGAGCCGCATGGCCATGGGCGAGATAGATTTCGCAGAATAAGCGCCAAGTATGCGCTGAGCAAAGCGCTCCGCTCTTTCACGCACAGGCATGGGAGGGCGGAGCGCTTTTATGCACTTTATCAGCTTGTATATGTAAAAGCGCATCCGCTTTAGATAAGAGCGCAGCTGAGCGGTACGCAAGCGCGAATGCCCGCGCTCATGCATTAGTCACGCATCTTGCACAGCCTGCACGGCATTCGTGCCGAATAAAGGCGTGCCTGCATCCGCATTTACGAACGCAGGCGCGCCTTTACGCTATGCCTATTCAGGCTTCCTCTGGCTGCTGATTATGTCAGCATACTCCCAGGGAGTGAGCAGAGTGTAGGTTATGCCGGTAGCAGTATTGGCGGCATGCAGGCGGAAGCTGCTGCGCGAGGACGCATCCTGTTCCAGCACGCACACGCTGTCGCCCAGCCAGCCGTATGGGTTGGCCATCTTGCTCTCGTTTATGACCTCCAGCATGGGTATATCCGCAAATGAACCGTCGCTGGTATACAGCCGGTAGCGCTTGGCGCTCTCGTCGTATATCGGGCAGGCGCCACTTTTGCCTATGGTCATGGAACTGTATATAGTCTCGGGATAGTTCACCACCGCGCCAGTTTCCATGAGGTAGGCACAGCTCGCGGCGCCATCCCCGCTGTCAAACAGCACGCAGTTCATGCCTGTGCCTGCATATGTCCACTTATCGCTTCCCAGCAGTTCGGCAAGCGCCTCGGGCGTCGCTCCGGGATTGAGCCAGTCCATCTCATCAGATATGGGCATTATCACCTCTCCCGCTATCTTAAGCTCGCCAAACGACGGCGTGAACACATGTATGCCGTCCTCGGTCTGATAAGCATAGGACTGGGAGTCGCACGCCCATATAAAGCGTCCGGGCGCAGTGCCTGCGGGAGCTATCTGCTGCTGAGAGGCCGCGTCTATCAGGTACACCGAGCCATCGGACGGCGCAAGCAGCGCGCGCGTGCCGTCGGGCGACACCGCAACGGAGGGATTGCCCTCGCTGTCGGGCAGGAACTCGTGCAGGTCGCGGCTCCAGAGCAGCTCCATTATGCCGCTCTCGGGCGCTATTCGCCAGACAATCAGGTCGGGCGCGGCCAGCATGACCAGCACAGAGTCGCCCGCGAACTCTATCTGCCAGCCCTCCTGTATGGGAGATTCACCGGCAAGGCGCTGATAGAGCGCCTGTTCCGCCTCGCTCATAGTGCCGGCGGGCGCGGGCATGGGCAGCGCTGCGTCCTGCCCAGGCTGAGTCGCCTCGGGCGTGTACTCGGGCTCCTGCGCCACCAAATCGCCCTGATTGTATGCCTGTATATCCTCGCCCTCCTTTACGCCCGACACCGAGCCTATCAGCCCGGTGGCCAGCGCGGGGGCATTAAGCGCCAGCATGCACGCGGCCAGCGCCAGCGCCATGATACGCCTTTTTGTCACAGTTTTACCTCCATTCTCACGCATTTTCCTATGAAAGTCACGTCGTGATTGCCCACGGTCTGCGACTTGAACTCGCGGTCAAAGCTCTGCAGCATCACGCGATTGCCCTCCAGCCGCTTTATCTTGCGCGCCACGCGCACATTGTTCTGCTCGATTATCATTATCGAATCGTCAACCGGCGTGGCCTGCGGTATGGTCAGCAGCAGATCGCCCGCCTGAAGGCGGAAGCCGCGCATGCTGTCGTCGGGGCAGCGGTAGTAGAACACCTTGTCGGGCTGACCGCCCTCTATCTTGCCGCCTATCACCGGCAGCATGCGATGCTCTATCACTATGCCGCTCTCGTCCATTATCGGCACGCGCTTCATAACTCCGCCCAGCGCATCCAGCCACGCATCCGAGGGTGCAGCCTCCTCCTTCTGCGGCTTGCCGGGAACTATCGGCTTTACCGGCTCATATTTATAGGGCTTGGGCGGGCGCGCGGGCGCGGCCATGGCCGCCGAAGCCGCGTCCAGCTCCATGCCGAACGCGCTCGTTGACTGCATGTCGCTAAGCCCCAGCACCTTGGATATGGTGCGAGCCTGCACGTCGGAGAGTATGCGCGTACCCGCCTCCACGTCCAGTATAACGCTCTCGGACAGCCCGCACTTTTTGCCCAGCTGCTTTGCCGTCATCTTCTTTTCCAGTCTTGCCTTTTTGATGTTGTCGCCCAGCCGGCTCATATTGTTTGTCCTCCCATCGTTAGTCAGCCTTATTATAATACAAGCCGGGCGATATGGCAAGCGGGCATTGCGCGCTCCAATTCAGGCCAGTCTGTGCCGTGCAGGCCGCAGCGCCATGCGCCCTGCCGGGAGGCGCGCATACAACGCAAAGCCACGGGCTTCATGCCCTTCACGTCGCACCAGCCCCGACGCGCAACTTACAGAGCGGAGCAGCAGCGCCCTGCCGGGCGGCGCGCATACAACGCAAGGCCACGGGCTTCATGCCCTTCACGCCGCACCAGCCCCGACGCGCAACTTATAGAACGGAGCCGCAGCGCCAGTACGCCCGGCAAGTGCACGAAAATGAAACGCCTGCGTGCAAAGACCCGCGGCACTATCCGCGCGCCAAATATATCGCGCTTGGATTCACTTTTATGAAACACCTGCGCCGCACGCCTTTACTGCGTATCTGCGGATAATCCGGGGCAGCTTTTTGATGCACGCTATCCAATCGTATCGGCTGGCAAACTATTCATTTTTCACGAACTTGTCATTTGCTAAATGTAATTTGCACACAGCCATTGATTTTCCGCCGATATTGCGCTATACTATGTCTTGCGTCGATAAAATAACGAAGGAAGGAGGCATACGGATATGTTTAACGCAACAAAGGCTTACCTCAGGTTGAATATGCTCATCAATGCGGCAGGCAAGGTGTCTGGCGTAGATCATGCTGCGCTCAATCAGGATAAGTCTGCCCGTATCTCAGTATGTGTCTCCGCCGCCGGATCGCGCCCATAGACAGGCAAGATGTATTCGGCCGCTGAGCACATCGCTCGGCGGCCTTTTTGTGTGCCTGAAAGCGCGCATCGGGCCGCTGAGCACGACCGCCCGCTATCAGTCGGGCAATGGGGGTAATATGCATTCAAGAAGACTGAAACTATGTGTAGAATTCATGAAAGGCACGCGCCTCAAATACATCGGCTCTATAATAACCGTTATAATTGCCGTGGGCGTGGCCTTCATAAGTCCCCTGCTGCTTAGCACAGTCATAGACTCGGTAATAGGCAGCACGCGGCCGCTTGAGCTGCCCGGCCCGCTTCAGGGCTGGCTGGACGCGCGCGGCGGCAGGGACTTCCTTGTAGACAACATGTGGATACTGGCGCTGGTGCTGATAGGCATAAACGTACTAAACGGCGTGGTCATGTTCCTGCGCGGCAAGTGGACGGCGCAGGCAAGCGAGTCCATAGCCGAGCGCATGCGCAACCGCCTGTATCGCCATCTGCAATCGCTGCCCTACGACTATCACGTCAAGGCCGCGACCGGCGATCTGATACAGCGCTGCACTTCGGACGTGGAGACCGTGCGTCGCTTCCTGTCGGGTCAGCTGGTGGAGATATTCCGCGCCGTGTTCATGCTGGTGATTGCGCTTATAATCATGCTGCGCATGAACGTAAAGATGACGCTGGTGTCGATGATGCTGGTGCCGATACTGTTTTTGTACGGCATGGTGTTCTTTAAGCTGACCATGAAGCGCTTCCGCGAGACCGACGAGGCCGAGGGTCGCATGAGCGCCGTGCTTCAGGAGAACCTGACCGGCGTGCGCGTGGTGCGCGCATTCGGGCGCGAGCGCTTTGAGGTGGAGAAGTTCAACAAGGTAAACGACCGTTACCGCGATCTGGCCGCGCATCAGGCCAACCTTCTGGCATACTACTGGTCGATAAGCGACCTGCTCACCATGTCGCAGACCGCCATATCGCTGATATTCGGCGTGGTCATGGCCGCGCGCGGCGAGATAACCGTGGGCGATTTGCTGGTGTTCACCAGCTATGTGGGGCAGCTGCTCTGGCCGGTGCGCCAGCTGGGGCGCATACTCTCCGACATGGGCAAGTCCTTCGTGGCTCTGGACCGCATAGACGAGATACTCTGCCAAAAGAGCGAGCCTAACGCCGCCGCCATGCTCACCCCGCCGCTCGACCGCGACATAGTGTTCGACCACGTGAGCTTTGGCTACGACCGCGAGCATCCCGTGCTGCGCGACGTAAGCTTCACCGTGCCTCAGGGCGCGACCGTGGCCATACTGGGCGCGACGGGTTCCGGCAAGTCGTCGCTGATGCACCTGCTGCAGCGGCTGTACGACTGCTCAAGCGGGCGCATAACCATAGGCGGTGTGGACATAAACGACATAGACAAGCGCTATCTGCGCTCGCGCGTGGGGCTGATACTGCAGGAGCCGTTCCTGTACTCGCGCACCATCGAGAGCAATCTGGGCATAGCCAAGCCCGGCGTCTCCCCCGATGAGATACGCGAGGCCGCAAGAACTGCCCGCGCCGACGAGTTCATAAGCGAATTTGAAAACGGCTATGACACTCTTGTGGGCGAGCGCGGCGTCACGCTGTCGGGCGGCCAGAAGCAGCGCATCGCCATAGCGCGCACGCTGTGCAAGGAGAACGACGTGCTGATATTCGACGACTCGCTCAGCGCCGTGGACACCGAGACCGATGCCGCCATACGCGAATCGCTCAAGGAGCGCAAGCAGGGCATAACCACGTTCATAATCTCGCACCGCATAACCACGCTGTCCCAGGCCGACTTCATAATCGTGCTGGATCAGGGGCGCGTGATACAGAGCGGCACTCACGAGCAGCTCGTCTGTCAGGAAGGCCTCTACCGCCGCATAAACATGATACAGAACTCGCTCGAGGACGAGCTGGAAAAGATAAGCTAAGCCGTCCCCCGCGCCGCTTTATACACAATAGATATAAGGAAGTGATACGCCTTGCAGTTCCAGGAGGAACAGGAATATACCAAACGATTTGACGCTGGACTATGGAAGCGCCTGCTGTACTATTCCCGGCCGTTTTACAAGTATCTGGCGGGCGTGGCGCTGTGCATGATGTTCTCCGCGCTGATGGACACGCTGTTTCCGCTGATGAACCGCTACGCCATAGACACATTCGTGCAGCAGGGCTCGCTTGACGGCATAGGCGGCTTTGCCACGGCATATGTGCTGTTCGTGCTGTTTCAGGTGGGATGCATATTCTCGTTCATACACTTTGCAAACAAGACCGAGATAGGCCTGTGCCACCGCATACGCCGCATGGCGTTTGCCCGATTGCAGGAGCAGCCCTTCTCCTACTACGACCACACGCCGGTGGGCTACCTCATCGCTCGCATGACCAACGACACCCAGCGCCTGGGCGACACCGTGGGCTGGACGCTGGTAGACCTTTTGTGGGGCAGCTGCTACATAATCTTCACGGCGATAACCATGTTTTCGCTGGACTGGCGGCTGACGCTGGCGGTGCTGGCGGTAGTGCCGCCGATAGCGGTGATATCGCTGTACTTTCAGAAGAAGATACTTGCCAGCTACCGCATGGTGCGCAAGACCAACTCCAAGATAACCGGCGCATTCAACGAGGGCATAATGGGCGCCAAGACCACCAAGACGCTGGTGCGCGAGGACGCCAACTATGGCGAGTTCCAGCAGCTTACCGGCACCATGAAGCAAAGCTCGATACGCGCGGCCGTGCTGTCGGCGCTGTTCATGCCCATAGTCGTGACGCTGGGTTCGTTTGCCACCGCATACGTGCTGTGGAAGGGCGGCTACGACGTGTTCTCCGGCACCATGACCGTGGGTACGCTGGGCGTGTTCATATCGTACAGCATGTCCATATTCGAGCCCATACGCGATATAGCGCGCATATTTGCCGACCTGCAGTCCTCTCAGGCCGCCGCCGAGCGCGTAATAACCATGATGGAGACCGAGCCCGACATACAGGACAGGCCCGAAGTCGTGGAAAAGTACGGCACGGCCTTTGACCCCAAGCGCGAGAACTGGGAGCCGATAGTGGGCGACATAGAGTTTAAGAACGTTTCCTTCCAATATAAGAAGGGCGAGAAGGTACTCAAGAACTTCAGCCTCAAGGTGCGCCATGGCCAGACGATAGCGCTGGTCGGCGAGACCGGCTCGGGCAAGTCCACCATAGTCAACCTTATCTGCCGCTTCTACGAGCCGACCGAAGGCAGCATACTGATAGATGGCCGCGACTACCGCGAGCGCTCTCAGCTGTGGCTGCACTCGAACCTAGGCTATGTGCTGCAAACGCCGCACCTGTTCACCGGCACCATCGCCGACAACATACGCTACGGCAACCTGGATGCCACCGACGAGCAGGTGCGTCAGGCCGCGCGCATGGTGGGCGCGGAGGAGTTCATAATGAATCTGGAAAAGGGCTATGACACCGACGTAGGCGAGGGCGGCAACCGCCTGTCCACCGGACAGAAGCAGCTGCTCAGCTTCGCGCGCGCACTGGTGGGCAGCCCGCGCATATTCGTGCTGGACGAGGCCACGTCCTCGGTCGATACCGAGACCGAGCAGGCAATACAGCGCGCCATATCCTCGGCGCTGGAAGGCCGCACCAGCTTCATCATCGCCCACCGCCTGTCCACGATACGCACCGCCGACCGCATACTGGTCATACAGAACGGCGAGGTCATCGAGGAAGGCACGCACCGCGAGTTGATTGCGCAGCGCGGCCACTACTACGACCTGTACACAAACCAGTTCCGCAGCGAGAAGGAGGCCGACATACTGGGCGTGCGCGCAAGCGAGGAGTAATCCATAACGCATCGCGCCATGCAATCCCGTATTTGCGGATTTTCCCTCCCGGCCTTTGATATTTGGCGGTATGGCAAGCGCGGCATGACTCACTGAGCCATCCCATCGTTTTTAATCAAATTGTGCATGTCCATCCTACGCGGTGGGCATGCGCTTTTTATATTAGGCATTAACATTATGGGTTCAGTATGCTGCGCCGCACCTCACATCAATTCGCATGCATTGTGCATACTGCGCGATATATGCGCGCATATTTCCGCGATATTTCATCTTAGCCGCATCAATCATCCATACTTCTTCATTGCATGTTCAATTTGCGCGTCACTTTTGCGCTTATTGAGAACAAATTTGTCCAACCTATTGCCTGTTTTGCGTTGCTGGTATATAATGGACGTGTAAAACTTGCACTAACAGGAGGCAAACAAAATGAAAATCTGTGTTTCTTCTTACAGCTTTACCCAGTATGTATCCGCCGGCAAGCTCAACCCTGTCAGCGTTATGGATCAGGCAAAGGAAATCGGCTTTGACGGCATAGAGTATGCTACCGACAAGGCCACGATAGAAAAGCATGTACCCGCTATAGTGGAAAAGTCCCGCGACCTCGATTTGCCGGTAGTGTGCTATCTGACCAGCGCCGACTTCGTGGGCCGCGACTTCGAGGGCGAAGTGGCCCGCCTGCGCGAGGAAGTAGACATCGCAGCCGCGCTGGGCGTAAAGCTCATGCGCCACGACACCACCTGGGCGTTCCCCAAGGGCGCGACCTTTGAGGACATACTGCCCATCATATCCGAGGGCTGCCGCCGCGTGACCGAGTATGCCCAGACCCGCGGCATACGCACCATGGTCGAGAACCACGGCCTGCTGGTGCAGGACAGCGAGCGCGTCGTTGCGCTGTACCGCGCCGTTGGTCATGAGAACTTCTCGCTGCTGGCCGACATGGGCAACTTCATGTGCGCCGACGAGAACAGCGCCCATGCGCTGGGCAATGTGCTGCCCTACGCGGCTCACATGCACGCCAAGGACTTCATCTTCAAGAGCGGCGACGGCGAGAACCCCGGCGAGGGCTTCTTCTGCTCGCGCGCAGGCAACTATCTGCGCGGCACTATAATCGGCCATGGCGCAGTGCCTGTCACCCAGTGCCTCAAGCTCATCAAGCGTTCCGGCTATGACGGCTGGCTGTCGGTAGAATTTGAGGGAATGGAGGACTGCATAACCGGATGCCGCATCGGCCTTGAGAATCTGCGC
Source organism: Candidatus Fimadaptatus sp. (assembly GCA_050946055.1). Lineage (GTDB taxonomy): Bacteria > Bacillota > Clostridia > Christensenellales > Aristaeellaceae > Fimadaptatus. Next base: position 110,067 of record JBMNUB010000001.1, on the reverse strand, counting down.
CGCATGTGCGGAGGTGTCGGGTTATGACATTATTTGACGAGATAAAGCCGTTCAATGCGCCCGACGTGGCGGAAAGGCTGAGCAATCTGAGCTGCGCAATAGGCTCTCTGCCCAAGCCCAACCCCAACCGCGATGTGAACAATCACATTCACACCTGCTACTCCTTCTCGCCCTATTCGCCCACCGCCGCCGTATACATGGCAAGGCGCTCGGGGCTGATAACCTGCGGGATAATGGATCACGACACTGTGGCCGGAGCGCGGGAGTTCATAGAGGCCGGCAAGATAGCCAAGGTGGCCACCACCGTGGGCATAGAGTGCCGCGCCAAGTATGACCCGGTAAGTCTGCGCGGGCGCAAGATAAACAATCCTGATCAGGCTGGAGTTATATACATGGCCATGCACGGCATACCGCACGATGCCATAGACGAGGTGGACGCATTCTTCGCGCCCTACCGCGCAAAGCGCGCCGAGCGCAACCGCGCCATGGTAGCCAATATAAACGACATGCTGGCCAGTTGCGATCTGGCTCTGGATTACGAGCGCGACGTGGAAGCCATATCCATGTACGCCTCCGGCGGCACTGTTACCGAGCGTCACATAGCATATGCTCTGGCGCTCAAGCTGCTGGAGCGTTTCCCCGCGCGCGATGAACTGCTGGGCTTTCTGCGAGACACGCTGAAGCGACCCATCTCGTCAAAGATAGAAAAGCTGCTGCTGGACTATGACAATCCGTTTGCAGCATACGACCTGCTGGGCTGGGTAAAGAGCGATCTGGTGAGCGAGTTCTACATACCCGCCGATGCCGAATGCCCGGACGTGCGCGACGTGCTGGCGCTGTCCGAGCGCGTGGGCGCGATAAGCGCATACCCGTATCTGGGCGATGTGGGCGACAGCGTGACCGGCGACAAGCGCGCGCAGAAGTTCGAGGACGACTTCCTGTACGTGCTGCTTACCCAGCTCAAGCAGCTGGGCTTCCGGGCGATAACGTACATGCCCTCGCGCAACACGTTTAATCAGCTGGACCGCCTGCGCACGCTGTGCGACAACCTGATATTCTTCCAGATATCGGGCGAGGACATAAACTCCCCGCGCCAGCAGTTCATCTGCGAGCAGCAGCGCAATTCCGTATTCAACAACCTGCACGACTCCACATGGGCGCTGATAGCGCACGAATGGCTGTCCACCGGCGACCGTTCGCGCGGCCTGTTCAGCCCCGAGAGCGAGGCGGCAGAGCGCGACTTGATAGCGCGCACCGAGCATCTTGCCAAGCTGGGCAAGCGGCTGTTCCTGTAAGAAAGTCAGGGCAATCATTCAGGCGCTTATGCGGTCGAATGGTTGCCCTGTCGTGATTAAAGCAGCTTGGCGTGCGTCGTAGCAATGCTGTTCCTCATGGTGTTGCCATCCTGCATTCGGGGAAACCCCCTAGTTGCCCACGCGGCAGCTCGCATTTTGGGGTTGGGCTACGGCGCGGCCTTGGCTACCCTCGCAAGAGGATCTATCGCGAAGTGACGGAGGGGGAACTCCTGCCGCGACGGAAGCGGCCTTGCACTTGCCATGAGCAATGCTGTTCCTTCCAATGCCGCCATCCTGCATTCGGGGAAACCCCCTAGTTGCCCACGCGGCAGCTGGCATTTTGGGGTTGGGCTACGGCGCGGCCTTGGCTCACTTGCCTGTGCCGTGCTCCTCCCTCATTCCCATACTCAAATATCCCGTTCCCCAAAAACATACCGCAGGCAGCCATGTCCAGCCGCCTGCGGTATTATATTGCCGGTTACTGTGCCTGTCAGCCTATGGCCTTGGTGCGTATCTCCTCTACAAGGCGCGCTATGGCCTCGTCCAGAGCCATGACCACCTGGCCACCCTTGCGGTCGCGCACGGCTACGGTGCCGTTCTCGGCTTCCTTGTCGCCCAGCACGAACATGTAAGGCACCTTCTCCATCTGCGCTTCGCGGATCTTGAAGCCTATCTTCTCGTTGCGCTGATCCAGCTCATAGCGTATGCCCTGAGCCTCCAGTTTGTCGGCTATGGCGCAGGCCGCTTCGTCGGCGCGGTTGGTTATCGTGAGTATCTTGACCTGTACCGGGCTGAGCCACAGCGGGAACGCGCCGGCAAAATGCTCGGTCAGTATGCCTATGAAGCGCTCTATCGAGCCGAACACCACGCGGTGTATCATGACCGGGCGATGCTTCTCGCCGTCAGCGCCGGTATAGGTTATGTCAAAGCGCTCGGGCAGATTCATGTCCAGCTGTATCGTGCCGCACTGCCATGTACGGCCTATGGAGTCCTCCAGATGGAAGTCTATCTTGGGGCCGTAGAACGCGCCGTCGCCCTCGTTTATCGTGTAGGGAACGTTCAGCTCGTCCAGCGCGCCCTGCAGGCCATTTGTGGCCATCTCCCACATCTCGTCCGTGCCTATGGAGTTCTCCGGGCGCGTGCTCAGCTCTATCGTGTACTTGAAGCCGAACATGTTGTACAGGTCGGTGGCCAGCTTGTACACGCCCATTATCTCGTCCTTTATCTGATCGGGCATCATGAATATGTGCGCGTCATCCTGCGTGAAGCAGCGCACGCGCATCAGTCCATGCAGCGCGCCCGACAGCTCATGGCGATGCACCAGACCCAGCTCGCCCATGCGTATGGGCAGATCCTTGTAGCTCCAGGGGCGGCGCTTGTAGGCCAGTATTCCGCCGGGGCAGTTCATGGGCTTGATGGCGTAGTCATCGCCGTCTATCTTGGTGGTGTACATGTTCTCGCGGTAGTGATCCCAGTGGCCGGACTGCTCCCACAGCGAGCGGCTGAGGATTATCGGGGTCTTGACCTCCTGATAGCCCGCCTTGCGGTGTATCTCGCGCCAGTAGTCCTCCAGCAGGTTGCGCAGCACCATGCCCTTGGGATAGAAGAACGGGAAGCCCGGGCCTTCCTCTATTATGCCGAACAGATCAAGCTCCTTGCCCAGCTTGCGGTGGTCGCGCTTCTTGGCCTCCTCCATGCGGTCGAGGTACGCCTGCAGCTCGTCCTTGGAGAAGAACGCCGTGCCGTATATGCGCTGGAGCATCTTGTTCTTCTCGTTGCCGCGCCAGTAAGCGCCCGCGATGGACATGAGCTTTATGGCCTTGACCTTGCCGGTGGAGGGCAGGTGCGGGCCGGCGCACAGGTCGGTGAAGTCGCCCTGCTTGTAGAAGGATATTACGGCATCCTCAGGCAGGTCGCGTATCAGCTCGACCTTATAAGGCTCGCCCTTTTCCTCGCAGAACTTTATGGCCTCCTCGCGGGGCAGCTCAAAGCGCTCCAGGCGCACGTTCTGCTTGATTATGCGGTTCATTTCCTTTTCCAGCTTGCCAAGCAGCTCGGGCGTGAACGGCTCGTCCACGTCGAAATCGTAGTAGAAGCCGTTGTCTATCGCCGGGCCTATGGCGAGCTTGGCCTGCGGCACTATGTGCTTCACGGCCTGAGCCAGCACATGCGACGCGGTATGGCGCAGCACCTTCTTGCCCTCGTCGTCGGCAAAGGTGAGTATCTCCAACTCAGCAGGCTCGTCGCCCTCGGCCTGTATAGGCTCAACCAAGCTTATCAGCTTGCCGTCAAGGCGTGCAGCCAGCGCCTGCTTCTTCAGGTCGCCGTCCAGCGCGGATACGATGTCCAGCGCGTTCATGCCGTTTTCGAACTCGCGCACCTGACCCAATACATTGATCTTCATTTCCGGTATTCCTCCCATATCAATTCAGGCGCGCAAAGCGGCACTCCGGCCTCTATTCCCTAAAATAAAAAAAGCGCCACAACGCGAGGGACGAGCTTTGAGCCCGCGGTTCCACCCTCTTTGTGAAGCACCACTTTGCTTGGAGCTGTAACGCGCTCACGCGCCCCCGGTCGCGGGCTGGTCTTCGGCACATGGCATCCCGCTCCGCGCGCGCTCTCAGCCGCCGACGCACGCTCTCTTGTCAAGCCTTCTGCCGCCTACTACCCGGTCTTTCCGGAAGATTATCTGAATTATACGCCCGAAGATGCCATTTGTCAAGGCAATTTTGCTTAAAGGGACGCAAGGCGCAAATCGCGGGTTATTCACGGCTATCTGTGAGATTGGCGTGATAAGGCATGTCGCGGCTGCGCCATGTGAAAAACAGCGCTGAAGGGGCGGCTTGCGCTTTTAAGCATTAACCCTCCCGCTCAAATTGTGGCGCTTGGCTTTGCCATAAAAGCTTCCTGCGATTCCGCAAACGGTCGCTCTTTACTTCACCCGGCCCTACTTTCCGCAAAAGACCAGATTGCATCCCCTGCCTATACACGCCAAATGACAAGCGGCACGGCCTGGGTACATGCACCCAAGCCGCGCCATGCAGCAAGCAATCGCGCCTGTGCATAAGCCGTCATACGTCCTCTTGTATGCCTGCTCCCGCGTATCTGTGCAGATGCTCGTATATCTCGCCCGTTATGGCGTCCATCAGGCAGTACTCATACCTATAATCGGAACTGCCCTGCGCAGCGCCATAGGACTTGAGTCCAAACGCCCACGTTGGCACAAGCTCGACGCGCGCATCGTCCCCGGTCATGACCTCATGGTATATCAGCTCCGCGCTGCCCACGATGCTGCCCGCATAGCTGTCCGACAGTATGTTGCACGCTTCATAGAAGCTGATAATCCGCTCCGACTCGCCTAATGGCGTTGGAACAAGCATATGAGAGCAGCTCATCTGTACAAGCCCGTTTGCCGTCACGCGCGCAACTATGTACGGGCCGTCCATATCGCACAGGTGGCCGCTGCGGTTGGCGTAGGACTTTCCGTTTACCGGTATGCCGTCCACGGTCTGCCTGAGGTTTATCTCATAGTATTCCTCCAGCCCCTCCCGGTCGCCATACTGCTCAATGAGGTCATCCATGCCGACGCCAAACAGCGCCGTCACCTCGACATTCTGCTGCCCCAGCGCGCTGAGCCTGTCCAGCACGAGCCGGGAAGCGTCCTCGCGGCTCATGAAGTCCAGCTCGCGCTCCAGACATCTGGCCATGAGTTCATCGTTTTCGGCTGTACCCCAATGTTCGTTGTAGAACAGCTCCAGCTCATTGCCTATTTCCGCATCGGTATCCAAATAGTTGAACCCTATGCCATTCTGCCCGCACAGGCCTACATCGTCCACAACGAGCAGCCGCTCACCCTCGCCGCCGCCCGCCGAATAGACCGCGCCATTGCCCCACTCCTCCTTAAATGCCGCTCCCTCGCCCAACAGTTCGGCAAGGGCCGCATCCCTGTCAAAGGATACATAGCTTGCCGAGCAGCGCCTCATGCTGGTCACACCATTGGCACCGCCAAGGTCTATTCCATCCTCAAACATAAGCTCGATGTTCTTCATCCTCCAGCCCATCAGCCCCAGCATCAGCATGCAGGCTATTGAGATGCAGACAAGTACCTTTTTCTTCACGGCGGCCATCCTCCTAAAGCCAGCTTGTCGGTCGTACTTGCCGGATAGGTGCAGGTGCATATGTTCGCGCTCCGGGCTTTGCACGCGCAGCAGCCCGCCAAAGTTTAGCGCTGTGCCAATATGGACGCGCGGATACCGGATGTTCCCGATTTCATTTTATCCGCTTTTATACACCATGTCAACCATTTCTTTGCATAACCTGTATGCCCCAAAACGCCAAAGCAGCGCCTCGGGACATCCCGATGCGCTGCTCTGCGGGCGCCTTTGCCGTCATTTGGACGGTGTCCGCGCACTTATTCCGCGCTTAGCGGCCCATGTTGTTCATCTGATTGCCGGCCTGACCGCTCATCTGGCGCTCCTGCTGCTCTATCATCTTCTTGACCATACCGCCGCCTATGGAACCAGCCTCGCGGCTGGTCAGGTCTCCGTTATAACCCTGCTTGAGGTTCACACCCAGCTCGCTGGCTATCTCCTGCTTCATGTTGTCAAGCGCCTGACGCGCGCCGGGTACGTTTATCTTGCTGGAAGAACCGCTGTTCTGATTCTGCATATTTCATTACCTCCAATATTATTACAGATTGCCATGGGATGCCGCCTACTGAGGCATATTGCCGGACGCCTGACGCTCATAGTCCTCTATCATCTTCTTGACCATGTAGCCGCCCACGTAGCCGTTTTCGCGTGAGGTAAGATCTCCGTTGTAGCCCTGCTTGAGGTTTACGCCCAGCTCGCGAGCTATCTCGAACTTCATGTTGGACAGCGCGTCCTTGGCCTCCGGCACGTTGACTTTGTTGTTATTCCTAGTCATCTGTTTCACCTCCCCGCTTGAGCGCTCCTGCGCGTTCTCGTATTTGACATTCTGTTCGCTTGGAACGGTCATATTATGTTTCAATGCGCCCGGGATTATCGCTGTTAATTTTCGTAAACTATTTTCACATGCGCCGACCTCGCAGCAAAAGCGCCGTAAGATGCAATATCGCATGCAGCACGGCAAGGCGCGAATCAATGCGAGGTGCGCATGCATTCCCCGCACAGCGGCAGGGACTCAAGCATGCAAAGCGCATTGACTATTCTGCCGCGCGGGGCGCATGCTCACATTCAAATGTGCAAATCTTCATTTAAAGTGCTTTGCGCACATGCCGCGCATATGATATAATGATGATAAGCGCCGCCTAAGACCGGCGCTTTGACAATGCTTTTTGAAGGTGATAGCGATGATAAACGCAATTTGCAAAAGGCTCATACCCGGCTGGGACGATCCGCGCGATCCCGCCGTGCGCGAGAAGGGCGGCAATACGGCAAGTCTGGTGGGCGTGATAACCAATGTGCTGCTGTTTGCGGGCAAGTTCTTTGCGGGAGTGCTGAGCGCCTCTATTGCGCTTCAGGCCGATGCATTCAACAACCTCTCCGACGCGGGTTCATCGGTGATATCGCTTATAAGCTTCAAGCTGGCGGGGCGTCCCGCCGACAAGAGCCATCCCTTTGGCCACGCGCGATATGAGTATCTGGCCAGCATGGTGGTGGCGATACTGATACTGCTGCTGGGATACGAGCTGGTGCGCTCCTCGATAGACAAGATAGTGTCGCCGGGACCGATAGTGTTCTCATGGCTGAGCATAGCCGTGATGGGCGCGTCCATACTGCTCAAGCTGTTTTTGTACCTGTTCTACCGCAGGGTGGGCCGGCACATAGGTTCGCCGGTGCTAGAAGCCGCCTCGACGGACTCCATATCGGACGTAATGGCGACGACCGCGGTTCTCATAAGCACGGTCATAAGCCCTCTGATAAACTTCCAGTTGGACGGCTATATAGGCGTAGCCGTGGCGGCATTCATACTGGTGAGCGGCATAAACATAATCCGTCAGGCGCTAAACGACCTGCTGGGCTCGCCCGCCAGCGCCGACACCGTGCGCAGCATAGTGGACACGGTAAACAAGTATCCGGGCGTGCTGGGCATGCACGACCTGATGGTGCATGATTACGGCCCGGGCAGGCGCTTTGCCTCGCTGCACGCCGAGGTGGACGCGCACGGCGACATACTCAAGAGCCACGACATGATAGACAACATCGAGCGCGAGCTGAGTCAGGAGCTGGGCATAACCACGGTTATACACATGGACCCCATAGTGACCGACGATCCCCGCGTGAACGAGCTGCACGGATTCGCGCTCAATGCGCTGCACGATATCGACCCGGCGCTGACCATGCACGATTTCCGGCTGGTGATAGGTGACACGCACACCAACTGCATATTCGACGTGCTTGCGCCCTACGACTGCCACGTGAGCGACGATGACATACGCGCGCGCATATCTTCTGCGCTGGCGGCGCGCGGCGAGAACCTGTTCGCCGTGGTCACGGTGGACCGCACCTTTGTTGACATGCAGGGCAGCGACGGTAAGTGAAGCGCACTCCCGCGCATTGATTTGCATGCGCCAGCAGTCCCGGCTCACGCCCAAAACGGCTGAGCCGGGATGTCTTTTTGTGCGCATCGCAAGGCCAGTGTGCTTATGCGCGCGAATGCGCCGCCGCCCATGCGCAAATTTCCATGTCCAATGCGGAAGCTTCCCCGCGCAGCGCCGCTTAAGCGCCGCCTTGCCATCTCGCGCAACGCCCGCGCTCAGCGCTTACCCGCGCAGTTTTTGCAAACGCCTTCCTTTACAACTTTCGCCTTGACAAATCACTAAAGCGTGTTATCATAAAGTCAGCGCCTTTTATGGCATATATCGAGGCGATGATGGGCAGGAGTAGGCGGCGCTTGACGCTCAAGAGAACCGGCGGTTGGTGCGAGCCGGGGCGTATGCGCGCTGAATGGCGGCCCGGAGCTTCTTAAAATTAAGGTGGACGGCTTGCCGTCAAAAAGGGTGGAACCGCGAGTTGATCCTCGTCCCTTTGCCAGGGGCGTGGATTAATTTTTTGGCGGAGGTATCGACATGGCTGAGCTGACTATGGACAAGCTGGTCGCGCTGTGCAAGAGCAGGGGCTTCATATTCGCGGGTTCCGAGATATACGGCGGTCTGGCCAACACATGGGACTTCGGCCCGCTGGGCGTGGAGTACAAGAACAATGTGAAAAAGGCGTGGTGGCAGAAGTTCGTTCAGGAAAGCCCCTACAACACCGGGCTGGACTGCGCGATACTTATGAACCGCGAGGTGTGGGTGGCTTCCGGTCACGTGGGCGGCTTCAATGACCCGCTCATGGACTGCAAGGCCTGCAAGGCGCGCTTCCGCGCCGACAAGCTCATAGAGGACTTCACCAAGGGTGCCGAGACCGGCGACGGCTGGAGCAACGATGAGCTGGAAAAGTACATTTCTGAGCATGACATAGTCTGCCCGGTCTGCGGCAAGAAGGATTTCACCGGCATACGCCAGTTCAACCTCATGTTCAAGACCCATGCCGGCGTAAACGAGGACTCGGCCGCCGAGATATACCTGCGCCCCGAGACCGCGCAGGGCATATTCGTCAACTTCATGAACGCCATGCGCACCACGCGCAAGAAGCTGCCCGCCGGTATCTGCCAGATAGGCAAGTCCTTCCGCAATGAGATAACCCCCGGCAACTTCATATTCCGCGTGCGCGAGTTCGAGCAGATGGAGCTGGAGTTCTTCTGCAAGCCCGGCGAGGATCTGGAGTGGTTCGAGTACTGGCGCAGCTTCTGCCGCAACTGGCTGCTGAGCCTGGGCATGAAGGAGGAGAACCTGCGCCTGCGCGACCATGAGAAGGACAAGCTGGCCTTCTACTCCAAGGCGACCACCGACTTCGAGTACAAGTTCCCCTTCGGCTGGGGCGAGCTGTGGGGCGTGGCCGACCGCACCGATTACGACCTCAAGCAGCATTCCGAGCATTCGGGCAAGACGCTTGAGTACCTTGACTCCGCGACCGGCGAAAAGTTCATCCCCTACTGCGTAGAGCCGTCGGTGGGCGTGGAGCGCCTGGTGCTGGCCTTCCTGTGCGATGCATACGAGGAGCAGGAGCTGGATGGCGGCGATGTCCGCACCGTGCTGCACCTGCATCCGGCGCTGGCTCCCTACAAGTGCGCCGTGCTGCCGCTGCAGAAGAACAAGCTGGGCGACAAGGCCCGCGAGGTATACGCGCGTCTGGCCGCCGACTTCATGGTCGATTACGACGAGACCGGCTCCATAGGCAAGCGCTATCGCCGTCAGGACGAGATAGGCACGCCCTTCTGCGTGACCGTGGACTTCGACACGCTTGAGGACGGCACCGTCACCATACGCGATCGCGACACCATGACTCAGGAGCGCATCGCCATAGATGCACTGCACGATTACATCGCCGGCAGGCTCAAGTTCTGATGACGCTCAAGGCGCGGCGGCGGATGCTCATCATCCCGACCGCGCCTTATTTATGCCATCATGGCGGTGTATAGTTAAGATATGTGTTCAAAACATGGTTCGTTTACCAGTCCGCTAGGGCGCAGGGTGCGTCAGAGCGGCAGATGATAGTATGAGGTGATACTTAGTATGAAGAATTACGACGTTATAATCGTAGGCGCAGGCCCTGCCGGTATATTCACCGCCATAGAGCTGCTGCGCAAGTCGCCCGAACGCCGCGTGCTGATGGTCGATATGGGTACTTCGATAGACAAGCGCACCTGCCCCGCGCGCAAGCTGGGGCGCTGCGTCAACTGCAATCCCTGCAATATAATGAGCGGCTGGGCGGGCGCGGGCGCGTTCTCCGACGGCAAGCTGTCGCTGTCCGAAGACGTGGGCGGCAACATAGTCGATTACATGACCCGTCAGGAGGCGCAGGCGCTTATCAAGTACGCCGATTCGATATACACCGAGTTCGGCGCGCCCGCCAAGGTACACGGTCTGGACGACCCCAAGGTCGGCGAGATAATGTACGACGCCAGCCGCTACAACATACAGCTCATCCCCTGCCCGGTGCGCCACATGGGTACGGAGATGTCGCTGGTAGTGCTTGAGAACATGTACAAGCACCTTATGCAGTACGACGGCTTTGAGTTCCGCGATCACACCTCCGCCGACGAGCTGATAACCGAGGGTGGCCGCGTGGTCGGCGTGACGCTGCGCAACCGCAAGGGCGAGCTGGACGAGGTGCGCGCGCCCTACATAGTGGCCGCGCCCGGGCGCGGCGGCGCTGCCTGGCTGAGCAAGGTCGCGCATGAGCACAGCATAGATACCTCCAACAACGAAGTGGACATCGGCGTGCGCGTCGAGGTACCCAACTCGATAATGGATCACCTGACTGAGCATCTGTACGAGGCCAAGCTGGTCTATTACTCCGACACCTTCGAGAACAAGGTGCGCACATTCTGCATGAACCCCGGCGGACTGGTCTCCGAAGAGCACTACGACGGCGGCATAGCCGTAGTAAACGGCCACAGCTACAACGACAAGAGCCTGCGCACCGGCAACACCAACTTCGCAATGCTGGTGTCCACGCGCTTCACTCAGCCGTTTAACCAGCCCATAGAGTATGGCCGCTACATAGCCAAGCTCAGCAACATGCTGACCGGCGGCGGCATAATGGTGCAGCGTCTGGGCGATCTGCTCAAGGGCCGCCGCACGGACGCCTCGCGCCTCAAGAAGTCCACCACCGTGCCTACACTGACCACGGCTACGCCCGGCGATCTGTCCTTCGTGCTGCCGCACAGGCATCTGACCTCGATAATCGAGGCCATGAAGGCGTTTGACAACATCGCCCCCGGCCTGTACTCCAAGAACACGCTGCTCTACGGCGTAGAGGTCAAGTTCTACTCCAGCAAGGTACAGGTGGGAAACAACTTCGAGACCACGCTCCACGGCCTGTACGCCATAGGCGACGGCGCGGGCATAACCCGCGGCCTGATGCAGGCATCCGTAACCGGCGTTGTAGTGGCGCGCGACATCGTGGACAAGATAGGCTGACGGGGCAAATTCCGCCCGTGAGAGCCGGACCGCGCGCGCAGTTTACACTGTACCTAGGATGAGCGGCTTTAAGTCACTGTATTAAGCGCCTCCGCTGCGGGCCTTATCCGGCCGCTCCCCACATAGCGCGATATAGTCAGGCGGGACTGGTATAAAATTACCAGTCCCGCCGTTTTATTGCACAGCGCTGCGCATGCCCCATATGCCCGCGCCCTGCCGCAAGCCCTTTGCACATTTGTGCAGAGGCCGCTGCACCTCATTGCAGGCCATAAGCGCGTTCAGCTTTGCGGCGCATCACCCTTGCCACCCTTTTCGCTTTCATCCTGCATGAGCTGGCATTTGAGCTTCAGCGACATGCCATTTTCCACATGCGCATACTGTTCCCTGTACTCGCTGGGCGACATGCCCGTCTCCTTTCTGAACACGCTCGAAAAGTAGTTGCTGTCGGAGAATCCGCATTCCGACGACGTAAATATTATCGGCAGCGTGGTGTGTTCAAGATAGCGCTTTGCCGCCTCGATTCTTATATTGCGCACGTATGTCACAAACGAAGCGTCATTAAACTCCGCAAAGAGGTGGCTCGCATACGAGTAGCTGATATTGAACTTCCCGCATATATTCCTGAGCGAGAAGTCGGGATTGCGAAACTCGCTGTTGGTATAGTTCAGTATCTCGTGGTACAGCTTTTCCCTCGGGCTGCTGAATACGCGGCTGCTCTCTGCGATGTTATTGAAGTAGAGCAGCATCCTCAGCATGGTCTGCACCGGCGCTATCCGTTCGCTTAGCATGCCCAGTTCCGGTATATCGTCGTTCAGCTTTTCCACAGCCGCGCGCAGCCTGTCTCTGGGCAGGCCGTACTTGGCAGCCGCAGCACAGGCGCGCTCCATGGACATGGCTCTGTCCGCCGTATAGCCGCTTACACACAAAAATCCATTGCACATGTCATGTATATCCCATATCGGGAACACCGCTTCCGTAACCCCGGCAAAGCATGTGCCTATGTACGGCGCTATCTCCGCTTTGGCCCTGACCTTATATTGCCTGTCCACGCACCGCTTCCAGCAGGTCGATGACGATTTAATCTCGCAGCACACGGCGCATTGATGATAGTTATAGGGCAGGAGCTGATACCAGCTCTGCCCCGACACCCGCTCGATTTGATGCAGCGTAATCTTGTATCCGTATTCCCGCTTCAAGTGCTTCAAATAGTTCAGCAGATCATCTAGCAATCGCGAGGCAATAGCAGCCTGGCCGTCAGACAAAACTTATCACCCATTTCGCATTTAGTGCATACAGCTTTATTGTACCTCTTTTGTACTGCCAAACGACATGAATTTTTCGTTTCGTTTTGGCCAAATCCAAGCAAAAAATCAAAGGCCAACCTCACTGTAAACCGCTAAAATATAATAAAACATGCATTTGATATTGCATTCAGCAAAAGGAGATAATAGATTATGGACACTCGCCCCTGCATTTCCGTACCCGCAGCCAGCATACCCGTGAGCAAGAGCGTGGACGTAGTCGTGCTTGGCGCCGGCCCTGCAGGCTGCGCAGCCGCAATAATGGCAGCCCGCACAGGCGCCAGTACGCTTCTCATAGACTCGCTCAACGTACCCGGCGGCATGAGCACGACGGGCATGATGAGCCATTACACCGGCACGGTGGACAGCAGGCTTTATGAGGAGGTGCTGCATGAAAACGCGCTCAAGAATCACTTTCACAGGGGCGAGCGCACAGTGCATATAGACCCTTCTCAGCACATACTCACGTGGATAGAAATGCTTGAGCAGGCCGGTGCGGAGATGCTCATGTACACATTTGCCGCCGAACCGATAATGGACGGCGATGTCATAAAGGGCGTAATAGTGCAAAACAAGTCTGGCCGCAGCGCTATACTGGCCAAAGTCGTAATCGACGCCACCGGCGACGGCGACATCGCGGCGCTTGCGGGCGCAGAGTTCTACATGGGCCGGGAGGGCGATGCGAGCATGCAGCCCGCCACGCTCATGTTCAAGGTTGCGGGAGTGGACATGGAGCGCGCCGTATTCCCCGGCAGCTTTGAAACCACCGTGGACACGCCCAAGGGCGAATTGCAGAAGCTGGCCAGCGAGCTGCTACCGCATCCCGCGGGGCATGTGCTGCTCTACAAGAGCCCCATCCCCGGCGTAGTGACCGTAAACATGACAAACGTCATAAACATAGACGGCACCAAGGCAGAAGACCTCACTCGCGCCGAGATAGTCTGCCGAAAGCAGATGCCCGCGATAGTCAGCTTCCTCAGGGAATATGTTCCGGGCTATGAAAACTGCTACGCGATAGCTGCGGCCAGCCTCATGGGCGTGCGCGAGACCCGGCACTTCAAGGGGCTGTACACGCTCACCAAGGAGGACATACTCGAGCGCCGCGTGTTTGACGACTGGGTAGTGCGAGGCGCGGAATTCAACTTTGACGTACACAACATGACGGGCGGCAGTTTGGACGCGACCGGCGTGCAGAAGCATTTTCCCAAGAACACCAAGTACACCATTCCCTACCGCTGCCTGATACCCGAAAAGGTGCGCGGTCTGCTGCTGGCCGGCCGCAACATAAGCGGCACTCACATGGCGCACTCCAACTATCGCGTCATGCCGATATGCATAGCCATGGGCGAAGGCGCGGGCATAGCCGCCGCACTAGCTGCAATGCGCGGCGTAGACGTGCGCGATGTCAGCGCAGCGGAGATACAACAGCGTCTGATTTGAGCAGACCTAATGCACGACCCCGATCGCAATAAAGCGCCTTGGGTAGTTGACACTTATAATCAATGGCGGAAAAATCCCTACGATGCTTACAAATAAATCATTCTACAACTTGTCAAAAATGTATTTTTGACAAGCAGTGACGGGGGAGAACCTCCCCCGTCACTGCCACCCTACTCAGTTTCCACTGAAATCCTGCGGATTTCCGGGTGTGGAAACTGCAAGGCGGATATGTTGCTCTGGAAATTGAAATTTCCCGCCGCAAAAATATCCCGCGCCCACCGCACATTGGACTGTTCCCTAAACAGTCCAAAAGTCGGCAGGCTGCGAGGCCCGCCAAGCTCTCCGGGTGTTTTTTGACAGTCTGCATTCTGTTCTACGCCAACCGCTTTATGCTTGGCATGAACTATACCGAGCCCATGGAAGAATACTTTATATGCTAAATCAAATGTGAATCCGAGCAAACATCTGTTCGGATTCACATTTTGCTTATGATCTGCATATGGCAAGTTTAATCACTGCATCTGCCTCTTATCCCTACACCCCGCATAAATCCCTGCCACCACCGCAAATGCACTCGCGGCAATAACATATCTTACCGCATCGGGCGGGCAAGGCATAAGCGGCAGTATCAGGTCGGGCAGGTTTGCCAGCATATGCGCTGCGATGGCAGGCAAAAGCGAACCTGTGCTTATGACCGCTGCGACCAGCAGCATGCCCATGCCGGCAGAAACTGCGGCCAGCGCGCCGCCGCCCGCAAGCAGATGCATCGTGCCAAACAGCAGCTCGCTCAGCACTGCGGAGGCGATCTTGCCATGCTCACGCCGTAACGCGGTCAGCATAAGTCCCCTGCACAGCACTTCTTCAGCCAGCGGAGCCATGATTAGCAGCGACAGCACCTGCATTATCATGCCCAGCTGCGGCGATATGCCGGAATAGTGCCAGACGCTGAGCTGTATCTGCGCGGAGCCTTCAAATTTCATGCCATGGGTGAGCATGTATATGGCAATGGAGTACGCGAGCGCTGCGGCGCAGGGCGGGATGCAGTCGCGCGTCTTTACCCGTTCAAGCCGTATTGCACGAGATAACCTTCTGCCGCGTAGGCGCGCTGTGATCGCAGCCGCACTCAGCGCCAGCGCATTGGACAGCGCCGCAATGCCCAGCAAATTGTCAGTCATAAACGCATCGCCTGCGCTGCCGCACGCCATTGCAGCCATTGACATCACCGCCATCTGAATTGCCATGTATATCAGCATATATGCTGTTGCTTGCATGATGGAACGCATTGGGATTTCCTCGCTCTCTTATATCTGCATTTGCCGTCAAGCTTGCCGCAATGATTGTGCATTTCACTATTGCCGTATGCAGTGACTCAGGATTGGTATGCAATGCGAATCGAATTATACAATTTGGGATAAGGCCAATCCCGTATCACGATGCAACCAGCGTTCGATTGACTTTGGCGCGCTCAGGGCGCACAATATAGGCATGATATATCACAGGAGGCGATATCATGAACGTTGGCTTTGCAAACGCGCTGCGTAAGCTGCGCATGGATGCTGGATTGACTACGGCTGAGCTGGCTGCACGAGTGGGACTTGAGCGCTGGCAGATAATGGAGTGGGAATGCGGGGAGAGCATACCCACGACAGATGAGTTCGTTCGACTGCTGGAAGCCTTGGGTGTGAGCGCTGAAAGGCTGATGGGCAACGATACTGCCGAGGGGAAAGGCGCTTCCCGCTCCGGCAGAATCGAGGTAATTAAGCACGGCGCTGCCGAGAACGAAGGCGCTCCCCACGCCGACAGGATTACGGTAATCAGGCACAGCGCAGCGGACGGCACTGCCGAGGACGCTTCTCACGCCGACAGAGTTGTGGTAATCCGGCCCCACTCGGCAGACGATTCCGCCGGGAGCAAAAGCGATTCGCCTGCGGATTCCGTCAAGGCCGCCGCCCATGGCTATGCATCGCATGAGTTCTCCGAATGTGACGATGAGCGCGATGAAGCAGATGTTGCATACGAGCCTGACGAGGATGAGCTTGACGGCGATGGGCTTGACGGCGATGAACTCGATGAGGATGAACTTGACGAGGATGAACTTGACGAGGATGAGCCTGATGAGGATGACGATATCGATGACGAGCCGTTGCTGGGCGATGGCGTCAAGGTGTCATTTGACCGCATATTGCGCCTTGCGCCCTTCATGAGCGGCGATGCGCTGGGCGTGCTGGCGCGGCGCGCCATGGAGCAGGAAACGCCGGACTATCGACTGATAGTGAAGCTGGCCCCCTTCCTGCCCAGCCGCGTGCTGGACGAGATGGTGAGCGCCTCCGCGCCCGAGGAGGTGGATTGGAAGCTGGTCCAGCGGCTTTCGCCCTTTCTGGGCAAGGACACTCTGGCGCGGCTGGTCGATGCCGCCACGAGCGGAAGTCAGCCCGACTGGCGCATCATAGTCAAGCTGGCTCCCTTCCTGCCCTCCAAGACGCTGATAGCCATGGCCAATATAGCGCTGGGCGGCAATCAGCCCGATTGGCATGCGGTAGAGCAGCTAGCGCCCTTCCTGCCCGGCAAGTTTCTGGACAATCTGGTGATAAGCATGCTAAATCGAGATGGCGGGTGGGACGAATGATAGACAATGCAAAGATAGGCCGCGCCATAGCTCAGCTCAGGCGGCGCGCCGGACTTACGCAGCTGGAATTGGCCGAAAGGCTATACGTGACCCATCAGAGCGTGAGCAAGTGGGAAACCGGCGCGGCATTGCCCGACATAATGACCATGCATGCGCTCAGTCGCCTGCTGGGCGTGAGCCTTGACGATCTGCTCTCGGGCAGCGTAGCGCCGCGCGAGCTGTCGCGCTGGCAGGCGCTGGAGGCGATAGGCGCTTATCTCTCGCCCGACGTGTGCGACATGCTGCTGCGCAGTGCGCTAGAACAGGGTTCGCCCGATGCCCGCACTGTGCGCCGCCTGCTCAAGCAGGACTTCCTGACCCCGAGTCAGACGGCCATGCTGCGCGCTGCGCTGAATGGCGGCGAGGAACACATGGCCTTGGAGGACTGACACGGGGTCATGGCGTGAGCCTGACTTTGCGGGCGCATGGGGCTGATGTGCATAGTGAGATTCGGCATAAGCCTAGCTTGCGGGCGCATGAGCATTGCGGGCATGGCGAGATGCGGCACAAGCTCGGCTTCGGGCCGGTCGCCCATGCGGTCAGTTGTTCTTCGGCGCGCTTTCTCGCGTTCACGATGTGTACGGCATCGTAGAATAGCTGTGCGCACTCGGATACGCCTAAGCGATTCGCATCACCTTAGCATCATAACTTGTCTCTTTTATGATACATGCCCAGCCCTTTGCACGATACGCGCAAGGTGACTGGGCATTGTGTATTTGTGGCATGCCAGTGCGGTTCGCTCAGAACTCATGCCGCGTGCCATGCGATAGCAATGTGCCTTGCGTCAGCATTACTCTCAGTATGATGGTGTCCGGGTCTTTAAGGTCGGTATGGCCGTTGTCTATCCAGCCGGAAAATGCGCGCATGAGCCTTTGCGCCAGCGCGCTATTCTGCGGGCCGGCAAAGCTGCCCATGTCGCAGGCCATGCCCTGCCCGGTGAACCAGTCGCCAGCTATGGCGACGCGGGCATTGGCGGCAATCTGGCGCATCTTGGCTGAGCGCGCGTGCGTTATTATGTAGAACGCGCCGTCCTCATAATATGCATTTACGAAGCGCACATGTGGCATACCCATTTCATCGGTCGCCAGCGCTATCACGCTGTCGCGCCCAAATCGCTCTGCCATTATGCGCTGTGCGGCGTTACTCATGTTTATCATGTGCCTGCCCTCCGATTCGGCTTGGCGCGCAAGCCCGTCAATAGCCGCAGCTGTCGTAATCCAGCTCGCTCAGCACTGCGGCTATGGCCTCCAGCCCGGCCCTGTCCAGCCCGTCAAAGCGCCCCTTATGCGGGCAGTCTATGTCGATAACGCCCAGCACGCGGCCATCGCGCATCAGCGGCACGACTATCTCGGACGCGGAGGCCGCATCGCAGGCTATGTGGCCGGGAAACTCATGCACATCCGGCACCACCTGAGTGCGCGCCTGAGCCGCCGCCGTGCCGCATACGCCCCGTCCCAGCGCTATGTCCACGCAGGCAGGCCGGCCCACGAATGGCCCCAGCAGCAGCGCGCCCTCGTGCATGAGGTAGAATCCCGCCCAGTTGACGTCGCCCAGCGCCTCATATAGCAGCGCGGCAGCGTTTGCCAGCGTAGATATGGCGTGCCTGCGCCCGTCGATGAGCGCGTTTATCTGGCCAAGCAGCAGCGGATAGAGTTCGTTCTTATCAGTGGGATAGCTGTTCAAAGATTCCATGGACATCCTCCGTAAAGCAGTATTTTGCAGCGCCCGCCGGGCTACGCTCCCAGCGCCCGTGCGGCGGTCATGCCGAACGCGAGGTTAAGCGGCACAGACGCGAGCGCATGTAAAGGTCAGTGCCGGACGAGCGGCAGGGGCGCATCCATATTGCGCGAGCGTGCCGTCAGGTCAGGCCGCGCAGGCAATGCCCACGCAGCGCAGGCATTAGCCGCATGCGGGCGCGGCTCAGTATACATTCGAGCCAAACGGCATCAGCGCCAGCTGAGCCAGCTTAAAGCACTGTATGCCAAAGGGTATGCCTATTATGGTCAGGCACAGCACCACGCCGCACGCCGCCGAAAACAACGCCAGTTCCAGCCCGCCGAATATCAGCCACAGCACGTTGAGCAGCACCGAGCCCGCGCCGCCGCGAAACTGCACATCGCGCCCAAACGGTGCCAGCACCAGCCCGGCGAACTTAAAGCACTGCGTGCCGACAGGTATGCCAACTATGGTCAGACACCAGAGCAATCCCGTCAGTGCCCATCCCAGCGCCAGCCAGAATCCCACCAGCACTATCCAAAGCAGATTTCCAATAACGCTCATAATATCCCTCCCGCCTTAGATTATACTCCAGCTGCCGCCGAATGTCATTAAAGGGCGATTGGAATATGATAAGACCATTCAAAGCAGCAAAAGTGCAAAGGCTGTATGCACTAAGCTTATAAAACCCTATTATGCGTCCATGATGCCTCGACATATCTCATTCTTCATAGGCGCACCTCCAAAAAGACCACCTCCGCCCCTTGCCCATTCAAAGAATGGCCGGGAGCGGAAGTGGTCTGCACATCGATATTGAACTGTCCTCTCATTATTTGGCCACAGCCGCGCATTGACCCTACTCCTGCTCTGCCTCGCGGCAGCAGCCCTCACAGCATCCGGTCAGCGCCTCCAGCATCTCGCCTGCACGAGCACAGCCCTCGCGGTCTATCGAGTAGTACGTCCATCTGCCCTGACGGCGCGCACGCACTATGCCGCTGGCGCACAATAGCCCCATGTGATAGGACAGCGTGGGCTGGCCTATGGCCAACTCGTCCTGCAGGCGGCAGGCGCACTTCTCGCCGCAGCGCAAAAGCGACAGTATCTTGAGCCTGTTCTCGTCGGCCAGCGCCTTGAATAGCGCCGTCTCGCGCTCGTACATCTGCATACCTCCCATGGGTCGCTCATGAACGCGCGGCGCACATGGCCGCACATTCGATCATGTCCGCCGGCGCAGCGCATTGCGCACAGCTCACCGCGCGCCGCGCTCAGTTCACCGCGCCCAGATATTCCTCCAGACACAGGCCATTGTCCATTATCTCGCGCGCTGCATCCTCGCCCACATAGCGGAAGTGCCAGGGCTCGTAGCTTATGCCGGTCACTTCGGTCTTGTCCTCGGGGTAGCGCAGTATGAAGCCGTATTTCGCGCAGTTATCGGCCAGCCATGCATAAACCTCGTCGCGCTCAGAGCGGTCGGTGTCGGCGTTTATGTCCACGGCAAGTCCGGTCTCATGTTCGCTGGTGCCGGGTATGGCTACGTATCCCTCCGCCTTTTGGCGCGCCTCGTCCTCGCTCAGGCCCTGTTCCACGTACTCGGCTATCTTCTCGTCCATGGTCTGCTGCTGCTCGTCATTGGTGCGATAGCCCGAGCGCACGAAGGGATATACGCCCTGCGCGCGCGCATCGTCGAACATCTGCTGAAGCGAGGGGTATATGCGCTTGTCCACCGATTCGCCGTTAGACAGCACGGTCAGTTCGGGCGGCGCGTATCCCTCGGGTATGCTGTGCGTGGCATTGACCAGCATCAGCATCCAGCCGTTTTCGGAATCGGGCGAGACGGACACGACCTCCATGGTAGGATTGGGCGTTGCGAATATGTAGTCGGTATGCACCGGCGCCAGTGTGCCGCTTGCCATCTGCGTGGGCATGCTCAGCGCATTGCCCTGCACTGCGTTGTCGCTGTTCATGCGCTGCTTTACCAGCGCGCTGCCGAACACGGTCAGCGCCGCGCAGGCCGCCACGCCCAGCACTATGCCCATTGCGCGGGCGCGCGCCTTCTTGCGTCGGCGCTGCTGCGCCGCTCTCTGCTTGCGATATTGCTCCATTAACTGTTTACCTCGTATGAATTGGCATTGGCGCTATCACCCTATTGGGACGGCCGCGCAAGGCTTTACTTTATCTCTATGAGTTCGTATTCCTGAGTGCCAAGCCCGCACTCCTCCAGCTTATCCAGCTGCACATAGGGGTTCTTGCCGTGCAGGCGCTGGAACAGATGGCCCTCGCTGCCCAGCTCCATGCCGGCCGGCACGCCCACGGGTATGAGGTCCTCGACCTTTATTGCGTCTATGCTGGCGCGCTCTATGGCCACTATGTCGTCGGAGGCCATTATGCCTATATCCGGCACCAGAGAAGGCGTGGTCATGCCCCAGCAGTCGCACAGCGCGGTTATCATGGTTAGCACGTTTATGTAGTACACAGAGCCGGGGGCAAAGGTGTCCAGCACGGTCTTGGTGGTCAGCGCCATGCCGCTCTGGAAGTCGGCATAGTCATGGCTGTCCAGCGTTATTGCGCCCTTGGGGCAGACCTTGAGGCAGTGCTGGCACATGGTACAATGGTGATAGTTGACGCGATACTCGCCGTCCTTGCCGTCGGTGCTGAAGGAGTTGGCGTGATGGTTGCAGGCCGGTATGCACAGCTTGCAGTGTATGCACTTGTCCTTGTCCCAGACCAGGCCGCCCTCCAGCGAGTGTATCTCGTGGCGGGTGCGGTCGGTGACGCAGCCCATGGCGATGTTCTTGCACGCGCCGCCAAAGCCGCAGGAGCCATGACCCTTTACGTGCGAAAAGTCAACCAGCACGTCGGCATCGTTTATCAGGCCCGCCACGTCCACATGGCGCAGCGTCTTGTAGTCCACTTCCTTGGGATAGAAGTACTTGCCCATGTAGCCGGTGGCTTCCAGTATGGGACAGCCCAGATTGGCCTCGGTGTAGCCGCGGCGCTCGGGATGGCGCGCGCTCACATAGTGGTCGGTTATGAAGCAGTCGCCGCCGTGCTTGTGTATGTAGTCAACGAGTATGGTTATGAATACAGGAGGTATGGTCGAATAGGTTATGCCGTCGCCCACATGCATCTTTATGGCGACCTTCTTGCCGTTCACCATATCGCCCAGAGGGGACTTTTCCAGCATGCGGCCAAACTTCGCGGGCAGGGTCTGCGTCGCCTCATAGCGCGCGTATTTCATGGGGGCAAACAGTACTTTTGAAGCCATTTGTGTACCTCGCTTTCGCTCATGCAATGAGCTTTATATATTGGCGCAGATTAGCCCGCACCTTGGGTCGCTGTTTTGTCACTGCTTAAAGAAGTCATCGTCGCGCGCGGCGCGGTGATAGCGCTTGGAGCGCCTGCGCCCCTCCTCGCGCTGGGCGCGCGTCTCGAAGAAGTCGGTCAGCGGGTTCTTGAGCTTATAGGGTGGCATGCGGTAGTCCAGCTCCTGCATGCGCTCGCACAGCAAGTCCACTATGCCGCGCGCGATGTCGAGATTGCGATAGCGCTGCTGGCCGTCGCGCAGCTTGCGCCACTGCTCGCCGCCATTGGCTATAAGGCGCTCCACGACGTCCGGCAGATGCTTGGGCGCGTCGCATATCACGCCCAAATCATGCCGCTGCATCACCAGAGGATTGTGTTCCTCCTGACCGGGCAACGCGCCCACACAGATTATCGGTATATTGCACACCACGGCTTCCATCAGCGAATTGGGTGAGCCGCGCGCGATTATCATGTCGCACTCCAGCATGTGACGCTCCACGTCCTTGACAAAGCCCAATATGTTTATGCGCGAGCCATAGCGGGGCTTGAGCGTCTGAGTGAGCAGCGCGTGCAGCTTTTCATTGCGGCCGCATATCACGCGCACCTCGCAGTTGAACCTGTCCAGCAGCTCCTGCGCATACTTCTTGAGGCTGCCGGAGCCTTCGCCGCCGCTCATTATCAGGAAGCGCAATGGCCTGTCGGCAGGCAGATCGCCGCGCACGAAGCCGCGCGCCGCATCGCAGAACTGCCTTCTGGTCGGGAAGCCGCACATGACCATCTTGCCGGGATCGCAGCCCTTTATGCGGCACACACGCATGGCCTCCTCGGTGGGGCAGAGCAGCAGATCCGAGCGCGGCTCGCACCATGTGGCGTGCAAGTCCACCATGTCGGCAATCAGCGTCACATGCGGTATGGGCAGATGATAGTAATCAAGTATGTTTATCACGCTGCCCGCAAACAGCGAATGCACCGTCATTATCATGTCCGGATGCACCTCGTCCAGCATGCGCATGAAGTTATCGTGTATGGCAGTGGACATTAGCTCGTTTGTGACCTTGGCGCTCTGCTGGCTCAGCTCGAATGTGAGCTTCCAAAGGTCCTTGGAATACCGCGTCATGGGGCCGTAAAGGCCGGAGGCCTTCTGCGCAGCTTCGCCTATGAGCCTGAAGCCCTGCACGACCTCCACCTGCACGTCCGGATGGCTCTCAAACTGCTCCATCAGGGACGTGGTTATCGAGGTATGGCCATGTCCTGTGTTGTTTGAAGAGATTATCACTAGCTTTCTCAAAAGTGTCACCCTTTTCTTGCCTGTTGCGCGCTCACTGCATGGGTATGGAAACCACGCCCGGCAGCATGTAGTGCGGGCGATACGGGAACTTATCCACATCCTCCGCGGACGTTACGCCCGAAAGCACCAGCACTGTGTCTATCTCCGACTCTATGCCGGCGATTATGTCGGTATCCATGCGGTCGCCCACTATCGCCGTCTCCTCGCGCTGCGTACCCAGACGCCTGAGCGCATGGCGCATCATCAGCGGATTGGGCTTGCCTATGAAGTAGGCGCTGCGGCCTGTTGCCAGCTCTATCGGCGCTATCAGCGCGCGCGTGGCCGGAGCTATGCCCGACTCCACAGGGCCGGTCAGGTCGGGATTTGTGCCTATCAGGCGCGCTCCGCCCAGCACCAGCTGTATGGCGCGCTCTATCTTCTCGTAGCTGTACGAATGCGTCTCGCCCACTATGACGTAATCGGGGTTTACATCGTTCATGGTGAATCCCGCGTCATACATTGCGCCCACGAGGCCATTGTCGCCTATCACATATGCGCTTCCGCCCGGGCGCTGAGCCTTGAGGAAGCTGGCCGTAGCCAGAGCGGATGTGTAAAAGTGGCTCTCGGCCACCTCCAGCCCCAGTCGCGCCAGCTTCTGCTGCAATTCGCGCGGAGAGCGCTCGGAGGAATTGGTCAGGAATACATACTGCTTGTGTTCCCGCTCCAGCCAGTTTACGAACACATCCACGCCCGGAAGCAGCCTGTTGCCGTGATATATGACGCCGTCCATGTCGCAGATGAAGCCCTTTTTATCGCACAATGCCATATATGAGCGCTCCGTTCTCAGGGGCATGCTCCCCCGTGTTGCTTATCCTGTCCTTCCATTATACCGCATACCGACGGATTTGCATAGACACATTCGCGGCCATCTGCTATAATTGCCGTATGGATGGCATTGGAACTCAATTAAAAGTGAGGCGAAATTTATGCCGACGGGCTTTGGGCCGATATGGAACGCCTCCTGCCGCGTGCTGGTGCTGGGCAGCATGCCCTCGGTCAGGTCGCTGAAGCAGCACGAGTATTACGCGCACCCGCGCAACGCCTTCTGGCCGATAATGCGCCAGCTGCTCACCGGGCAGCAGCCGCCCGCGCACGGCCACGGCGACTACGCGGCGCGCTGCGACATGCTGCTTAAATCCGGCATAGCGCTCTGGGACGTGTGCCTGAGCTGCGAGCGCGAAGCGTCCAGCGATGCCAGCATACGCGGCGAAGTGCCAAACGACATAGCGGGGCTTGCCGCGCGCATGCCGCTAAAGTACATACTGCTAAACGGCGGCACGGCATCCGCGCTTTACCGCCGCCACATAGCGCTTGACATACCCTGTATGCGCCTGCCCTCGACCAGCCCGGCTTACACGCTTGCCTATGCGCGCAAGCTGGAGGCCTGGCGCGAGGCGCTTACCGTTGCCGGGATAGGCGCAAAGTGAGCTGTGCGGGCGCGCAGCCATCGCGCACAGCACGCCGCTCAAATTGGCTGAACCCGTAACCCACCCTGCAACGCAGCGCCGCAGCCCATGCCTGCCCAATGCGCAAATCGGACTTGCGCACGCAGCCCTCAATGGGCGATGCGGCATCGATTCAAAGGTGATATATGCGCAAATTGGAGGTGTTTACATGCATATACTGGACATCATAGAGAAGAAGAAGCGCGCGCTGGAGCTAAGCGACGCGGAGATAGACTTCGTGGTCAAGGCCGTGCTGGACCCGAACACGCCCGACTATCAGCTGGCCGCGCTGCTGATGGCCATACGCATAAACGGCATGAGCGACCGCGAAACGGTGCGCCTGACGCTGGACATGGCCGCATCCGGCGACGAGCTGGACCTCAGCATGATAGAGGGCGTGCCTGTGGACAAGCACTCCACCGGCGGCGTGGGCGACACGACCACGCTCGTGCTTGCGCCGCTTGCTGCAGCCTGCGGCGCGCCCGTGGCCAAGATGAGCGGGCGCGGGTTGGGCTTTACCGGCGGCACGCTGGACAAGCTGGACTCCATACCCGGCTTCCGGAACGATCTTGAGCCGGACGAGTTCATAGAGATAGTGCAGAAGGTGGGCTGCGCCGTTGCCGGGCAGAGCGCGCGCCTTGCGCCCGCCGACAAGCGGCTCTATGCGCTGCGCGACGTGACAGGCACGGTGGATTCGCTGCCGCTTATAGTGTCCTCGATACTATCCAAGAAGCTGGCGGCGGGCGCGCGCGCCATAGTGCTGGACGTAAAGACCGGTTCGGGTGCGCTTATGGAGCGCGAGGAGGATGCACTGCGCCTTGCGCGCGACATGGTGCGCATAGGCTGTCAGGCGGGCAGGCGCGTGTCGGCGCTGGTCACCGACATGAACCAGCCCCTGGGCATGTACATAGGCAACGCGCTGGAGGTCGAAGAGGCCGTGCGCGTGCTGCGCGGCGAGGTGCGCGGCCAGCTGCTGGACGTGGCGCTGAGCCTGGGCGAGATGATGCTGACCGCCGCCGGTGTGTGCAGCGACGCGGCTTCGGCGCGCGCGCTCATGGAGGACAGGCTGGCTTCGGGCGCGGCGCTTGACAAGCTTCGCCAGATGGTCGCGGCGCAGCACGGCGACCCGCGCGTAATCGACGACCTGAGCATGCTGCCCGGCTGCCGCGAGAAGATAGCCGTACCCGCGCCCAAGAGCGGCTGGATATCTTCCATGCGCGCCAGCGACATAGGCCGCGCCTCCATGGTGCTGGGCGCGGGGCGCGAGAGCGTGGGCGACGTGATCGATCTGGGCGTAGGACTGGTGCTAACTCACAGGCTGGGCGAGCGCATAGAGCGGGGCGAGCCGCTGGCCATGCTGCACGTGAACGACCCGCGCCGCGTGGACGAGGCGCGCGCGCTGCTCATGGGCGCGATAGACATATCCGATGAGCGCAACGAGCCCGTGCCGCTGATACATGCACGCATTGAAGCAAAGGATGTGCTGTGATGGGCGAATGCATATTCTGCCGCATAGTGTCAGGCGATGCGCCCTGCCGCAAGGTGTACGAGGACGAGCATGCGCTAGTGTTCATGGACATTGCGGGCGACATAGACGGCCACATGGTCGCCATACCCAAGCGCCACTTTGAGGGAATACAGGATTGCCCAGCGGAGGTGCTGGCCCAGCTCATGCATGCCGTGCAGCGCGTCTCCCAGCACTGCGCCGGTAAGTGCGGCTATCCGGGTGTGAACCTGCTGAACGCGAGCGGCGCATGCGCAGGGCAGTCCGTGCCGCATCTGCACTTTCACATAATACCGCGCCGCCCCGGCGACGGAGCCGACACATGGCCGGTTCTGCCGGGCGCGAGCGGCGATGCCGAACTGATTTACGAAGCATTGCGCATGAAGTAAATACCTGCTGCACGCGCTGCACAAATATAAAAGAGGCGAATAAACGATGGTTTCCAAATGCTTTGAAGGTTATCTGTCCCCCATAATTCCCGCCGACGCAGGCGCCATGGGCAGAGCGCGCCGCTACATAGACGCGCTGGCCAAGCCGCTGGGCTCGCTGGGCGAGCTGGAGGTGATAGTCGAGCGCCTTGCCGGCATATTCGGCAGCATACCCAAATCGCTCGACAAGAAGCGCATGCTGATATTCTGCGCCGACAATGGCGTACATGCGCAGGGCATATCGCCCGTGCCGCAGTCGGTCACGCAGGTGCAGGGCATAAACATAGCGCGCGGCATAACAGGCGTAGGCAGGCTGGCCGCCTGCGCGGGCGTGGAGCTTGAGGTATACGACGTGGGCGTGAATGCCCCCGCAAGCGATTGCGCGCCGCTCATAGACTGCAAGATAATGCCCGGCACGCACGACTTCACGCAGGGTCCCGCCATGGAGCGCGAGCAGGCGCTTCGCGCCATAGAGGTGGGCAGGCAGGCAGCGCTCAAAGCCGCGCGCGAGGGCGTGAGTGTGATAGGTCTGGGAGAGATGGGCATATGCAACACCTGCACATCGGCTGCGGTGCTGTCGGCGCTGACGGGAGCCGACGCCGAGGTAACCGTGGGGCGCGGCGCGGGTTTGAGCGAGAAGCAGTTCATGCTCAAGCGCGAAGTGGTGCGGCGCGGCATAGCGCTAAACGCCCCCGATCCCGATGACCCCGTGGACGTAATGAGCAAGGTGGGAGGTCTGGACATATGCGCCATGACCGGCGCGTACATAGGCGCGGCTCAGGCGCGCATAGCCGTGGTAGTGGACGGCTTCATAGGCATGGTGTCGGCGCTGTGCGCGGTGCGCATAAGCGAAAGTGCGCGCGACTTCATGTTCGGCTCGCACGTATCCGCCGAGCCCGCATTCCAGCTGGCCGCGCGCAGTGTGGGACTGTCACCCAAGCTGGCGCTGGGCATGCGCCTAGGCGAAGGCAGCGGCTGCCCGATAATGATGCAGATAATGGACGATGCGCTGTTCACAATGAACACCATGGTATCCTTCGAGCAGGCCGACATAGACAGCGGCGACTACGTGGACATACGCGAGCAGGACGGAAAGCAGGATTGATTGGCGCCGCGCATTGAGCGGCACTTGGCACATGCCCCGAGGTGCATTTGCGTGCATCCCGGGGCATTGCTCTGCCTAAGTCGCCTGCGCGTTATGCACAGCCCCGTGAGCCGCGCCATGCAAACCGCGCTGCCGTGCGGCACGCCCTCCCTTTTTGACCTTTCGCCCTGCATCCAGCTGGCGTATATGTAGCATTTTCTCCAAATGTCTTTCACATATCTCGCATAATCCGTCAAAAATCGCGCGCACGTGCCCATTCTAATGCTGTCTTAACCCGCGAGCGCTATAATGGCTGTGACATCATTAGGCAATATCCCTACATTACCGGGAGGTTTTTGCAATGGAAGGCATACGCATTGACTTTAACCACATGATGAGCGAGTTCCTGGGCGAGGGCAAGGGCATCACCCGCGACATGATAACCGCGCTGGAAGGCCGCGCCGCTGATGCGGTGAAGGCGTTCAACGGTCGTCATGGCGACGTGAAGGCCATGGTCGGCTGGGTCGATCTGCCCGAGGGTCAGGACGAGACCGTAGACGCGATAATCAAGGAAGCCGCCGAGATACGCCGCGACTTCGAGTACTTCGTGGTGCTGGGCATAGGCGGAAGCGCGCTTGGCCCGATAGCCATACAGCAGGCGCTGAGCCATCTGCGCTACAACGAGCTGCCCGCCGAGAAGCGCCCCGGCCCGCGCTTCTACGTCGAGGACAACATCGACCCCGAGCGCATGCAGGCGCTGCTTGACGTAATCGACGTGCGCAAGACCTGCTTCAACGTCATAACCAAGTCCGGCGGCACCGCCGAAACCATGAGCCAGTACCTCATAGCGCTGGACATGCTCAAGAAGGCCGTGGGCGAGGATTACAACAAGCACATCATCGCCACCACCAGCAGCAACTCCGGCCTGCTGCTTGAGATAGCCAAGCGCGAGGGCTTCAAGACCTTCTTCATACCCGACGATGTCGGAGGCCGCTTCTCCGAGCTTTGCCCGGTGGGTCTGCTGCCCGCCGCCGTTTGCGGCATAGACATCCGCGGCATGCTCAAGGGCGCTCAGGCCATGAAGGAGCGCTGCACTGATGCCGATCTGTGGAAGAACCCGGCGCTGATGCAGGCCGTGGTCATGTACATAGCCATGACCCAGCTCAAGGCCAACATAACCGTCATGATGCCCTACTCCGACAGCATGAAGTACATGGCCGACTGGTACTGCCAGCTGTGGGCTGAGAGCCTGGGCAAGGCTCACACCCGCGATGGCCAGCTGATAAACGCCGGCTCCACCCCCGTGAAGTCGCTGGGCGTGACCGATCAGCACAGCCAGCTGCAGCTCTACTCCGAAGGCCCGCTGGACAAGGTAGTGACCTTCCTGGCCGTGGACGACTACCGCACCGAGGTCAAGATACCCAAGGGCTGCGAGTACATAGAGCGCGTCGATTTCCTGAGCGGCAAGACCCTCAATCAGCTGATACAGGCCGAGCTGCTGGGTACTGAGTACGCGCTGACCAAGGCTGGCCGCATGAGCCAGAAGATAACCCTGCCCACCGTGAACGCTCACACGATAGGCGAGCTGATGTACTTCTTCGAGCTGGCGACTGCCTACACCGGCGAGCTGCTGGGCATAGATGCCTTCGACCAGCCCGGCGTTGAGCAGAGCAAGATAGCCAGCTACGCCGTTCTGGGCAATCAGGAGGAAAAGTACGTCAAGGCTGCCGAGGAAATGAAGGCGCAGCCGCTGCCCTTTGCCGAGTTCGTGATGTAATTTAAGCAAAACATGCGCCGCCCCGTAGAATGTGGAACTTATCCACAGCCTTGCGGGGCGGCGATTTGCGTTTTGGCGCAGAAATTTCTTTTATTAATATAATGACTGTGTGTCAATGCTTGAATCTGTGTGATTTATGCGCGGATATCGCAGCTAAGCCCTTGCTCAACGGCGGGCGAAGCCCATTCACTTGCCGTTGATTGGCCGGCTGGGTTTGCTATCTGCTCGGCAAACTGAAATTTTATTCTTTGTCGTTCAAAAGTTTGTTTACTCTTTCAACTGGAAATCTGTCTTCAATGTCAATTATTTCAAACAAATTTAGGGGTAATTCTTTCTCTCCAATTAGAGTAAGATATTCATTAACAGCTCTGCGGTCAATTATAATTTTCTCATGACCATCCCAATGACGATTGCTCTCTCTCTTTTTCAAGCCAGAAATCCAATATTCATCGCCGTTTTCAATATCTACATAGTTAGAATAACCACCATTATATTTTTGAAAAGCATGGTCATTAAAGTAAATGGTTTTCTTGGTTTTTGAAGTTTTCACATATCCAATCCATGCTGGGCCATCATCAGAACATCCTGTTTTTAGTTCAATATACATTAAATTCTTAACCATTTATATCACTCCTAAATTCAAATTTATTGTTCTGTTCATAGTTACATTTCACCATACAAACCTTAAGAAATCTATTTACTTTAGGAATAGTGAGGGCTGCTGCCTGCAAAAATTTTGTGTTACTTTACCGCACATGAGCATTTGCGCAGATATTGCAGCCAAGCCCATTCACTTGCCGTTGACTGGCTCGGCTGGGTTTGCTATCTGCTCGGCAAACTGGAATTTATCATTTATCTTTCTTTCGATACTGAATGCAATTAACAACTATGCAAATCGCCCACACAATAACACTTACAATATCTAAAGCAGGAATAAGTAAACCGGTTTTGTCCATTCCATAATTGAAATCAATAAAAACTCGGATTATCGAAACGATTAAAGCTATTGCAAACACAATAATTGCCAGCAATCTAACTTTTCTGTTCATAAGTACCTCCACAAATTCCAATCTGCCGCTCTGTTCACAGTTACATTTTACCATATAAACCTTAAGGAATCTATTTATTTTAGGAATAGTGAGGGCTGCTGCCTACAAAAATTTTGTGTCACTTTACCGCACATGAGCATTAGGCGCGGATATTGTAGCTAAGCCCTTGCTGGTTAATGTTTCTGCCATATCGCGATGCAATCAAGCCCGATTGCCGAATATGCATGCGCGAAACTAAAACGCATGCTTGCCTGTTCCCGCTCTCATCAGGAGTTTGGCAGCATGCGCATCAGCTCCAACCTAGCGTTTGTCAGCATGCACACCCTCTCCCACCAAGTTATGCACAGCACAAAGCCCCGCAGCCAGTGGAGCTTATCCACAGCCGCGGAGCTTTTACGGTATTCAGTTCATCACGCCTTGGGCGCTTTGTACAAATCGCGGTCGCGTATCACGCAGCCCGCAGGTATGCCCGCGCGCAAAAGCGCCGCGCACTGGCCGCAGGTTATGCAGACCTTCTTGGGATCGAGGCCGCCGTTGTGGATTATGTCGTTGGGGAAATCGGGATAGGCAAACGCCATGCGGCCAAAGCCCGCCATAGCGCAGTGGCCACCCTCTATCATGCCCGCCGCCAGGTTGGGCGAGAACTGGCGCAGATAGGTATAGGCGGAGCCTATTACCGGCACCTCGGGTATGGCAGCCTGTATGGTGCTCACGCACTCCATCATGCGGCCCTCGCCAAAGAGCGGATGCTCGTCGGGTATGTACGCGCCGTTGTCGTAGGGGCGGTTCACATGCGGGTTCTTGTAGGGATTGCCTATGGTGATGTCGAGCAGCGGGAACTGGTACTCGTCGCGCAGTATGCGCGCCAGCTTCACGCCCTCGTCCAGCCACGGCTTGAGGCCGGTCTCGGCCTTTACGCCGAAGCCATAGGGATACTCAAAGCCATCGTATACGTTCAGGCGGCTGGTTATGAAGAAGTTGCCCTTCACCTCGGCCTTGGCCGCAGCTATGGAGTTGCGGTAGAAGCGGGTGCGGTTCTCGAAGCTGCCGCCGTACTCGCCCTCGCGGGTGAAGGCGCTGAGCAGCTCACAGGCCAGATAGCGATGGCAGCACTTCACGTCCATGCCGTCAAAGCCCGCCTCCTGAGCCAGCTTACAGGCCGGGCCGAACAGCGACTCATAGTGGCGCAGCTGATCGTCGGTCAGTATGCGGCTCTTGTCGATGGGCTGATCGCCCTCGAATATCGGGTTGTTGTAGGCAATGAGCGGCTCCGGATAGCCGTGAGGCTTGCTGTAACGACCGGAGTTGGTGCATTGCATTATTATCATGGGCTCAAAGCCGTTCTTCTTTAGGCCCAGTTCCTTCATGCGCTCTACAAGGCGCTTGAAGTCGTCCACGTTTTCGGGAGTTATGCGCAGCTGATGCGCGCTGGCGCGCACCTCGGGCGCAGTCGCAACCGCCTCGAACCATATCAGCGCCGCGCCGCCCTCCGCAAAGCGCTCGTAGCGGCGTATGGTCAGCTCGCTGGGACGGCCATCCTCGGTGCCATCCGTGCCTTCCATAGGCTGCAGCGCAAAGCGATTGGGAAGCTCGCGTCCATTTATGGTAACGGGCGTAGAAAGTATCGATATGTCATCCGCCAAAGGCAGCCACGCGCCGACCTCTGCCGCGCGCGCGCGAATCTCATCAAGAGTCTTATAGCTGAACTTCTGATGCTGCATCGTATTCACCCCATGCGTGTATTTTCCTTATATATAATACACTATTTGGGCGTTAAAGTCCAGCGCATTCACCATTTTCACATCAGTTTCAACACGAATTTATTGATTTCACAACACGCAAGTTCAATTTGAATATGCGCCATACCATACAAGGCCCGCTCATGCCCACAGCGCGCATGCTGCATGGCAGCGCATGCCCATGCATGCAGCCGGGCCTTAGCGAATGCCCCTGCCAGCGATGCGCACAGGCGCAACTCAGCTGCTTACTCAGCGCGGCACAAGCGCAACTCAGCCGCTTACCCGGCGCGGCACAATCGCAGATTAGCTGCTTACTCAGCGCGACACAAGCGCAACTCAGCCGCTTACCCGGCGCGGCACAGGCGCAGCTCAGCCGCTTACTCAGCGCGGCACAAGCGCAACTCAGCCGCTTACCCGGCGCGGCACAATCGCGGCTCAGCCGCTTACCCGGCGCGGCACAATCGCAGATTAGCTGCTTACTCAGCGCGACACAAGCGCAACTCAGCCGCTTACCCGGCGCGGCACAGGCGCAGCTCAGCCGCTTATCCGGCGCGGCACAGGCGCAGATTAGCCGCTTACTCAGCGCGGCACAGGCGCAACTCAGCCGCTTGCCCGGCGCGGCACAAGCGCAGATTAGCTGCTTACTCAGCGCGGCCTAGCCGCTTAATCGACGCAGCACATGCGCAGCTCGCTTGAAACGCGCGCTGCAAAATGCTGCCAAGAGAAAAAGGCACCGGCTCTCCCCGAAAAGGGGATGGCTGGTGCCTTTGTCCATGGCAAACTATGGTGTGAAATAAAGCCTTATCTCTGCAGGGCTTAGCATCGTTGAACGGAACGGTCAACTGAGTATCGCCCATGGACCGTCCGTATGCAGCCTG
This sequence comes from Candidatus Fimadaptatus sp., assembly GCA_050946055.1. Classification (GTDB taxonomy): domain Bacteria; phylum Bacillota; class Clostridia; order Christensenellales; family Aristaeellaceae; genus Fimadaptatus. Next base: position 77,107 of record JBMNUB010000001.1, on the reverse strand, counting down.
GACAGATTAAGCGCCTGCTGCGCACGATTTGCTCACTGCGCGGCGGCATCTCCCTGCTGCGCGGCATCGGCCACACCGGGCAGCGCATCCAGCGCGGCGCGCAGCGCATCCTTGCCCTGAGCGCCGATTATGGGCTGGCCTATCATCACGCCGTCCTTGTCCACAATCACCTTGGTGGGCGTGTACATGACCTTGGACAGCAGCGACTGGGCCAGCGACGCATCCGGAACTATGCTCTTATAGCTCACGCCTGTCTTTTCGACTATGGCGCGCGCAAGCTCGGTGGAGTCATCATCCACGGCGTCGGTCACTATGCCCATGAACTGCACCCTGCCCTCGTACTCGGAGGCGAGTTCGGCCAGTTCGGGCATCTCGGATATGCAGGGCGGGCAGGAAGTCGCCCATATGTCGATGAGCGTATACGGCGCATTGCCAAGCACGCTCTTGTCCACAGCCTCACCAAACACATCTTTGGTGCTGAAGTCGCCTATCAGCGTGTTCAGCTCCGCCTTAGTGGCGGGCTTGCCCAGCACGAATGTGCTGCCGGTGTCCGCGCTTATAGCCGTGCGTATGTTTTCGACCATGGCCTTGCCCGCATCGTCCAGCTTGGCGGTGTCGGGCGCGGGATTCACATGCAGCGTGAACGCATAGCCGTCCGCGCTGCCCAGATCGCTGGCCTCATAGCCCGCGAACTGCTCATCCGCAGCCTGCTCCGCACCCTCGGCGCGCACGCTCACGCCGAATATGCCGCCGTGCGCATCGTATACTGCGTCGCCGTTGGCGCTGTCATCGTACTCGTCGGGCAACAGCATCAGCATGCCGCTCTTGAGCGCGCCCGCATCGTCATACTCGGTCTTGGTCACTATCACTACATCGTAAGCGCGGGCATTGGCCTCCCAGCTTGAATCGACATAGAGCTTTACGCCCAGCTCCTTGAGGTCATAGTACGGTCGGGTGTCCTCCGCACTCTCCTCGGCAAACGCGGGAAGGGCAAGCACCAGCGCCAGCATCATGGCCAGCAAAACAGTTATCATCTTCTTCATTCGCACGACCTCCATGTGTTTTATTAAGGTATAAACGCAAGACAGCAGTTTAAAACACCGCTTGCAGATATTTATAAGACGCATGGCCGCATATTTTTGTTGCCGCGTCACGCACCGGCTCTGCGCTTTGCCGCCATGGATATCAGCATGGCGATAAAGCTCAGCGCAAGATACACCGCCGCATACGCCCAGAACGCCGCGTCCATCTGCCGCGCGCCCATGAACAGATATGCGCCCGCAATATACGCGGCAGAACACACTAATGGCATGAACCACACATGCCTGTCCGCAGACATCGCGCCCACCGCTATGGCGGCAAGCGGGTCTATCACAAATAGCATCATTATCGAAAGCGCCATGCCCGCATCCGGGCTTGCAAATTCGACCGCCACCCACGGAATCGCCAGCATTGCCGCTATGATAATCGCCGCACAAATCAGCATCCGCCTTTTCACACTAAGCGCCATACATCATCCTCCATCATGCGCGCAATTTCTCCCGCACAATGCTGAGCGAGAGCATGAAAACCATAATATTCGCCATAATGCGCGCAGTATATCCGCCATCCAAAAACGCGAAGGCATGGCTTGCCCCCGCGCATATTAACTCGATGCATCTCCTGCTTAAATCAGCCGCCCAGCAGCTTGTCCCACAGACCGCCCTGTGCGCCGGGCGCTATCTCGTCCCAGCCGTCAAAGCACTGCTCAGCGATATCCCGTATGCGCTGATGCTCGCGCACGGCGGTGGGCTCCATTATCGCCCACACGCGCAGTCCCGCCGCGTGCGCATTGAGCATGGAGTACAGCGCATCCTCGAACATGACACACTTTCCCGCCTCCAGCCCAAAGCGCACGCACAGCGACGGATAGTAGCGCGCATCGCTCTTCATCATGCCCATCTCGTCGCGGCACACTATCATCTGCCCGCGCTCGCCTGTAAAGTACCTCTCTATGCCCAGCCGGGCTATGAGCGGCATGGTCTCGGTGCGCCATGTGGCCGTGGCCAGCACGCACTCCACGCCCGCCGCCCGCAGCCGCTCAAGGAACTCAGCCGCGCCGGGCTTTAGGCCTATGTCATTGCGGTAGTGCTGCGCCATGCGCGCGTCGAAGAAAGCGTTCATATCGGCATCGCTGTCCTGTATGTCGAAGTGGCGGCGGAATATGGCGGGCGTCTTGCGCACGGATGTCCTGTACACCTCGTCCCGCAGTTCAGCGGAGGGCTGAAAGCCGCGCTCCTGAAGATATTCCAGCGCCACATTGCGCCAGTATCCCATCGAGTCCACCAGCGTGCCATCCATGTCGAATATCGCCGTTATCATATTAACCCTCCCATATAAGCTCAGCCGTATGCATTTGGCTGCGCCGCCGCTTTGTCATTGGCATTCAGCCGCGCCGCCGCAATTCACGGCTCGCATTCTGCACATTGCCGCACGCCGCCCGTCCATAAGCCGCTTGCCCGCACAATGCATAATGCTTGCACTGCACTCCGACGCCAGATTGCCCGCGCATATTTGCGCATAGCGCGCATGTTACTATGCCCCATGCTGCACTCGCGCGCTCATCGCGCCGCGTCACTCGCCGCCCAGCTGCGCGGCCAGCTTGCGCGACTGATCCTCCATTGTCAGCGCGTCGATTATCTCGTCCAGATCGCCGTTCATGACCTCGCCTATGCGGTACAGCGTCAGGTTTATGCGATGATCGGTCACGCGCCCCTGCGGGAAGTTGTACGTGCGTATGCGCTCGGAGCGGTCGCCCGTGCCTACCTGAGAGCGGCGGCGGTCGGAGTACTGAGCGTCGCGCTGCTCGCGCATGGCCTCATACAGGCGGCTGCGCAGCACGCGCATGGCCTTTTCGCGGTTCTGTATCTGAGAGCGCTCGTCCTGCGACGTGACCACCATGCCTGTGGGCAGATGGGTTATGCGCACTGCCGAGTCGGTGCGGTTTACGTGCTGACCGCCCGCGCCCGAAGCGCGGTATGTGTCTATGCGCAGATCGCCGGGATTTATCTCTATGTCAACGTCCTCGACCTCGGGCAGCACGGCCACGGTCGCGGTGGACGTATGTATGCGCCCCGACGACTCCGTGACCGGCACGCGCTGCACGCGATGCACGCCGCTCTCATACTTGAGCCTTGCAAAAGCGCCCTGCCCCTGTATGAGCATTACAGCCTCCTTTATGCCACCCAGTTCGGTCTCGCCATCCTGCGTCATCTCCACCTTCCAGCCGTGCGCGTCGGCGTAGTGCTGATACATGCGCACCAGCTCATACCCGAACAGCCCGGCTTCATCGCCGCCCGCGCCCGCGCGCACCTCCAGCACCACGTTGCGGAAGTCATCAGGGTCACGCGGCAGCAGCAGCAGCTTCAACTCATGCTCGCACTCAGGCAGGCGCGCTTCCAGCCCGGCGACCTCCTCGCGCGCCATGTCCGCCATGTCCGGGTCGGCCATCAGCTCGCGCGCAGCCTCCAGCTCGTCAAGCAACCTGCGATATTCCACTGTGCGCTCATGCACGCCCTCCAGCTCGCTGTGTTCGCGCATCAGCTTGCGCCACAGCGGCATGTCGGCAATGACCTCGCTCTGCGATATCTGTATGCTCAGCTCCTCATATCGATTGTCCATGCGCTCAGCCTGCGCAAACCAAGTCGGCATATTGGTCATAATACCCCTCCCGCACTCACATATCCAGCCTGTCAAAAACTCCCGGAGAGTTCGAAAGGGCTGCGAGCCCTCTCAACTTCAATCGCGCCCAGCGGCATGTGCGGTGGGCGCATGATTTTTGCGGCGGGAAATCACATTTCCCAGAGCAAAAATATCCACCTCTCAGTTTCCACTGAAATTCTCGATTATTCCAGTGAAAACTAAGTATGGTGGCAGCGGCAGGGGAGGTTCTCCCCCGTCCACGCTTGTCAAAAAGAGTTTTTTGACAAGCTGATATCCGCCTTGGCGCCGCTTGCGCACACCATGCGCTCGACGCCGTTTATGTCCTTGAATATCTCCACTTTGTCAAACGCATCCTTGAGCATGTCGCGCACGGCCTCAGCCTGCCCCATGCCCACCTCCAGCGCGCAGCTCCCGCCCCTGTTTACCATGCACGGCATGCCCTCGGCTATGCGGCGGTAAAAGTCCAGTCCGTCCTCGCCGCCAAACAGCGCCAGCGCCGGTTCGCGCCTCACCTCGGGCTGAAGCATATCCATGTCGCGCGCGGTCAGATAGGGGGGATTGCTTATTATCAGGTCGAATCTGCGCCCCATGACCGGCGCATACAAATCGCCCTCCAGCATTTCCACCTCCGTGCCCAGCGCCTGTGCGTTTTCGCGCGCCAGCGACAGCGCGTCATGCGATATGTCCACAGCCGTCACCTGCGAATCGGGGCGCTCCAGCGCTATGGTTATGGCCAGCGCGCCCGTGCCGGTGCCTATGTCCAGCACGCGCGGCGCGCGCACCCACTTAATCATGTCCAGCGCACGCATGCACAGCTCCTCGGTCTCAGGGCGCGGTATCAGCGCGCGGCTGTCGGTAATAAAGCTGCGCCCGCAAAAGGGCTGATCGCCCAGCACGTATTGCAGCGGCTCGCCGCCTGCGCGCCGCGTTACCATCCCGTCAAAGCGCTTGAGCTGCTCCGCGTCCGGCCTGCGCCAGCGCAGATGGGAAGGCTTGCAGTCCATGCAGGCGCACAGCATCCAGCGCGCGTCGGCCTGCGCGTCCATGTCCCCCGCCGCCTCCAGCAGTTGCGCCGCCGCGTTTAGTATGTCATCGTTTGGCATAGTCTCCTCCATCGCCGCGCATATTGCCCGTGCGCGCGGCGCCATATGTCCATCTGCGCAGCGCGCAATAAATGTGCATGCACTCATCGCCGCGCTGCCACATGACGCGCATGCCCTCGCCCGCAAAAGCCCCAGCCGTCCCTTATTACCCCCATGTGCAAAATCGCGGGCGGCATGGCGGCGCTTTGCCGGATGTCGCCCGCTATCATCATGCGGTTCAGCTGTTGGCCGTGCCCTTGCCCTCGTCGGAGGCCGCGGCCTTCTTGTCGCTCTTGAGCGGATACTGTTCCTTTATGCAATCGTCGGTGTTGAGCGCGCACTTGAGCGACTCTATCGCCACCTGGCACATATCGTCGTCGGGCGGCGCGGTAGTCAGCTTTTGCAGCATCATGCCCGGCCACTTGAGCGCGCGCACTATGGGGTTGTCATCCCCGGCATGCGCAAGGCCCTTGAGCACCTCATACGACACGCCCGCCACCAGCGGCAGCAGCAGCAGTCGGGACACCACGCGCATCACAGGACCGCCGTCGTTTGAGCCCAGGAATATGAACACGATTATGCTTATCAGGAACACGAACACCAGGAAGCTGGTGCCGCAGCGCGGATGCAGACGCGACTGCTTCTGCACGTTCTCCACGGTCAGCTCAAGGCCATTTTCCAAGCAGTGTATGCTCTTGTGTTCCGCGCCGTGGTACATGAACGTGCGGCGTATCTCCTTTACGTTGCGCACCAGCAGTATGTAGCCTACGAACATGCCTATGCGTATCACGCCGCCTATGAGGTTGAGCAGCAGCTTCTGACCGCCGCTGAGCAGCGCGCCTTCCACGCCGCCGGTCATGCCATGGCGTATCCACGACTCTATGAGCGTAGGCACTATGAAGAACAGCCCTATGGACAGCGCCAGCGCCAGCACCACAGCCAGCCCCATCATCACGTCCTCGGCGCTCTTGCCCAGCTTGCTGGCCATCTTCTTTTCAAATTCGCTGGGCTGTTCCGCCTCCATGCCGGCCATCTCGGCAGAATCGGTGAGCGTCTTTATGCCCAGTATCATCATCATGAAGAAGTTGACCACGCCGCGTATTATCGGCCAGCCCAGTATCTTGTACTTCTTGGACAGCTGCTTATTGGGCGTTACGCGCGCCACTATCCTGCCGTTTTCCTGGCGCACAGCCACGGCGGTGCGCTCGGGCGAGCGCATCATAACGCCTTCCATAACGGCCTGCCCGCCCACGTCAAACGCCGGGCAGGCGCCGCTCTTTTTCTTCGCCATTTTATTTACCTCCCAAGGCCAGTATCATAGCGCTCAAGGCACATGGCCCCTTGTGCATTTATGTGTATATTATACCCGCCAAATGTGGCAAAAAACCGCGCGCCCGCGCGCATTGTGCGCCGCCAGTGAAAATTGCCTGCAAAGAAAAACAGACCGTGCTTACGCCGGTCTGTATTTCGCTAATTCACGCACTGCGCTGGCCGTCCAAATGGCGACCGGCAATACCGCCTATTACATGCCGTAGCGCTTCTTGAAGCGATCGACACGTCCGCCGGTGTCCACCAGCTTCTGCTTGCCGGTGAAGAACGGATGGCACTTAGAGCAGATATCGACGCGCAGTTCCTTCTTGGTCGAGCCGGTCTCGAAAGTCTCGCCGCATACGCAACGAACGACCGCCTTGCCGTACTTAGGATGTATGCCCTCTTTCACGGATCTCACCTCACATTTAGATACGCCCCTTGGGACGTATAGCCTCGTTACAAACTGCAAGAGCTATTATACCACAGCCCGCTCAGCATTGCAATCGCAATTTGCTATTTTCACAATTAATTAGCCTTGCGGGGCGCGTTTGATAACCCGGAGCGCAGCCTTGCACCAGATATTCCGCATATTGACGCGGATGATGAGCGATTGCTCAGTCGCCCAGAGTGTAGCCTTCCTTCTCCCATGCGGCTATGCCGTCCTTTAGCCTGCCGAAGAACTCGTCATTGCTGGCCGTCTTGGACAGCATGCTTATCAGCTGCTCGGCGGCCTCCTGATTGTTGCCGCCCGAAAGCACCCGGCGCACCTGATAGGTCGCGTCCAGCTCCTTCTGGCTCAGCAGCAGATCGTCGCGGCGCGTGCCGGACTTGTTGAGGTCTATGGCCGGGAATATGCGCTTTTCGGAGAGCTTGCGGTCAAGGTGTATCTCCATATTGCCCGTACCCTTGAACTCCTCGAATATTATCTCGTCCATGCGGCTGCCGGTCTCGACCAGAGCCGTGGCGATTATGGTAAGGCTTCCGCCGTTTTCGATATTGCGCGCCGCGCCGAAGAAGCGCTTGGGCTTGAACAGCGACGCCGGATCCAGACCGCCCGACAGCGTGCGTCCGGACGGCGGCACGACAAGATTGTATGCGCGCGCCAGCCTCGTCAGCGAATCCAGCAGCACGATAACGTCCTGACCATGTTCGACCAGACGCTTGGCGCGCTCCAGCACTATCTCGGCCATGCGGGCGTGGTTCTCGGGCTGCTCGTCGAACGTGGAGAACACCACATCGCCGTTTATGGAGCGCTGCATGTCGGTGACTTCCTCGGGGCGCTCGTCTATCAGCAGTACTATCAGCTTCACATCCGGATAGTTCTCGCTTATGGCGTTGGCTATCTTCTTGAGCAACACGGTCTTGCCGGCCTTGGGCGGAGCGACTATCAGGCCGCGCTGTCCCTTGCCTATGGGCGATATCATGTCTATGCAGCGTATCGCCAGATCCTTGGAGTTGTGCTCGTTCTCCAGGCGCAGCCGCTCGTCGGGATATATGGGCGTAAGCTCGTCAAATGCGCGGCGGTTGACCGCAGTCTCGGGCGGCTGGCCGTTTACCGCGGTTATGTAGAGCAGCGCCTGATACCGGTCTCCCTCGCGGCTGGCGCGGGTCTTGCCTGTCACAAGATCGCCGGTGCGCAGGCAGAAGCGCCTTATCTGCGCTATGGACAGATACACGTCGTTGTTGCCCTGCTTGTAGTTCTCGGCGCGCAGGAAGCCATAGCCGTCGGGCATTATCTCCAGCACGCCCTCGCCGTCGCCACACTCGCCGCTGTGCAGCATCTCCGGCACGGCGGGATTGGAGGTGCCGTACTCGGCATTGTAATATGGCACGCGGCGGTCGTCGTCGTCATATCGACCGCGCGACTGATACTGGCGCGGCTGATACTCGTCCTGATGCTGATAGCCATAGTCCTGTCCGCGCTGGTAGTCGCCATGCGTCGCATCGGACTGCTGATAGCCCTGATTGTACCTGTCATCGCGCTGCTGAGTGCGCGACTGATCCTGATATCCGCGCATCTGGTCGTAGCTGCGCATCGAGCCGCCCGCGCGCTGATACCTGTCCTGATATCCATTGGACTTGTAGCCGCGCTGAGTATCATCGCTGCGGCCATAGGGCGGCCTGTCCTGCATGCGGTTGTAGCCGCCGCGCTGCGCGGGCTGCGCATAGGGCTTGTCCGCGCGGGGCGCAAAGCCGGACTTGGCGCGGTCATCGCGGCGCTGATAGCCTGCGGCGCGCTCAGCATCGCGCTGCTGCATCGCCTGATACGTGGGGCGCGAATATGCGCTCTCGCCGGTGCGCTGCACTCTGCCCGTGCGCTGCTCGTCGCCGTCCGCCTCGCGGGCAGGCTCTGTGCGGCTCTCCGCGCCGTACCCGTACTCGACATGACCGCCGGCTTCCTCCGCTTCGCTCGACTGGTCGGGCGCAGGCGCAGCGGCGTCATATTGCTCGTCGCGCGGCGCTTCCACCGGCTCAGTCTCATTGCGGCTCTCAACTTCGGGCTGCTCGGCGGCGGGCGCGGACTCGACAACGGCCTGCACAGCGGGCGCACCCTCGGATGCCTGCTGCTCGGGCGCGGCCCCGGCAGCGGCTTTATCCGGCTTATGCGCGCCGGATGCCGCCTTGGAGGATCGCGACCTGCCCGACCTGCTGGCCTTGGCAGGCTTATCTGCCTTCTGGGCTTCGACCGGCGCTGCGGCGCTTATCTCAGGCTGGGCGGCCTCGGGCTGAACGGCCTCGGGCTGGGCTTCATTTGCCTTGCCCGCGTCCGGACTCTCCTGCGATGCATCGGCCCTGACCTCATCTGCAGCGGCGCGCGCCTGGCTCTCGCGTTCGTCAAGTATGCGCTGATACTCATCCAGCAAGCGCATTATTATGCCCTCTTTATTTAGGCCGCTGGTCAGTTTTACGCCATATTGCTTTGCGATAGCGCGAAGTTCGACCACTGTCTTCTCATATAACGTTTTATAATCCATAAATGCTCCTTCCGGGTCCCCGACATGTAAAGCGCGTGCGCGTCTTTGCATTGAAGTAGAAATGTTGCGCTTGCGCGCATCGTTCTATGCTAAACAGTTCAAAATAATTATATTCAAAAGGTCCCGGCTCTATTACCGCAAATGCATCCGCGCCCATCAGCTGCGCGGCTTTACTCCCACGGCTATGTCCCTGTCCACGGCCTGCTCGACCCAGTGCCTCATGGCATCATAAGGCCCGCCTTCCATTACCTCCAGATTGCATCTGCGCATCTGCTCCCTCAGCACATCCCTGCTCAGCGTATATGCGTTGAACGAGAGCGCCATGGCTCCGCCGGGACGCAGCATGCGCGCCCACACCGGCACAGCTTCGGCGGTGAACTGGTCTATGCGCACGGACTTTGCGCGGGGTTGCGCGCCCTTGCCTGCGGGAGAGAAGGCCGTATTGCTGTCAGCGCTATGCGTAGCGTGCTGCACGCCATAGGGCAAATCGCCCGCAATGATGTGGAAGCGCCTGCGCGGCATGAGCTTGTCCGACAGCAGCGTATCGCATTCGGCCACGCTCAATGTGCGCTTGTCCCCCGCCTTGAACGCGGCGGCATCGGCGGCCACATGCAGCTGCCAGAGCCTGCGCGGCTTGCCGCCCGCAGTCAGCGAGCTTACCTCCGTGCCATGCTTGAGTCTGTGATAGGTCAGATATCGCTTCAGAAAGGCCTGCAGCTCGGCCAGCGCCTTGCCGTCCACGTCCACGCCCATGGCATTGTCGCCTGCGTTGAGCGCCTCCAGCAGTCCCGTACCCTTGCCGCATACCGGGTCAAATACGTCCAGCGGTCCCTGTTCCAGCGCGTAAGCGCTGCTTAAGCGCGCCACGTTCAGCAGCATGCGCGTAAAGGACTCGTTGGTCTTGCCCTTGTACTTCAGTATGCCGGATAGATCCTCGCCCAGCATGGCGGGCAATCTGCCAAACATGGGATAGAGCGCTCCGTCCTCGCCCGCGCGGCAGGTCATGTACATGGACGACATCCGTCCCAGCAGCCGCACAAGCCGCTCATCATCTTCCGACGCCTGGACACAGAGCGCGTTATGGCCGGTATAAGCGCGCACGTTGACCTGAGCGTCAATGCCCACAGCGCGCAGAGTCAGTTCCAGCTCTGCGCGCGAAAGTTGTTCAACTGATGCCTGATATCTACAATTCTGATGGGGTGCAAGTAAAATAACCAGCATATGCGTTCTCACTTTTATCATACTACGGATATATTTTACCAATTTCTGTCTGCTATTTCAAGCCACTCGTGTTATTTTTTGCCGAAGCGCGCCATTTTCGCTATAAATATTTTGCTTTTGGCGCATGAGCATCACCATGCATTTACATTCTCTTATAATAGAATTCCTGCGGCGCGCAAAATGCCTATTGGTCAAACAGCATTGTCCCAGTGTACGCATCCTGTCTGGCCACCCAGAAGCCGCCGCCCTCGCCCTCGCGCCACACATAGCCCTCCAGTCCGGCGGGCGGCACGGCGGCGCGGTTGCCGGGGATCAGATACATCACCTCCGACGGCAGTCCATCCTCGCACTTTACGCCCACAGCGCAGCTGCCGCCGCCCGCCATGGGCGCGCGCACGAACACGAATCCCGGCTCATCCAGCGGGCAGGCGCGCACCGCCCCGCAGAACAGCGGCTTAAGCTCGGCGCAGCAATCCGGCCAAGTCCGCTCCTGCGCGCACAGTCCCTCCAGCAGCCAAGGTTCAGCGGCATCGCCTGTCGCGGCGGCAGCACTGCGAGCAGAGACATCATTCGGCCCGGCAACCCCGCTCGGCGCAGCTGTGCCGCCATCGGCTGACTGTGCGTTCGCGTCGCGCAGATGTGCGCCTGGCGCGGCGAATTCCCGTCCATCGCCGCCCTGAAGCACGGTGGCCTTGGGTTCATCGCACATGCTTTGCAGAGCCGCACCATCGCCATCGCTTTCACGCTCTCGTTCTTCTTCCAGCAAAGCTGCCGCAATGCGCATCTCATCCGATTCGCTGTCTGCCGCATTCGGTGATATGTAGGGTACATCATTCGATGCTGCACTTGTCTGTGGCGTTGCGCTCTCCTCCAATGCCGCACTTGTCTGTGGCGTTGTGCTGTCCTCCAATGCCGCACTTGTCTGCGGCGTTGCGCTGTCCTCCAATGCCGCACTTGTCTGTGGCGTTGCGCTCTCCTCCGATGCCGCGCTTGTCTGTGGCGTTGCGCTCTCCTCCAATGCCGCGCCAGACTGCGGCGTTGCGCTCTCCTCCGATGCCGCGCCAGACTGCGGCGTTGCGCTCTCCCGCGATGCAGAAGCGGCATCCGGCGCGCTGGCCTGCGGCGCTGCAGAGTCATCGCCATCCAAGCCCAGCCGCCCCATTACTCCGCGCAGCGCCTGTGCTATGGCGCGTTCCAGCGCATCGTCATCCAGCTCGCAGTCCTTCTCCCCCGCAATCGACGCGCCCAGCACTCGTATGAGGCGTGAGCGATCCTGCACGCCGCCGTCGCCGCATATCTCAAACCGCATGCCGCAGGATGTGCTGTGCGGCGCAGGATGGGCATGGGCATTTGCCTGCGCGCCTTCGCTCCGGCGGCAGTGTTCACTCGCGTCGGCTGCCTGACCCTCTGCTGCGGCCATGTCCGCAGAGCCGCCCTCCTGCGCACAGTTGTCGTCCGCGACCTCCCCGCCGCCCGATGCACGTTCACGCGCGGGCGCGCCCGCATCTGCCGCGCTGTCCGATTCGGCCTGCGGCTGCGGCGACCGGCAGCATGGCTGTGCATCGCCCGCTGCGGCTGTTGCAGCGGGCGTATTCATCGCTGACCGCACATCGCTGCCGGCATCGGCAGCATCGGCGCCGCCCATTTTCTCCGCATGCGCCGCGCCTGAATCCATGGGTGCAAGCAGCTCATGCACGGCTCGCTCAGCCGCCTGCCAATCGACCATGCATCCCTTGTCCTGCTTGCCGGCAAGCAGCAGCCTTGCGTCCGGCCCGTCCACAGCCACGCCTATCAGCGCATAGTTTTCCAGCGCCAGCGAGTTTATCGCGCGCGGGTCAAACTCCCAGTAATACCCCGCCTGTCCCAATGCGTCGGCGCGTATCTCACCGCCCGCCGCCGCTTGCCAGCGCCCGTTGCGCACTCCTGCCAGCACGGCTATCAGCCGCCCGCCAAAGCTGCGCTGCGCGCGTATGTTGTACGTTATGCTGCCGCGCGACACCCGCGCCTCCAATCGGCAAAAGCCGCTTATGCCATCCTCCAGCGGGCGCAACAATATCATGTCGCGCCGGTAGTCGTTCTTTATCATGCACGCATCGCCTCCTGCCAAATTCTATGCGCATGCGCGCGCAGTATGCAGGCACGGCGCATATATGCCCGCAGATAACCGTCCTGTCCGCCCGCCGCATAAAAAATCCCCGCCCACACATGCACGCTGTGAGCGGGGATATACCTATCTAAGCTTGTCAGGCGTTTACGCCGCCATGCCGCCGTCCGCCGCGCCCTCTGTGCCGGGCAGCTCAGTTTCTCCGGCTTCATCCGCATCCTGAGAAGCACCGGGTGCGGGCGAAGGCAGCTCTGCGGCAGGCTCTGCCGTGGGCAGTTCGGGCTGCCCGGTGGGCTTTATCAGCGAGTTGGCGCTGACAAAAGGCTGTATGTACTGGCGCGAACAATAGCCCTCATACTCGCCGTACACAACGTAGAACCACTTGCCGTCTGCAGTTATGTCCACTATGTCCACCTCATCGCCGCGCTTCAGCTCATATACTATTTCGGCAGATGTGCTGGCAGTGCGGCGTATGTTCAGCTCGGTCGCAGTCACGCGCCCCTTGTTGGTTATGCCGGGCTGATAGTCATTGTCCTGCGGGGGCTTGGGCTGCGCTGTGGCTTCGGGGACTTTGGTGGGCGCGGGCGCGCTGCCGAAGTCCAGATACTTGGTCTTGACATAGCCGGTCTTGCCCGCATAGGTTATATTGGCCCAATCGCCATCCACGCCGTTGCCTATCGAATGCACAGTTACCGTCGCGCCGTCGCGCACTATGCCCAGAGAGCTGCTAGCCGTCGTGGGCAGCTGACGTATGTTCATCGAGCCGCCGCAAACCAGCGTCGCAGTGTCGCCCGGCACCTGTCCGCCCGGATCAGACGTGGGGCGCGCCGTGGGTACACCGGTGGGCGCGCCGGTGGGTTCATCGGTGGGCGCGTCCACATAGCGTATGTAGGCCGCGTTCACGTATGCCACGCCATCCTTGTACTTTATCTTGGCCCAGCCGTTCTCCTCGGCGAGCACGGTTATGTTGTCGCCGCGCTTTAGCATGCCGACCTTGGACGCGCCAGTGCTGGGCGCGCTGCGCACGTTCAGGCTGCTCGAGCAGTTGACAACTGCCGCGCGGCCTGCCCCGTCAGTGGCGGTGGGCGTAGGCGTGGTCGTGGGCTGACCCGTGGGCGCGTCCACATAGCGTATGTAGGCCGCGTTCACGTATGCCACGCCGTCCTTGTACTTTATCTTGGCCCAGCCGTTCTCCTCGGCAAGCACGGTTATTTTGTCGCCGCGCTTTAGCATGCCGACCTTGGACGCGCCGGTGCTGGGCGCGCTGCGCACGTTCAGGCTTCCCGAGCAGTTGACAACCGCCGCGCGTTCTGCCCCGGCGGTGGGTGTGGGTGCGGGCGTGGGTGTAGGAGTGGGCGTGGGCTGATCGGAAGGCACGGCGGTCGCCGTCTCCACGCTGGTCAGCAGGCTGCTGGACACATAGCCCTCCAGCCCATTGTAGTACACATGGCTCCACGTGCCGCTCAGGCCCAGCAGCTTCACAAGATCGCCGTTGTGCAGTCTGGCTATGGCATCGTAGCCCGTGCCGGGGCCGCTGCGCAGGTTGACGTATGTGGAGCATATCACCTGCATGTACTTGCCCTCGTCCGGCACTGTTATGGGCGTAGACGTGGGCATGGGAGGAGTAGTGGGCTCATGCGTCACGCCCGGATCGCTGGTGGCCATGGGTATGTCGGTCATGTTCAGATATCTGGTGCTTACATAGCCCACATACTCGCCAAACTCGGCAAAAGTCCAGTCGCCTATCACGCCTATGGCCGCGACCTCGTCGCCGTTGCGCAGCGTAGTCAATACCTGCGCGCCACTCATGGGCTCAACGCGCATGTTGAGCGTGCTGCTTACCTTGACCACGGCCTTGAGCGGCTGCGGGAACAGCTCGCACTCAGGCAGAGCCGTGGGCTTGGGCGTGACCTCGGGCGGCACAGCGTCGCCCAGCTCGGTGAGCTTGGGGCGGGAGAACTTCTCTGTGGGATAGGACACCTTGCTGTTGTGATAGAAGTCCAGTATCTCGCGCCAGCCATAGCCCTCCTTGGACATCTGCTCCGCGCCATACTGGCTGTATCCCACGCCGTGACCCCAGCGGCGCGATTCTATAACGAAGTTAGAATCGTCCTTTACCACAGTGAACAACTCGTTGTGGGAGCTTTGATGCGACAGGCCAAACGTGGAGTTGTCGAGCTGAGAGAATATGTCCAGATTAACCTCGACGTCGCCGGGTATGGTAATCGTCTCGCCCTCGGTCGTGACGGCGCTCACGGTCAGCACAAAGCGCATCTTCTGATACATGCGCGAAGGCGAGGAATACTTGGGGGTATGAGGCTCGATGGCGTTTATGCTGACTATCTTGGCGCTGTCCGGCTGATACTGTGAAGGGCTAAGCTCGTCCTCCACCTCGGCAAGCAGCAGCTTGTTGAGCGCAGTCATGCCCTTCTTTGAAAGATTGCCCGCCATGTCCGAATACACGGTCAGGCGCTTTACCGGGCTTTTGGGATTCTTGTAGTCATAGGGATCGTCCTTGACGGTGCTGTAAGGCAGCTGCGAGCCGCCCCATCTGTTTGCCGAGGACTCTATCTGGCCGCCGTTGGATGCGCCGTATACGCCGTCGGTCAGCGAGCCTTTATAGCGTATGACCACGCCCTCGGTCTCGGATACGGCGCGCGCCGTGACGGACTGGCTGGGTACCACGCCCTTGTAGTTCTGGTCGGCTGACGTATTGCGTATATCGTAATACGAGCCCTTGGGCGAAGCCATGCAGTGCCGCGCCTTGGTGCGCGCCATTACCGCCATGGCCTTCTGCGACTCAAGCGTATGGCCTTCCGACCACTCCGCAGCCAGCACGCCGCGCAGATAGTCCTCTATGAACACGTGGTTCACAGTCTGTATCTTGCCGCTAACCAGCCTAAACTCCATGTCGCCCGGGAAGTAGCGCGTGAGGCTGGGCGATGAGAACGACAGCGCATTGCTCACAGAATCGGGCGCATGGCGTATCAGCTTGAAGCTGGAACCCATGTCATATGTCTTGTCCTCTATGGTTATGTGCAGCTGGCCACCCTCTGCGAACACGGTCGCCTTCTGCCCGGAAGTGAACGGGCGCGCGGGGTCGCCTTCAACCGAGAAGTTACCCCTGCTCAGCAGTACGACCTTGCTCACATCGCTGGCCGTGGCTATGCGCACGCGGACTATGCCGCTGCCCGCCGCGTGCGCCGTGTCCATGCCCAGCTCCGGCAGTGCGCACACGAGCAGCGCGCAGCACATAACAATGCAGAGCAGCTTTTTTAAAGGTCCCTGTATCTTCATTTGTTACCTCCAGAAGTTTAAGTGCGCCATTTGGCATTTAATACTTGCAGACGGCAAGCAATCCCACCCGCCGCCATGACCGTGCATGCCTTCACCCAAGTAGCCATTCGGTCCAGGCATCAAATGCTCATACCCCATATAATTCGCCGTTTGCCGCGTATATCCTGCCTGCGCGCGGTTAAATATTACTCAAATATTTTGACTCAGGTGATTTCGCAATCATTTTGTAATATTTGGCAATGTGCGGGCATAAAAAAATACCCCGACGGAGTCGGGGCAGTTGTTTTCCGATTATTCGGGCTGGGGAGCGTCCACGGGGCATACGCCAGCGCAAGCGCCGCACTCTATGCAGGTATCGGCATCGATTACGTAGCTGTCCTCACCCTCAGATATAGCGGATACCGGGCACTCATCCTGGCAAGCGCCGCACTTGATGCAAGCGTCAGTGATCTTATAGGCCATGGGAAACACCTCCTAATTATTATCATGTGCGATGCGGTCTATCATAAGACCTGCATATACATTCTATCACCAGTTGCGCATAAAAGCAATTGGTTTGCCGTGATTTTACCGGGAAATAGTTATCACTAATCAGCACTTTATCCGCACATCGTGCATTATCCGACCGGCCTTTGCGCACAGCGCACCGCCGCGCGCCATGTTCGCTCATCCGACTTCCGCGTCCACAGCTTGCCGCGACACGCCCTGTATCGCATCTCCAATGCGCGCGTTATGCATAGCGACTGCACGCAAGGCTCAACGCTGATCTGCAAGTCATGCTCTCACATAGCAAGCCATTCATACGCCTTCGCACACGGTTCACTACTGGTCTGTGCGTCATGCTCTCACATAGCAAGCCATTCATACGCCTTCGCACACGGTTCACTACTGGTATGTGCGCCTTGCTCTCACATGCGCATTATGCGTAGCGGCAGCACGGTTCACCGCTGGCACTCCGGACAGCTCACACTGCCCCGCCCGCCTATCACTCGCCTTGCCAATGTGCCGCCGCAGCGCGGGCATGCCTCACCCGCATGTCCGTATACGCGGAGATATGGCGTATTGCGGTAGTCCCTACCGCGCCCCAGAAGATAGTCCCCGGCGGATATCGCGCTCCTGTCCACGAAAAAGCGCATGCGCTCAGGTATCAGCCGCGCAAGCAGCTCCCACTCATCCGCGCCTAGCGACGCGGCCTGCCGCGCGGGATCTATGCGCGCGGCAAACAGTATCTCGTCCGAATATATGTTGCCTATGCCGGCTATTGCGGCCTGATCCATCAGGCAGGTCTTTATGGCGCGGCGGCTGCGTCCCAGACGCGCGCGCAGATACGCTGCGTCCAGCGCTTCGTCAAACGGCTCCGGCCCCAGCTTAGCCATGCCGGTAAAGTCATCGCGCTCGCCCGCCTCGCGCAGCCACACCCTGCCCAGCCTGCGCGTATCGCTAAAGCGCAGCTCCTCGCCGCCCGACAGAGCCAGCGCCATGTGGGTATGCGGCTCGGGCGGCATATCGCAGGGCATTACCAGCAGCGCGCCCGTCATGCGCAGATGCAGCGCCAGCTCGCCGCCGCCATCCAGCATCATGCGCAGGAACTTGCCGCGCCTGTCCACGCCGCTTATGCGCCTGCCCGCTAGCGCGCCTGCAAACGTCTCCGCATCCGGGTGCGCCACTATGTCGGGTCGCAGCGCGCTCACGCCCAATATCGCGCGTCCGCGCAGCTGAGCGTCCAGCACGCGCCTTACCGTCTCAACTTCCGGCAGTTCAGGCATGGCGCGCCTCACTCACGGCGTTCTCCGTCGCCATCCGCGCCTTCGGCATCGCCTTCCGCTTCAGCACTCTCCTGTTCAGCCACATCGATGCCGCCGTCCCCGGATGCATCAAGTTCGCTCTGAGCCTTCGCATCATCAGCGGCATCCGCCACTTCGTCATCATCGGCTTCCTCTGCCGCAGCGACAGCATCCTCCATATCGAGTTCAGCTTCCGCTTCGTATGCGTCGCCGGCATACCCGTCATCTTCGGCATCTGCGCCGTATTCGTCCGCCTGATAATCTTCGTCCAGTTCCTCAACAGCCTTCTCCACGGCTTCGGTCATGTTCGCATAGCGCGCTTCGGCGGCGGCGTTCTGTGCATGAGCTATGGCCAGAAGTTCGCGCTCGGCGCGCAGCTCCTCGTCTATCTCATCGTCCACGCCCATGTCCAGCATGCCGTCGTCAAAGCTCATGTCGGTCACGTCCAGCGCCATATCCAGCCTCATGTCGGCCTCGTCCAGTTCAGGCGCGGGCTGCCCGGCTGCGTTCTCCTGCACAGGCGCCGCCTCCACCGCTTCCGCAGTCTGCTGCGCGGACTGCTTGCGGCGGCGTTCGCGCTTGGGCTGTTCTGCACGCTGGCCTTCGTCGGCCTGACGATTCTTGCGCCGCTCCTCGCGCTGCTCCCTGCCTTCGGGCTGGGGCTTGGCATCCTGCTGTGCGGCGCGCGGGCTCTGCTCGGGGCGCGCATTCTGTTCAGGGCGCTGACCCGGCTCGGGCCGCGAGCAGTCGGCGTATTCATACGTGCGCACGTCGAAGGTGTTGTCGGGCAGCTGTATGCGCGCCTTGACCTTCTCGCGCAGCACGTCTATGTCCACGACAGTACCCAGTCCGTCGGGCGTCATTATGTCGCGGCCGGTGCGCGGCAGGCGCTTGGTCATCATCTCGTAGTAATCTTCCTCATACTTCAGGCAGCACATAAGTCTGCCGCACAGGCCGGATATCTTGGTCGGATTGAGCGACAGATTCTGTTCCTTGGCCATCTTTATGGACACCGGCTGGAAGTTGGACAGGAACGAGCCGCAGCATATGGGTCTGCCGCATGGCCCCAGACCGCCCAAGAGCTTGGCCTCGTCGCGCACGCCTATCTGACGCAGCTCTATGCGCGTCTTGAACACCGCCGCCAGATCCTTTACCAGCTCGCGGAAGTCCACGCGCCCGTTGGCCGTGAAGTAGAACACCATCTTGCTGTTGTCGAATGCGACCTCG
This sequence comes from Candidatus Fimadaptatus sp., assembly GCA_050946055.1. Classification (GTDB taxonomy): domain Bacteria; phylum Bacillota; class Clostridia; order Christensenellales; family Aristaeellaceae; genus Fimadaptatus. The sequence continues at coordinate 58,404 of JBMNUB010000001.1, read as the reverse complement.
ACGTCTATCAGCTTCATCTCCAGCTTGTGTTCGACTATCTTGTCCTTGCACACCAGCATGGCCTCGCGCCCCAGCTTCTCGTTGGCATGCACGCGCTCCACATCGGCCTCCGTGGCCATGGCCAGCACCTTGCGCAGCGGCAGCTGCAGCATATCGTCCTCGACCTCGCGCGCGCTCGCCGCCACCACGCCGTATTCCGGCCCGCGCGAAGTGTCGCATATCACGCCGTCGCCTATGGCCGGCCACACATCGCTTGGGTCGAAGTAATATATCTTGCTGTTCTTGGCAAAGCGCACGCCTATAACAATCGCCATCTTATCCCTCCAAAGCATCAAAGCAGATCATGTCCAGCACTCCGTTCCAGCCCACATTGCTTCTGAGCCGCTCGCGCGCGCGTATAACGCCCTTCAGCATGCTAAGGCCGTTAATGTGCGCCGCCTGTCCGGTTATCTGCTCGCATCTATCCAAGTTCAGCGCCTGCGCCTGACCGCTTAGCATCAGGTCGCGCGCATATATCTCCAGCGCGTCCAGCACCCAGTCGGCGTGTTCGCGCATATCGCGCAGCCGCGCCGAAAAGCTCGCTATGTCGGCGGTGCTGCTCAGCTCGCCCACCGCGTCCAGCACGGCGGCGCGCACGTTCCAGTATTCCGCATTGCCGTCCATCTCCAGCGCACGGCCTATGCTGCCGCCGCTGAGCGCGGCCAGCAGATGCGCGCGCTCGGGTTCAAGCCCGCGCCCCGCGAGATAATCGCGCACCTCCTCCATGGCAAGCGGCTGAAAATGCACCACGCGGCAGCGCGAGACTATCGTGGGCAGCATGGCGCGCACATTGTCGCATGTCATGAATATGACGCTGTCGCCGGGCGGCGTTTCCAGCGTCTTTAGCAGCGCGTTCTGCGCCTGCGGGGTCATCAGCTGTGCGCGCGGTATTATTGCTATGTTGCGCCCGGCCTCGTATGGCTTGCGCATCAGAAAGTCGGTGAGTGCGCGCACATCGTCCACGCTCAGCGACTTGGGGCGCTTGTCGCCCTGCTTGCCCGCGCCCCAGCCCGGCTCTATCACCTCTATGTCCGGATGATTGCCGCCCAGCGCGCGCTGGCACGGGCCACACTGGTCACAGGGGCGCTCGCTTCCCTGACAGACCAGCGCGCGCGCGCATATGTCCGCCAGCGTGCGCTTGCCCATGCCCGCTTCGCCCGCGAATAAATAAGCATGGACAACCTGCCCGGACCGCATCTGTCTAAGCAGATTGCCAGTCAGCGCAGATTGTCCAATTATATCGCCGAAATTCATCTTGCTCCTTGGCCGGGCGCGACGCATGCGCGCTCCCGATCACATAGATCACATCTTGATAAACTGCTCAACGTTCAGCACGAATATCGTCGCGCCGCCCACCATTACCTCGATGGGATAGGGTACGTACACGCCGGTGGTGCCGGCCACGGGCGACGGAGAGGTCGCTATCTGCTTGCGGCTCTTGCACACCTTCTCTATTACCGCCATAGCGCCGTCGAACTTGTCGTCGTCCACGCCCACGAGCAGGGTCGTGTTGCCCGCGCGCAGAAAACCGCCGGTGGTAGCCAGCTTGGTGACGCCATAACCTTCGTTCATCAGATTGCTTACCAGACGGGAAGCGTCTTCATCCTGAGCAATAGCTATAATAAGCTTCATTACATATTCCTCCCTATATTTATATAGCGCTGCCTTTCGCGCGTACCGTTAGCTTTCCCTGCATATATTATATGCGAAAGCCGGGAAAAAATCAACGTTATAGTCGCAAATATCCAAAATTAGTTGAGTTTTCGCCTTCTGACGGCCGCTCAGCGCGCCTCTTAGGCCGATACATCCGCAGGCGCGATGTAATGCCATGGCCCGGCACATGGCTCGGACAAGCGCCGCTCACCATGCAAGCCCGGCACAGCCTTGACCGGCATGGCGGATGCAGGCACACGCTTCCGGCGCGCCCCCTCGCTTACCTATGTACATTTACCATGAGCCGCGCCGAGTACAGCGGGCTATACGCCAGCCTGCCCTCGCGCCGCGCGCTCTCAAACAGCGTTATGCGCTCCACGCACATGTCCATGCGCGCGCTATGCACGGGAAGCTCCGCCATATGGCAGTTGCGCGCCAGCGTTATGTGCGGGCGGTATACATCCTCCCCGGCAAAGTCAACTCCCGCCGCGCGCAGCTCTTTTGACAGCGCCGCCTGCGCATCCAGCAGCGCCTGTGTGCGCTCCACGCCCATCCACACGACCTGACGCTTGCCCTTGGCGAAGCAGCCCAGCCCGCCTATGCTGACGGAAAATGCCGCTCGCCGCGCCGCCGCATCCATGGCTCTGCGCAGCGCGGCGAGCTCATCCCCACCGCGCATGCCCAGAAACGCAAGTGTTATGTGATAGTTGTCGCGCGCGGTAAAATTGCCGTCCAGCGCGCCGCGCAGCTCCCCGGCCTGCCTCGCCGCAAACCCGCGCGCGGCATCGTCCAGCGCAATACCTATGAACAGGCGCATGCTGCCGCCAGACTGGTCATTCACGGCCAAAGCCCAATCCCAGCAGCCAGTTCTGGCACAGCGTAGTCCACTGTCCCACAGCCGTGCCGCCCGCCAGACCCAGACCATGCTCGCCTTCCGGGAATATGTGCAGTTCGACCGGTACGCCGTTCTTCACGCAGGCGGCGGCCATGTTGAGCGAGTTCTCGACCGGCACGGCTGCGTCCGAGGCGGTGTGCCACATGAAGCAGGGCGGCGTGTCGGGCGTCACGCGCAGTTCGCCGGACATAGCGCGCAGCGCCGCCCAGTTCTCTGTATCCTCGCCCATTATGTTAAGGCGCGAACCCGAATGCGTGAACGCCGAGAACGACACCACCGCATAGCAGGGTACGAACGCATCCGGGCGCGAGGACAGGCGCTCCACCGGGTCGGGATCGTCGGGCTTGCCCGCGTCGTACATGGTGCCGGCCATGGCGGTCAGGTGTCCGCCCGCCGAAAAGCCCAGCACACCCACCTTGTCATAGCCGCGCGCACGCAGCACCTTAACGGCGCGGTTCACGTCCAGTATGGGCGCTGGCATTGTGTAGGGCGCTACGCGGTAGTCCAGCACGTAAGCCGATATGCCGGCCTGGTTCAGCATGCGCGCTATGGGCGCGCCCTCATGCGTGGCCTTCATCACGTAGCCGCCGCCGGGGCAGACCACAACCGCGCCGCGCGAACCTTCCACCGGGAACGCGGTCAGGGAAGGCTGCCGCTGATCTATGCTCTCGTCAAACAGCGGCGCGCCCTGCGGCCAGAGCTGTATAACCTCGCGCTTGTAGGGCTTAAACTCGGCCAGCTTTCGCTCGACCTCGCTCCACACCGCGCGGCGCTCGGCCTGTGCCGCGCCGTCATCGCTCTCGGGGCGAAGCTCGGGCTCATAGCGTTCGGCGGCATCGAACACGGGATGGAAGCCGAAGTTCAGATACAGCCGTATCGCGGGCAGGCGATGGCTGTCGGTTATCAGCATGGCGCGCGTATAGCCCAGCTCGCGCAGCTTGTTGAGCGCGGCGGCTATCACGGGCCTGCCCAGACCCTCGCCCGAAGCGGTGGGATGCGTGGCCACCCAGTGCAGCACGCCGGTGTGCGCGCCCAGCTTGGGATCATGCCATGCCGAAGCCGTGGACGTGACCTGCGAATACTGCTTGCCCATGAACACGCGCTCGGGCGCATAGCAGGCATCGGAGCGCATCATGCGGTCAAAGTCGAACCTGAAGCCCGCAAAGTCGCCCTCGAATGCACCCGCACATATCCACTCCCATATGCGCTCCTCGCCGGGACGCAGCGAATGTACCTCGCAGCCCACGGGCAGTTCATACTGAGGAATGTTGTCAAGGTCGTCCCTTACCATGAATATCTGTGCCATATCCATCACCTCTTGTGCGCTTTTGCGCTGATGGGATGATTATACCACAGAGCGCGCCCGTGCGCCATGCCTATATGCAATCTGTCCAAGCATTATGCGCCCTTTTCCTGCCGCGCACCGGTCAATAGCGCCCCGGATAGTAGTGCGGCTTCATCAATATGGCTATCATATCCACTATCCAGCCAATGCCGAACAGCCCGCCGGTGAGCAGGTAAAGCACGCCCATGCCCGCTTTGCCTTCGTAGAACTTATGCGCGCCTACCATCCCCAAAAACATGCACAGCAAAAGCGCCACCCACTTGTTCTTCATGTTCACGTGATATGCGGCCGAGGGCGAAACCCAGCCGTTCCACGCATTGGAAGATGCGTACTGATTCTGGCTGCTGCTGTGAGAGTCGCTGTTGGAGTTGTGGTTTTCGTTTACAGGATCGTAATTGTTGTTGACTATCACGTTTGGCTGTTCCTGCCTGAGTTCCTCCACCTGCCGGCCGCAGTGCGTGCATATCACCGCATCTGAAAATATCTTCTTGCCGCAAAACTTGCAGTACTTCATGCCGCCCTCATATTGCGCATTCTCCGCATCCATGTGCTGCCTATCCTCCATTTATATCCACTCCGTTCGGTTAAAACAAGAACTGTGTGTTATATTGTCATAATACCACTTGTTCTTGGTGTTGTCAATATATCATATGCATATATTCAATCGCAGGCTATGCTACATGATTGCTTGACTTTTCACAATACGCATATATCGATTTTTCAATGCGTGCAGTACACATTAAACTCGGCTCAATCTCCTTTAAACGACAGGGCATGCGCCTGAATATTTTACGCGCACGATATGTTGACAGTCCAAGCGCAGTGTGATATAGTGTACTTGTACGATATGTACACTATATCACACGCAGGAGGCGCACATGTGGACATAATAATAAGCAATTCCAGCAGCAAGCCCATATACGAGCAGATAACCTCGCAGTTCAAGGCGCTGATAATGGACGGCACGCTTGCGCCGGGCGATGCGCTGCCCTCGATGCGCGCGCTGGCGCGCTCGCTGCACATAAGCGTGATAACCGTGCAGAAGGCGTATGACGACCTGCAGCGCGACGGCTTCATAGAGACGACCGTGGGGCGCGGCAGCTTTGTATCGGCGCGCAACAACGACTTCGTGCGCGAGGAGAAGCTGCGTCAGGCCGAGGAGCACCTGCAAAGCGCGGCGGACATAGGCCGCGAAAACGGCATACCGCTTGACAAGCTCGTTGAGCTTTTGACCATGTTCTATCAGGAGGGGGATGTATGAACAGCATAGATGTAAGGAACGTATCGCTAAGGCGCGGCGATTTTGAGCTGAAGGACGTGAGCTTCACCGTGCCGCGCGGCAGCATAGTGGGTTTGATAGGCGAAAACGGCGCGGGCAAGAGCACGACGCTGGGCATAATACTGGGCATAACCCGCCCCGACTCAGGCGACGTAGCCGTGCTGGGCGAAAGGTTCAGCGATGTGCGCACCCGCGTGGGCGTGGTTTTCGACGGCAGCAACTTCCCTGACCCGCTCACGCCCGCGCAGATCGAATCTGTATTTGAAAAGATATACCCAAGCTGGAACAGCGCCCGATACTCCGAGCTGCTCCGCCGCCTTGAGATACCCTCAAACCGCAGCATAAAGAAGCTGTCGCGCGGCATGAAGATGAAGCTGTCGCTTGCGGTGGCGCTGGCACACGAGCCCGAGCTACTGATACTGGACGAGGCCACGAGCGGCCTTGACCCGGTGGTGCGCGATGACATACTGGATATGTTTCTGGAGTTTGTGGAGGATGAATCGCACTCGGTGCTGGTGTCCTCACACATAACCAGCGATCTGGAAAAGGTGGCCGACCGCATAGTATTTCTGCATGGCGGTAGCGTTGTGTTTGAGCGGAACAAGGATGAACTGATTTACGGCTATGGTATTATGCGCATGAGCCAGTCGCAGTATCAGCTGCTCAACAGGGCCGATGCCCTTGCCATGCGCAGGCGCGACTACGAATACGACGTGCTGGTGGCCAGCCGCGCGGCGGCGCAGCGCAAGTATCCCGGGGTCACGATAGATCCGGCCACGATAGACGAGATAATGCTCATGTACGTAAAGGGGGAAGTGCTGTGAAGGGCTTGCTGCTCAAGGACTACTATGTGATACGCTCAGGACTGCTGCTCCAGCTGATAATGGTGGTGTTTCTGGGCATATCGTTTTCGTTCATGCTGTCGCCGTGGGTGTGCATAGTGGTAGCGGCCACGTCGCTGAGCGCCATGACGCTTATGACAATACAGAGCGATACCCAGTCGCTCTGGGACAAGTACGAGATGACCATGCCTCTCAGCCAGCCGGCGCGCGTGTCGTGCAAGTATCTGCTGTACGCGCTTATGGGCGCGGTGGGGCTGGCGGTGGGCGCGCTGGTGGGCAGCATGGCGGCCTATGTCAAGCATTCATTCTCGTTTGACGACATGCAGTTCTATATGTGCATAGCCATATACATGTCGCTGCTGCCGGGCAGCATAAGCATACCGATTATGCGCCGCCTGCCCATGGAGCGCTCCATAATGGGCATGGTGCTGGCCTACATAGCGGCCTCCCTGCTGATAGCGGCAGCGGTATGGGTGATGAAGCAGTTCGCAGACATACTGGCTAACATTAATCTGCTGTTCATGATATTGGCAGGGCTGGGCATTGCGGCCTACACCGCCTCGTGGCTGATATCGGCGCACGCGAGGAGCTGAGAGGCGAGCATGTGCTTCTCACAGCGCGGGCAAGCAGCGCAGTTATCGGCTTTAGCGCACGCCGCCCTCTGCGCTAGCAGCGAGTTGCGCACGCAGGCTGAGACGCTTTAGCGTACGCCCTCTGCGCTAGCAGCGAGTTGCGCACGCAGGCTGAGACGCTTTAGCGTACACCCTCTGCGCTAGCAGCGAGTTGCGCACGCAGGCTGAGACGCTTTAGCGTACGCCCTCTGCGCTAGCAGCGAGTTGCGCACGTAGGCTGAGACGCTTTCGCACACACCCTCTGCGCTAGCAGCGAGTTGCGCACGTAGGCTGAGACTCTTTAGCGCACACCCTCTGCGCTAGCAGCGAGTTGCGCACGCAGGCTGAGACGCTTTAGCGCACGCCGCCCTCTGCGCTAGCAGCGAGTTGCGCACGCAGGCTGAGACGCTTTAGCGCACAATCCCATCATGCCCGGCGCACAATCAGCCGCACGCATGCGCGATTCGCATAGCATATAAAAAGACCGCTTCCCACATCAAACAGATGCCGGAAGCGGTCGCTTCATGCATGACCCAAGCGCTCTAAGCGCATTGCTCATGCTATGACATTATTAGTTCTGAGCCTCTACCCTGCCGCCGTCGGTGGTCTTGAGGCGGGAGGTGGCGCGGCGCTTGTTCAGCTCGTCCAGGAACAGCTGCTCGTCGAAGGGAACGTCCACAGCATGACCCAGCCAGCTGGACAGATGCATGGCGTTGGACAGCGTCAGGCCGTTTATGCCCTCGTAGCCCTCGGCCACCAGCTTCTCGCCGCGCAGTATGTGCGCCGCAAAGGCGTTCAGCACTGCCACATGCTGCAGATTGATGCCGTCAGTCTCGACCTCGATGACCTCGCAGTCGGGCTTCTTGAAGCCCTGCGGCTCAGTCTTGGTGTACTCGGCTAGGTCGCAGCTCAGCTTGTGGAAGGTGAGCTTGTTGTTCTCGCACACCAGCTTGCCCAGCGTGCCGGTCACTTCAAAGCGGTTGGTGCCGGGAGCGTCGCCGGTGGTGGTTATGAACACGCCGGTCGCGCCGTTGGGGTACTCGAGGTACGCGGTCACATCGTCCTCGACCTCTATGTCGTGCCACTTGCCCTCATGGCAGAAGGCCTGCACGCGGGAAGGCATGCCGCATATCCACTGGAGCAGGTCGAGGTTGTGCGGGCACTGGTTGAGTAGCACGCCGCCGCCTTCTCCGCCCCAGGTCGCGCGCCACGCGCCCGAATCGTAGTAGGACTGAGTGCGGTACCAGTCGGTGATTATCCAGTTGACGCGCTTTATCTCGCCCAGCTCGCCGCCGTGAACCATCTCGTGCATCTTGCGGTATACGCAGTTGGTGCGCTGGTTGAACATCATGGCGAAGGTGCGGTCGGACTTGGCGGCCGCCTCGTTCATCTTGCGAACCTCCAGCGTGTAAACGCCGGCAGGCTTCTCGCACATGACGTGCTTGCCGTTTTCAAAGCCCATCATGGCCAGACCCGGATGCTGATAGTGCGGCACGGCGATCAGTATCGCGTCGCAGGCGTCGCTCTTTATGAGCTCCTCACCCTCGGTGAATATCTTGGCGCCCGGCACATCCTTAGCGGCGGCCTCGCGGCGCTCTTCCTTGCGGTCGGCGATAGCGGTCAGCTCTATCTCGGGGCACTTGCCGTCCAGTATGTTCTTGGTGTGGCCGGTACCCATGTTGCCGTAGCCGATTATACCCAGTCTTACCTTATCCATTTCAAACCCCTCCATATCGAGATGCGCTGGAAGCGCGCATGTGCTTGTACTTACTCTATCTTTTGGCAAGCCGTATTACTTATATCCCAGAGAGCTGAGGTAGTCGTAGCTCTTCTTGAGGCAGGTAAACGGCGACTCATAGCAGGTATCCTGCTCGACCAAGGCATACTTGGTCACGCCAAGCTCTGTGAGCTTGTCCATTATGCCCTTGAAGTTCATATTGCCCTCGCCCACGGGAGCCATGCGGCGCTCGCGGCCTGCCACCGTCATGTCCTTGAGATGCACGCAGGGTATGCGATCCTTCAGGCGCTCCAGCCACTGCACCACATCGCAGCCCGCCGCCTGCAGCCAGAAGGTATCCAGCGTGAAGCCCATCAGGTCGGGCGCAAGGCCGTCCATCAGCACGTCGATGAACTTGCGGCCATCGGGCATGGTCTCGAACTCGAAGTCATGGTTGTGGTACATAAGCAGCTTGCCCGCGTCGCGCATCTTCTTGGCGGCCACCTCGAAGTCAACGGCGAAGTTCTCCACCCACTCGGGCGCGCTGGAGCGATAGCGCTCGGGCATGCCGCCTATGCCTATGTAGTCGCAGCCCAGTATGTCGTGTTCCTTTATAAGGGCGTCGGTGTCGTTCAGTATGCGGTTTTCGGGATTATGGGTCAGGACTATCTTGAGTCCGTTTTCATCGCATATATCGCGCAGCATGTGCGGGTCTATGGGGCCTATACCCGATATCTGCACGGTCTTGTAACCTATCTCGGCCACCTTCTTGAGCGAGCGGCGAATGTCGCGCTCGTTCTGCATAAATGTGCGGAGCGTGTAGGTCTGTGCGCCTATGGTTATCATTTTAAGCATCTCCTTTGCATCAAATGAAGAACTTTATCAGCAACTAGTGACCATATTTCACTGAATATAGTATAAACCCAAACCGCACATAATGCAAGACGGATTTTCATGTCTCTCAGCTCCACGCTCAATTAACTCATCACTTTTTTTCCATTGACATTTCTGGCATTTTATGCTAATATATAGCTAGGCAAATGAATCACATTATTTAAAGGAGGTGATTACAATGGGCATCAGTCTGTCATTTAATTCCATATCATCAGCTTAATATTTGAATAGGGGGTTGCAATTATGAAGCGTGTACGTTTGATGTGTTTGTTCCTATCCATAATCATGCTCATTCCCACTGTTGCATTTGGTGCATCTAATACCAATGAAGGCCTTGCATCCTCGAACCGAACCGACAGAATCATAAGATATATAGCCGCACAGAACGGTTTTTTACCAGACGAATTGAAGCTAGTACCAATCATTTCTGGTGTAGTTAACTCTGGTGTTGAGAAAGCTACAAATTATGGTTCATACGACCAATATGCTCTTGAACACGTTTCCATAGATGTCAATGGATTGATTACCGTTACTACAATTATTCCCCTAGTGGAGGCAGGTGACGGTTCTCTAGTGAACAGTTTTTCCTACGTTCCTAGTGGTGGTATCCGACCTATGGCAAGTTTACCCGTATCCGATATGACCATAGAACTTAAAAGTTCTTACAAGCAATTCCCTTCGGCCATAAAGGATACATTCCATGCTTACCAGTTATACAACAGTTCCTTTAGATGGACAAAAAGTTCTAGTTCGACCAGTAGTTCTAAAATAACGTATGCTAAGATATACTCATGCGTAGCAGGACAACTCTATTCTAATCCTTCGAGTGGAACTCCAACGCTTAAGAATAGTAACTTCTCCAAAGAAAGGACAAAAGAAGTTACTAATCCTGAAAAGTCTACATGGAAGCCAACACCGACCGTCATGACCAGTAGTGATGGTATAGTGTATTGTAGTGATGCAATAAATCATGGCGGATGGGCATACGTTGACTTTAAGTACTTAGACGCAAACGGGAACAGCCGTGGAGCTGATTTTTCTGCTTGGTGCTTCCGCAAATAAATCTGCTTCCGTAACGTAATATATCAATTGTAAAGCAAACAATAAGGAGGGTAGATATGAAAAAGCGCATACTTGCATTGCTCATGTGCATAGCGATGGCGCTTGCCGGCACGGCGCTGGCGAGCGAGGACGGTATCTCGATAGTTGACAGCTTTGACGTAACCGACTGGTCGTTTGGCGAGATCGACTGGCTCACCCCCATTGACGAATACATGATGACCTTCACAGACGGCGGCAAGGCTGAGCTTGTGTGGCTGGACAAGGATGCCACGATAAAGCGCCGCGAGTACGTGAAGGAGCTGGGCTGCGAGTGCGATGTGATATATCTGTATTCGAGCGTCGGCTCGGACAACAGGTACCAGCTGGCGCAGATAGAGATACGCGCAACCGCCGAGGACGAGGCGGGCTATCTCAAGCTGGTTGACGGCGCGCAGGCCGCATTTGACGCGATAAGCGCTGCCTATGGCGATGCAAACGAGATAAACGTCATGTATGATAACCAAGGTATATTCGAGCGCATGCGCGCGCACGATGAGCAGTACGACCGCGCCTTCTGGAGCGACACCAGCGCCATAGCCGAGCTGGACGGCAAGGATCTTGCCGGTATAATGTCGGCAGATTATGAGTATGGCGACAGCGGCATGGCGGTTGGCTTTACGTTCGGCGCGACCATTACCAAGGGCAAGTAAAGAATGAGCCTTATGAAGCAAAGGTGCAATCGGCGAGGTGAGAGGCAGCGCAGTTAGCCTGTGAGCGGCTCTGCCGCCATGAAGACGCAGCTTGCAAGCGGAATCCTGCCCATCTCACCATATTGCATTCGGGGAACCCATTCAGTCGCTCACGCGGCAGCTCCCCTTTCAGAGGCGCCTTTGGGATAGGTTCGGCGTGGCTTTGGCTTTCCTCCCCATACACAAAAGACATAAAACAATCGGGCGCTGCGGCAGAACAGCTTTTGCCTCAGCGCCCGTTGTGTTTATACTCATTTTGCGCGCTAACATGGTTTATATTGCGCGCAGCACCATCATATCTCGCGCACGTATACCGACATCTCGTTCTCGCCGCGATTTGCCCAGGTGTAATACGGTATGAAGGTCAGTTCCGCGTCCTCCATTGCGGGCGCGCAGTCGCTGTACAGCTCGTCGGAGCAGGCTATGCGCTTGCCGTGGGCGCTTATCTCGACTATGCCGCCCAGCTTGTCGAGGCGCGCCGTCTCATTAAGCACGGCATCGCGCGGCAGGCACAGCGCCTGAAGCAGCTCGCCGTTGTCGGGCTGCTCAAGGCAATAGACCACCGGGCCGCGCATTACGGCGACCTTGCCTACGTCCTCGCGCACGCGCGCGCTGGCATATACCCGGCGCGCGGGCATGGGCAGGCTCAGGCGTATCTCGTCGCCCGCTGAGAACGCGCGCACTATGCGCACATAGCCGCGCTCGGGCGCTATGTCCAGCCGCTCTCCGTTGAGCGTGAGCGTGAACTCGCGCGCCCACGCGGGTATGCGCAGGCACAGCGCATACTCGCCCGCGCCCGGATGCAGCGCTATCTCGCCCGACGCAGGATAGTCGGTCGCGCATTCCATGGATACGCGCTTGCCGCCCAGCTCCAGCTCGGCGCTGTTCTGCACGTACAGATTCACGTATATCTCGCCCTCGCCCATGGTGTAGGCATACTTGGCCAGCGAAGTCGTAAGGCGGGCAAGGTTGGGCGGGCAGCATGCGCAGCCGAACCACTTGGGGCGCACCGGCAGCACATGATGCTTGCGCGCATCCTTATGGCTGGCTTCGGGGCAGACCTCCAGCGGGTTCACATAGAAGAACCGCTGGCCATCCAGCGACATGCCGGCCAGACATGTGTTGTACAGCGCGCGCTCCATGGCATCGGCGTACTTGCCGTCAGGCTCCAGCTGCATCATGGCACGGGCGAAGAAGCACAGCGCTATCGACGCGCAGGTCTCGGCATACACTGTGTCGTTGGGCAGGTCATAGTCATAGGTGAAGGCCTCGCCCACATGCGATGAGCCCACGCCGCCGGTCACGTACATGCGGCGCGTGACGGTGCTGTCAAACAGCCTGCGGCAGGCGGCGAGCAGCTGCTCATCGCCGGTCTCGCGCGCCACGTCCGCCATGCCGGTCGCCAGATACATGGCGCGCACGGCGTGACCCTCGGGCGCAGTCTGCTCGCGCACCGGCAGATGGCTCTGCCAGTAGGTGAGATCGACGTTGTTGCGGTCGAAGTAGTTGGGCTCGCCGCGCTTCATGGCCTCGTCTACGAAGAAGTATGGCTTCTGGCCGCGCTGGTCTATGAAGTAGCGCGCCAGCTTTAGCATGACTTCGTCGCCGGTGGCGTGATACATGCGCACCAGCGCCAGCTCTATCTCCTCATGACCCGGATAGCCGTGCAGCTTGCCCTCCTCCGGGCCTATCACGCTGTCTATGTGATGCGCCATGCGCGTCATTATATCCAGCAGTTCGCGCTTGCCTGTGGCCTCGTAGTAGGCGCAGGCGGCCTCCATCATGTGACCGGCGCAGTACAGCTCATGATTGTCGCGCAGATTGGTCCAGCGCTTGCCCGGCTCTTTTATGGTATAATACGTATTCAGATAGCCGTCGGGCTGCTGCGCGCGGCCTATCAGCGCTATCGTATCGTCGCATATGCGCTCCAGCTGCGCATCCGGGCGTATCATCAGCGAGTACGCCGCCGCCTCCAGCCACTTGGCCAGGTCGGAATCCTGAAACACGAAGCCCGCATACTCGCCCTCGGCCTCGCCCGCAGCTATCTTGAAGTTCTTTATGCAGTGGCTGGGCTCTGCATCGGCCACGCGATCGTTGAGCAGCTCCCACTGATAGGGTATCACGCTGCTCATCATCTTGTCGGCCACTTCACCCAGCAGTCCGCCCGATATGCGCACGTCGCGCACATCGGGTATCGAATAGTGCTTCATATATACATCAATCCTCCCATGTATCGAGATAAATCCGCAATGCCCATTGTATGCGTATGGCGAGCCGCGCGGCCACAGCACATGCCGCGCCCGCAGCCATAGTCCGCTGCCGCGCGTTGCGTAGGTGCGTGCTTATCTGCGGCTGTTCATGCTTGCACGAAGAAGTCCCCGTGCTTTGCGCAGTCACATGCTTATCTGAGATTACCCATGCATGTTTGCGGTAACACTCAACCGCGTTTGCATGCACCGCCGCACGCTCATACGCGCCTGCTCTCCTATCCGCACCGTTCATACTCACGGCCATGCGCCGCCATTTACAGCTTCTGCGCCGATATCACGCGGCACTCGGTGTCCAGCTCCGCGCCCATCAGCGCGCGCCCGGCGCTCTCGCACTCGCCTGTCTGGTTGTCGTAGGGATCTATGCGCGCAAACTCCTTGCGCGGCTCAAGCTGCTGCTGGAAGCGCGAGTTGGCCACCATGCGGAACGGGTCGAGGTTGCCGAAGTAGAAATCCCAGCGCTCCATGCTGCCCGCGCGCCGCGCGCCGCCGCCGAACGAACAGTCGGCAAACAGCCAGCCCCAGCCCTCCACATAGAACTGCGCCCAGTCATGACAGCCAGCCTCGGTCAGCGTGGCGCTGAGTCCCGACTGCCAGCGCGCGGGTATGCCCGCTATGCGGCACAGCGTTATGAACAAAAGCGCCTGCACGCCGCAATCGCCCTTGAGTCCCAGCGCCACATACTCGGCTATGGGCGGCAGCAGGAAGTATTCGCGCATGAACGAATAGCGCACATGCATAGTCACATAGTCGTATATGGCGCGGGCGCGGCTCAGCGCGTCGGGCTTGCCCTGGCATATGCTGTCCGCCAGCGCGCGCAGGTAGGGCGAGAACACTATGTGGCCGGGCTGCTCGGCAAGGTCATCCGCGCAGGGTGCGGGCGCATCGGGATACAGCACGCGCGCGGGTTGGCTGGCGTCGAACAGCCGCACGCGGTTCACATACTCGTATTCCACGAAGAACTCCTCGTTTGCGCTCATGTCGCGCTCAAAGAACGCCGTGCGCGCGGGCGCATCCTCGCCACGCACATCGCGCAGCCCCGCCGAATGGTCTATCAGGAGCAGTTCCGACTGCTGTGCAGAGCGCGCGGGCAGCGGCATATGCACGCGATAGCAGCCGTGCTTGAATGCCGCGTCGGTTATGCGCAGCGAGGCGCGCATTCTCAGTCTGTACGCAAGCTCGCCCTTGCGCTTTAGCTCCGCGATGGCATCGTCCAGCAGCGGCCTTGCAGGATCCTCCGGCCTGCCCGCGCGCGCAGCCACGTCCGGCCTCAGCTTGAACAGCGAGGGCAAAAAGCGCTTGAAATACCGCTTCCGCCCCTCGATATATATGTACTGTATATCGCCGCTCAGCTCCAGCGCGTTAAACTCATCGCCCGTCAGGCCGGGTATGGCCGACTGCGCCATGCTCAGCGCCGCGTCTCCGTCAAGCGGATAATCGCCGGGCAGGCGCGCTATTCTCTGCTTTTCCAGCTCCAGCCGCTCGCGCAGCAGCGGCGCGCGCTCCTCGCGCAGATACATGTCTATCAGCGCCAGCGCGCCCTTCAGATCGCCCGCGCACTTGCGCACCAGTATGTCCTCGGGAAGCGGATACGCCATAGCCTCTATGCCTTGCACTTTACCACCGCCTTATATGTTCTCAATCGATATTATATCAGCCTGTCAAAAAAAGCCAAGGAGAGTTCGGCAGGCCTCGCAGCCCGCCGGCTTTAATCGCGCCCGGCGACATGTGCGGCGGGCGCGTAGATATTTTGGCGGCGGGAAATCCCATTTCCCAGAGTCAAAATATCTACCTTGCAGTTTCCACGCCCGGAAACCTTAAGGATTTCAGCGGAAACTGAGTAGGGGTGGCAGTGGCGGTGGAGGTTCTCCCCCGTCCACGCTTGTCAAAAAGAATTTTTTGACAAGCTCATTATATACCACTTTTGCAATATATGTAAGCCGTCAGCATGCATATAATGCCCCCATGCAGGAGGTCAAACTCACTAAGACGCGCGCTTGACCTTGCGCTTAAAGCCGCTGTATAATGGCGGCAGCACACAAAGGAGGGCATCGCAATGCGACTTGACTTTCTCGGCACGGGCGCAGCCGACTGGCAGCGCGGCGAAGGCGAGTTTCGCGCCTTCACCAGCACGCTTATAAACGGCAGCCTGCTCATCGACGGCACCATGGCCGCGCTGGAACACATGCCCGCGGACGCGCGCATAACCGACATAGTGTACACGCACTCGCACAGCGATCACTTTGACGAGAAGCTGCTCGCCGCGCTCTCGCCGGTGCGCGCGCACATGCACTCAAGCTGGGCCGCGCGCGTGAGCATGCTGGGCATAGATGTCGTGCCGTTTGACATCGGCGACACGTTCAAGGCGGCGGGACACAGCCTGAATGTGCTGCCCGCCAACCACTCCACCGCTGATCCCGGCGAGCGCGCCGTACACTTCATAGTGGATGACGGCGAGCGCACGCTGTTCTACGCGCTGGACGGAGGCTGGCTGCTCAACGAGGAATGGCATGCGCTGCGTGGGCGCACGCTGGATGCCGCCGTGTTCGATGCCACCATAGGCGAGGGCAATCCCGGCGACTTCCGCATATTCGAGCACAACTCGATTGAGATGGTGCGCATGATGGTGCGCACGCTGCGCCGCCCGATGTTTGGCCATGTCAGCGCAGGCGACAGCTATCCCGCCGTGCTGCGCAAGGGCGCGCCGGTGTTCCTGTCGCATCTGGCGCGCACGCTGAACCCGCCGCAGGATGTGCTGGAGAGCGTGCTGGGCGAGGGATTCGTGGCCGCGTTCGACGGCATGCGGGCCTGTATATAGCGCACACCGTTCGGGCGCGGCGATACATGAGCTTAGGCATGCGCGCATCGCTGCGTTCGACGGCATGCGGCCTGTATATAGCGCGTTCACCGACACCAATTCAGGCTTGCCTGTCGCATTGGCGCACGGCAGGCGAGCCTTAACTGCGGCGCACATGACTGCGCATGGCCATGCACCTACACTTCGCCTATCGCCAGCAGGTTGTCCTTGCCCATGCCGCACACATACGGGTCGGAGTCGAATCTATAACAGAAGTCGAGGAAGTCCCGCTTCTGCTCAGGGTCAGCCATTATCTTAACCAGTATCTCGCGCGGTATGGTGCGGCCATATGCGCCCGGCCCCGACATGCGTATGTTCTTTACGCCGTTATCGCGCAGTATGCGCTCCAGCTCGCCCGGCATGAATGCATATGTTATGCACCAGGGCGCGTTGCCCTTCTCGTATTCGTCTATCTCGTACCGACCGCCCATAAGTCCCGTGTCCATCACGCCTTCGGCATACTTCTTATCGAACCTGAACGAGTCTACCATCTGCTGGCGGTTGGCCACGCACCACTTAACAAACGGATCGCGCGAATCCTCATCCAGAATGAACTGATGCTTCTGAATGGGATTGCACATATACGGCAACGAACCCAGTCGGCTGGATACGCTGAACATGACGCGCTTTCTGGCTATGCGCACAAGCTCCGCTATCACCCGCTCCTGATGGGGATAGGTATAGGATATGGGCGAGTCAAACGATATCGCCATGTCGAACGAATCGTCGGCGTAATCGCCTATGTCCTCAAGCGCGCCCCTTACAAAGTTTATCCTGTCCAGCACGCCCTGCTGCGCCGCAAGCTCCTTAGCCTTGTCTATCATGGGCTGAGATATGTCAAAGTGAGTGACATTGCAGCCATGCTTGGCCAGCAGTATGGAAAACCGCCCGCAGCCCGCGCCGCCGTCAAACACCGTCTTTACGCCGTCCAGATTTTCCAGCAGCTTGCGCTGGATGTGATCCTTTTGTATTATGTCGTCTATATACGTCTCTTCCCTGTGGCTCTCAAGCTCGCCCTTGCCGGGAAGATTCCACTGCCGCTCGGATATCTTGCGGCTGTAATCCATATCATCACCTCAAGTCATGGCTGTATTCCGCCTGCATGCGCCTTCACTCGCGCATGAACCCAATCATGCCCCCCAGCGAGTCGAACACCAGATCGGGCTGAGTCTCGCTTTCACGCAGCATGTCGGGCGTAGTCTCGCCGGTCATGACCAGTATCGAGAGTATGCCGTGTTCCACGCCGGTCTTTATGTCGGTGTAGAGCCTGTCGCCCACCATGGCCAGCTGCGGCTTGTCAAGGCCGGTGCGCTTGAGCGCCGCGTCCACTATGCCGCCGTATGGCTTGCCCACTATCAGGTCGGGACGGCGGCCAGTCGAAGCCTCTATGAAGGCGATTATCGCGCCTATGTCGGGGGCAAAGCCGTTTTCCGTGGGGCAGTTGAAGTCGGGATGCGTGGCCACATAGGGCAGACCCGCGCGCACGAAGTCACAAACCGCGGTCATCTTGGCGTAGTCGAGCGTGGTGTCGTAGCCTATTATCACATAGTCGGGATTCTGCTGGTCTATGAGCACGCCTGCGTCGCTCAGCTCCTCCATAAGGAACTCGTTGCCCAGCACGAATGCGCGCTTGCCCCGAAACTTGTCCAGCACTATCGCAGCCGTGGCCTGACCCGATGTGAGTATGTGAGCTTCGTCGGTGTCCAGACCCATGCGCGCCAGCCGCTTGACGTAATAGCGCGCGTTATGCGACGAGTTGTTGGTCAGGAACAGGAAGTCGCGTCCGGTCTCCTTGAGCCGGTTTATGAAGTCCAGCGAGCCGGGCAGTATGTTCTCGCCCAGATAAAACGTGCCGTCCATGTCCAGCATGAAGCAGCGCACGGCCTTAAGTCTGTCGGGCATTGTGTCCTCCTTGCGTGGCCTATCCAAGGCCCTGTTTTTATGTATATATGATACCACAGCCTCATGCCGCATGCACGCACTTTTTGTGCTGCGCCCTGCAAATGCGCGCCTCATTCTGCTTGCGCGGACATTGACCGGACAAACCGCACAGCGCTGTTAAAGCTCAGGCCCATGCAAAAAAGTCGGCGCATGCGCCATTCCATGCATTGCAGCCGCTAGCCCTGAGCATATAATCCGCACACCCACATGCGCCTCATGCGTCCCGCCCACCATGCGCGCATGCCCGCGCATTGCTCCAGTCGGCGCATCATACCCGATTTGACCGCAAGTATGCCGACTTTGTGCATTGCGCGCAGGCAAAATCCGCACACCCACATGCGCCTCATGCGTCCCGCCCACCATGCGCGCATGCCCGCGCATTGCTCCAGTCGGCGCATCATACCCGATTTGACCGCAAGTATGCCGACTTTGTGCATTGCGCGCAGGCAAAATATGTAGTAAAATGAGCTTATGGTACGCAAATACATTTGCGCAGGAGGAATTCAATATGGACAAGGTACGCATAGGTATTATCGGCTGCGGCGGCATAGCCAACGGCAAGCACATGCCCTCGCTCAGCAAGCTGCCCGACGTTGAGATGGTCGCGTTCTGCGACATCGTGGTCGAGCGCGCCGAAAAGGCCGCCCGCGAATACGGCGTTGACGGTGCCAAGGTATACGAGGATTACCACGAGCTGCTCGCCCGCGAGGACATAGACGTGGTACACGTGCTGACCCCCAACCGCGAGCACAGCCAGATAACCGTGGATGCGCTGCACGCGGGCAAGCACGTAATGTGCGAAAAGCCCATGGCCATAAACACCGCCGAGGCCAAGCGCATGCTGGATGCCGCCAAGGAGACCGGCAAGAAGCTGACCATAGGCTATCAGAGCCGCTTCCGTCCCGACAGCATGTACCTCAAGAAGGCATGCGAAGCCGGTGAGCTGGGCGAAGTGTACTATGCGCGCGCTCAGGCCGTGCGTCGCCGCGCCGTGCCGACCTGGGGCGTGTTCCTCAACGAGTATGAGCAGGGCGGCGGTCCCCTCATCGACATCGGCACTCACGCGCTCGACCTCACGCTGTGGATGATGGACAACTATGAGCCTGCCTCGGTAATGGGCAGCACCTACCGCAAGCTGGCCGACACCGAGAACGCCGCCAACGCATGGGGCAGCTGGGATCCCAAGAAGTTCACCGTCGAGGACAGCGCCTTCGGCTACATCAAGATGAAGAACGGCGCTACCATAATGCTGGAAGCCAGCTGGGCGCTCAACACGCTGCTGGCGCACGAGGCCAAGACCATACTCTGCGGCACCAAGGGCGGCGCGGACATGCTGGGCGACGGCGGTGCGCTGCGCATAAACGGAGAGAAGTATTCCCAGCTCTACACCGAGATACCCGACCTCAAGGCCGGTGGCGCCGCCTACTTTGAGGGCGCATCCACCAGCCCCGAAGCGGTCGAGGCGCGCATGTGGATAGACCACGTAAAGGACGATTCCAAGCCGCTCATCACCCGTCCCGAGCAGGCGTTCGTCGTGACCCAGATACTTGAGGCCATATACAAGTCCGCCTCCACCGGCGAGGTCGTGAACTTCGACTGAGACTAGCGCGTGGTATGGGCGCGGGGATTGGCAAAGGCTGTGCGCATGCCAAGCGGTGCCATGCCTCACGGCAAAGTCCAGCGGCATGCCAAGTCCACGCCAGCGCCGGGCGCCCTGCTTCGATTTCAGCCCTAGCGCATGCGCATTCATTTGCGCAGCATATATGAGCAAAAAAAGCTCCGTTTGCAGATCACTTTGTGATGGCAAACGGAGCTTTTCTGCCTTCCGGCAGGCTGCGCTCATTGGCATGCTCATGTGCTTTTGCGCAGAGCATCCTCCCGGCCAGCCGAACTGATTGCATATCCCCGACCGGCATCATGCGCACGCGCGGCGCGTCACCGAGCGCCGTCCTGCGCATCTGCGCCGTTCTTCATCGCCGTGCGATAGCGCGCGCCCGACTTGTACACCAGGCGCTTGCTGTCGGCGGCGCGCAGCTTGGCCATGCGGCGCGCCATGCTTGCCTCGCGGCGGCGCGCCTGCATGCGCGCCTTTTCCGCCTCCTGCGGCGCAAACGGAGGCACCCCGCCATCGCGCGCGAAGTCGAGGAAGAACCTGCGTATCTGCGTGCGATGCGTCTCATACATCTCCATGCTCTCAAACAGGTCCTTATACGGCGCATACATGGCGCGCTTCATGCGGAACACGCGCGTAGGCGCCATTGACGCATAGGAATTGGCCAGACTGCCCCGCCTCTTTACGTAGTAATACAGCGGCGCGTCCAGCGTGCATACCGTGCTAATGCGCGAATAGTAGTCCATATTGAACAGAAAGTCCTCGCACCACTTAAGCTCCGCGCAGCAGCGTATTTCGTTTTTAATTATGATGTCGCGGCGGTAGAGCTTGTTCCACATAACGCCGTAATAGAAGTTCAGCGGGCTGTCCATCAGCCTGCGCGCGAACTCCTTCTGCGTCAGCACCTCGTTGCCGGGCGAATTTGTGCTGGCTATCAGGCGCTTGCCCACCAGCCTAAAGAACTCCGCTATCACCAGATCGCAGCCGGTGGCCTCGGCGCGCTCTACCATCAGCCGCGCAGCGTCGGGCGCGAGGTAATCGTCGCTGTCCACGAACTGAAGATAGCGTCCCCGCGCGCACTCTATGCCCACATTGCGACTGGCCGAAACGCCGCTGTTGGGCTTGTCCACTATCTTTATGCGCTCATCGCCCGCCGCCAGCGCATGACATATGGCAAGGCTGTCGTCGGTGCTGCCGTCGTTCACCAGTATTATCTCGATATTGCGGTAGCTCTGAGCGCATATGCTCTTTACGCAGGCGTGCAGCGTATCCTGCGCATTGTATACAGGCACTATTATGCTGACCATAGGGGTTTCCATTGCTATTTCCTCTTGCCGTCAGTATATTTCAGCGCTCATGTGCGCCGCTCTGATTATATCACTTCATTGTTTCGATTCAAGTGTGTCCGGGCGCATAGCGCGCTCATTAATCGAATTATAATTCGCGCAGGGCGCACAAAGGCCGTCCGCACAGATTGCAGACGGCCAAATACATCGGACTGTCAAAAAAGTCTTTTTGACAAGCGTGGACGGGGAAGAAGCTCCCCCGCCACCGCCACCCCTACTCAGTTTCCACTGAAATCCTTAAGGTTTACGAACGCAGAAACTTCAGAGCATATATTTTTACTCCGGGCAACGAGATTTCCCCTGCGTAAAAAACCCTGAGCGCCCACCACACATGTCGCTAGGCGCGATTGAAGCCGGCAGGCTGCGAGGTCCGCCAAACTCTCCGTGGGTTTTTGACAGGCTGTGCATTCATTTTGCTTCGCACTTTGCCCGGCTGATACCGCCCTCATCCGCGCGCTATCTTTATCACCTGCGCAGGCTGAGCGGGCGCGTTCTCGGGCAGGGTGAACACCGCGTCGCCGCCCTCGGCGCGCACATCTATCCTGCCCACGCCCAGCAGCTCAGCGCGCGCACCCTCGTCCACGCACATGTCCCTTATCACATACCTGCCGGGCAGCGTCTCGCGCAGCGCTATCGCGTAGCGCGCATCGTCCCGTGCGGTCATGCACACCGGGCAGCCGTCCGCATCGGCGTATTCCAGCACGTCATTGGGGTGCGTGCCGTATATTGCCTCGCCATTGCGCGCCAACCAGCGCCCCGTCTCCCTGAGCGGCAGAGCCTGCTCATATGGTATCGAGCCGTCCGCGCGCGGGCCTATGTTGAGCAGCAGGTTGCCGCCTCGGCTTACCACCTTGACCAGCATCTCTATCACCTGTGCGCCGCTTAGGTAATCGCTGCCGCATTCGGTGCGGTTAAAGCCGAAGCTCCTGCCTATGCCGCGCGTGCATTCCCACTTGATAGGCGGCACCTCGTCCAGCAGCTTGTATTCCGGGGTTATGAAGTCGTAGTGCGTGGTATTGTTGCCGTTAAATCCGCCGCCGGTGCGCTCCAGCTCCCGCCACTCATCCTCGGTGACCGGCACCTTTATCTGATTCCAGCGGTCGTCTATAACGCCGTCCTCGACCGTGTTGTAGTAGTGCGCGAACAGCTCGTTCAGGTCGTAGCCATACGGGAAGGCTATGTCGTTCCACAGTATGGACGGGCGATACTTGTCTATCAGCTCGTACAGGTGCGCGACCGAATAGCGCACGTATTCCACGGGCATGCGCTGATGCTCTATGAAGCCGCGCGGGCTGTCTATGGGGCAGTCTGTCTTGAATGTCCAATCGTATACGCCCGAATAGTAAAGCCCCATCTTCATGCCGCGGCTGCGCACTGCCTCGGTCAATTCGCCTACGAAGTCGCGCTTGGAAAAGTAGCCGGGTATTATGGGGTTGGGCGTGTCGGTCGGCCAGAGAGTATAGCCGTCGTGATGCTTGGTCACAAGCACGCAGTACCTTGCGCCCGCGTCCTGCATCAGCTGCGCCCAGCCGTTCACGTCGCAGGCGGCGTTCTGTGCCTCGAAGTCGCGCTGGAAGTCAAAGTAGCTCCTGTCGCCGTAGTGCTTTTTGTGGAAGGCCTGCGTGGGCGAACCGGGTATGCGCAGCGAGTTGAGATACCACTCGGCGTATGGGTTGTTGGCAAACGTGGCGCTCATGTCCTCGGCCATGGACTCGGATATGTCGCGCGTCTGCTCCGCCGCGAACGCCGGCACGGAAAACAGCGACCAATGCACGAATATGCCGAACTTGGCCTCGTCGAACCACTTGGGCAGCTTGTGCTGATGCACGGAATCATACGTGGGCTGATACATTGACCATTCTCTCCTTTCGATATTGGCTCATTCACTTTGCAGCATGCAAATTGCTTATTCAGACTTTCTCCTGAGCGCGCCGCTTTTCCTGCCGCAAAATATGACAAAATCTTGCATTTTACTTAAATGCGATATCGCCTGCGCCGGTTTCTCTCGCCATAACGCATGTCTCATGCAGCCATACCGCCTTCACATCGCCGCCCCGCTATTTAGACAAAAGCCCGACACTTGCCAAATTTCATACACCGCATGTACATTGCCCAAAAAGCGCACAGCCCTGTCCGAGTGTCCATAGCGGCGCGCCGCCGTGCGGACTATAATGACATCGTAAGCAAAAAGAACACAGCGTCCCGCCGGGGCGCTCATGGAGGTAAATATCATGTATTACAGCAGTGGAAATTACGAAGCGTTTGCGCGTCCCGTAAAGCCGGAAGGCGTGGACAACAAGAGTGCGTATCTGGTGGGTTCGGGTCTGGCGGCGCTGGCGGCGGCATGCTTCCTGGTGCGCGACGGTCAGATGAAGGGCGAGAACGTACACATACTGGAGAAGGACCAGCTGGCCGGCGGCGCATGCGACGGCTACGATGTGCCGGGTCACGGCTATGTGATGCGCGGTGGCCGCGAGATGGACAACCACTTCGAGTGTATGTGGGATCTGTTCCGCTCTATACCCTCGATAGAGACGCCCGGCGTGAGCGTGCTGGACGAGTACTACTGGCTCAACAAGCGCGATCCCAACTACTCGCTTATGCGCGCCACCGATTGCTGCGGTCAGGATGCGCACACCGACGGCAAGTTCGCGCTCAGCGACAAAGCGCGCATGGAGATAATGAAGCTGTTCATGACATCCGACGAGCAGCTCTACAACCATCGCATAGACGAGTTCTTCGACGATGAGGTGCTGGAGTCCAACTTCTGGCTGTACTGGCGCACGATGTTCGCATTCGAGAACTGGCACAGCGCTCTTGAGATGAAGCGCTACATACAGCGCTACATCCACCACATAGGCGGTCTGCCCGACTTCACGGCGCTGCGCTTCACCAAGTACAATCAGTATGAGTCCATGATACTGCCCATGGTCAAGTACCTGGAATCCTTCGGCGTGAAGTTCGAGTTCGGCGTAAAGGTGGACGACATCCGCTTTGAGATAGCCAATGGCCGCAAGGCCGCGCGCCGCATAGACTGCACGCGCGACGGCCAGCCCTATTCGATAGATTTGACCGACGACGATCTGCTGTTCATATCCAACGGCGGCTGCGTGGAGAACGCCACGCTGGGCGATCAGGATAATCCCGCCGCGTTCGACCCGGAGATACGCAAGGGCGGCGGCTGGGATCTGTGGCGCAGGATAGCCGCGCAGGACGATTCGTTCGGCCATCCCGACAAGTTCTGCTCCGACCCCGAGCGCACCAACTGGATGAGCGCCACTGTTACCACCCTCGACGACCGCATACCGCCCTATGTGCAGCGCATATGCAAGCGCGATCCGTTCAGCGGCGGCGTAGTCACCGGCGGAATCGTGACCGCGCGCGACTCCAACTGGCTGCTGAGCTGGACGTTCAACCGCCAGCCGCAGTTCCGCGAGCAGCCCAAGGGCATGCTGGTGGGCTGGATATACGGCCTGTTCAGCGACCGTCCCGGCAACTACATAAAGAAGCCCATGCGCGACTGCACCGGCCGCGAGATATGCATGGAATGGCTGTATCACATGGGCGTGCCGGAGAGCGAGATACCCGAGCTGGCCACGCACAGCGCCAACACCGTACCCTGCATGATGCCCTACATAACCGCCTTCTTCATGCCGCGTGAGGCCGGCGACCGTCCCGCCGTAGTGCCGGAGGGCAGCGTGAACTTCGCCTTCATAGGCCAGTTTGCCGAGACCGAGCGCGACACCATATTCACGACCGAGTACTCCATACGCACCGGCATGGAGGCTGTGTACACACTGCTTGACGTAGATCGCGGCGTACCCGAGGTCTGGGGCAGCGTGTACGACGTGCGCGACCTGCTGAATTCTGTGGTCAAGCTCGCCGACGGCAAGAAGCTCACCGAGATGGAGCTGCCGCTCAAGGAGCGTCTGGCGCTCAAGGAGCTGCTCAAGAAGGTTCATGGCACCGAGATAGAGAAACTGCTAATAAAGTGCGGCGTAATCTGATTACGGATGGCGGGCGCGATACAGCCGGAGCGAAGCGTTAAATCATCGCGCGGCACAGACATCAATTAATGTGCATGCCTTGATTGAAGCGATGAATTAAGCCACGCGCTATATGAACGTCAATGAATTTGTATGCCCTGACCTAAGCGATACATGAAGCCCAGCGCGGCGCAAGTGCCGATGTGCGTGCGCCGTGCAAGGCTCATATCCCAATCGCACCCGCCCTGCAACACCCTGCCCGCGACCGCGCACCGCAACATGCGTGAGCGCGTTCATATACCCTCTCCCTTATGTTCAGGCTGCGCGCATTATGCTCTGTCTGCGCGCAGCCCCTCCAAAATCAATTTGGGCACGGTTTCCCGATGTTGGGAAGCCGCGCCCGTTTGCTCTATATTCAGCATGCATATCGCCAGCTTGTAAAAATGTCTTTTTGACAAGCGTGAACGTGGGAGAACCTCCCCAGCCACTGCCACGCATACTCAGTTTTCACTGAAATCCTAACGCATTTCCGGGCGTGGAAACTGCAAGGTAGATATTTTACTTCGGGAAATGAGATTTCCTGCGTAAA
This sequence comes from Candidatus Fimadaptatus sp., assembly GCA_050946055.1. Taxonomy (GTDB): domain Bacteria; phylum Bacillota; class Clostridia; order Christensenellales; family Aristaeellaceae; genus Fimadaptatus. Next base: position 32,741 of record JBMNUB010000001.1, on the reverse strand, counting down.
AAACCCTGAGCGCCCACCGCACATGCCGCCGGGCGCGATTGAAGCCGGCGGGCTGCGAAACCTGCCGAGCCCTCCAGGGGTTTTTTGACAGTCTGTATCGCTTGGCTTTACCCGCATATATCGCCGCGCAACAGGTCAATTTAGGCGCGTGAAATGCACGTCCCATGAGCCGAGCCATGGTATAATGATGTCACAGGGAAGAGGCGTATAGATGAAAGTGGAATGCAGCATCGACCCGAGCCTGCAAGAGCCTTGCGCGACCCTGTACATCAGGGAAATGACGCCAGCGATTGCGGAGATAATACGGCTATTGGAGAGTACGGATTCGGTCACGGGCGCGCTTGCCGCTGAAAGAGACGGCAAGACCTACTTCATTGAGCAGGACAGTCTGGAATTGATACGCACCGAGGGGGCGGGAGATTGCCTGCTATGACAGGGCAAAGCATCGCTATACGCTGGCCAGACCACTGTACGAGCTGGAGAGCATTCTGGGAAGCTCGTTCATCCGCGTCTCAAAGTCCACGATAGTCAACATGCGCAGGATAAGTCACGTGGCGGCGGCGTTCAACGGCACCATGGAATTGACCATGAAATGCGGAGTGCAGGACTACATATCAAGGAGCTTTCGCAAGGCCTTTAAGGAAAGGTTGGGATTGTAATGAAGCAAAACGTCAAGCTTATAACAAAACACCTGCTATACGGAATATCATACGGCTGTACATTCTTCGTCATAAACTGCTGGCTCATATACATGACAGACGGAGCAGCCGCGCTCATGCCCGTCATGCAGAACTTTTCCCAGCAGGCGGCAGGCGCAATCTTAACCGGCATTGCCTGCGGTTCAACAGCCATAGTGTATAAATTCGATAGGCTTCCGCTGCGGTATAAGGTGCTCATACATTTTGTCATCGTAATAGGCACATTTTACCCCATAGCCATATACCTGAAGTGGATACCCTTCTATCCCGGAGACATACTTTATACGGCCATACAGCTTTTAATTACCTGCGGCATATTCGCCGTCATATGGCTGGTTTTCTTCCTGTATGAGTATATAGAAACAAAAAACATAAATAAAAAGCTAAATGAAATCAGCGATAATGACGCGCAATAGTCGCCTCTATCTGCAAACGCAGCATGGCGTGTTCCCAAAATCACCTTGGGCGCAGTCTCCTTCTTTTGTGAGACCGCGCCTGCGTGCTTTATGACAATGTACTGAGCCTACTTAAAACCCGCCCGCTCACATATCTTACTTAAATGCAATCCCATACTTCAAGAGGAACTTCCCGATTCCGGAAAACTCCATCCGCTCGCCCGAATAGGCATAGCCCTGCGCTTCATAGAACATTCGGGCGGCGGCATTATCCGCCAGCACCCACAGAAACGCGCTGCGCACGCCCCGCGCTCCGGCCGATGCAAGGAAGTGCGCCACCAGCGCCCTGCCCACGCCTTCGCCCTGAAAAGGCGGCTCTACATACAGCTACTACGCTTCACCGGATGCGCGGTTCAGCTTCATCATGCCCTTTACCATGCCGCCGTCATACACGTATATGCCGTCCAGTGCTCCCTTTTCATCCCGAAAGCACAGCGCCAGCGGCAATACCTGCCACTCATTAAACGGCACATGGTCATATTGGAATATAGCCCTGTACGCCTTGCGCTTTAAAAGCATCCACGTCTCCGCTATTCGCGAAGCGTCCTGTTCCGTCGCCCTTCGCGTCATCGCGCGTCCCCGTTTCCGCATGAGCCCGCTTGCCCGCCATCAGCCCTTGTATGGCGCAAGTCCTGCGCTGCGCCTGAGCGACAGCTCGATATTGCCGTCGAACAGCCGGCCTATGCGGCGGATCATCGCCTCGGGATCGTCCTTCATGCCGCCCGCTATCCAGCGTATGACCATCTCGGTCAGCGCGCTCTGATAGAACATGGCTATCATGCGCTTGTCATCGGGCTGAGCTGGTATGCCCTCGGAGATCTTCTCGACATAGTTGGTCATTATGCCGCCCGCCACCCTGTAAAGATAGCGCTCCAACTCCTCGCGCCTGAGCGAATTGTATACGTGATACACGGCGCGCCGGTTCTCAAGGGCAAAGCGCGTCGCCATAAGGAAACCTTCCTCCCACGAGAGGGTGGCGTTGTATTCGGCGACCACCTTCTCAAGCTCGGTCTCAAACACCTCTGTGAGTATGGCGTATATGTCGGCATAGTGATAGTAGAACGTGTTGCGGTTTATCTCGCAGCGCAGAACTATGTCCTTTACCGTTATCTTGTCCAGCGGCATCTCGCCAAGCATCTTTACGAACGTGTCCCGTATCATCATGCGCGTGTACTGCTGTGCCATCGACTCACCTCTTAGATTTAGTTCACTAAGCAGTATACCGCATATCGCGCGTCCGCGCAAGTGGCTGGCCACGCCGTCGAAGGATGATTTGACGCGCTCATTTGGGCAGGCTCCACATGCGGCGGGGCGTGCGCCATCCCCGCACGCGCGTTGAAAAGCGCCCCGGAGTTCTGCTCAGCGACACAATATGAGCCTCATCCCTGCATGCGCTGGGAAAATGTGTCAAGGGTGCCGCGCGCCGCACTACGCACCGTCAGCCCCGCACATGCGGGGAAAAGCATCGCTGACGATTGCCTGCACGACGAAAACGATGAGCATCCCACGAACGCGCAGTGAAAAGTGGCATTCCCGGCTTCCCGCCCTTAAAAAGAGGGATTCTCTGCACGCACAGGGAAAAGCCCTGGCGCAAGCTCTGCATGCGGCGGGGCGCTAGCCCGGTGTCCTTGTATGCCCCTGCCATGTGCATACGATGTCCGGCTGTAATCCCGCCCGATTTGCGCGGGCGATGCCGGCCAGTTCAGCTCGACTTGAGCGGCCAATACACATCCGCCATTCAGCACCCGAGCGGGACATGGGCGCTCATGGGCAATACATGTGCGCGCCATGCTCCGCCCTTTAATCGTGCCTGCATCAGCTCCCGCCGAACATGGCGCTCTCAACTTCCATGCACAGCCTGTGATACAGCGGCAGATGCTTTTCCTGCACGCGGTAGGTCTCGGTCTCGTCCACGTCCAGCAGTATGTCGCACAAGTCCGCCATGCGCCCGCCGCCGCGCCCGGTCATGCCCATGGTCATAATGCCCAGCGCCCGCGCCACGCTCAGCGCGCGGCACACGTTCTCGGCATTGCCCGAGGTGGATATGCCCATAAGCACGTCGCCCGCCCGGCCATATGCCAGCACCTGCTGCGCATAGGCACTGCGCGCGTCCATGTCATTGGCTATGGCGGCAATAAGCGCGGCGTTTGCCGTCAGGTCTATTGCGGGCAGCCCACCCTGAAGCTGTGCCGCCCAATCCTGCCCTATGCGCCTGCGCAGCTGGTCGTGCAGCGGCCTGCGGCTCATGAAGCCCTTGGCCAGTTCGCCCACTATGTGCGCGCAGTCGGCCGCACTGCCGCCATTGCCGCAGAGCAGCAGCTTGCCGCCCGCGCCGAACGCGCCTGTCAGCGCGCTTACCGCCCGATGAAAGTCCCTATCCGTCATGTCTTCATACCCCACAATCCATCCCACGCCACGCTCAGCGCGGCTATGTCGCCTATGCTGTCGCCCAGCGCCGCTGGAACTATCTCGCAGCACTGCGCAGGCATGTCCAGCGCTTCACGGCGTATCTCGCGCAGCATGTCCTCCCTGAACCAGCGCTCGGCGCGCGCATACACGCTGCCTATCACTATGCGCTCCGGGTTCAGTATGTCTATCAGCAGTGCCAGCGCGCCGCCCAGCCTGCGCGCACTCAGGCGCAGCACGCCACGCGCGCACTCATCGCCCGCTTCGGCCAGCTCATTCAGCTCTCGCGCGCTCAGGTCGCGCCCCAGTTCAAGCATGGCCAGCTGCCTCAGTCCGCCGCCCGAACAGAAGCCCTCGAACGAGCCGCGCTTGCCGTAGCCCACCGGCCCATCCTCCGCAAGGCGCATGTGGCCAACCTCGCCCGCCATGTCGCATGCGCCGCGATACAGCCTGCCGTCCAGTATCAGCCCCGCGCCCATGCCGGTGCCGAATGTCAAAAACACCATGCTGCGGCAGCCGCGCCCCGCACCATGCCGCCATTCGGCCAGCGCACAGGCATTGGCATCGTTCTGCAGGAATGCGGGCGCGCCTATCATGTCGCTCAGCCAGTCGGTTACCGGCACATCGTCCCAGCCCGGCAGGTTGGGTGGGCTGAGTATGCGCCCGCGCTCGCTGCTCAAGGGGCCGCCGCAGCTCACGCCCACGGCGGCGGGCTTAGGCCAGTCTGCCAGCGCAGGTGCAACCAGCTCATCCAGCAGCGCCTGCCAGTCGCCGCCAAAGTCCGCCGTGGCCACGCACAGGCGCTCTTTTATGCTGCCATTGCGCCCGCCCATTACCAGCGCGCACTTGGTGCCGCCTATGTCCAGACCCCACACTATGGAATCGCGCATTTTATACCTCCCAGTCAAATGGCCCGTCCAGTTCCGCAATCAAGTCCACCCAGCGCGGCATGCGACCGGCAGCCCCATATTCGGGAATTGCCAAAGCGTGCGTCATTGCACTCACACTTTAGCAGATACAGCTGCCGCCTGCCCGCCAGTTTCCGCACATGGCCCAGCGATGCGTTCTCGTTGGCGGCAGAGAGCCCTTCGCCCGGCAGCAGCGCCTTGCCCGTATTGCCGCACTCTATGCTGTATCCGGCGCTTGCGCCACTTATGCTGTCGCTGCACAGCCATGCCTTTGCGTCCAGTCCACCGCCTCGTCCATTATCGCCTCAGCGCGGCGCTGCACGCGCTTTATATAATAGTAGTCAAGTTTCCCGGCGTGATAGTACACAGCCGCATCCGGTATATGCGGCCAGCCTTCCCACATGTTCCACCATATTGCGCCCTCGCGCCGCCAGTTCTTTAAGCGCGTGCGCCCTATGAAGAGCTTCTCGCCTCAGCCCGGCATATCTGGGACAGGCGCGCAAAGCGCTCCATGCCGCGCGGCACTTCGTCAGGCGCCTGTTCGCCGGATAATGTGCGCCATGCGGACATGTTCTCACTCACGGCATCGCGCCGCAACCTAGATCATATCCTCAAACTCATCCGCCGTCATGGTCAGCAGCTCCAGCCGCATGCGGCTGGGGTCATCCCATGTTTCGTACATGCACAGCAGCCTGCCCTTGCCGTCCAGCGCCAGCGCGCTGTATCCCGCCGTGCCTTCGACCAGCACCTTGCCGCGCGACCATGTTCTGCCCCAATCGCGGCTGACCTTGAGCGTGAGCCGCCTGCGCTCGCGGCGCATCAGCGCATCGCCTTCGGGCTGCGGGCTGGTAGCCAGCAGCAGATTGCCGCGACGTATCAGCGAGCCCTGACAGTTTATCTCCGTCATGTCATCCGCAAGGCACGGCTTCGTCCAGTGCGCGCCATCCTGCGACCACGCAAACGCGCGCCGCCGCTGCTCGCCGCGGTTGCGCAGCGACATCACGACCTGCGCGGGCGCGCCAAGCGGCAGCGCCGCCGCCTGCGATTCGCTGGGGCCCAGTTCGAACATGTCCAGCACCTCGCCCGCGCGCCAGCTCCAGCCGCCGTCATCAGAATATATCGTGGCGGCCTGACAGGGGTCATGGCTGTGCGGGTCGCGCAACCCGCCTATCCACACCGGCGCGACTATGCGTCCGCTCTCCAGCCGGGTCACACCGCCCGGCCCTGCCGCTATGCAGTGCCAGTCCGTGCCGCCCGGGACATTGCGTCCGCGAAAGCTCTCAAATGCATAGGTTATGTCCTGTGGCGCGTCGAAGCTGCGCCCGCCGTCGCGGCTGCGCACATGATAGAAGCGCGCATAGTCCATGCCGTACAGCAGATGCACCTCGCCGCCCGATATGAACGGCGCAGGATTATGCACAGGGCCGTGCCCGTTCACGGCGATTATGCTTTCCTCGCTCCACTCGCCATCCGCGCCGCGCCTGCGCATGCTCAGGCTCATGGGTTCCCAGTCGCCGCCTGTGGCTGAGCGCGCCTCGCAAAACGCACACAGGCCTCCGTCCGGCAGGGCCAGCAGCGCCGGTATGCGATAGCTCCTGTCCGCGCCCTGCTCTGCGCCGAATACGCTGATGCTGCTTATCACAAAACGACCTCCTCGCACGCGGCTTTTCGCCGCTTGACCGTTTGCCGCTCTTATTCGCCGCGCATCGGCGCTTTTCCTTTAAACCGCAATATCGCAAAAAACTTTTGGCCAAGTTTCCCGCACATATGCACAGCCGAATATGGGCAAGGGCGCTCATCCATACATATCAATACATGCCCTGATATGAACATGCACAAAAGCGCAAGCGCCTCACATGTTGCAATGCATGTACATTTGCGCATGACCAAGCGCATCTTCCCCTAAAGCAACCGCCATCGCGCACACCATCAAACTCGCATGTGCATACAAAACGGGCGCGGCATTGAGCCGCGCCCGCGAGAATGCGTCTTTGCGCATATATCTTCCATATAATAGGCGGCACATCCGTCCTTCAGCCGCCCTCTGCGCATATCAAGTCTATCATGGCCTGCATCGCCGGGGTCATCCACTTGCCGCGGCTGTATATAAGCTGCCTGTGCAGCGACAGCCCCAGCTCCTCCACGTTCAGGCGCACTATGCTGCCCTCCTCGATGCGCCGCCGCGCCACGAACTCGGGCAGGAACGACAGCCCCAGACCTTCCGAAACCAGGCGACATATCACGTCGGTATTGCCTATCTCAAGGAAGGGCTTCAGCTCCAGCCCGCGCGCCGCCAGCTGCGCATCCAGCTGCGAGCGATAGCTCATGCCCGCCTCAGTCAGTATGAATGGATACCTCACGCACTCCTCCAGCGGCACCAGCTCGCGCCCAGCCAGCTCATGCGCGGCGGGCGCTACGAATATCACCGGCACATGGCGGCTGAGCGGCACCACAAGGTCGGAGCGATACACCTGATCGTCCAGCTGATAGAGCATGTCCACGTCGTTCTGCGCCAGCGCGCGGAACATGCTCTCGGTCGTGCCGGTCTTGACGGTGAGCTGCACGTCGGGGTACAGCCGCCTGAACTCCGCCAGCACATCCGGGAACAGCGACATGCACAGCGACTCGGCCATGGCTATGCGCAGCGCGCCCGACACGCGCGTGGCGTTGCGCATGGCGTTGCGCGCGCTCTCGGCCATGCGCAGTATGTTTTGCGCGTATTCAAAGAACTGCAATCCCTGCGGCGTGAGCGCGATGGTCTTGCCCACGCGGTCGAACAGGCGCGTCTCCAGTTCGCTCTCCAGCTGGCCTATCTGCATGGATATTGCCGATTGCGAATAGCCCAGTTCCCGCGCCGCCTGCGAAAAGCTGTGCAGCTCGGCAGCGCGCACGAATGTAGTCAGATTGCGCAGCTCCATTGGCGTATCCTCCTAATCATATAAAGTTCGCGGCTGCGGGCAGATATACATGCGGATCATGCGCGCGGGCAAACCTGCCACTTATGCTCATACGCACAAATAAGCTCGCCTGAATTACCTATACACGCGGGTAAGCACGGTCACGCCGCTCATGAGCGCGGATAAGTTCATATCTCTCATCTGCGAGGGTAAGACCGCTCACGTTATCATACGCACGAGCAAGACCGCTCACGTTGCCATTCGCGCTATCAAAACTGCCCACGTTACCATTCGCGCGGGCAAGACCGCTCATGTTGCCATCTGCGCGGGCAAGACCGCTCACGTTGCCATCTGCGCGGGCAAGCTCGCTCACTTTGCCATACGCACGAGCAAGACCGCTCACGTTGCCATTCGCAAGGGCAAACTCTCTCACGTTGCTACCCGCGCAGGCAGACCATCCAAACCCCGTTCACCATCATACCGCGCCTGTTAAAGCGCCTCATATACGCGCAATCGGGCGCGCCCGGCGCTTTATGCGCAAGGCACGCCCGGCGTATGGCACCAATCAGCTCAGCAGCGCCTTGTCCGAAGCGAACTGCTCGCCGCTCACGCGCTCGAACTGGTGCAGCAGTTCTTCCACGGTGAGCTTGCGCTTGTCCTCGCCGCTTATGTCCAGTATGCACTTGCCCTCGTGCATCATTATCAGGCGGTTGCCGTGGGTTATGGCGTCGCGCATGTTGTGCGTTATCATCATCGTGGTCAGCTTGTCGCGCCCCACTATGTTCTCGGTGGCATCCAGCACCTTGGCGGCTGTCTTGGGGTCGAGCGCAGCGGTGTGCTCGTCCAGCAGCAGCAGGCGCGGGCGCTTGAGCGAGGCCATAAGCAGCGTGAGCGCCTGCCGCTGACCGCCCGAGAGCAGGCCGACCTTGGAGGTCATGCGCTCCTCCAGCCCCAGCCCCAGCGTAGCCAGCTGGCGGCGGTACTCCTCGCGCTCAGCATTGGATATGCCGGGGCGCAGCGTGCGGCGCTGGCCGCGGCGCATGGACAGCGCCATGTTCTCCTCTATCCACATGTCGGCAGCCGTACCCATCATGGGGTCCTGAAACACGCGGCCTATGTAGCGGGCGCGCTTGTGCTCGGGCAGGCAGGTCACGTCTATGCCGTCTATCAGTATGGAGCCGCTGTCCACCAGCCATGTGCCGGCAACGGCGTTGAGCAGTGTGGACTTGCCCGCGCCGTTACCGCCTATCACGGTCACGAAGTCGCCGTCATCCAGTGTCAGCGACACGCCGTTCAGCGCGCGCTTTTCGTTTATGGTACCCTTGTTAAACGTCTTGTATATGTCCCTTATCTCCAGCATATCACTTCGCCGCCTTTCCGGTCGCGCGGCCAAAGTAGCGCGCCTTGAGATGGGGTATGGCCAGGAACACGCCCACGACCAACGCGGTCAAAAGCTTCAGGTCATCGGTGTTAAGGCCCATCCACAGCACTATCTGTATGACTATATAGTACATAACCGCGCCCAGCGCCACGCCCAGGAGCTTGAGCGCAAAGTTGCGGAACAGCTTGCCGAACACTACATCGCCTATTATGACCGCAGCCAGCCCTATGACTATCGCGCCGCGACCCATGTTTATGTCGGCAAAGCCCTGATACTGCGAATACAGTCCGCTGGCCAGCGCCACTATGCCGTTGGACAGCATCAGCCCCAGCACCTTGTTGAAGTTGGTGTTTATGCCCTGCGCGCGCGCCATGTTCATGTTGCAGCCGGTGGCGCGCAGCGAGCAGCCCAGCTCGGTGCCAAAGAACCAGTAGAGCAGCGCTATCAGCGCTATTACGAATATCGCGGATATCCATATGGCCTGAGGTATGTACATGAGTGATATCAGCAGGTCGTACTTGCGCACGCTTATGGCCTGATTGGCAGAGCCCATTATGCGCAGGTTGACGGAGTACAGCGCCAGCTGCGTGAGTATGCCCGAAAGTATCGCCGGTATGCCCATGAATGTGTGGAATATGCCGGTGACAAGTCCCGCCAGCATGCCCGCCAGAAAGGCGCACAGCAGCGACACATACACGTTGTAGCCATTTAGCATCATTACCACGCACACCGCGCCGCCCGTACACATCGTGCCGTCCACAGTCAGGTCGGCCACGTCCAGTATCTTGTAGGTTATGTATACGCCTATCGCCATTATTCCCCATATAAGTCCCTGAGCGCAAGCGCCCGGCAGCGCATTGAATAGCGACATTATGTTCAAGTCAAGCTCCCCCTATCGTACTTATTCTCTCCCGCCAGGCCATGAAAAGCAGGCCCGTACCCCGAATGATATACCGTGCATGGAAGACCGGCGCGCCGCATTTTCCAAGACAAAAAAGCAACCGGGCAGCGCGGGAATGGCTCCCGCGCCGCTCGGATTATGATACTTTTGGGGTAACGATTGCTCAGGCCGCAGGCTCGGTCTCTATCGCCACATATCCCTCGGGCGGGGTTATGCCCAGCTCGGCGCATATGTCAGCATTGTACTTCTTGGTCACGTTGGCGGCGGTCTGTATGGGCATGGAGGCTATGTCCGCGCCGTTTACCAGTATCTCATAGGCCATCTCGCCCGCCGCGAAGCCTATGTCGTAGTAGCTTATCGACAGCGTAGCCACGCCGCAGCCGCTGCATATGCCCTCCTCACCGGCGATGACCGGCACCTTGGCGGGCAGGCAGATGTTGTTTATGACCTCGGTATTGTTGGCGGCGGTGTTGTCGGTGGGTACGTACAGCACGTCGCAGGACTCGCAGGCGCTGGTAACTACCGAAGCGATGTCGTTGGAGTCCGCAAAGCCGTAGCGCTCCAGCTCATAGCCGTACTGCTCAAGGTAGGGCGATATTACGTCCAGCTGGTACAGCGAGTTGGGCTCGGCGGTGCAGTACAGCAGGCCCACCTTCTTGGCCTCCGGGAACAGCGCGTTGAGCATGGCCGCCTGCTGATCCAGCGGCGCAAGGTCGGACGTGCCGGACACGTTGTAGCCGGTCACACCGGTGAAGCCGTCTATGTCCAGCGCAGTGGCGTAGTCGGTTATAGACGTACCCAGTATCGGTATGGTGGCCGTGCCGGTGTAGGCCGCCTGAAGCGCGGCGGTGGCATTGGCCAGTATCAGATCCACGCCCGACGACACAAAGCCGTTCACAATCGTGGCGCAGGTGCTGGAATCGCCCTGAGCGTTCTGATAGTCGAAGTTCACGTTCTCCGCGCCCAGCTTCTCGGTGAGCGCCGCCTTAAAGCCCTCTGTCGCCTGATCCAGCGCCGGATGCTGAACCAGCTGTATTATGCCTATGTCGTACTTCTCGCCCTCTGCAAAGGCCATGCCCGCCATGGACACAAACGCCATTATAAGCGCTATCGCGCAGGACAACTTGCTGATGATACCCTTCCTCATAAGTAAAACACCCTTTCCCCTGCGGCCCCGCCGCGATTTGAATGGGTATATTATAGCGGGCTTATGTTAACTTATCTATCTGTTTAGATGATACCATACTTCAATCTTTTTGATGTACATTGGCGGGGCAGGCAGTATTTTTGATGCAGTACATGTGGCGTCGGCATTTCCGGTTTGTTAATCTTTGCTGCCAAAAACCTGTCCAATTACCAAATGTGTCTGGTTTTCCCACACATGGGCGCGATTGTCGATTGTGCTTATAATTCATAAGGATTACAATTCAAGGCAAGGGAAGGCCACTGTAAAGACTGCCCATAGCCAATGACCGGTTCGAGCAAGGCCACAGCCGCTCGAGCTGCTACCGCCCCGCAGCGCGCATTGCGCGCTCGCGTCATGCTGCTCAGACAGCATCGCCTTGCGGCGCAGCAGGATACACTGCGCGCCCCGGCGCGGCGGGGGCATAGCGCATCGGCACGGCAGTTGCGGGGAAGCCTGCTCCCCCGAATAAATAGTATACTGTGAGCGCTTTAGGGCGCGAAAGGAGAAGGAGCTTGCGCAAGTTTTATAAAGGCGTGGTCAAGCACGCCAATATGATGCTGGCATTGTTCATTGTTGCCGTGGTGCTTAGCGCCATAGCCTGGCCGCAGGTAGCGGTCAATTACGACATAAACGACTATCTGCCCGAGGACACGCCGTCCACCGTGGCGCTGGACACCATGCAGGCCGAGTTCTCCGGAGGCATACCCAATGCGCGCGTAATGCTGCGCGGCGTGAGCGTGGCCGAGGCGCTGGACTACAAGGACAGGCTGCGCGGCGTGGATGGCGTAAGCGACGTTACCTGGCTGGACGATGCCTGCGACATAACGCAGCCGCTGGCCATGATGGATAGCAAGCTGCTGGACACCTATTACACGGACGGCACGGCTCTTATGAACCTGACCATAGACGAAGACAAGACCGTGCAGGCGGTAATGGCCGTGCGCGAGCTTATAGGCGACGGCAACGCCATGACGGGCTCTGCGGTATCCACTGCGGAAGCCACGGTGCGCACGGTGGACGAGGTAAACCGCATAGCGATGTTTGCGGTGCTGTTCGTGATATTCGTGCTGACGCTGACCACGACCTCCTGGTTTGAGCCTGTTATAGTCATGCTGGGGCTGGGCGTTGCGATACTGATAAACTCCGGCACCAACCTGATATTCGGCGAGATATCCTTTGTGACCAACGCTGCAGGCAGCATACTGCAGCTGGCCGTATCGCTGGACTACTCGGTGTTCCTGCTGCACAGGTTTGAGGAGTGCCGCCGTGAGATAGGTGATCCGCGCGAGGCCATGATAGATGCGCTGTGCAAGTCCACCGGCTCCATACTCTCCAGCGGACTTACCACTGTTATAGGCTTTGTGGCGCTGACGCTGATGCGCTTCCGCATAGGGCCTGACTTGGGCCTTGCGCTGGCCAAGGGCGTGGTGATAAGCCTTGTAACCGTGTTCCTGTTCGTACCGGCGCTCACGCTCAAGACCTACCGCATGCTCGACCGCACCACGCACCGCAGGCTGCTGCCCAGCTTCAAGCGCTTTGGCCAGTTCGTCTGCCGCATCATGATACCCATGGCGTGCGTGTTCGCGCTGCTGATAGTTCCCAGCTACATCGCCTCCAACTCGAACTCCTTCTACTACGGCGCGGCGCACATATTCGGGCCTGAGACCCAGTTGGGCGCGGACACCGAGGCCGTGGAAGAAGTGTTCGGCAAGAGCGACACATACGTGCTGATGGTTCCTGTGGGCGACATGGCCAAGCAGCAGCAGCTCTCCGACGAGCTAAAGTCGCTTGAACCCGTGACCGGCATAATCTCCTATGTGGACAATGCCGGAGCGGAGATACCGCCCGAGTACGTGGCGCGCGACACCGTGGAAAAGCTGATGAGCAAGAAGTACAGCCGCATGGTGATATCGCTGGACACCGACTTGGAGAGCGACGCCACGTTTGCGCTGGTGACGCGCATACGCGAGATAGCGCATGAGTACTACGGCGACGATTATCATCTGGCCGGCGAGGGCGTAAGCACATACGACCTGATGACCACGGTAACCAGCGACATGGCCATGGTAAACCTGATAGCGATAGGCGCTGTGTTCCTGGTGCTGCTGGCCACGATGCGCACGCTGCTGCTGCCCGCGCTGCTGGTGCTGGGCATAGAGACGGCCATATGGATAAACCTCTCCATACCGTATCTTGCGGGCGCGCCGCTGTTCTACATAGCGTATCTGATAATAAGCTCGGTGCAGCTGGGCGCGACGGTCGATTATGCCATACTCATGACCGACCGCTACCGCGAGTTCCGTCAAACCATGAGCAAGAAGGACTCCATAGTGGAGACGGTATCCACCTCCACGCTGTCCATACTGACCTCGGCCAGCGCGCTGACGGTAGTCGGCTTCCTGATGGGCATGCTGTCCACGCACGGGCTGCTGTCGCAGCTGGGCTATCTGCTGGGTCGAGGCACGCTGTGCTCGCTGGCGGTCGTAATGCTGGCGCTGCCCGGACTGCTATACGTGTTCGACCGGCTGATAGTCAGCCCCAAGAAGCGCTTTGATTCCGCAAAGGCCATAGAGAATGCCGCACACGCCGTAGATGGCGAAGGCAATTCCGAAAAGACCGAAGGTAAGGATGACGCTCAGCCCGCAGGCGATGCCGCTTATGGCGATGGCGTTTCCCCTCACAATGGCGCCGCGCAAAACGCCGCAGGCGCGCAGTGATGCAGTGATAAGGAAGGTGCATATATAATGAAGTTTAAGGATATGGCGCGCCGCACTCTGGCGCTGGCTCTTTCGCTGATGGTCATGGCTCCCGCACTGCCCGCTGCCGCCGACAGCGCCAAGGAAGAAGTGGTATACGCAAACATGGATGCCAGCGGCAATCTGGACGGAGTATACGTGGTCAACATATTCGGCTCGGGCGATGTCAGCGACTACGGCGATTACGCCTCCGTGCGCATGATGAACACCGAGGACGAGATAAGCTATTCCGATGGCGAGGTCAAGTTTTCATCCGACGCGGCGCGCGTGTACTACGAGGGCGTGATGGCTGACGCACATCTGCCCTGGGACATAGGCGTGCGCTACTACATGGACGGCGAGGAGCTGTCTCCCGACGAGATAGCCGGTCGCGCGGGTAAGGCGCGGATAGTGATAAGCGTAAAGCGCAATCCCGACTGCGGCGGCAACTTCTTCGACAGCTACGCGCTGCAGATGAGCCTGTCGCTGGACACGGGCGCGTTCAGCGAGATAAGCGCGCCCGGCGCCACCGAGGCCAACGTGGGCAGCCTAAAGCAGCTCACATACATACTCCTGCCCGGCACCGAGAAGGAGCTGGAGATAAACGCCAACACCACCTGCTTTGAGACCAGCGAGATATCGATAAACGGCCTGCGCATGGATCTGGAGGTGGACGCGGATGACAGCGGCATAAGCGACAAGCTGGACGACATAGTGGACGCGATAGCCGATATGGACGACGGCGCACAGGAGCTATACGACGGCGCAAACGATCTCATCGACGGTGCGCAGGAGGCGTATGACGGCGCGGTAGAGCTGCGCGACGGCGCACAGGAGATGTACGACGGCGCGGTAGAGCTGGACAGCCATTCGCAGGAGCTTATGGACGGAGCCAAGGAGATATTCGAAGCCGTGCTGGACACCGCCAATGAGGAACTGGAAAAGTCCCGCGCTGACTTCGATGATCTCGGCATAGAGCTCAGCGAGCTGACCATAGACAACTACGACTCCGAGCTGACCCGCCTCAAGGCCGAGCTGCTGGACAAGGTGGACGACAAGGTATACGAGGAAGCCGACCGCACTCTGGCGCGCAAGGTGCGCGAAGTGGTCTATGACGAGGTCGAATCCCAGGTGCGCGCCGCCGCCCGCGAGCAGGTGCGCACTCAGGTCGAGGCAGTCGTGTCCGAGAAGGTGCGCCCGCAGGTCGAGCAGGCTGTGTACGCTCAGGTTGAGCAGAAGGTCATTGAGGGCGCACGCGAGCAGGTGCTGGGCAAGGTGATGCCCATAGCGCGTCAGCAGGTGCGCGGCAAGGTCGAGCAGGAGGTGCGCAAGCAGCTTGAGCAGGCATTGTCCGGCGGCGGCGATGCGCTGGATGCGATAATCGACATGAAGCTCAGTTCCCCCGAGATACAGGCGCTCATAGACGCGGCCGTCGAGCAGAAGATGGCCTCCGATGAGATACAGAACATGATAGACGGCCAGCTGTACGAGCTGGTACACGCTCAGGTAACAGCCGCCTACCGCGAGGCCATACGCGCCCAAGTGGTCGAGGCAGTGCGCAAGCAGATACGCGACGAGCTATCCAGCCTGAGCGACGAGCAGATAGACGCGCTGGTCGAGCAGAAGATGGCTTCCGCCGAGATAAGCGCCCAGATAGACGCGCTGGTTTCCGAGCGCCTGAGCAGCGACGAGATTCGCGCCCAGATAGACGAGCAGACCAATGCGCAGCTCAATACCGTATCCGACTCCATACGTGAGGCCGTTACCGAATCGGTGCGCAATGAAGTCAAGTCCGCAGTGACCGAATCGGTGCGCGACGAGATCCGCGCGCAGCTCATCGAGCAGGGCGTGACTGACATAGACTCCGCGCTCAACGAACGCATGAACAGCGACGAAGTACGCTCGCAGATAGACTCCGCCGTATCCGGCAAAATGGGCAGCGACGAGATAATCTCCCGCATAGACAGCGCCACAGATCAGAAGCTCGCCGAGGCCGAGCAGGAGATACGCGCGCAGGTCACCTCTGCCGCCGAGGCCGAGATACGCGCTCAGACCACAGCAGCCGTGCGCCAGCAGATACGCGACGAAATATCCGCGCCCTCCGATGAGCAGCTGGACGCCATGGTCGAACAGAAGCTGCAACGCGCCGAGGTTCAGGCGCAGATAGACGCTCAGGTCGATAGCGCGCTCAGCAGCGATGACATACAGGCACAGATAGAGTCCGAGACGCGCGAGCGCATGCAGGATCCCGAGCTGCGCAAGCAGGCCGAATCCGCCGCACGCGAGCAGGTGCGCACCGAAGTCATCTCCGCCGTGCGCCAGCAGATACGCGACGAGCTTTCCTCGCTCACCGAGAGCGAGATAGCCGCGCTGGTGGACGCGCAGATGAACAGCGCCGAGGTTCAGGCGCACATAGAGAGCCTGACCGATGCACAGATGGAGACCGATGACGTCAAGGCGCTGATAGACGCTCAGGTGAATGCGCAGATGGAGACCAGCGAGGTCAAGGCGCTGATAGCTCAGCAGATAGAGGCGCAGAAGGCCTCCGAAGAGGTGGCGAAGATAATCGAGAGCGAGACCGCCAAACAGCTCGCTTCCGAGGAGATAGCCGCGCTCATAGAGGCAAACATAGACGAACAGATGGCAACCGATGCCGTCAAAAAGCTCATCGACGAGAACATAGACGAGCAGATGCGCTCCGGCAAGGTGCAGCAGATAATCGAGGACAACATCGCCGAGCAGAAGAAGGGTCACGAGTATCTGGACAGCGTCGCCGAGGCGCTTGAGGAGAACGGCGTAAACGGCGAAGCCTACCGCGCACTCAGCGATTTGCACGACAGTCTGGACGGCGTGAGCGAGTTCTACGAGGGACTAAGCGACTATGTGGACGGCGTGGGCGAGCTGGCAGACGGCGCGGACGAACTGTTGGACGGCGCGGATGAGCTGGCCGGCAGCTATGGCAGCGACGAAGAGGAGGATTCGGGTCTTGGCAAGCTGCTCAGCGGCGCCAAGGAGCTGGGTCACGGCACCAAGCAGCTACTGGATGGCACAAACAGCATGCGCGAGGAGACTCGCGACATCGACAGCAAGATTGATGACGAGATAGACGACATGATAGCCGACCTGACCGGCTCGAATGAGCCCGTGAACTCGTTTACCTCCGAGAAAAACGGTGTCATAAGCTCGCTGCAGTTTGTGATACGCACCGACGCCATAACCGTGCCAGAGCCTGAGCCCGAGCCGGTCGAGACTGAGCCCGAGCCCACCAACGTCGCCGACCGCATAAAGAACCTGTTGCCCACGCATTCCGCCGAAAAGGACAAGTAAGCGGCGATCAATGCGCTGTGAACGGGCGCAGATGCGGCAAATGGCCTTCATACTCCGTACAACACAATATGCACCGGGCGGCTTGGCCTCATGGCTGAGCCGCTCATTTATGCATTCAAGCACATTTGAGCATGCAGGCGCGCGCTTGCTTGCAGCGCATGCCCTGCCGCCGGGCAAATGCGCATCGCGCCCATGCACGCATTGCCGGCCTTGCACAGCTGTATCCGTCCGCCCTGCCCCGCACAAGCTGTGAGGGGCGCTTGCCTATGCAAGTAACTATGGGTACGCATGCCCGCATAAGCCGCAGGGACGTGCTTGCTCGCACAAGTCGCGAGGACTGTGCTTGCTCAAGTCACGAGGGATACGCATGCCCGCGCAAGTTGCAGGGACGCGCTTGCCTATGCAAGTCGCAAGGGCCATGCTTGCCCACGCAAGTTGCGATGGGTACGCTTGCCTATGTAAGTCGCGATGGGTACGCATGCCCGCATAAGCCGCAGGGTTACGCATGCCCGCATAAGTTGCAAGGTGTACGCATGCCACAAAGCCGCAGGGTTACGCATACCCGCACAAGTTGCAGGGACGCGCTTGCTTACACAGGTTGCAGGAACACGCTGCCTACGCAAATCTCGAATGGTACGCTTGCCTATGTAAGTCGCGATGGGTACGCATGCCCGCGCAAGCCGCAGGGGACGCGCTTGCACCCCGCCCTTCCCATCCGCGAGCATGGCGGCATCGATGCAGTCCCTGCTGCACAAACACCCGCAGCGCATGCCTCAATGTGTCCGAAACGTCGATGGCCAAGCGCAAACACCCTCAGCGCAGTTTATCCGCGATTGACAGTGCGCACAAAAGGAATTATACTCAAACATATATCATCTCATGGAGGTAGCCGCAAATGGACAAGCTGCTTTTGACTCCCTGCCCGGCGCATGTGGCGCTGAACGACGGACTTGCGCACGGCGCGCTGTACTGCGCGCAAAGCTTTGACAGCGACATCATGGCGGAAGCCGCAGGCAGGTTTGCGCGTGCGGGCGCGCTTCCCGTGTGCTTTGAGCGAAATCTATCCTGTGAGGAACTGCGCATCTATTTTGACGATCCCGAGGGCTATATTATCGAAATAGCTCCGGGCGGTGTGCGCATAATGGCAAGCGCTGACTGCGGCGCGCTGTACGGCGCTATAACGCTTGGCCACATCGCGCGTCAGTACGGCGATGCGCTCCCCTGCGGCGTGATCGCCGACAAGCCCGTATGGCGGCACAGGGGCGCGCAGATATCGTATGCGCAGATGAATGTGGACTATCGCGACGAATACCTGCGCCATTTCATACGCGCCATGGCCGAGCTTAAGTACAACGCCGTATACCTGTATCTGGAGTGGCGCTTCCAGTTTCCCTCCATACCCGAGACGCACAATCCCGCCTACATGTCGCCCGCTCAGGCGCGTGCGCTGCAGAGCTATGCGGCGCGCTATGGCATCACCATAGTACCGGCGCTCAACGTGCTGGGACACACCGGCGACTTCTTGGGCGCGCAGGCGTTTCACGATCTGGGCGAATACGATGCCGCCGCTCAGGATGCGCGCGTGGCCGACTCTGCGGCACTATGCACCTCCAACCCGCGCACGCGCGCGCTGATAGAGGCGGCGCTGAACGACATAATGGACGCCTTCGACTGCGAGATAATCCACGTAGGCGGCGACGAGGTCGAGGCGCTGGGCGTATGCGAGCGCTGCCGCGCGCAGTACGGAGACATGGACAAGGCCTCCATATACATAGACTACTACTGCTGGGTACGCGGCATACTGGCGTCGCGCGGACGCCGCATGGGCATATGGAGCGACATGCTGCTGGGCTTCCTCAAGGACGGCGCGGACATGGCCAAGGCGAAAAAGCTCATGGAAGGCACGGTGATATACGACTGGAGCTATGACTCGGCGCATACCGAGGCCATAGAGCTATTGGCGGATGCGGGCGCGGACATGATACTGTCCACCTCGGTACACGGCGCGGCCACTGCGACCACCAGCCTTGGCCAGTACATAAACCAGCGCGACTACTTTGCCGACGGCTTCCGCTTCGATGTGCGCGGAGGTCTGGCTACCGACTGGATATACGGCCATGGCTATCATGGCGCGCAGATGGGGCCGCTCTATGCCTCGGCTTCGGCGCTGATGTGGCAAGGCTCAGCGGTCGATTTCGTGCCGGGGCGCACGGCGGACGACGTATTCCGCGCCTACGCTGCGCAGACTTACGGCGCGGATGTACCCCTGCTTGAGTACTGGCACATGGCAGGCGACGCGCAGGGCGAAATGCTGTGCCGCTTCAAGGGCGGTCTGAGCGGCTCGTATCTGAGGCAGAGCGCATATCTGGATGATTCGCCGCTGGGCTCGTTCGTGCATTATGCGCATGCGCTGAGCGGCGGCGCGCTGGATGAGTTCCGTGCGGCGCTCAAGCGTCTTGCGGCGCTGTGGAGCGAAATCGAAGCCAAGGCCGTACCCACACCAGACCTGCCCTTTATGAAGGGTGGACTGGTGCTGTACCGCTATCTGGCCGAGAAGTTCACGTGGGCCGAGGAGCTTTACGAGGCATACGATGCAGCTGCGCATGTGCAGTACACCGACGCCGAGCGCTTCCGCGAGCTGCTCAGCGGCGCGGCGGCCAAGCTGCGCTCGCACCTGCCCGCCTTTGACGAACCGCTGGCGTTCCTGACTGAATGCCGCCGCGTGCTTGGTCTGGAGGGCGGTAGCATACTGCGCCTGGCGAACACGCGCGCCAACCTCATGGCGCTGGCCGACTTCATAGAGCATCTCAGCGACGGCCACCGTCCCCTGCCCGCGTTCAAGAACATGAACGACTTCCTGTTCGCGCGCCCGCTGACCAACTTCTGGGCACCGCGCAGCGACGAATGGTACGCCGAGCCCGCACCCTTCACGCGCACCGACGGCGACAATGGCCGCGAATGGGGTCAGGCGCATTGATGCCGGCATGAGGACGCGCTGTAACTGCGTTGGCTTGCGCGCCATGGCATGCAGTTCCGGCTCTGCTACCGGCATGAACGAACCGTCATGGGCGCGATGCGCTTGCATGCGCCGCGTACCGTGAGCATGCGCCGCATTCCCTCCCTCGCATTACGCTTTGCGCTGAAATGCCCTTTAACTCGCACAAACAGGCGCGCCGCGCATATGGAAAACTTCTTCCATACGCGCGGCGCGCCCTTTATGTAGTCATATGAATTGTTTGAGCATAGGCACGGCACATGCTGCGAACGCATTGCGCTCATTGTGCTGCAAAATCCACTTGCAATCGGCCTTGCGCCATGTGCAGCGGCCATGACCATCGGTGAAGCGGCCGCCGTTCTCCATGCGATCGCGCCGCCAGCGCCGAAACATGCTCATCAGCGCTCCAGCCTGAACAGCTCCATCTGACCCGGCGCAAGCCATACGCCAGCCTGCACCTCATCCCCGTCCTCGTGGTAGAATGCGTCGTGATGATTCAGCGCCATATCCTGCTCGTCCGCGCCGTTCTCGCGCACATTTATCGCGTGCGTACCCGGCTCGAGTGCCAGCTTGAACAGGTCGCTCTCGAAGGGGCTGTTGTTGACCAGCGCTATGTATTCGCGACCCTCGCCGTCCTTAAACACGCTCAGCATGCCCGGCACATCGTGGTCTGAGAATGCGCGCCTTATCAGCGGATGGGCTCCCGCCTCATAGAGCGGATAGCCGCCGTAGCTCTTGACCAGATGATAGCACCTGTCCAGCTCTAGCTTCATCATCAGCTCGCCATAGTCCGCCTTGAAGCGCAGCAGCGTCTGCGCCAGCCAGTCGTACACTATGCTCTTTTGGCGCTGATCGTTTATGGGCGCATTGCGGTAGTTGCGATAGCGGTTGGAGTAGAATGTGAACCACAACAGCCCCTTGCAGCCCGCGGCCACGGCCGTGGACACCTGCCAGCGCATGTCGTCCTCATTGGGGCAGCGATAGCGGAAGTGACCCACGGACAGAAGCGTTGTCCATATCGGCACATGTGCCGCCCTTGCGGCCTCGCTGAACTTGCGCAGGTTGAGGAAGTAACGGTCTATGCCGTCATCCTCGGGGTTCATCTGAGAGTAGCAGTCATAGCACATCATGCGGCAGTGCGAGCTTGCGGCGAAGTCGCGCGCCCAAACGTCAAACTCCTTGCCGCCCAGATGCGTCTGTTCCATGCCCGGCCAATACGGATTAAAGTTCAAAAAGCCCACCAGTTCGGGCGCTTCCTGCTGCTGAATCATGAGCGCGGTCTGGCAGTCGGCGAACTGCTCATCTCCCGCAGGCTCATCTCCTATGAAGAAGCCATACGCCGCCGGGTGCGTGCCAAAGTCGGCATACGCCTGCTTAAAGCGCGCGCGATAGCCCTCCGGGTCGCTGGCCGCGCCCTGCCATGCAGTGCGCGGGTCGCGCATTATCAGCTTCATGCCATACTTCACGCACTCGTCCAGCATGCGGCGCAGCTTATCCACGGTATCGGGGCGCACCTCATACGATGGGCTCATAGTCACCGTCATGCCGCAATCGGCCCACACCTTTACCTCGTCCGGCTCCATAGTATCTATGGATGGATAGTTCCAAAACCCCACAGGAAATGTCATAAGTCATTCGCCTCCTGTCACTTAGCGCCTTCGCGCTTGCCTTGCGGATATCCTATCACAGGCGAAAGCTAAAAGCAAGCGGCCTAGCCTTCATAAGATAAATTTGCTTGTGATATGGACTCGTACGCTCGTTATGGCGGCATGAGCTTGATTGCGATTTACAATATGCGAGACTGCCCTGATATCTGTATGCTCGATGCACATATATCCACGTATTTTGCCTGCAACCGCAACAGATGCCGCGCCTGCCGAGCCGCGCAGAATCCGTCTCAACATATCGATGGCCATTGCAGCATCGCTTTTGACGCATTCATAAGCAATAACACACAACAATCTTAACCGCCACAAAATCCCTTGACTTTAGCTCCCATGCGTAATAGAATCAATTAAAATCATTGGAGGAAAGCGCAACATGAATTACTCATTTGATGGCGATTCGTTCATAATTGACGGCAGGCGCGTGTGGCTGTACGTGGGCGAGATACACTACTACCGCTTCCCGCGCAGCGAGTGGAGGCGGGCGCTGGAACTTGCGCGCGCCGCCGGGCTGAATGCGGTCAGCACCTATGTGGCCTGGAACATACACGAGCCCAGCCCCGGCGTATGGGACTTCGAGGGCGACAGGGACCTGGCGGCGTTTTTGGACTTGGCGCAGGAACTGGGGCTGTACGTCATGCTCAGGCCCGGCCCGTACATCTGCGGCGAGTGGACCGGCGGTGGCATACCGGCATGGCTGCTCAACGACGAGCGCCTTGAGCAGCGCACCGATGAGCCGGTCTTTATGGAGAACACCGAGCGCTGGCTGCGCCGCGTGATGGAGATTGCCGCGCCGCGTCAGGTAACGCACGGCGGCAGCATCATCTCAATACAGAACGACAACGAGTATCACGGCGGCTGGGATGCGCGCACCACATCCTACATAGATAAGGTCACCGGCATACTGCGCGACGCGGGCTGCGACGTGGCCGTGACCGCGTGCAACTGCCACGCTCCCACCGGCCGCATGGCGATAAACTATGATGCGGACATGTACGATCCCCGCTTGTACGAGCGCCTCAACATGACCGTGACATACAACACTTGCAGCAGCTTCGACATCATAGACGAGCTGCGCGCCTATCAGCCCGGCAAACCCTCGATAATATCCGAGCTGTGGACAGGCCCCATGGTGTTCTGGCAAAAGCCCGTCCCCACCGGCATGCCCGATGCGGACGTGGCGCGCTGGATAGTGGAATGCACGCTGCGTCACGCCATGGCCACCATGTACATGTTCATAGGCGGCACCAACTTCGGCTTCAACGGCGCGTCCAACATAGCCACCTCCTACTCCAGCGCCTATCCCGTGGGCGATGCGCTGCGCCCGCGCAGCAAGTACTATGCGCTCAAACCCTTCGGCGCGTTCCTCGACTGCTATGGCAGCGACATAGCCGGTGCGCGCAGCGAGGCCGTGGACGCAGTAAGCGCCCGCGCGACCCGCTTTGACATGGGCGAGCGCGGCGGCGTCATAGTCGTTGCGGGCGAGCGCGCCAGCACTTCGCTTAAGCTGGGCGGCAACAGGCGCGACATCCGCTTCACCGGGGTACACGGTGGCGCGCTGGCCGACGGTCTGCGCGCATGCGGCAATGTGATAGACTGGGCCGATCTGTTCTTGCTGGGCGAGAGCCGGGGCGCGCTGATGCTCTACGGCAGCGCCGGGCAGGAGTTCACCGCATCGGTCAACGGCAAGGAGCATTCGGGCATAGTGCTTGACAGGCCGCAGCTGATCTGCATTGACGGCATGAACATAATCGTCATGGATGAGCGCACCGCGCGCCACACCTGGCTGCTGAGCGACAGGGTAATATTCGGCGGCGACTTCGCCTTTGACGGCGAGGAGTTTGAGCCCGGCGACTGGGAGCGCGTGTTTGAATCCGACGGCAATGCGCTGACTGCGCGCAGCATATGCGCCGCGCCCGCGCCCGCCGCGCTGCCTGAGCTGACTCGCTGGGAGCGCCGCGACGCGCTGGAAGGCGCAGAGTTTGCGCCCATAGACGCGCCCATGTTCCATGAGAAGCTGGGCGCGCTGAACGGCTACGTATGGTATCGCGGCCACATACACAGCGACTGCGCCCGCACCGGCGCGCTGACTGCGGCCTGCGCCTCCACGCGCGTAGCGGTATACGTAAACGGCGCGTTCGCGGGCGAGCTGGGCGAGCGCCGCACCGAGAACGAGCGCTTCGACTACGCCAACCCCGCCGACCGCCTGCGCGAGCGCGTGACCGTGCAGCTCATAGAGGGCGACAACGAGATACTGCTGCTCAGCGAGGACACCGGCCGCTGCTGTCTGGACTCCATGCCTCTGGGCATATCGGGCGATGTATACGTCGATTCGCGCCAGATGAGCCTTGCAGGCGCGACCTATATCGGCAAGAGCATGCTCAGCGAGCGCGCCGCCGACTATCTATATAGTCCGGCGCTGACCGGAGCGCGCGAGGTGGACACGATAAGCTGGCGCGTACAGCTAAAGCGCAGCGAGCGCATACTGCTGGTCGTACACGATGCGCCCTGCTTCGTGACCATGGGCGGCGAGGAAGTCGAACACATACACATGGTAAAGCGTCCATGGCAGTCCTTCGGCTACAAGGATGGCGGTTCGCACACGTGGCACTGCTATCTGCCCAAGTGCAGCGAGAGCGACAACGAGCTGACCATACAGTGTCCCGGCAGCGTGGAGCACCTACTCAGCCATGCTCAGGCGTTCATAGTTAAGGACAGCGACCGCATAGGCGACTGGAGCTGGTGCGCGCTGAACGAAGCTTTGCCTTACGAGGGGCGTGCGGATCACATCTCCGCCGCCGGCCGTCAGGACAAGCTGCTGGTTCCCTTCGCCGAGATACGCGCTCACGGGCAGAACTACACTCCTGCGTGGTACACCACCACCTTCCCCCGCCCCGAGGCGGCGCGCAGCCTGTTCCTGTCCATGGGCGAGATGCGCAAGGGGCAGATATACTTGAACGGCCACAACATAGGCCGCTTCATGCGCTGCCCGGCGCAGAGCCGCTACTACCTGCCCGAGGCATGGCTGTGCGACGATAACCGGCTCACGATATTCGAGGAGTACGGCATAGAGCCGGATGGCGTGCGTCTGGAGAGGTAAGCATGCAGGTCTTACACGCCGCGCTGGGCGCATGTATAGCTGAGACAATCTGATTGCTCTATCGCAGCATAATGAAATGCTCTGCCCGCAACGGCGATGTTGTGAGCAGAGCATTTGTGTTTGTGGGCATAAAGCCATGAGTTGAACGCGGTGGCAACTCCGCTTGAAGCAGAGTTGCATCGCGGCTTAGTCTCTGCCGCGCACATGTCTTTCCTGCAATGTAATCATGGGCATAAGCGTATGAATGAGCTGTAATTGCAAATGCAGGCCGGTTTTAATAGGATATCCACCTTGGCTATACCATTACACTTGTGAATCGCTGCCACGCACTACCGGTATCCATACTTCCTCGAAGTACTTGCCGCTTGGTGCGACGCCGTATACCTCCATCTCAGGCCCCGATGCCCTGTCGTATCCTGATGTTGGCAGCCACTCGCTGTATGCGCGGCTGAACAGCTGCGGTATGGCTTTGCCTATATCATAGCTCTCCTCACTCCTGAACACCGCCCATGTGCGCTTTGGTACGCTTACGACCTTGTAGCCGCGCACATCAGATTCATCCGTCATCTTCGCGCACAGCATGTATGGAAACGCACCGTCCGGTTCCTCATAGCAGCACAGAGCAAGTATCACGCATGTGCCATCTGCCTTGACCTTGCCGCGCCCGTCTGGGTATCGCTCGCCGCCTGCTGCGTCAAACAGACGCTCATACGACCCGTCCGCATGGCAGTCGCGCCAGAACTCCGGCACCTTGCCTATTTCGTCGTTCTTGAACAGCCGCTCCACGCCGAATACCTCAAATGCCTCCCGCTCCTCAATGCGCCAGTTCATCTTATCCGCTCCCCTTATCGATATTTGAAAGGACATGGGTGGATATATGTTCAGCTGAGTGCCAATCCTGCGTGCGGCGGACGGCATTATGCCATGCTGTTTATAAAACGCCCGCGCAAAACTATCGGCGCTGTTGTAACCGTACTTTACGGCTATGTCGATTATGCGCTCATCGCCTTTTTGCAAATCCATGGCCGCAAGGCTCAGCTTGCGTCTGCGTATGTATTCGCTCAGCGGCATGCCCGCTATGTAGCCAAATACGCGATGGAAGTGCAGCGGTGGATAGTCAGTCATATGCTCAACCGATGCCAGCGCATCTTCATCATCTATGTGCGCTTCTATGTATTCCATAGCGCGGTTAAGCTCTGCCAGCAGGTTCATATATCCCATCTCCTCTCACGGCATCATCATAGCATATATCGCCGCAGCGCGTCCGACTTTCGCATACCAATTATGTCGGATGAGCAGCCTACGCGAACCATTGTCTTAAGCATCTTCTTCCCAACTCATAATATTCTATGGCAACCCGCACAACTTATGGCAACCTCGCCATACCTTTGCCACATGTGCGATTAACATTCACCAAACAATCTTATTGACGCGGCGGGTGTTTTGGGCTACAATATCTGTGTTATATCGGCGCGACACGCATGCATTCCAAGGCAAACCGTCTTGATATGCGCGCCTGCCGCGGCGTCGCCGTCCCGGAAGCACGCGCTCCGACAGCACGCGGCGACGGAAAGGAGTAAAGATGGTACGCCCTATCGTAAACGACACATTCTTCCTCAGCCAGCACTGTGAGGAAGCTACCGATGCAGACATGCAGGTGATGGTGGATCTGGCCGACACGCTCAAGGCCAATTCCGAGCGCTGTGTGGGTCTGGCCGCCAACATGATAGGCTCGCGCAAGCGCATAATATCGCTGTATGCCGGGCCGCTGCTGATGGTCATGGTCAATCCAGTGATACTCAAGAAGTCCGGTGCATATGAGACCGAGGAAAACTGTCTGTCGCTGGAAGGCGCGCACAGAGCCGTGCGCTACCGCACAATAGAGATGGAATACTTCGACATGGGCTTCAAGCACTATCACCAGACATTCTCCGGCCTCACCGCACAGATAATCCAACACGAGATAGATCATTGCAACGGCGTGCTGGTCTAAAATGAGGATGGCAAACGCCGCCGCTCCCCGCCGCATATCGGCAGTTCTGGAGCGGCGGCTTTGCTTGTGCGCGGAATCATGGCAAGTGCCGCATGCGAGCGGCATGGCCGAGGGCAGTCGCCAGCTTGGTTCAGGCGCGGCATGCCTTGCGCCTCATCCGCAAAGTTAAGCACAATTTCGCGCCCGGCATCAGCCTTGCGCATTAACGGGCTCATTGCCCGCCGCATTCGTGCGCATATCGCCTGTCAAACAGGCATGCCGCTTTAGCGCGCGAACCGAACCAGCGCGCAGGGCTTGCCGGAGAGCATCAGCGCTACCGTCACGCCGTCCTCATCCTGCTCGCGCGCAACCGTCAGCATATCGCCCAGCTTGGCGGGCTGCTTGTACTCTATGCTCAGGCGCGAATATGCATATTCCTCGGGCAGGCGCTCTGCGGCCAGATGCGCATACCATGCGTTGTTCATGTGCATGTTCATGTCCAGCATGCCCGACTGCACCTCTATACTGCCCGGCAGCACCTCGGCACCTTCGCCCATGCGCACGGGTCTGGAGCGCCAGCCCAGCTCCACGCGCTCGCCCAGACCGTATGCCTCGGCAAAGTCGGGGCGCACATGCGTTGGACGTCCCGTGCGCGTGTCCAGCAGCGCCCATGTCGAGTCGGCGATGTTCAGCCGCTCGCCATCCGCGCCGGTCATCCAGAAGTTGCGCAGCCCGGTAAAGCCGCCTATGCGATAGGGGTTTGTGCATACCTCTATCTCCTCGCCCAGGCGCGGCATGCGCGCCAGCTCTATGTGCCAGCTCATAAGTACCCATGCCATGTTGTCCTTGTAGAGTTCTTCCAGCGGCAGCCCCGCGTCCGCGCTGTGAAAGGTAACGCAGTCCTGATAGTAATTCAGCAGCGCCGTCAGCGACAGCCTTCCACTGCTGTCGGTCTCGCTGTATCTCACCTTGCTCTTGAACGTGTACATGTCCTGTATCTCCTTTCCGCACCGGCGGCAGCTTATCATATTATATCATGCTGATATGCGGGCATTGCGCGCGCACAGCATTTTCCTGTGCATATGATACGCCTTTTGGCGCGCCCTGTCCATATACCGCCTGAGTTTTGCGGTGCATCGCGGCAGGGCTGGCGCAGGCTCAGGCGCACATATTGCGCGGCATCGGCGTTCTGCCCGGACAGGGCTGGCTCAGGCGCACATATTGCGCAGCATCGGCGCTCTGCCCGGACAGGGTTGGCTCAGGCGCACATATTGCGCGGCATCGGCGCTCTGCTCAGACATGGCTGACTCAGGCGCACATACCACCCGGCATCGCGCACCCAAAAAGCATCGCCGCCGCACGGCAAAGCTGCTGTGCGGCGGCGCGCATTCACGCATTCAGTCCACAATCACCGCGTCGCGCGGAGGGGGGCGCATCAATAGCCCTTCTCGGCGTACTGCGGCTCTATGACGGTCTTGTTGTAGTCGTTGCCGCCGGGGAAGTTGGCGCTCTTGAGTATGCCCGGAGTCATGCCGCGCTTGAGCAGCTCCTCCACGGCTACGGAGGTCACGTTCCACATGATGTAATCGGAGGCTATGCCCGAAGCGGCGGCAAAGCGCGCCTCTATGCCCTCGACCTCCAGCATGGCCTCAGCGGCGGGCGCGCAGTTATCCAGCGTAAGATCGACCATCTCGTAGAGCTTCTTGCCCGAGGAGTGTACGGGATCGACCTGCGTGGCGTACTCCATGCTGGACAGCGCTATGACCTTGATGCCCATCTTCTTGGCCTCATAGGCGAGGTCAACGACCTTGGCCGTGCGGCCCGACACCGAGCTTACGAACAGCACGTCGCCGGGACGAATCTTGCTGGCCTTGAGCGCGTAGGCGGCCATGCCCTCCATGTTGGTATCCAGATCGGAGCGGTCGCGCTCGCGCGCGGCGTTGTCCACATGCAGGTCATAGGAGAAGTGCTTGTAGAATATGGGGCCACCGCCGCGATAGATGAAGTCATGCTCCATGTAATGACATATCATGCTCAGGTGTATGCAGCCTCCCTGCTCTATGGAGTCGGCTATCATCTTGCCGGCCTTGATTATGTTATCGGTCTGAGTGGCGCGTATCTTGGCAAAGAGATCATCCACGGCCTTTTGGTATCTTTCCATCAGCATCATTTTGTATGTACCTCCTTAAATATCGCCCATGTAGAATATATGATCCTTGTACTTGGCGAGCATGTTCTTGTTGTGCTCGTCGCCGCCCTCGAGGTTGGCAGACACGAACACCGGCACAACGCCGCCCGCAGCGGCGATAAGCTCCACCGCCTGCGCCATCATGGCGTTGAGCATGGCCGCGCCCACGGCGGTAGACGTAGGCCCAACCTTCTCCATCACGCCCGGCACGTCCAGCGAGCCGTCGCCCAGACAGCCGCAGTTGTCCAGCACCAGATCGGATACCTCATAGAGGTTCTTGCCCGAGGGATGGCGGGATTTGAGCGCGGTAGTGGTCTGCATATTGGTCAGAGCTATTACGAACGCGCCCTTTTCGCGCGCGCGCATGGCGGCATCCACGGTCACGGTGTTGCGGCCCGAGACCGAGTGGATGATTATCACATCGCCCTCGCCCAGAGGCTGATTGTCGATTATCACGCGGCCATAGTCAGGCAGGCGCTCCATCTGACTGGTCATCGTGGCCGGGTCTATGTCCAAGCACAGTCCGGGCGCGCGCACGGGATTTATCAGCGCCATGCCGCCGGTGCGATAGTACAGCTCCAGCGCCAGAAGACCCGCGTGTGAGCAGCCGAACGCAAATATGTTGTGACCGCTGAGCGCGGCGTCGGCCAGCTTCTGCGCGCCCTCCCTAAGCTTCTCGCTCTGCGTGTCGGCGACCTTTTGCATTATCTTATTGAAGTTGTCCAGATAGGCTCCTATGACGTCCATTTTTGCCGCTCCTTTCACTTTATCACCACTTGATAACGTAATCGGCGAACTTGTCGCGCAGCCTGCGCAGTATCTCGCCCTCGTCCAGCCCGGCTCTAAGCAGCATATCGACCGGGCCGCACATTACGTGTTCAAAGCAGGGCTTTTCCACCTGTACCTCGGGGTGCTGAGCCTGTATCATCCGCTTGAATGTCTCAAACATCAAAGGATGCGCCTTCCATGCGCCGCCGCAGGCCACCATGAAGCGATGCTCCTTGGGCATATCGCCCACGCGCTCTATCAGGCACAGCGTCTGCAAGGCCATCTCCTTGCCCGCGCCGCGCATTATGTCCAGCGCGACCTCATCGCCCATGTGCGCGGCCTTGCCCACCAGCGGCGCTACTGAAGCCACCATTCTGAAGGGCGCAACCGCTCCGTGTACCTTGTCCACAAAGCCCCACTCATCTTTTACGCCCCACGCTTCCTTTATCAGGTCGCGCAGTATGGTCTCCCTGCCCCAGCCCTCGCCCGCCTTTACGGCGGCTCTGAGCGCGCGCTGGCCTATCCATGTGCCGCTGCCCTGATCGCCCAGTATCGGCCCATATGCGCCCACCACGTCGCGCCTTGCGCCATTGCCGCCATCCTCGGTTATGTAGAACACATCCGAGCCCGTCCCGGCTATGGCCAGCATGCCCTCGCGCCGCAGTCCGCCCGCCAGCAGTCCTGCCTTTGGCTCGCCCAGCATGATCAGCTCACGCACCTCCGTGCGGCGCGCGAACTCCTCCATGAGTATGTTCACAGGGCCTACGAACGACAGATACAGCTTTGCCACGCATTTAGGTGTAAGCATTGCAAACATCTGCTCCATGCAGGAAACCATGTTGGCGCGCGAATCCTCGAGCGAAGTCTGGGTGGTATTCACCCCGCCGGAAAGCCCGCGCCCCAATATGTTCAATTCATCGTCGAACATTATGGCGCTGCACTTGCTTCCGCCCGCATCCAGCGTAATATAGATAGCCATAAATACCTTCCTCCCGCAACACAGTTGCAAGATGAATTTTCCGGCAGGCACATGCCCGCACAGTAGCTTCGTGGGCATTATCGCATTTTTGCAGGAAAAATGCAATCCCTTTTCACAAATTGTTTGTCTTTTATTTTTCTGTGCTGTTTTGTAAAGTTACAATCAAGTCAGCGTGCATATTCACTGGGCATAACAGCGCCAATCGGGCGCTCGCCCGCACTATGTTAATCATCCGTCATGGGCGGGGCGCGCCACGGCAGCATCACGGCCCGCGCATCTCCCGCATGTACCTGCCGCATGAGCAATTGGCAAGCAGTTCTGAGTACAGCCGCGCCATATCTGTTCGCGGGTGCGCATGGCTTTACACATGCCCTGCCGCACCGCCTCCGCGCGGGTTACGCGAGTTACCTGCGCGCCGGTGCTTGACACTGGGCAGCTCTCATACGCGCATGGCTTTACGCACGCCCTGCCGCACCGCCTCCGCGCGGGTTACGCGAGTTACCTGCGCGCCCTTATGACAGACAAGGGGTCTGCCTTGCGGCAGACCCCTAATGTGTTATAAAGCTTATTTCAGTTTTTGGGACGCAATCAGTTGGCAGCCTTGGCAGCCATCCACTCGTCTATCTGCTTCTGAACTTCAGCCACGACCTTGTCAACGCCGTTAGCGGTCAGCTTCTCGTTGAACTCGTCCACGACCTCATCGACCTCTTCCTCAGAGCCGAACTGGCCATTGGCTATGTCCTTCTGGAATTCAGCCACGACGTTGGTGCAGGCAGCAACTTCGTTGATGACCGGGGTAGTGTCGAACACAAAGCCCATGTGAGTGGGAACCACGCACTCCTGGTTCAGCTTGACCATGTTCTTGAGCATGATGCCGTCCGGGCCTATGAGCTGCTCGGGGGCGTTGACTATGGTCAGGTTGCCGATAGGAGCCATGTACCAGTGATAGTAAGCACGGCTGGCGGGATCCTCGTTCTTGGTGCCGGCGAAGGTCATCTTGCCCTCGTCGTCATACCTCCAGTGCTCGCCCTCGATGCCGAAGCGCATCATGGTAGCGAACTCGGGATCGGTGTTGATCAGATTCAGTATCATCATGGCGCGCTCAGGCTCGGCGCAGTGGGCCGAGATGGCGGTGCCGGCGGAGTAGAAGTTGTTGGTCTCGGTCCATATGTTCTCGCACATCTTCATCTTGGTGACGAAGTTGTCGCCGTACATATGCTCCTCCATGTAGGTGAAGCCCCAGCCGGTCCAGCCGAAGATGGCGCCGGTGTACTGCCACTCGGTGCGGTCGGTGTAATCATAGGCAACCAGGCCCTCTTCCACCAAGCGCACGCGCTGCTTGGCGTACTCGCGGAACTCGGGAGTGCCATACAGGTTGACGACGGTGTTGGAATCGACGCCAGCCAGCTGGTCAAACTCGTCTATGTCGCATACGGCCATGTAGTTGTCGTTGAGGAAGGTCTCAACGGCGAAGTTGTAGGGATGGATGCGGTCGCATACCCAGAACACGGGATACTCAGCCCACTCGGGATGAGCCGCGTCGCGCTTTTCCTTGACTTCCAGACCGAGCTGCTCAAGGTCGCGCCAGCTGGTGTACTTGACGGACTCGACATCTATGCCCAGCTCCTGAGCCATGGTGTCGTTGTATATCAGGGAGATGTAATAGCCGTTGTCCTTCAGCGACGGTATGCCGTTGATGTTGCCGTCTATCTTCATGCTCTCCCAGATTTCATCGGAGAACAGGGCCTTGGTATCAGCGCCGTAGGTGTCCAGCAGGGCATCCTCGCCGTTGAGGGGGTAGTACGCGCCGCGCTGGGACTGCACGACGTAGTCCAGCTTGGTCTGGCTGCCGAAACCGATTATGCCGACATCCTGACCGGCGGAGATCATGGTGGTCATGCGCTCCCAGTACTCGTCGCCCGACCAGTAGTGCAGATTGACCTTGGCATTGACCTTCTCGGTGAGGTACTCGTTGACAGCGTCGTTTACGAGCTGGCAGTCCGGCATTTCGCCCTGACCGAAGTACCAGTCGATGGTGACCGGGGGCAGCTCAGACACGGAAATCAACTTCACATTTTCAAGAGAAGAAAAGAGTGATATAATGTAGGACATGGAAAGAGATATGATGTCGTACTTCGAAGAAGTGGAAACAACCAAGAGCTATACGGGCTATAAGTATAG